>NZ_UPHT01000050.1 GCF_900566085.1 Mycobacterium attenuatum
GGCCCGACTTGCGCATCACCTGCACCGCCACCGCACCCGAAGCGGTGCGCACCTTGCGCACAAACACTCACCGGACCCTACCCGGTTAGTAAGCCAAAACCCGCCCTCCGCCACACAAACCAGCAGGTCACAGCAATTCTGAGCTCGAAATCCAACAGAGGTGTCCTAACTCAGGTGCGACGGGCAGAATGCGCGCCGGCTCTGTTGGCCGATCCGCGGTCGATGGTGGCCGACGTCATCAGCGAGTGTCACGGCCAACCACAATGCCGCAGAGGCTGTGACCCGAGAACGCGCACTGCACGGGCAAGCAGCCAGCTCGGAGTCCGGCCTCGGGAGTCCTACTGGCACGAGGCAATTGGTGGTCAGCGTCGATGCGATCACCCGCCGCGCCGACCATCGTTGGGTGCTTGGACTGTTGCCGCGTCGACCGCCGCGGCGGATTCTGGTGGCTGGAACTCAGTTGCGGATCAGGAATCCGTTGGGAGCCGATGTCCACCCGAATTTGTTCTCCCGCGCCACATCATGCTTGTAGTCGTTGGGGAATTCACGCTCGTATGCCTCGATGGCCTCGTACGGGCCGGCACCGAACCCCGGCAGGACGGGGTGTCCATTGATATCGGAGTCTTCCACGATCAGGTAGTCGCCGCTGGACAGTAGCGGCCGCAGCAGTTTCATCTCGGCCAGCACGTGATCCATGGAGTGGTCGCTGTCGAGGATAGCGAAGATGGTGCCGGGGTATTCGGCTTTGAGGCGCTCGATCTGCTCGGCAACGGCAGGGACGGTGGATGAGGATTCGATGAACAGAATGTCCGGATCGCGCCGGGCCGCCGGGTCGAGAGCCTTGTGCGAGATGTCCACGGAGACCACTTTGAACGGCTGGCCGGTGTGCCTCATCACGTTGGCGAAATACAGTGCCGAGCCGCCGTATCGGCTGCCGAACTCGATGACCAGAGATGGTTTCAAGCTGAACAGGATCTCCTGGTAATTCCACATATCGCTGACGGACTTCCAGCATTGGACACCCAACCACGTGGTGTGGTCCCACACCAAGTTGCTGTAGTACCACTTGTGGTATTCCTCTGCCGCCGAGTCGGTCGGTCGGTAAATCAGTTGGGCGACAGCACTCGTGAGTTTCCTCAGTACGTCCATCAGCCGCATGAAGACGCTCGCCACGTCCATCCTGTCATCTCCTCACTAGCCAGCCCGTGGTCACTGGACTATCGTCACGGCCAGCATTTTCACCAGGACCGACGGCGGCGCGCGGACCCCGACAAGACCGCCGCACATACGTCGGACCCGCATGCCCTTCCGCCGAGTTGGCTCCGGGGGTTGCCCCGCTGCGGCGTCAATGCCGAGGAGTGCCAACCGGCCGTGCGGCTAAGAGCCTTGTCGACGCTGCCACCGCATCGCAGGATCGTAGCAGACTCCACCAGTGGTGCACGTGTGAACGAAAGTGCCCGCATCGCAAGGGATAGTGACGTCCGGCGCCGCATCGGCGGGAGACCAGTGCCAGCACCCGGCGCACGTGGCGACAGCACGTTATCGGGTTGACACCCCGACCCGGCGGCGGTCAACGAAATCGATGCGGTGTGGCGGCGCACGCGCGGGTAGGAGTGAAACCCCCACGGGCGCACACCTTGCCGACGATCGGTTTCCCCTTCCCGGTCACTCCATGACCCAGCCGTACTCCGAAGGAACCGTGCACAACAGCGAACGGATCGCCTCGAGCCGGTCTTCCGCATCGATGTGTCCGTGATGCTCGATGACCATTTTTCCGTCTTGGATCCCGCAACCGTAGAAGTCCAGGGGGAGGGTGATCGAACAAGCGAACTGGCCGTGAAACTCACCCAGCTCCAGTCCCGCGGGCGTCGGTATCGGAAAAGCGCTGACGTCGGTGCAGAAGACCAGTGGCGGCAGGCCGGCGGGAGTTCCTTCGAATGCCACGCCGAAATTCAGCGCCGACTGCTGAATCAGACCGTCGGCCAGGTCGGCCCGAAACGTAGCGCCGATGTCGGACGCCAGATCGACGATGTCGGTGTGTGGCCCGATCTCGGCAAGATAGGTCGCCACTCCAACCAGGTTGGTCGCCTCCGTCGGCCGCACCGGCGGGCTCAGCAGGTATCGCAAGTCGACGGGGTACACGTACGGGATCGGGATGTGCGGGGTCTCGCGGAATTGCCACTCGGTCATCAAGATGGCCGCTGCCACCACGTGGCTGACGCTGACCCGGTTCTCCCGGCCCAAATCCGCCAGGTCGGCGGTCTCTTGTTCGCTGAGCTGCACTCTGGTGACCGGGACAGGTTGGGGCGAACCAGGATTCGCGATGAGGGCCGGTCGCTCCGGGGCGGGTATGTCGTAGGCGAACATCACCGGCATGAAACGTTCGACGCCGGACAGCCCCATCCGTTTGACCCCACGCTGTTCGAGCATGACCTCGAGCGGCGCAGGAGCGGGCTCGGGGATCACCGGGCCGGGGTCGGCGCCGGTCACCATCGCGGTATAGCGGGTAAACAGCTCCTCGAGCAGCCCGGAGCCATGGTGACCATCACCCATGCTGTGATGCAGATACGCCGTCAATTCCGACGTTGGTTCGCCCAACGTCAACTTCATGTTGAACAGGGACAGGGACTGGTCAAGCCGAATCGGTGCGGCTGTCGACGCCGACTCGGTGGTGCCGTCGACCACGATCAGCCCCGAGTGCAGGTAGTCGTCTGCGACGAGGTTCCAACCGCCGTCGGGGTTGGGCTCGAGGTGACTGGCCAGGACCGGGTGGGCCTCGGCGAGGGCGTCGAAGGCTTCCGAGAATGCGTCGACATCGATAACGCCGTGCAGCTGCATGGTCATCGAGGTGAAAACCTCGTATTGGGCGAAGACTTCCTCGCTGTGTGACAGTTTTCGGATTACGGATCCGGGAAACACCTCAAGACTCCCGTCTTTTCACTTCAGGTGGCAGCGTGGCCAGCCATCCCATGGCGGGTCAATGCGTGCTGGCGCGTCGGAAACCGACCGCCAACGGTACAGCGCACGCGGCGCAAATACCTATGGTCCACAGCAGTACCCCGATCATCGGAGCCAGGACCGGGCCCTCCGTCGACAACCCGCGCATCGCGGCCACCGCGTAGCTGACGGGCTGATGTGCGACGACCGGCTGAATCCAGCCCGGATACTGGTTCAGCGGGACCAGGCCGGTGGAGAAGAACAACGCGATCGCCTGCACCAGCTCGACGGACTCGACTACTACCGTCTGTGCTGTGTAGAGCGCCACCGTGGTCACCGCAACGGCGAAGGCGATGCCCAGTGTCACCGGGACGCTGAGCCACATCAAGCTCGCGAGCGCCCCCTGCCGAAACCGGAAGCCGAGCAGGATCCCGACACCGAGCATGACCAGCGTGGTGAACAGAATCCGGATGGCGTCCGCCAAGATTCGGGACAGCAGTCCCGATGCCCGGTGCACGGGAAGCACCCACAGCCGGGACAGCAGCCCGCTGTTGCGCTCACGCATCAGGTCGATCGCGACGAACGTCGATCCGGTGATTGCGGCACCGATCGCGATGAGCGGCACGATGCTGTACATCGCGTTGTCGTGGGTTACCGCGTAGATCAGGTTCCCGAGAACGATTTTCAGGACCAGCATCATCAGGATCGGCAACACGAGGGCTTCGATGGTGGTGAGGAAGTCGCCGGACCACCGCGTGACGATTCGTTTGGTCTGCAACAGCGTCTGTGAAACCAGCGGACGAATGGAGTTGTCCGGGTACTGCGAGCGCACGGGTGCGAACCCGATTTCCTGACTTGTCATGGGAATCATCGCCGTTCGGACAAAACGAAAATGGACATGGGTACCAGCAGGACGATGAAGCCGACGACCCACGCCAGCGTCGGCGCCATGACCGGCCAGGTCAACTGGATGGCGTGCTTGGTGGTGTCCCCGGCCAGTGCTCGCAGCGCTTCGACGAATTGGGAAATCGGCTGGTTGCGGACGAACGGATGGATCCAGCGGGGAAACAGCTTCAGCGGCATCAGGCCGACGGACAGCAGCCCGAAGATCAGGATGGGTAAGGTCAGCAGCGGCAGCATCGCGTCGGGATTCTTGGTACCCGTGCCCAGCAGGTCGGCGCCGAACGACAGCAGAGCCCCGATCACCAGCACCAACAGGCAGAAACCGACGATGCACACCGGTCCGCGGTGAAACCGGAATCCGATCACATAGCCGGAGATCATCGACACCGACAAACCGATGCTGCACCGATACAACGAAATTGACACTCGCGCCAGCACCGGCGTCAACGCTGCGATCGGCATGGAGGCGAACCGCCGATTGACCCCGAGCTGCGAATCGATTGCCGCCCGAAAGCCGGATCCGATGGCGGCGAACGCGACAGCCTGCAACGTCACCAGCGGCGTGATGTATTGCCCCAGGCTGCTGGCTACGTTCGAGCCGCCCACGAAATGGTTCCACGGTATGGAAAACGGAATGTAGAAACCGACCATGAAGACCACCGGCGCCCCCGCGGTGGTGAGCACCTCACCGAAGTAAGTATTCAACAGCAACCGCACCACGAGCACCCACCACTGCCGAAACGGCGACTGGCGCGGCTGCCGAGTGGCCGGCCGCTCGGCGGTGGTGCCGATGGCCGGTTCCAGGGCCGGGGCGCTCACCGCATCGCCCCCGACGCCAGATGGCTCAGAGATTCGCTGGGATCGGTTGTCATGGAAAGGAATACGTCGTCGAGTGACGGACGGCGCAGGGCGATGTCGGCCAGCTCGATCTTCGCTTCTTCGAGCCGGCGCGCGGCCTCGATGAGGGTCCTTGTCCCGTCGGGCGCCGGCATGGTGATCCGGTCCGATTCGGGTGTGAGAATGGCCCTGCTGTGCTCGGGTAGCAGCGAGCCCAGCGCCGCGACGATAGCGCTCAGGTCCTTCAGATCACTCGGCACTATTTCGCAGAAAGTGTCGCCGGCGCGGTGCTTGAGCTCGTTCGCGGTGCCTTCGGCGATGACGGTGCCGCGATCGATCAAGATGATCCGGTCACTGAGCGCGTCCGCCTCTTCGAGGTACTGCGTGGTCAGCAGCGTTGCCACGCCGAGCTTCTTGAAGCTGGCCACCAGATCCCAAATGGCTTGCCGGCTCCTGGGATCCAGCCCGGTGGTCGGTTCATCCAGGAACGCCACCTGCGGTTGAACTACCAAACCACACGCGATGTCGATCCGTCGGCGCATGCCCCCGGAGTAGGTGTTCACCTTCCGCTTTGCGGCGTGCATGAGGCCGAATTGCTCGAGCAGCTCTTGGGCGCGCTGGTGCGCCGCCGACTTGCTCAGCCCGTAGAGACGACCGAACAACACCAGGTTCATCTCACCGGTGATCATGTCGTCGACTGCCACCTGCTGTCCGGTGACCATGATCGAGCGGCGCACCCCGGCCGGCTCGGAGACGACGTCGTAGCCGGCGACGGTCGCCGTGCCCCGATCCGGCCGTGACAGCGTCGACAAGATGTCCACCATGGTGGTTTTGCCGGCCCCGTTCGGGCCCAGCAGCCCGATCACTTCGCCGCGCCCCACTTCGAAACTGACGTCATCGAGGGCCACAACCTTGCCGAAAGCCTTGTGTACGCCGCGGACCACCACAGCCATATCGTTGTTGCGCATCTAATCCTCCTCAGCCCGCGTCCAGGCTGGACAAGTCCACCAGAGCGCCCGCTTCGGGTGCCCCGACGTCTTCGCTTTCGTCGTGTTCGGCCGCGATGGCCTCCTGGATCAGCTCGCTGAGCGCGGCCGGGAAGTTCTGCACCAGCGCTGCTGCAGTCGCCGCCGGAATCCGGCGGCTGTCGTACCACCAATCCAGATGCAGTGAGCCGCCGAAACGGTATGCCCGGAGTTCGATGGCGTGACCGAGGCCGGGAATCGATTCCCGCACGGGCATCGTCATGTCGGAGTCGAACTGCACGGGGGCATCGGTGCCCGGCAATTCGGGAATGACGCCCGCATAGCGGAAGTGGATGTCAGGAGTGCGCTGCGCACCGAGCACGCGCCCTGTCGGTGCATACAGATACCGCAGCAGCCCGTATCCGATTCCGTAGTGCGGAACCGACTTCAGCGTGTCGTGAACGGCGTCGAGCTGCGCAATCGCCGCCGCGCCTGGCCCGTTCACGCATGCCAGCGGAATGGGGTAGTACGTGGTGAACCAACCCACGGTTCTGCGCAGGTCGACGTCCGGCCGCAGCACCGAGCGTCCCTCGCCCTCGAGTTCGACGGCAAGCACACCCTCACCGACCGTCTTGGCTATCGTCCGGCCCAGCCCAGCCAGCACGATCTCTTGGATCGAGCGGCGGAACCGCCGCCGAGCGTCATCGAGTTCGGAGGTCTGCTCGAAACTCAGCGTGGTTGACGACTTGATCAGATCGTCGGCGCCGGGCGGTTGCGGGTGCTCGGCAGCAGCCGCGGCGTCGGTCAGCCACAAGGTCACCTTGCCGGAATTCTCAATCCAGAAAGAGCGGGTGTCGAGGGCCGCCGGATGCGTCGCCAGGGCCGCGCAGCGCACCGACCAGTCCCGCCACCCCGTGGTGACCGGCTCGAGCGCGATCTCCTCGCCCGCCAGCCGCCGGCCGAACGCGGTGATGATATCGCTGCCCAGGATCTGCAGCGATGCATCGTCGCTGACCGTCTCGTGCAGGCTAAGGCCCAGGAAGTGGTGACCGCCGTGCCCGGCGGTGATGTGTACCGCGCTCAGTGGTGCATCCGAGAGGTCTTGGCGTGCAGCCAGCTCAGCCACGATGGCCGACACCGCCGCACGCTCCTGTGGGCTGCCGGCGGACACCTCGTCGGGAAGTGACGCGGTGGAGAGCCGGGTGAACTCCGCGGGCCCTGCGATGTGCTGCTCCCACATCCCGGCCGTATCGACAATGTGCAGGCGCAACGCGTCGTGGTGGTTGGCCACCGCGGTCAGCACCGCCCGGACATCCTCCGTCGCGATCTTGGGGTCCAACCGCAGGATCAGCGGCACGCGCCAGCGGCCGGTGTCGCGCAGCCCCCGGTCTAGGAAGTAGGCGATATTCGGCGGAACAGCTGGATGCGCCTGCGCCCCAGCGGGTTTCGCCAACCCGCTGGCCGCGAAGGAAGCGTCGACAGCGGCGGACAGCGCCGCCAGCGTGGGGTATTCGTACAGGTCCTGCGGCGTGATGGTCAGGCCCTCGTTGGCCGCCGACATCGCGATGCTGATCGCCATCAGGGAATCGCCGCCCATGTCAAAGAAATTGGCGTTGCGATCGATGGAGCTCACACCCATGCACTGTTCCCAGATCCGCCGCAGCGTGATCTCAGTCTGTGACTCCCCGCTGCCGGACGCCTCGGCGGCGGTGCCCGTCTCCGAGGCAGCCCTGACCCCCACCGAGGAGCCGTTGCTCCCGGCGGGAACCTGCACCCGGACCGTGTGCTTCGGCTCCACCCAATGCCGTTGGCGGGCAAACGGATAGCCGGGTAAGGAAGCCAGCTGCGGCTGGCCGGTGCGCCGCGGCGTCCAGTCGATCTCGATCCCGGCCGACCAGAGCTCACCCAGGGCTCGCAGGAAGGTGTCGCGGTCGTCGGCGTTCTGAATCGGGTGCCGCATCAGCCGGACCGAGCGGTGCCCGGCCGACCACTTCGGATGTCTTATCGCCGAGCCGGTAAGGCTGCCGCCGGGACCGACCTCGACGAGCACCCGGCCCGGGTCCGTCAGCACCACGTCGAGTTCGTCGGCAAACCTGATCGGGGAACTGATCTGACGTGTCCAGGTGGCCGGATCGGTGACCTGCTGCTCGGTCAGCCACGTCCCGGTGAGGTTGCTCAGCAACGGTGTGCGGGGGGCGCGCAACTGCTGTCGGGACAGGAAGCCCTGGAATTCTTCCAACATCGGATCCATCGAGCTGGTGTGGAACGCATGCGTCGCGCGGACCCGGCGAACCGGTATGCCGGCCTCGTTGAGACGTTGGCTGAACTCGCGGATCGCGTCCTTGGGCCCGGCGACCACGCAGTTGCCAGGGTCGTTGACCGCGGAGAGCTCCACCCCCGGCGAGAGATATTGCGCGACGTCGTCGGGGCCCACCGCCACCGCGACCATCGCGCCGGGCGGTGATTCGTGCATCAGGCGGGCCCGCAACGCGACCGTCTTGATCGCTGTCTCGACGTCGAACACCCCGGCCAGGGTGGCCGCGATGTATTCGCCGGTGCTGTAGCCGATGTAGGCACCGGCCCGCACGCCGTAGCTGTCGACCAGCTTTGCCAGCGCATACTCCACGGTGAACAGCGCCGGTTGTGATCGGTCGATGCGTTCCAGATCCGTTGCCGTGCCGCCGAACACCTCGGCATGCAGATCAATGCCCATCGCATCGCGGAACCCCGCGGCGCAGCTGTCGAAGTGTTCTGCGAAAACGGCCTCGGTGTCGTAAAGCCCCTTGGCCATGCCGACGTGCTGGGCGCCCTGCCCGGGAAACAGGAACACGACGCGGTCCGGCGCGGTGGTTGGTTCGGGCGCGTCCCCGGTGCCGGATTCGCCGAGGAAGACGTTGTCGTGCTCGGCGGCCCGTAGGACCTTGACCGCGTGCTCGCGGTCGTGGACGACGGCGGCCATGGACACGTTGTGCTTGCGGCGACGGGTGAGGGTGTAAGCGACGTCGGCCACGTCCGGGCTGTCCGGCCGTTCCAGCGCACTGGCCAGTGCATCCCGCGACTCCCGCAGCGCGGCAGTGGTTTTCGCTGACAGCAGCAACACCTGTGGTCCGGTGTGGGCAGGAACCGGCGGTGCCTGTGCGGGTGCCTGCTCCAAGACGACGTGTGCGTTGGTGCCGCCGACGCCGAACGAGCTCACCCCGGCGCGAAGTACGCCGTCCCACTCCCACGGGCCGTACTTGTTTTGCACGACGAATGGGCTTTGGTCCAGCCGCAGTTCCGGGTTGGGACTGGTGTAGTGCAGCGTCGCGGGAATCGCCTCATGCTTCAGGCACAGGATCGTCTTGATCAGACCCGCGATTCCGGCGGCGACTTCCAGGTGGCCGATGTTGGACTTGACCGAGCCCAGCACGCACGGGCCCGGCCGTGGCGTGTCGGAGACCTCGAATGCCGTTCGCAGCCCTTGGATTTCGATGGGGTCACCGAGCGGGGTGCCGGTGCCGTGGCACTCGACATAGCTGACGGTCGAGGAATCGATGCCGGCCACCGCGTGGGCTTCGGCGATGACGTCGGCCTGAGCGGCCGGATTGGGTGCCGCGTAACCCATTTTCGCCGATCCGTCGTTGTTGATCGCCGATCCGCGGATGACGGCGTGAATGCGGTCTCCGGCGTCGATAGCGGCCTGCAGCGGTTTGAGGGCCACCATCGCCACCCCGCTGCCGAAGACGGTGCCGTCGGCGCGCACGTCGAAGGGCCGGCAGTGGCCGACCGCCGACACCATCGATCCCGGCGAGTTCCAGTAACCGACGCGGTGCGGGATGCACAGCGACGACCCGCCGGCCAGGGCCATGTCGCACTCGCCGGACAGCAGGCTCAGGCAGGCCAGGTGTACCGCGACCAGCGAGGACGAGCATGCGGTTTGGACCGCGATGCTCGGGCCGCGCAGGTTGAACGCATGCGATATCCGCGTTGCCAGGAAATCTTTGTCGTTTTGCAGGAACAAGGAGAACTGGTCGAAGTTGAGTCCCTCGGCCAACACGGCGTTGGGGTCCCGATGCGACAGCAAGTTGTGCAGCAGGTAGCCGCTGGGCGAACTGGTTCCGTACACGCCGATCGAGCCGTCGAACTGGGCGGGATCACATCCGGCGTCCTCGAGCGCATGCCACGCGCACTGCAGGAACAGCCGGTGTTGCGGGTCGAGCACCTGCGCGGCCAGCGGCGGGAATCCGAAGAATTCGGCGTCGAATTCGTCGATCCCGTCGAGCAGCGGTGCGCGACGCACGTACGCCGGGTCGGCCAGCGTCTTGTCGCTGACCCCCGCGTCGCGCAGTTCCTGTTCGGACAGGGTGACGATCGACTCCTTGCCGCGCCGAAGATTGCTCCAGAAGGTCGAAAGATCGTTTGCGCCGGGGAATCTGCCGGCCATGCCGACGACCGCGATCGCGTTGTCGGGGGTGCTCACAAGTCTTGTCCTCCCTGTACCCCAGGTGTGGGTACTCCAGGTTTGGCCCGCCGCCGTATCGCGGCTCCGTGTCGCGCCGCCGCGCGCTGCTGCGCCCGGTCGCGAACGACGGCCGTGTTTTCCAGGTTGTCGGTCGCCTGGTCGGGACCCGAGAGCCCGAGTTGGCGCATCAGGTCGGTGGTCAGGTCGTGCAGGGACGCGCCCTGCAAGATCAGCGCCACCGGCGGTTCCACGCCGAAGTCCGCCCGCGCGCCGTTGCGGATCCGCACCGCCATCAGGGAGTCCAGCCCCAGGTCGGTCAGCGGGGTGGCGGGATCGACAGCCGACCGGTCAGCGTAGCCCATCACCGCCGCGATGCGCGCGCGCATCCGCTCGGTCACCACGCGCTGGGCCTCGCCGGCGTCGAGATCGGCAAGCGCGTCGGGGCCGGCCCAGTCGCCGAGATCGCCGGCCGAGTCCAGCTCCGCCACCACCCGCGTGAAGTAGCTGATGGCGCGCATCTCCGGGAACGCGACCAGAGCCCGGTCGGCGCGCAGCCGGGCAACGCCGGTGCGGGCCCGGCCGGCGGCCAGCAGCGAGTCGAGAGCCTCGATGCCCTCCGCGGGGGTGATGGTGTCCAGGACGCTGCCGACCAGGGCTTGCGCGACGCCCACCTCCGACCACGGCCCCCAGTTGATCACCGCCGCCGGGAGGCCCGACGCCCGGCGCCAGGTCACCAGCGCGTCGAGCCAGGCGCTGGCGCACGCATAGGCCGCCTGGCCGGGCGAGCCCAATAGTGATGCGACGGAGGAGAATCCGAGCCACCAGTCGAGCTCGCAGCCCTCGGTCGCGTGGTGTATCCGCAGCGCTCCGGCGGCCTTGGGCGCCCATACCCGCTCCAGGGTGTCTCTGCTCATGGAGAACACCAGGCTGTCTTCGATGACCGCGGCGGCGTGCACGACGCCGCGTAGTTCAGCCCCGCCTTGCCGGGCGGCGGCGATGAGGCTTTCGGCCACGCCCGGCGCCGCCACGTCGCCGCGGACGACCACCATGTCGGCGCGGGCCTCCAATGCGGTCAACGCCTTGTGCTGGTCGTCGGTGGGTTCGCTGCGCCCATTGAGCACCACCCGGCCGGCGCCGCGGTCCACCAGCCATTTCGCGACGACCAATCCGAGACCGCCCAGCCCACCGGTGATGACGTACGACGCTCCGGCGCGGACCACCGGATGCCGCTGGTCTGCGTCGACAGTGGCCCGTGACAGGCGTTCGACGAACCTGCGGTCATCGCGCCACGCGATCACGTCGTCATTGCCGCGGTCCTGCAGTTCGGCGGTCAGCGCGGTAAGCGGATCGTGCGGGACATCCAGATCGACCAGGGTGGCGTGCATATCGGGATGCTCGAAGGCCAGGACACGCACCAGACCTTTCAAGGACGCCGTTGCCGGGGCTCCCGGCTCGTCGTCGTGAACCGCCAACCCGCCGCCGGTGACCAGCCACAGTCGTGGTGACCGGCCGTGCCAGGTGCCCACGACGGCCCGGACGACGGTCGTGATCGACCACACCCGGTCTCGCGCGGCGGCCAGCCCGTCGTCCAATCCGGTCGAGGCGCCGCCGACGAAAACGACCAGGCCGACGGGCGGATGGTCCGGATCGCCCGCGGTTTCCGCGAACGCAGCCAGCACCGCCGGTTCGTCGCCCAGATCGGCGGTGTGCACCCGTCGCGCCGGCGAACGCCACCGCTCCACGAACTGGTCTGCCATGAGCCGGGTGTGCTCGTCTGCGGTGGCGTCGGCGAGCACCAGCCAACTGCCCGGTGCGGGCTCGCGTCCCGGCTGTGGCGCAGCCTCGAGTGGGATCGGGCTTTCGATCCATTCGGCGTCGAAGATCTTCTGCGCCAACGGCAGCGGCACCGCGCGGCGCTCGACGCGCCGCAGATAGATGCCATCGATTTCGGCCGCGACCTGGCCGGCGTCGTCGATCAGGACGATGTTGCCTAGCTTGCCGGCGCCGCCGTCGAGATTGGCCAGGTGCGCGCGGCACCTGGCATGGCGGCCGATGTCGCGGTAGACGCGAATCTTTTCGAAGGACACCGGCAGATAGCTGGCCTCGGTGGACCCCGCGACTTCGCCGTCGGGTATTGCGGCACCCAGGCTCTGCAGGGCCGCATCCAACATGGCCGGGTGAAGCCGATATCCGGGATGCCGGGGAGCCTCGTCGGGAAGGGTGATTTCGGTTTCGGCGGAACCGTCGGGGAGTCGCGCTATGCGGCTCAGCGCCGCGAAGGCGGGGCCGTGGTGCTGGCCGGTTTGGCGCAGCAGGGTGTAGAAATCGGCCGGTGACACCGACGTCACGTTGGAAGAACGTTGCGCCTGGGGGTAACTGCGCGCGACGCCGGGCTGTGCTTGTTCGGCCCGGGCCGTGGCGTGGCGGCGGAATTCCGCGTCGGGGGAGCGGGAATAGATCTCGATCCGAATCTGGCTGTCGCCGTTGCGAATCAACTGGGTGGTCAGCTGGGTGTGGTTGCTGAGGGGGAGCATTTGCTCGACCTCGAACTGGGTGATGCCGATCGAGTCGGTCGATACGCCGAGCGCTTCGCTGGCCGCCGCCAGTGCGATCTCGGCGAACGCCGCGGCCGGCATGATCGGCTGGCCGAACACCTTGTGGTCTCCCAGCCAGGGAGATACGTCGGTGCCGACGTCGGCCTGCCAGACGTGGTTTCCACCGCTGGGCATCTCGATGTGCGCGCCCAGCAATGGATGAGTGGCGGCCAGTTCCGACATCGCGGACCGATCCGCTACCCAGAAGCTGTTGTGCTGCCACGGATTTGGGGGCAGGTCCACGAGGCGTCCGGCGACCCCGTCCGGGGTGGTCATCCCGATCGTGGCGAGTTGGGCGTGAAAGAACAGGGTTTGGTCCTGGTCGCGGTTCATCGCGCCCGTGACGAGATGCTCACCGGTCTCGCCCAGGGTTTCGGTGATGGCGTGGGTGAGCACCGGGTGCGGGCTCATCTCGATGAAGGTGTGGTACCCATGGCGCTCGGCCGCGGCTCTGATGGCCTGGTGAAAGAGCACCGGGTTGCGCAGGTTTGCCGACCAGTAGTCGGCATCCATCACCGGCTGCGAGTGCTCGTCCCAAGCCCGAGTGGTCGTGATGATCGGGATGCGCAGCGGCTGCGGAGCCAAATCCGCTAGCTCGCTTCGCAATTCGGGCAGGATCGGGTCGATGATCGGGTGATGGGAGGCCACGTCGACCTCGACCCGCCGCGCCAGCCGATTCTGTGCGGCAACGACAGCGACTATCGAGTCCACCGCTTCCGGCGGCCCGGCGATCACCGACTGGCGCGGTGACGCATGCACCGCCAGGGTCACCTGCGGATAGTCGGCGATCAGCGCCTCGGTGGCCCCGGCGTCCAGTTCGAGCAGCGCCATCGCACCCTGCCCGGACAGGCGCGACATCAGTCGCGACCGGGTGGCGATCACCTTCAAGCCCTGCTCGGGTGTCAACGCGCCGGCGACGACCGCGGCGGCCACCTCGCCCATCGAATGCCCGATTACCGCATCCGGCGTCACGCCATAGGACCGCCACAACTCGGTCAGGGCCAACTGCATCCCGACCAGCACCGGCTGGATGCGGTCGATACCCACCACCTCGTCGCCCGCGGAAAGCGTCTGCTGCAGCGAAAACCCAACCTGGGCAACGAATACCGGCTCCAGCTCGGCTACCGCCTTGGCGAACGCCGGTTCGTCGGCCAGCAGCTGCCGGCCCATCCCGGCCCACTGCGAACCCTGACCCGAGTAGACGAATACCCGCCCCGGCCCAGCGGCATGTTGATCACAACTCACCACACCCGCACGCGGTTGTCCCGCCGCCAGCGCCCGCAATCCCGCGACCGCCTCCGTGCGGTCCCGCGCGACCACGGTGGCGACCTTGGCGTGCCGAGCGCGGTGGTGGTTCATCGTGTGTGCCACATCAGCAAGCGATGCGGCCGCGCCCGGTCCGGACATCCAGTCGGCCAGCGCCTCGGCCATGGCGGCCACGCGTTGCGGCGTCTTGCCCGACACCACTACGGTTGAGACGGGGGGTGCTTCGACAGCAGCTGCTGCCGGCTGGTCCGGGCACTGCTCGAGGACGACGTGTGCGTTGGTCCCGCTGAGGCCGAACGACGACACCGCTGCGCGGCGCGGCCCGGTTGTCGCGGGCCACGGCGAGGTCTCGGTAGGCACGAACAACCGCGTCGACGACGCGTCGATGGCAGGGTTCCACCGGGCGAAGTGCAGATTGCGCGGAATGCCCCCGCGCTCCACCGCCAGTACCGCCTTGATGAATCCCGCCACCCCGGCGGCGGCCTCCAGGTGGCCGATGTTGGTCTTGACCGAACCCAATGCGCACGAGCCCTCGCCCTGGCCTTGGGCCACGCCATAGGTGGCCGCCAACGACTCGAACTCGATGGGGTCGCCCAATATCGTTCCGGTGCCGTGTGTTTCGACATACTGCACGCTGTCGGCGGTGACGTCGGCGAGCCGCAGCGCAGCGGTGATCACGTCGCGCTGCGCCCGCGCGTTGGGTGCCGTCATGCCGTTGGACCGGCCGTCCTGGTTGGTTGCCGAACCGCGGACCACCGCCAGCACCCGGTCCCGGTCGCGTAGCGCGTCGGCCAACCGTTTGAGCACCACCACCCCGCAGCCCTCGCCGCGCACGAATCCGTCGGCGTTGGCGTCGAAGCTGTTGCAGCGGCCCGTCGGCGACAGCGCCGACCACTTGGACAGCGCGATCGCGGTGAACGGCGACAAGGTGAGTTGCACGCCGCCGGCCAGCGCGACGTCGGTCTCGCGCAACCGCAGGCTCTGACAGGCCAGGTGGATCGCCACCAGTGACGACGAGCACGCGGTATCCACGGCGACCGCCGGGCCGCGCAATCCCAGCAGGTAGGAGATCCGGCCCACCGCCGCGCAGTGTGGGGTTCCGGTGCTCAGGTAGGCGTCGATGTCGGCCCGGCGTTCGATGTTGACGATCGTGTAGTCCCACGACGACAACCCCATCATCACCCCGGTTCGGCTGCCGCTCAGCGAATCCGGCCGGATACCGGCGTGTTCGAGGGCTTCCCAGGCAACCTCGAGCAACATCCGGTGCTGCGGGTCCATCGCCACGGCTTCGCGGGGTGTGATGCCGAAGAAGTCGGCATCGAAAGCGTCGACGTCGGAAACGAATCCGCCCCATTTCGTCGTCATGCATCCGGGCGTCGACGGGTCGGGGTCGTAGAACGCGTCCGCGTCCCACCGATCCGGCGGCACCTCGCCGATCGTGTCCACGCCGTCGACCAGTAGCTGCCAGAAGCTTTCCGGTCCAGTCACATTCCCCGGGAAGCGGCAGCCGACGCCCACCACCGCAATCGGCTCGGCGATGTCGGTGGGGAAGGCCGTGCCGGCGCGGACGAGTTCGCGCGCCAGGGCCGCCCGGGCGTTCGGTGACAGCTGTGCCGCGCGCTCTGCCAGGCTTGTCATGACTCACCTCGCGATGCCGCTTCCAGCTCGCTGGCTTCGACCAGGTCGGCCAGCAAGTCCATCTCCGCGTCGGACAGTTCGGGTTCGGCGTCGTCAACTTGCTGCGAGGCGGCCGGTGGTGCGTAGTCCATGCGTTCGCACAGCGCGACCGCCAGATCGGTGATGGTCGGGTAAGCCCAGACCAGGGCGACCGGCAAAGTGATCCCCAAGCTGGCTTCCAGCCGGTTTCGCAATTCGAGGGCCATCAGCGAATCGAGTCCCAGCGTCTCGAGCGGCCGGTCGTGGTCGATCGGGTCGCTCGAGCGCAGCACCCCACGGATCTCACCGGCGATCGCCGACGCCAGGTGGGCGGGGCGTTCGGCCGCGTCGAGGGCGTCCAGCTGCGCTCGGACCTTTCCGCCGCCGCTTCGTTCGGGGACCGCCGAGTCCTGCAGCCTGGCGAACAACGACGACCCGGCCACCGCCGGGAAGGATTGGAACCACTGCCGTGCATCCAGGCTGAACACACCCGTACGCGCCCGGTCGGCGGCCAGTACCGTCTGCATCGCTTCTAGTCCCTGCTCTGCGGTGATCATCGAAACCCCCAGATCGGCGAAGAACTGGGCGCGGCCGACCTCGGCCCATGGGCCCCAGTTGATTCCGACTGCGGGCAGTCCGCGCGAACGCCGGTACGCAACCAGGCCGTCGACCCACGAGTTCGCCGCGGCGTAGGCGCCCTGCCCGGGTGTGCCGAGAAGCGCGGCGGCCGAGGAGAAGGTGAGCCACCAGTCGAGGTCACGTGAAGCGGTCGCCTGGTGCAGCAGCCAGCTGCCGGTGACCTTGGGAGCGAACACCCGCGCGGCGGCCGAATCCGTCATGTTCAACACGATTTCGTCGTCCAGCACCATCGCGCTGTGCAAAACCCCGGCCAGCCGGAAACCGGCATCTTCGACCGCTTGCACCAGCCGGTCGGCCGTGCCGGGTTCAGCGATGTCACCGGTGACCACCTCGATCCGGTGCCCCGTCGCGTTGAGCTCGGCGATGGCCGCCGCCACCTCGTCGTCGGGAGCCGAACGTCCGTTCAGCACAACCAATCCCGCGCCCTGCTCGGCCAGCCAGCGGGCGACCACGAAGCCGAGACCGCCCATGCCGCCGACGACGAAGTAGCCGCCGTCGGGACTGACCAGCGGAACCGGCGGCGGGGCTGCCAACGCCTCGATGCTGCCGCTATCCGGTATCGAGATGACGATCTTGCCGGTGTGCTTGCCGGAGGCCATGAGCCGGAATGCGTCGGCCGCATCGCGCAGACCGAATTCGGTGACGGGTAGCACCGGCAGGTTGCCGTCCGCGACGTGCTGCAGGATGTGTTGCAGGAGTTGGCGGTACTTCGCCGGCTGCAGCTTGAGATTCAGGTCCAGGTCCACCACGGCGAAGGACGCGCTTTTGGCCAGCGCCGCCAGCCCCAGGTTGGCGTCGGCGTAGACGTCTTTCTTGCCCAGCTCGATGAACCGGCCGCCGGGGGCCAGGATCTGCACGCCGCGCTGAATCGCCTCGCCGGCCAGCGAATTGAGCACGACGTCGACACCGTAGCCGTTGGTGAGCTCAAGGATCTCGTCAGCGAAGTCGACGCTGCGCGAGTCGCCGACGTACTCGACGCCGAGCTGGGACAGCATGTCGCGCTTGGCTTCCGAGCCGGCTGTGGTGTAGATGCGGGCGCCGATCATCTTGGCGATCGAGACCGCCGCCATTCCGACACCGCCGGTAGCGGAATGGATGAGCACGCGTTCACCCGGGGACAGCCGGCCGACCTCGCACAGCGAGTGCCACGCGGTCAGATACGCGACGCCGAAGGTGGCCGCCTCGTTGTCGGGCAGCGTGTCGGGGATGGGGACGACGAGATCGGCGAGCGTGCCCACGTAGGTCCCGAACGTGCCGGGGCCGAAGGCGATAACGCGCTGACCGATCTCGACTGAGTCGACGTCGTCGCCGATGGCGGTCACGTAGCCGACGCACTCGCCACCGATCACCGGCGCGGCGCCGTCGAGCCCGGGATACACGCCCATCGCCTTGAGCACGTCGCTGAAGTTGAGTCCGGCGGCGACCACTCGGACCTCGACCTGATCGCCTTGCGGCCTGGGCCGTTTCACCTCGTGGACCGTGAGCGCGTCCAGCCGGCCGGGCTGGTCGATCTGCAGCCGCACCGCGCCCCCGCAAGGCCCTGTGCCGTCGAGGTTCACGACGGTGCGCCGGGATTCGGCGGCGAGATCGCCCTTCGTCGTGGTGGGCGCGGGCACCAGCCGGTTCACGTAGCGTTGCCCGTCGCGGTAGGCGACCTCGTCGTGGTCGCAACCGGTGAGCAACTCTTCTGCCAAGTCGGCCAGTGCGCCGGTGCCGTCCGGTTCGACGTCGACGAGTGTGGCCTTCAGCTCCGAATGCTCGAACGTGAGCACCCGGGCGATTCCCCGTAACTCGGTCTGCGCCAACGTGACCGAGTCGGTGGGATCGACCTGCTGGGCACCGCGGGTGACGATCCACAGCCGTGGGCTCTTGCGGGTGCCCATCCGCGTCACGGTCTCCACCACGCGAGCGATCAGCAGCGTGCGCGTCCGCGCCAGCTCCAGCTGAGCGTCGTCGGGCAACGATTCGTCGACGCTGCGGGGCGGACAGACCATGACGATGCCGTCCCAGGCGGTGTCCGATTGGGTGATCGCCTGGCGTAGCGCCGCTTCGTCGTGCGGCGAGACCACCGCCACCTCGGTGCGCTCGGCTAGCGACGACTGCAGCGCGGACAGCAGCGGGTCGCTCGCGGGATCACCGATCATCAACAGCGCCCCGGGCAGGCCGGCGGCTGTGGGCAGCGGGACAAGCTCCCACTCCAGCGTGAACAGGCGATTGCCGAATTCCGTTGCACCGCCACCGGATCCGAGCACCGCCATTTCGACCTCGTCGATCACCAGCAGTGGCCGGCCATCCGAATCCGTCAGAACCACCTCGCCGGCCAGCCGGTCCGAACCCTCGGTCACGGACAGGCTGCCGATGGCGCAGACACCCCGGGTGATATCGCCGTACACGTGCACGCCGGCGTAGCGCACCGGCACCACCAAGGATTTCCGGGCGGCCTGCCCGCCGGCCAGATCGGTTGCCATCCGGGTGGCGCCCAGCGTTTGCAGTGCGATATCCATCATGACCGGATGCAGCAAGAAGTCGCGCGAACCCGTTCGGGCCGACGACGGTAGCCGCACCTGGGCGCGGGCCGCGCCGGATTGCTCGACGGCCAGTCCCATGATGCCCTGGAACGCCGGCCCGTGCTGCTGGCCGGCGCCGCGCAGGCGCTGGTACAAGTCGTCGGGGTCGAGTTCGGTTGCGGGATCGCCCGGGGTGACCCCGGTGCGCGGGTCGGACGGCTCGAATCGCTCGGCACGCGCAACGGTGGCGGTGGCGTGGGTAGTCCATTCCGAAGATCCACTGCGGGTGCGTATGTCGATCCGGCAGCGTTGCTGGTCGCCGGTGAGTGTGGTGACCAGCACGGTGCCCGCGGTCACGTGCAGCATCTGATGAAGATCGAGCTCGCAGATCATCCAGGGTTCGTCGGGCTCGGCTCCGAATGTGTCGGTAGCGGCCGCCAGCGCGACCTCGGCATAGGCCGCACCGGGCAGCACGACCAGATCGTCGATGACGTGATCGCCGAGCCACAACAGGTCCGGGTCGAGCTGGCTTTCCCAGACCCGGATGCCGTTGGTGGGGTCGGTGACACCGACGCCGAGCAGCGGATGAACGTCGGCCAGGTGATATGCGGCCCCGGAAGGCGATGCGGCGTCCACCCAGTGGCGGGTGTGCTGCCACGGGGTGGTGGGCAGCGCGGGGTGCGGTTCGGGCGGATGGGGCGTTTGCGGTGGGCGGTTGGTGTGCGTGGTGTTGACGTTGGTGTGAAAGGTCAGGGTGTCGTGGGTGTCGCGTTGCAGCGTGCCCACGATCAGATAGTCGGTACGGTGATCGGCCGAATCGGTGGCGCTGTTGAGGGTGTCGCTGATCGAGTGGGTCAGCAGCGGGTGCGGGCTGATCTCGATGAACATGTGGTGATCGGTACTGGCCCGGGCGATGGCCTGCTGGAAGTGGACCGGGTTGCGCATGTTGGTCGCCCAGTGCTCGGCATCGAAGACGGGGCCCGAAACCAACCCCGCACCCAGGTCGGGGTAGGTGGTCGAGATGATCGGGATGGTGGGCTGTCGCGGGGTGAGATCGGCCAGCTCGCAACGCATCTGCGGCTGCAGCGGATCCATGGCCGCGTTGTGCGGGGCCACCTCGATGCTCACTCGAGTGCCGTAGCCGTCGCGTTGACGCACCGTCTCGATGAGCGCGTCGATCTGCTGCGGCGGTCCGGCTATCGCGGTTTGCCGTGGTGAGGCGTAGATCCCCAGACTCACTTGCGGGTAGTCGGCGATAAGCGCCTGCGTCTCGGCGGCGTCGAGTTCCAGCAACGCCATCGCGCCCTCCCCGGACAACGGGGCCATCAGGCGGGCCCGAGTGGCGGTGACCCGCAGGCCCTGCGCCGGCGTCAGCGCACCGGCGACCACCGCGGCGGCCACCTCACCCATCGAGTGGCCTATCACCAGATCGGGTTGCACCCCGTAGGAGCGCCACAGCGCGGTCAGCGCCAGCTGCATACCGATCAGCCCCAGCTGGATCTGCTCGATGCCGACGAGCTCTTTGCCTTCGGCGATCACGTCGTGTAGCGAAAATCCGCTCTGCGCAACGAAATCCGGCTCAAGTTCGGCGATTGCGGCGGCGAAGGCCGGTTCGTCGGCCAGCAGTTGGCGGCCCATGCCGACCCACTGAGACCCGCGTCCCGAGTAGACGAATACCGTGCCGGGGCCGATCGAGCCGTCCCGGGGCGCGACCAGGCCGGGGGCGGATTCACCCGCGGCCAGTGCGCGCAGTCCCGCCACCGCCTGGCCCCGGTCGACGGCCGCGACCGTGGCGAACTTGCCGTGCCGGGCCCGGTGATGGTTGAGCGTGTGTGCGACATCGGCCAGCGGCACCTCGGCGCCGGGGCCATCCAGCCAGTCGGCCAGCACCGACGCGGTCGCGGCCACCCGCTGCGGCGTCTTGCCCGACACCACCAGCGTCGACACCGCCGGCACCGGGTCCTGCCGGGCGGCAGTCACCGGGGCGGGCGCCTGCTCGATCACCACATGCGCGTTCGTCCCGCTGACACCGAACGACGACACTCCGGCCCGGCGCGGCCGACCGGTGTCCGGCCAGGCCATGCCGTCGGTCGCGATGGTCAGCCGAGTTGCGGCCTCGCTGGCATGCGGTGTCAGCTGCCGAAAGTTCAGATGCCGCGGAATGTAGCCGTTGTTCACGGCGAGCACGGCCTTCATGAAGCCGGCGACACCGGCCGCGGCTTCTAGGTGACCGAGGTTGGTCTTCACCGAGCCGATCACCAGGGGCTCGCAGTTGCGCCGATCACTGAAAACCTTGCTCAGCGAATCGAGTTCGATCGGGTCCCCCAACGGGGTACCGGTGCCGTGGGCTTCGATGTAGTCGATGTCGGCAGGATCGAGCCTCGACGACGTCAACGCGGTGCGCAGCAAAGCTTGCTGAGCAGGGCCGTTGGGCACGGTCACTCCGCTGCTGGCGCCGTCCTGGTTGACGGCCGAGCCGCGTACCACCGCCAGGATACGGTCGCCGTCGCGCATGGCATCGTCCAACCGCTTGAGCACGACGACGCCCGCGCCTTCACCGCGCACATACCCGTCGGCGGACACGTCGAAGGTCTTGCACTGCCCCTCGGGCGACAGCATCCCCCATCGTGAGCACGCGATGCTCGGTCCCGGGCTGAGCAGCAGGTTGGTCCCACCGACCAACGCCATGTCGCTTTCGCGCAAGCGCAGGCTCTGACATGCCAGGTGCACCGCCACCAACGACGACGAGCAGGCCGTGTCGATCACCACCGCGGGACCCCGAGCGCCCAGGATGTAGGCCAGCCGTCCGGCCGCGAAGTTCGCCGAGTTTCCGGTGGGGATGTAGGCGTCGAGGTCTTCGGGCCGCAGCCGGCCCGCCAGGGTCAGCATGTAGTCGTAGGCGGTCACACCGACGAACACCGAGGTTTGGGTGCCGCGGATGGTGTGCGGCGCAACGCCCGCGTCCTCCAACGCTTCCCAGGCGACCTCGATCAACAACCGCTGCTGGGGGTCCATCGCCGCGGCCTCACGCGGCGAAATCGAGAAGAACTCGGCATCGAATTCGGACGGCTGCCAGCCGGTGAGGAATCCGCCGTCCCGGCTGCAGATGGTCCCGGGCACGGTGTGATCGTCGGTGTAGTACGCGTCTGCATCCCAACGCTCGGCGGGCACCCGGACGATGCCATTTCGGCCGTCGCGCAACAACTCCCAAAACCGCTCGGGGTTGTCCACCGCACCCGGGAACCGGCAGCCCATGCCCACCACCGCGATCGGTTCGGTGCTGGACTTTTCAGCGAGCTCCAGGCGGGCCGTAAGGTCGTCGATTTTGTGCAGCGCCTCGGTAATGATCGCTCGGCGATCGGGTGTCGCGGCGGTCATCGCGTTCCCCTTAGTCGTTCGGAAAGCTGTTCCAGCAACTCGTCTTCGGTGAATTCTTCGTAGGTCTCGACAGCCGGCTGATCGGATGCCGCGGTTCCCGTTGCCTGGCTCGTTTCGAGAAGCTCGGGCAGGATGGTGGCCAGATAGTCGGTGAGGCTGTACACCGTCGGGTAGTCGAAAACCACCGACGCGGGCAGGAACTCGCCGAGGCTTTCCGACAGCGACCGCTGCAGCGTGACGCTCATCAGCGAATCCATGCCGAGCTGGAAGAAGCCCGCCGCCGGGTCCAGTGTCGCGGTCGCGGGCATTCCCATCACCGTGGCGGCCAGGCCGGCGACATGGTCGAACAGCATGTCGTGGCGTCGTTCGGCCTGGCGATCACGCAGGGCTTTGCGGAATTCGCTTTCCGGCAACGCGACATCTGCCGGCGCCGGCAGCAGGTCGTCGACGATACGCAGCGACCCTCTGGTGCGATATGCAGCCGCCAGCAGCGGCCAATCCGCGGCGACCACGGCGGTGCGCACGCCGGCCTGCGGGTTGAGCACCAGCGGCAGCGCGCCGATGGCGATCTCGTCGTCCATGGGCAGCAGCCCGGATCCGACACTGACCTGGCCGGCCTGATGTTCAGCGTCAGCCAGGGACTTCCACAAGCCCCAATCGACGACGGTGGCCGGCAGCCCCATCACCCGGCGCGCATACGCCAGGGCGTCCAGGTATCCGCTGGTCGCGGTGTAGTGGGCCAGCCACCGCGAACCGGTCAAACCCGAAATGGAGGAGAACAGCACGAAGTGGCGCACCGGCGTCGTCACCGACAGCCGGTGCAACAGGGCGGCGGCATCAAGCTTGGGCGCGAACATGGCCGTGACGTCGTCGTAGGTCATCTCGCTGAGCAGGACCGGCTGTCCGGCGAAGGCAGCCAGATAGATGCCCTCCAGTGGCGGCAAGTCGGCGCCGAACCGGTCGAACAGCGCCGTCATGGCGTCTTCGTCGGTGGCATCCGCGGCCACCGTGACGAGGTTCTTGCCTTCTGCGGCAAGGGTTTCAGCCAACTCGTGCAGCCGGTCACCGGGGTTGCGTGAGACCGCGACGACGGTGCCGGCGCCCATCTGGGCGAGCCGGCGGATCAGATGCGGCCCGATGTTGCCGGTAGCCCCGATCACCAGTTGGCTGGTGTCATAACTCAGCGTGACCGGTTCGGTGGTCACCGAACGCCACCGCAGCCTGGGCACCAGGCGGGTGCCCAGCCGGTACACGACCTGGTCTTCCTCGTCGGCACTGCCGGCGGTGGCCAGTACCTGCCGGGCGGCCAGTGCCGTGGGCACCGAGTCGTCGAGATCGATGAGCCCGCCCCAGATTTCGGGATGCTCCAGCGCCAGTGAACGGCCCAGGCCCCACAGCACCGCATGGCCGGGGTTGGCCCGGTCGCCGTCCGCGACGGGTTGGGCGTTGCGGGTGACGATGAACAACTTCGCTGGCGAGCCGCTGCCGGCCATCGCGGCGGAAAGCCTTCGCGTCGCGTGGAATAGCCGGTAGGCCTGGGCAACATCAAGCGGGTCGTCGCCGACCGGCGGTGCGTAGAGCACGTGGTCCACGTTGCGCAGCGCTTCCAGCAGTGTGCCCGGATCGCCGTCTGCGGCCAGCGCCGCCTGGGCCAGGAGCTCCACCCGGGAGTCTGCACCGGCGGCGCGGCGCATTTCAGCGCATAGTCCGGCATCTGCCACCACGAGCCAGCGGGCGGGGTTTGACGTGTCGGTGTCCGGTGCCGGGAGGGCCGGCCAGGCCAGTTCGTAGCACCAATCGTCGAGCGTGCCGTTCTCGGAGCGCACCTGTCCGGGCGCCGCGACCGTGTTAGGAGTCCGACGTCCGGCACCCGCCGCCGCGGTGATCCAGTGGCGGGTGTGTTGCCACGGGGTGGTGGGGATGGCGGGGTGCGGCTCCGGCGGATGCGGGGTCTGCGGTGGGTGGTCCAGGACGGTGTAGAGGTTGGTGCGGAATGTGACGGTGTCGTCGGTGTCGCGTTGCAGCGTACCGATATTCGCGTATATCGCCGGTTCCGGGCGCGTGGCTTCCAGCGTGTCGGCGATGGCCTGGGTCAGCAGCGGGTGTGCGCTGATCTCGATGAAGGTTTGGGCGCCGGCTCCCGCGATCGCCTGCTGGAACCGCACCGGGTTACGCATGTTGGTGGCCCAGTGCTCGGCATCGAAGGCCGGTCGGGTGTCGAGGTTCTCATAAGTGGTCGAGATGATCGGGATCGTCGGGGTGCGCGGGGTCAAATCGGCCAGCTCCGAGCGCATCTGGGGCTGTAGCGCGTCCATCGCCGGATTATGCGGAGCCACTTCGATATTCACCCGGCTGGCGAAGCGATTCTGCGCGCGTACCCGGGCGATCAGCTCGTCGATCTGCGCGGTGGGCCCGGCGATCACGGTCTGGCGCGGGGAGTTGTAGATGCCCAGCGTCACTTGCGGGTAGTCGGCGATCAGCGCTTCGGTCTGCTCGGCGCCTAGGCCGAGCATGGCCATGCCACCCTGCCCGGACAGCGGCGCCATCAGTCGCGAACGAGTGGCGGTAACCCGCAATCCTTCGGCGGGGGTCAGGGCTCCGGCGACCACAGCGGCGGCCACCTCGCCCATGGAGTGGCCGATCACCAGGTCGGGCTGCACCCCGTAGGAACGCCACAGCTGGGTCAACGTCAGCTGCATGCCGATGAGACCTAATTGAATCCGCTCGATACCGACCAATTCGAGGCCGCCGGCAATGACCTCATGCAGCGAGAACCCGGCCTGTTCGACGAACACCGGCTCCAATTCGGCCACCGCAGCGGCGAACGCGGGCTCGTCGGCCAGCAATTGGCGGCCCATGCCGGCCCATTGCGACCCACGGCCGGAGTAGACGAATACCGTTCCCGGACCGCGTGATCCGTCCGGTGGGCGGACTACGCCGGGGGAGTGCTGCCCGGCCGCCAGGGCGCGCAGCCCGGCCACCGCCTGCCCGCGTTGGCGGGCCACCACGATGCCGTGCTTGGCGTGCCGCGCGCGGTGGTGATTGACCGTATGGGCCACATCCGCCAGGGCGACCGCGGCGCCCGGGCCGTCCATCCATTCGGCCAGCACCGCCGCCGTGGCGGCCACCCGCTGTGCGGACTTGCCCGTCACCACCAGCGACGACACCTCGGCGTCGGGATGGGTGTCCGGGTGGCTGCCGGCGGCACCACTTGCCGGTGTCAGTTCGGGACCCTGCTCGATGATGACGTGCGCGTTCGTCCCGCCCAATCCGAACGACGACACCGCGGCTCGCCGTGGCCCGCCGCCACCTTCGGTGGCCGGCCATCTGGTGTTCTCGGTGGGAACGAAGAACCGCGTCGGCGCGGCGTTGATACCTGGATTCCATTGCGAGAAATGCAGATTCGGCGGGATCGTGGCGTGTTGCACGGCCAGTGCGGCCTTGATGAATCCCGCGATCCCGGCTGCTGCCTCCAGATGGCCGATATTGGTCTTCACGGCGCCCAGCGCGCACGAACCCTGGCCCCGGCCGTACGTCGACGCCAGCGCCTCGAACTCGATCGGATCGCCCAGCACCGTGCCGGTTCCGTGGGCTTCGACATAGTTCACGCTTTCGGGGGCCACGTCACCGGATCGCAGCGCATCGGCGATCACGTCGCACTGGGCCGCGGTATTCGGCGCAGTCACCCCGTTGGAGCGACCGTCCTGGTTGACCGCCGAGCCGCGCACCACCGCCAGGACGCGGTCGCCGTCGCGCACCGCGTCGGTCAACCGCTTCAGCACCACCACGCCGGCACCCTCACCGCGCACGAATCCGTCGGCCGCGGCGTCGAAGGTGGCGCACCGGCCCTGCGGCGACAGCAGCCCCCACGCCGAAATTGCGATTTGAGTCTCGGGCCGAAGGGTGATGCTGACGCCCCCGGCCAGGGCCAGGTCGGTTTCGCGCAGTCGCAGGCTCTGGCAGGCCAGGTGGACCGCCACCAACGACGACGAGCACGCGGTGTCCACCGCCACCGCGGGACCGCGCAGTCCCAGCAGGTACGAGATGCGACCCACGGTGATGCTGTGGGCGTTGCCGGTGCCGCTGTAGGCGTCCACGTTTTCCGGGCTGGCCGCCAGCATGGACTGGTATTCGTTGAAATACACGCCCATCATCACGCCGGTTCGGGTGCCGGCCAGCGAATCCGGCGGTATGCCGGCATGTTCGAGGGCTTCCCAGGACACCTCGAGCAGCATCCGCTGCTGGGGGTCCATGGCGGCGGCTTCGCGAGGGGTGATGCCGAAAAACTCGGCATCGAAGCCGGCGACGTCGGGTACGAAACCGCCCCACTTGGTGGTCATCCGGCCCGGGGCCAAGGGGTCGGGGTCGTAGAAGGCGTCCGCGTCCCACCGATCGGCCGGCACCCGCGAGATCGCGTTACGACCTTCTATCAGCAAGTCCCAGAAGCTGTCCGGGTCGGTGGCATCGCCAGGAAAACGGCATCCGATGCCCACCACCGCGACGGGCTCGGCCACCGCGATCCGGGAGATCTTGGTGAACTCCTCGGCCAAGGTGGCGCGTTGCTGTGCGCTCATACCGGAGATCCGGCTGAAGGCCGTGCGTATCACCTTTCGCCCTCGGCCGACGTTGATTCGATGCGGTCGAACAGGCTGTCCAAGACGCTTCCCGCCGAGGCGGACAGCGCGGCCATCTCGTCTGCTGACGAATCCTGTTGCGGAGCAACGCGATTAGTGAGGTACCGGGCCAACGTTGCCACGGTAGGATGATTGAACAGCATGGTCGCCGACAGCTCTATCCCGACGAATTGCTCGGCTTCGCGCCGAATCGCCATCGCCATCAACGAGTTGAGCCCCAGTTCCGCGAACGGCCTGTCGGTGTCCAGGTCGGTTTCTGGCAGCCGCAGTTCGGCGGCGATGATGCGGCGCAAACCTTTCTCGAGTTCGGTGCGCACCGCGGTGGCCGGCATTTGCGACCAGTCCTGCGCCGGCTTCAGATGCGCAGCCGCACCGACGGCTCCCGGCACGGCGGCCGTCGAGGGCACCGGCACCACAACCGCCTGCGCGACGTCATAACCGTCGGCGTATTCCCACGCGGTGAAAGCTTCCGGCGCCGTGATGTCGCGTGAACCCATGCGCTTCAACTCTTCGCTGACGATCTGAGCGTCGGCGGCGAAACCGAGCCCTCGCCATGCGACCCAGTCCAGGCTCATGGTGTGGCAGCCCTGTTGGCGGCGCGCCCGCGCCAAGGCGTCCAGGTAGGCGTTGGCAGCCGCATACGAACCCTGCCCGGGGATGCCGAATATCCCCGCAGCCGACGCCGTCAGGAAGAAGAAGTCCACGCTGCCGGCTGGGAACGCCTCGTTCAGCACCTGGCTGCCGGCGACCTTGGGCCACACCACCTGTCGCACCGCATCCTCGGTCAGCTGCGTCACCAGCTGATCGTTGGTGACACCGGCGGCGTGGATGATCCCGCGAATCGGCGCAGCTCCGTCGCGATCGCGCTTGGTCAGCAGGGCCTGCACGTCCGCGCGGCATCCGACGTCGACCGCGACGGCTTCGACCGTCACGCCGCGCATTTCCAGGGCACGGATGGCGTCGATCTTCTTTCGCAGTTCGCCGTCGAGGGTGTCGAGTTCCC
Source organism: Mycobacterium attenuatum (assembly GCF_900566085.1). Classification (GTDB taxonomy): domain Bacteria; phylum Actinomycetota; class Actinomycetes; order Mycobacteriales; family Mycobacteriaceae; genus Mycobacterium; species Mycobacterium attenuatum. Next base: position 27,761 of record NZ_UPHT01000050.1, read on the forward strand.
AGTCCCGTCGCGGTGGCAACGGGGTACGACCGGTCAGGACCAGCCGGCGGGCGCCGCGGTCGGCGAGCCAATCGGCCATCAGCAGACCCAGCGCCCCCATTCCTCCGGTGATGAGATAGGCCGCGTCCGGCCGGCATTGCAATGGTTGGCGCACGGGCGTTCCGCGCACCGGCGCCAACGCCGGTGTGAGCACCACACCGGCGCGTGCCACCAGGATCGACTTGCTTGGCGCCGCAAGCAGCTCGGCAAGTAGCGGCGCGGATTCAGCCAGGTCGGCGCCGGCGGCGAGATCGACCAGGCCGCCCCACAGCTCGGGATGTTCGGCGGCGATGACGCCGGCAAGACCCCACAAGAAGCTCTGGCGCAGCGCGGACGGGGTCACCGATTCGTGGACTCCGCGGGTGACGATCCACAGCGCGGCGGATCTTTCGGCGCCTTCTGCCGCCAGAGTTCTTACCAGAGCGCCGATTTCGGCGGTGACCCGCACGCTGAATTCGACGTCGGTCTCGTCGTCGGTTACCGGTCGGGCATCGGCGACGTAAAGCAGATAACGGGCATCGGGCACCGCGGCGGGCCGGTATCCCTGGTTCTCCAGTTGCAGCCGCAGCGAAGCGCCGTCGGCACCGATCACCGCGACGGGCTGCGGGCCGATCGCCGATGCCGGGTGGGCTTGCGCGTCAACGACATCCGCGCGCGGTTGCCAGTCGATCGTGTGCACGAAGCTCCTGGCGTCGGAGCTCTCGGCCAGCGGTTGCCCGTCGCCGAAATCGAGCGCCCGGTAGCGAAGTGCACGTATCGACACACCGGCCGCCTCGCCGCGGGCGGCGATGGTGACATCGAGGGTGGTCCCGTCGCTGTCGCGAGCGGTGCGGTCGAGTGTCAGCGAGGCGCGCGGTGCCGCTACGGCGTCGCCGAACCATATCTGCTCGATGCCGGCCGGTACGTGAAGTCGCGGGTCGGTGTCGTCGGCCAGCGCCCCGATGTGCACCGCGGCGTCGAGCAGCGGTGCGATCGAGCCCTCGGGCAGTGCCTCGGGAAGCTCGACCCCGACGACGAGCCCGGTGTCCTGGGGCGCCCATGAATCCACGGACCAGGTGAAGGGCAGGCCGTCGACGCCATGGATCGCGAACAGCGCTGCAACGTCTGGAATCTCGCCGCCGCGACGGCTCCGGTGAGGGTTAGCCTCTGAGTGCACGGCCGCTGGTGATAACGGTGCTGAGGTAAGGCGTGCGGTCGCATGCCGTGTCCACCGGTTGGACGACGCTTCGGCGGCCGGAATCGAGGCCACACTCACCGACTGGTTGTCGGCGACCACCTGGATCAGTCGCGGCTGGTCGGCGAAAATGGGTTGCTCGAACCGGATGTCGGTCAGCACCCGGTAGCCCAATTCGGTTGCCGCGGAAACCATTGTGTGCAGCACAACGGAGGCCGGGACGAGTTCGACCCCGTGGAATCGATACCGGCCGCGGTAAGGCTTTGCATCCGGGGCCAGCCTGGCCTGCCAGAGGTGAGACGGCGGACTGGACATGACCGAGGTGCGTTGGCCCAGCAGGGTGCCCGCTACCGGCGCGGCGCCGGAAATATGGGCCGGGCGCTTGGGCGTGATCCAGTGACGGCCGTGCTGCCAAGGGGTAGTCGGGATGGCGGGGTGCGGCTCGGGCGGGTGCGGTGTGTGCGGGGGGTGGTCGGTGTGGACGGTGTTGAGATTGGTGCGGAAGGTGATGGTGTCGTCGCTGTCGCGTTGCAGGGTGCCGACACTGGTGTATCGGGTTCCGTGCTGGGCGCCGCGCAGCGTGTCCATGACGGCCTGGGTCAGCAGCGGGTGCGCGCTGATCTCGATGAAGGTGTGGTGGTTGTTGCCGGCACGCGCGACCGCCTGCTGGAAATGCACCGGGCTGCGCATGTTGGTTGCCCAGTGCTCGGCGTCGAACACCGGGCGGGTGTCGACGTCGTCGTAGGTGGTGGAGATGACCGGAATCGTCGGGGTCTGCGGGTTCAAATCCGCCAGCTGCGAACGCATCATCGGCTGCAGCGCGTCCATGGCCGGATTGTGCGGGGCCACTTCGATATTGACGCGGCTGGCGAAGCGATCGCGGGCCCGCACCCGGCCGATCAACTCGTCGATCTGCCCGGTGGGACCGGCGATCACGGTCTGGCGCGGCGAGTTGTAAATTCCCAGCGTCACGTGCGGATAGTCGGCGATGAGCGCCTTGGTCTCGGTGGCGTCGAGTTCGAGCAGGGCCATGCCGCCCTGACCGGACAGCGGCGCCATCAGCCGAGCCCTCGTCGCAGTCACCCGCAAGCCCTCCGCGGGCGTCAGCGCTCCGGCGACCACGGCGGCGGCCACCTCGCCCATCGAGTGGCCGATCACCGCGTCGGGTTGCACCCCGTGGGAGCGCCACAGCGCGGTGAGCGCCAGCTGGGTGCCGATCAGACCCAACTGAATCTGCTCGATGCCGATCAGGTCCTTACCGTTGGCCAGCACGTCGTGCAGCGAGAAGCCGGCCTGCTCGACAAACACCGGCTCCAGCTCGGCGATCGCCTCAGCGAAGGCGGGCTCGTCAACCAGTAGCCGGCGGCCCATGCCGGCCCATTGCCAGCCGCGACCGGAATAGACGAACACCGTGCCCGGACCCGGCGAACCCTCCTGCGGCCCAACCACTGCGGGGGAGTGCTGCCCGGCAGCCAGCGCGCGTAAGCCGGCTACCGCCTGGGTCCGCTCCCGCGCGACCACGGTGCCGAACTTGGCCTGCCGGGACCGGTGATGATTGACGGTGTGGGCGACATCGGCCAACGGCACCTCGGCGCCGGGGCCCTCCATCCAGTCGGCTAGCACCCCGGCCGTCGCGGCCACCCGTTGCGCCGTCTTACCCGCCACCACCAGTGTCGACACGGCCGGATCCGGGTCATGCCCACGCGGCGGCGACAGTTCCTGACCCTGTTCGATCACCACGTGCGCGTTGGTGCCGCCGAATCCGAAGGACGACACACCGGCGCGGCGCGGGTGGCTTGTCTCCGGCCATTCCGTCAGCGTGTCGACGACTTTCATCCGCAGGTCGGCAAACGGGATGTGCGGGTTGGGACTTTCGAAGCGTTGGTTCGGCGGAATCCGCCCATGCTGTACCGCCAGCACCGTTTTGATGAAGCCGGCGATGCCGGCCGCTGCCTCGGTGTGACCGAGATTGGTCTTGACGGCGCCGATGAGCAGGGGAGCGTCCTCGGGGCGTCCGCGGCCCAGCACGGTGCCCAGTGCCCGGGCTTCGATCGGATCGCCCAGCAGCGTGCCGGTACCGTGAGCTTCGACGAAGTCGACTTCGTTGGGCTGCATCCCCGCGTTGGTGTAGGCGGCGCGCAGCACGGCCATCTGGGCCGCCGGGTTGGGGGCCATGAGCCCGTTGGATCTGCCGTCCTGGTTGACGGCCGAACCGCAGATCACCGCCAGCACGCGATCACCGTCGCGTTGCGCGTCGGTCAGCCGCTTGAGTACCACCACCCCGGCACCTTCGCCGCGCACGAACCCGTCGGCGGCGGCATCGAATGCGCGGCAATGACCGGTGGGCGACAGCGCACCGACTTGGTCGAAACCGCGAAATACCGCCGGGGACAGCAACAAATTCACTCCGGCGGCGATGGCCAGGTTGCAGTCCTGCGTCCGAAGGCCCTGACAGGCCAGGTGGATCGCCACCAGTGACGACGAGCATGCGGTATCCACCGCCACGGACGGGCCGCGCAGGTCGAGGAAATACGAAAGGCGGTTGGCGATGATGCTCATCGCGCCACCGGTATTGCTCCACCCGTCAACCTGTGATAGGTCGGTGGAGGCAATAGCGCCGTATTCGCTCAAGCACGACCCGGCGAAAACTCCTGTCTGCGAACGCCGCAGCGAGCTGGGCGCAATCCCGGCGTGCTCCAAGGCTTCCCAGGCGACTTCCAGAAGAAGACGCTGCTGGGGGTCCATCTTGTCCGCTTCGCTGGGGGAGATCTCGAAGAACTCGGCGTCGAACGCGTCGATATCGGGCAGGAATGAGCCCCACCGCGTGGTGCGGTCCAGCAGTGCCCGTACTTCCAGGGAGCCGTCGTCGAACTGTTCCCACCGTTGGTCGGGGACCTGCCCGATCGCCGAACGGCGGTCACAAAGAAACTGCCACAACGTATCCGGGCCGGTGATCCCGCCGGGGAACCGACAGCCCATGCCGATCACGGCGATCGGCTCTTCCAACGAGCTTCGACCGGGGCGGTTGAGCGCCGAGTCCGACTCGAAATGGGGCTCGGGCGCCGTGAGATACGCTGCCAGGGAGTTGATCGTCGGGTGTTCCCAGAAGTCGATGGGGGATACGGTCTTGCCCAGCAACTCGGTCAACTCGCCGGACAGCACCACCGCGTCGCGCGAACTGACCCCGAGATCGGCCAGTGACAGATTGGGGTCGACCTCATCGGGTGTGCACCCGATATTTGTCACCAAATAGTCGACAAGCCAATGGCGAAGGTCAGCTTCGTCATTGATGCTCGCCGTCATGCGCTCACGTCCAGGCGTTTGAATCCGTCGCGCCGATACCGTTCGACGCAGGCCGAACGGCGGACCTTGCCGCTGGTGGTGATCGGAATCGACCCGGGCGAGACCAGAACCAGGTCAGCCACGCGCAAGCTGTGACACCTCGAAATCGCCGACGTGACTTCCCGCTTGACCGAACGTAGCTTTCGCATGGCGTCTTCTGCCGACGCTCCTCGTCGCTTCAGCTCGATGATCGCGACCAGCTGCTCGGTGATGTCGTCCGGCACCGCTATCGCCGCGACGCGGCCACCGGTGATCTCCTGGATCGTCGCTTCGATGTCGTCGGGATAGTGGTTGCGGCCGTCGACGATGAGGAGGTCTTTGATGCGGCCCATGATGAACAGTTCGCCCTCGGATATGACGCCCAGGTCTCCGGTGCGCAACCACGGTCCCTTGGGGGCTGGCGGGGCGGGATTGATCAGCTTGGCGTTGAACGTGCGCGCGGTCTGCTCCGGCTTGCGCCAATATCCCAGTGCCACATGGTCGCCGTGCACCCAGATCTCACCGACTTTGCCCGGCGAATTCTCGGCCATGGTTTCGGGGTCGACGATGCGCACCGCCGACGGGTCCGGCGAACCGTAGCTGATGAGTTCGGTGCCGACCGGGCCGTCGGTTCCGATGCGCCTGGCCTGTCCGGCAGTCAACTGTTCGTAGTCGAAACGGACGGTGGTGGGCGCACTGCCCGGCTCGGGAGCCGCCACGTAAAGGGTCGCTTCCGCGAGCCCGTAGGAGGGTCGCACCGCCGCCGGCCTCAGGTTGTATCGAGCGAAACGCTCGGTGAAACGCTTCACGGTGGCTACGTGGATGCGCTCGCTGCCGCTGACGATTCCGACCACGTCGCCGAGGTCAAGCCCTGCCATGTCCTCGTCAGAGGTCCTCCGCACGGCCAATTCAAAAGCGAAATTCGGCGCCGCTGAGAAGCACCGCCCAGCGCTGGCAAGCAATTGCATCCAGCAGGCCGGCCGGCGCAAGAAGGACATCGGGCTGATTAACACGGCGCTTCGACCCGCGACCAGCGGTGCGCATATTCCCAGGATCAGGCCCATGTCGTGAAACAAGGGCAGCCACGAGACCAGCGTGTCGGCCGAGACATTGTCGGGGTCGCCGAAATAGCCGTAGAGGCTCTGTGTCACGTTGGCGATAACGTTTTTGTGGGAGACGATGACGCCGGCCGGTGTGCGGGTGGATCCGGAGGTGTACTGCAGATAAGCCGCTCCGGTCGACAGCCGCGGCGGCACCGCCAACTGACGCTGCGAGTCCAGATCAAGCAGATCAACCTCGATGACGAACGGCGCGGGGCGCCCGTCTTGCGCGTTCGCGTATTTCGTGACATCCGCCACTACCGACGACGTCGTCAGAATGGCGACCGGGCTGGCGTCGCGCAATACCGCGGACACGCGATCGTCGTGAATACCGTATTGCGGCGTCGACAGCGGAACTGCGATAAATCCCGCCTGCAGGGCACCGAGGAATGCGACGATATATTCCAGACCCTGTGGCGCCAGAATAGCCACTCGATCGCCGGGCGACCCGTACAATTTCAGTTCTTCAGCGATGGTGCAGGCACGGCCGTACACCTGCGACCACGTCAAGCTCTCAGCGAACCCCTTCGGATCCAGTCCGTAGTCGATGAACGTATACGCAGTGGTGTCAGCGTGCTGATCCGCCCGCTGTCTCAGCAAAGCAGGGAAGGAAGAGTCGATCACCGGCATCGCACTTAACTCCCATCGACTTATCGGTTTGATTGTGTGTTGCGCAAGCGAATCGCTTGCACAGTGCAACTGACCAGCAGGGTGAAACCCGCGAGTCTGAGCTGACTAATCCGCTATGACGATGGCGCAGCTGTCCCTGTCGAAGCACACCGGCGTGCTCAGGCTGACCGCCCCCAGAATGACCCCGTTCCCCATACGACTAGTCGGTCTACGTAAGGTAACCACCTCTCGGGACGGGTGCGGGCGGTATTTGGAAAATCCACACTTTCCCCACAGCGACCGCCAATCCTACCGCCTGCGAGCGGACAGTCCCGACCTGCATTAAGCCTTTGTACCAGGGAGTCCGCTGTGAGTAGAGGTGCTGGATGTGACGTTTGATACATCAGTGACAGATGACTAGTGCAGTGAGAGTTGGTATCTCGATTTTGGCACGCGGGTGCCAGCAGTTTGGGACCGCCGTCTCGTTGTGACAAAGTTCACAGCCCCGCGCGAGGTGACGGGCCAGCAGGCGCGCGATGGCCCGCCGGCCAACCGGCCCACGCCTGGTCGCCGCCGCCGATGCGGCTGGGGCGCGGCTGGGGCGCCTGAGCCGTGGCGAACTTCGTCATCACCATGGCGAAGCCAGTCCCGCCGGCGTGTGGGGTAATGGCCAGGGCGACTGCAAGTGGTCGCAGCTAAGCTTTGTGGAGCTGCTGGAGAGTTCGGTCTTCGATATCGCCGACCAGCTCTGGCAAATTATTGTTGAGATAGAAATGATCCCCGGGGTAGACGCGAATCGCGAACTCGGCGGTCGTTCGATCGCGCCAGGGCTCCATGTCTTCCCGAGTTGTGATCCAGTCCTTGTCCCCGATATATGCATAGATTGGGCACGAAATTTTTGTCTCCGGCGGGCAGGTATAACCCGCAATGGCGCGCACGGCTCTCAAGGTGGGCAGCACTCCCACCCGAAATTCTTCGTCGGCGAAGAAATCGGGATTTGTACCGGTCGCCCGGGCTACCAAATCCAGCATCTCATTGTCGGAGAAACCCTTGAGTTGCTTGTATCTGATATGACCCGGTGCCGAGGTGGCCGACACAAATAGCGCCAGGATGCGGTAACCCGCTGATTGGAACCTCAACGCCACTTCGAAGGCCAGCATTCCGCCCATGCTGTGCCCAAAGAAGACCACCGGATCGCCGATCGGGGCGGTCGGCTTCATCATCGCGAATACTTCGTCAGCCAGGCCCGGAATGCTTTCCAGTGGCGGCAGCCCCGACCGATCGTTCTGCCCCGGGTACTGGACAGCAATTCGCTTCAGGTCGCCGGAAAACTCGCGAGAGAATGCGACATAGTCTTTCGCGGTTCCGCCAGCATGCGGAAAGATATACAACGTAGGGCTTTTGGTAGGGCTTTTGCCGTCGTTCGAGCGGGCGTACACGGCGCCACCCTACCGTGGCTCGCCGAACCCGCACACAGACGTCCGTCCGCGTGGTCGCCGAACCGCTGCGCCGAGGCGCCGACGACATCGCGTTCGGAGCGGCTGGACGACGGCAGGCCGGCGCGTGGTCCCGCCGTGAGTGGTTCAAGCCCGGAAACAAGCCGACACACCGAGGTTGCCACCGTCGTCACAGAGATAACAGCAGGCACACTGGTAACAACAATCATGCCAGGGATGCCGGGAGGATATGGCCGTGTACCGAGTCTTTGAAGCGCTCGACGAATTGAGCGCAATCGTCGAAGAAGCCCGTGGCGTGCCGATGACGGCGGGCTGCGTCGTGCCGCGCGGTGATGTGCTCGAGCTGATCGACGACATCAAAGACGCGATCCCCGGCGAACTCGATGACGCCCAGGATGTCCTCGACGCGCGCGATTCGATGTTGCACGACGCGAAAGCGCATGCCGACTCCATGGTTTCCGCGGCGACCACCGAGGCCGACTCGATGCTCAACCATGCCCGCGCGGAGGCGGACCGGATTCTGTCCGACGCGAAATCCCAGGCCGATCGGATGGTGAGCGAAGCGCGCCAACACAGTGAGCGGATGGTCGCGGACGCCCGGGAGGAGGCGATGCGCATTGCCGCCTCAGCCAAACGGGAGTACGAGGCAAGCATCAGCCGGGCCAAGTCCGAATGCGACCGACTGATCGAAAGCGGCAACATCTCCTATGAGAAGGCGGTGCAAGAGGGCATCAAGGAACAGCAACGCCTGGTGTCGCAGAACGAGGTCGTGCAGGCGGCCAACGCCGAGGCGACCCGCCTGATCGACACGGCGCATGCGGAGTCCGACCGGCTGCGCGGCGAATGCGACGTCTATGTGGACACCAAGCTTGCCGAGTTCGAAGAAATGCTCAACGGCACACTGCGCTCCGTGGGACGGGGCCGCCATCAGCTTCGCACCGCGGCCGGCACGCACGACTACGCAACGCGCTAGTCGCGTTCCCGTCGCAAGGCGGCTGCGGCCCGGCGGGCACCGGATTCGCTCCATACCACGACGCGCGCCGTAGGATCTCTCGTATGTCGAGGCAGCATAGCCAGACAGCCCACGGACGTCTGACAGGGCCGATGTCGATTGACATCGCCCGGCTGGGGCGCCGTCCCGGAGCCATGTTCACCGTGCAGCACACCGTAGACAGTCCCGCGCGCATCGGCGTGGAGCTGATCGCCATCCAGCGCGGTGCGCCGCTGACCCTGGATCTGCGGGTGGAGTCGGTGTCGGAGGGAGTTCTGGTCAGCGGGACAGCGGGCGCGCCCACGTCCGGGGAGTGCTCTCGCTGCCTGACCGCCATTCAGGGTCGGGTACAAGTTGTCCTGACCGAACTGTTCGCCTATCCCGACAGCACCACCGCGGCGACCACCGAGGAAGACGAGGTCGGCCACGTCGTCGACGAGAAGATCGATCTCGAGCAGTCGATCATCGACGCGGTCGGCCTGGAACTGCCGTTTTCCCCGGTCTGCCGCCCCGACTGCCCCGGGCTGTGCCCCCAGTGCGGCGTCGCACTGGCCGCTGAGCCCGACCATCATCACGACCAGATCGACCCCAGGTGGGCCAAGCTGGCCGACATCCTCACCGCGCAGCGCCCCGACGCCGCGGATCGAGGTGAGCGGTGACGGCCTCCCGACAGCCTCTGCTCGACGCGCTCGGTGTCGACCTTTCCGATGAGCTCTTGTCGCTGGCGTTGACGCACCGCAGCTATGCCTATGAGAACGGCGGGCTTCCGACCAACGAACGGCTGGAATTTCTGGGTGACGCGGTTCTGGGGCTGACCATCACCGACGAGCTCTATCACCGCCACCCCGAACGCTCCGAAGGCGACCTGGCCAAGCTGCGGGCCAGCGTGGTCAATACCCAAGCGCTGGCCGACGTCGCGCGCAATCTGTCCGACAACGGTCTGGGTGTGCACATGTTGCTGGGCCGCGGCGAGGCCAATACCGGTGGCGCCGACAAGTCCAGCATCCTGGCCGACGGCATGGAATCGTTGCTGGGTGCGATCTACCTGCAGCACGGCATCGAGGTGTCGCGCAAGGTGATCCTGAGGTTGTTCGGACCGCTGCTGGACGCCGCGGCGACGCTGGGCGCCGGGCTGGACTGGAAGACCAGCCTGCAGGAGCTGACCGCGGCGCGCGGCTTGGGAACCCCGTCGTACCTGGTCACCTCCACCGGCCCGGACCACGACAAGGAGTTCACCGCGGTGGTCGTCGTGATGGACACCGAATACGGGCAGGGCTTGGGCCGCTCCAAGAAGGAAGCCGAGCAGAAAGCCGCATCGGCCGCCTACCAGGCGCTCGAGGCAGTGGAGGCGCTGGACACGGCTGGAAAACCCTTGCTCTAGATGCCTGAGCTACCCGAGGTTGAGGTGGTGCGCCGCGGCTTGGCGGCCCACGTCGTGGGCAAGACGATGGCCGCGGTCCGGGTCCATCACCCCCGGGCGGTACGGCGCCACGAGGCCGGACCCGCCGACCTGACGGCGCGGCTGCTGGGCGCGCGAATCACCGGAACCGATCGGCGCGGCAAGTACTTGTGGTTGACGCTGGATAGCCCGGACAGCGCACTGGTCGTGCACCTGGGCATGAGTGGGCAGATGCTGCTCGGGACGGTCCCGCGCTCCGACCACGTCCGGATCTCCGCGCTGCTCGACGACGGGACCGTGCTGAGCTTTGCCGACCAGCGCACGTTCGGCGGATGGCTGCTTGCCGACCTGGTGACCGTGGACGGCAGTGTGGTGCCGGCACCGATCACCCACCTGGCGCGGGATCCGCTCGACCCACGGTTCGACGCCCGAGCCGTCGTCGAAGTGTTGCGGCGCAAGCATTCCGAGCTCAAGCGCCAGCTCCTGAACCAAGAGGTGGTCTCCGGAATCGGCAACATCTACGCCGACGAGGCGCTGTGGCGGGCCAAGGTCAACGGCGCCCGCCTGGCCGCCACGCTGAC
>NZ_UPHT01000198.1 GCF_900566085.1 Mycobacterium attenuatum
CTCAAGTCGTGCAGCGGGTTGCTCTACGACGCCCTGTCCGACGTGTATGCCAGCCTCGGTTTCAGCACTGCGGTCGGCGATGATGTGTTCCGCGATTTGGTGATCGCTCGGGTGGTAGAGCCGACCAGCCTGCTCGATGTCGACCGGGTCCTGGCCGAGCTGGGCCGCACTTCAGCTTCGTTGTCGACGCGTAAACCGACCCTGCGCCGGGCGTGTGGCGGTGGATACCGTGATCAGATCGCTTCGGCCTGCTTCCAGAATGCCTGTGCTACAGGCGATATCAGTCTGGTTCTTTACGACGTCACCACGTTGTATTTCGAGGCGGAAAAGGAAGACGACCTGCGTCGCGTCGGGTACTCCAAGGAACGCCGGGTGGATCCGCAGATCGTTGTCGGGCTGTTGGTCGACCGGACCGGGTTCCCGCTGGAAATCCGCTGCTTCGAAGGCAACAAAGCCGAAACCCTGACCATCATCCCAATCGTCACCGCGTTCCAACAGCGCCACGGCATCGCCGATATGGTCGTCGTCGCCGATGCCGGCATGCTCTCGGCTTCGAACCTACGCGACCTCGACGCCGCCGGGTTGCGATTCATCGTCGGATCCAGAGTCACCAAAGCACCTGGCGATCTCGCATCCCATTTCCATTGGCATGGTGATGTTTTCACCGACGGGCAGATCATCGACACCATCACGCCACGCGATCAACGCGGCACCGCCGCCAAGAGCAGCGACCCGAGACGGCGAGCCGAACCCGTCTGGAACCCCACGACGCACCCGAAGTCCTGGCGGGCGGTGTGGGCGTACTCGACCAAACGCGCGGTGCGCGACAACAAGACGCTGAACCTGCAGGAGGCCAAGGCCCGCGCCGTTGTCGCCGGCGATAGAGCCGCCCGCACACCACGATTCGTGACCATCCGCAACGGCGCCCGGGAACTCGACACCGCGTCGATCCAACGGGCACGTCGACTGGTCGGGCTCAAAGGGTATGTCACCAACATCGACGCCGGACTCATGCCCGCGCCCGAGGTGATCGCCAACTATCACGATCTGTGGCGGGTCGAGCAGTCCTTCCGCATGTCGAAATCCGACCTCGCGGCCAGACCCATGTTCGCCCGCACCCGCGACGCCATCGAAGCCCACCTCACCATCGTGTTCACCGCCCTCGCACTGAGCCGCGAAATCCAGACCCGCACCGGACTGTCCCTTCGCAGGTTCCTGCGCAGCCTCAAGCCTCTGCGTTCGGCGACCATCGACATCAACGGCGTCATCGCCACATACCCACCCGCCATAGAACCCGAGGTCACGGTGATTCTCGACGCCCTGCAGACCGGAAACTCAAGGCACTAAGCCAAATGACCCAACTCGGGTCTGAGGCCGACCAGTCCGCGTGCGCGGGCGATCCTGGCTTCATTCAGGGTTCGGTGATCGCCGTTGACGGTGACCAATCGGGTGATCTTGGCTTGTTCGTCGCCGGCCACGACCGCTTTGGCGCGGGCCTTCTGGGCGTCGAGGGATTTCTGATCCTGTCGCGCGCCGGGCGGTCTTGTACTGCCGGATCACCGGCCATGCGTTGGGATGGGCGCCGGCAGTCCAGATTGGTTCGGCTTTAATGTTCACGTTGTTGACCATTCCCAAGGCTGGGGGAATCTGTGGCCGCTGTAGCACCCGGTTAGACCAGCGCCTCAATCCGACGGCGCTACCATACCCGGTCGCGGGAATACGCGTTTTAGCGGATGCTTTTGATGCTGAAGTTTGGTCGGATGTCACGGGCTCTTAAGCCTTGCGGTCTGGTGTGGGAATCCGAGCCCCTTAACATTGAGGAGCGACCTGGCAGGATGGGTGCAGCAGAGACGAAAACTGACGACGACTTGAGCTGTGCAATCGCCGATGCCGTGAGATTTTGCGGCCTCGGGTCCGACAGCGGTTATTCCCAGCGGCTCGCGACCATGTTGCGACGCGCGTATGAGCAGGGCAGCTCAAACCTGGCCATTCGGGTCGGCGCTTCCCTGGCGCGGCGGGCCGCCACCGGTCCCGACCCCGCACGCGTGTTGGGCGATGTTGCCGGCGCGGTCCAACACCACTTCGGCGGCCTTGGATCGTCGACACGGCTTGCCTCGCTGTTGCAGGACCTCTGCATAGGCTACGTAGGCACCTTGTCGGACCGACCGAAGGCCGAGTCGGCTAATTCGCTGGATAACAGCCGTATTGGAATTGGTGATGAGCGTCGCGCGGCCCATACCCTCGACCAACGGGACGCACAATACTTCCAGCCAGCCGCGATGCGCACAGCATTGGATCGCGGTGAATTCTTTGCTGTTTACCAGCCGATCTTCCGGTTAGCAGACACCTCAATAATCGGTGCCGAAGCGCTGCTGCGTTGGGCGCACCCAAAGTTGGGCACCCTCCTCCCCGGTCGTTTCATTGAGATCGCTGAAAATAATGGGCTGATTACGTCGCTTACGGCCTTCGTAATTGAGGAAGCCTGCCGCGTAGCCCGTGAGTGGCGTGACGACAGCAGCGAGTTGCAGCCATTCGTCAGTGTTAATATCGCCAGTAGCGTTATCTGCGATCCTGGATTTCTTCCCCTAGTCAAAAATGCGCTAGCCGGAAACGGCCTACCCGCTATCGCTTTGCAGCTTGAACTTGGCCATGATACAAGCCTTGGCAATGACGAGGCGGCATTGAGTGCGTTGCAAGAGCTGTCCGCCCTAGGTGTGGGCATCGCAATAGACGACTTCGGCACGGGTTTCTCCAGCTTTGCCAACCTGCCGAACCTTCCGGTCGGGGTCGTCAAACTCGCCGGCAAGCTCGTGGAGAACCTTGGCGGAAGCATCCGCGACCGGGTAGCCGATGAACAGGTCACCCGAGCGATGATTGAACTCGCCCGCGGATTGGGTCTGGCTGTCACTGCAAAGCACGTCGAAACCCCGCGACAACTTGATCGATTGCATGCGTTCGGATGCAATAATGCGCAAGGATGGCACTTTGCGCAACCACTGCCAGCCTCTTCGTTCCTGGCAGGTTGAGTCGTGTGGCATGTGGAGTTAATTGCAGTTGACGGGCTAAGAGCCGACATAATTCACGATGATGTTATCGACCTGCTCACAACCTGTGTTAATGCGGGAAACCGGCACCAATGAGTGGACTGCCGTGCAGGTTATCTGGACTGGTTCAGCGTAGGCAATTGCAGCGCTTTGAAACAGCACGTTGGGACGAGGGCCAGGCTCTGGATAAACTCGATGAACCGTATCCAGAGAAATTCAACACGAGATTAAGACTCACATCCGAGGTAATGTGTGCGATTTCGAATACTCCAGGCATCGACATGCCAGTTGACGCGCACCTCCCGTCGGCCGACTCTACGCTTGCACCTATTGGTTGGTGGCTGCTGTCGCCGGATAACCCAGGCGGTGCCGCCAATCGTTGTTAGCGCGCGTTAGTCCGGTCCATGGTGTACACGATGCCACGGGGAGCCGCGGGCAGCGCCGCTGGTCGGGTGCAAGCAAGCCAAAATTCTTGTTGTCAAGAATTACACATAATGGGAGCCCCGCTCAAGGAACTTTTAGGGCCTCAGATATCGCCATGGCCTCTGCTGGAACCGACGAGCATCTTGCATTCAGCTCAATGCGCCGAAAATCCCAAGTTGACTGCCACGATCATATCCGGCATGAATGCGTGGACAAATTAGTAGTTACGCTAAGTACCCGGCTGTCCACCATATGTGCGGAATCCGACGTAATCCGATCCCAGGGATTGCGGCCCAAGTTAATGGGGTCACAACAGGCCTCCATGCCCCATGAATTACCATTGGCCACGATTCAATCAACCCTTCCCGGTCAGCACGGGGGCGGTCTGCGAACTAGATTTAGTCGCCACAACACGCTGTTGCCGTTTCCGAAGGTATCGGATCCGGGCACTTCCCAACGGTATACCAGCGGATCACTCGTGCGCAAGCTAGCCCAAATTGAGCGGTTTGATTTTCGAGACGCTCAGACGCGTTATTCGGACATAATACTTTGTTCGCTATCAGCGAACATCATTTTTGCTCATGGCCCTCCGAACTGGATTCGTCTATAGCCAGCCGACTATGAAAGCTTCACTAATGCTGAGATCGACGAAAACGTTGTCAGTTCGAAAATTTGTGCCATGCTCCGAGGCTCACTCATCACCGCCCACCCCTAACAGATTGGATAAACATGATGACCACCGCTTACCGTTATGACGCCATGTCGAAGATATGCCGCCTTCGAGACAATCTTATTGTGTGGGTTCCAGACGCAGAATGCCAACTCGTAGTGTCGCAGCCCTTAGTTGACCCCACATTGTGGAATGAATATCTGCAAGGCGCATTTACTAGTTATAGCAAACACGGCGTCGAATGCGTCCTGGATCTTGACTCCATCAAGGATGGCAACGATACGCAGCTATTCTATGCGGCGGTGAATACTGACGGGCATGTCGTCGGAGGTGCTCGCGTGATCGGGCCGCTACAATCGCCTGACGACTCGCATGCAATGATCGAGTGGGCAGGGAACCCTGGCGTGCATACGATGCGCAAGATGATCAACGACCGACTGCCGTTCGGGGTCGTGGAAGTAAAGACCGCATGGGCTGATAACAATTCGCGGAGCAGTGGTTCAATCACGACAGCGTTGGCGCGCATCCCCTCATCAATCATGGCCTTGCTGGAAGTTCGGTTCGTTATGGCGACCGCGGCGGCCCATGTGCTGGACCGTTGGCGCTCTTCGGGGGGATTGGTGGCTGACAACATCCCACCGGCGGCGTACCCAAACCATCACTATCAGACCAAGATGATGTGGTGGGATCGTAGTACCTTCGCTAGGCATGCTGAGCCCAAACAACTGTCAAAAATGTTGGTCGAAACGCGCGCACTGATGCACGACTACAGGCCGCTGAGCAACACTCCTCTAGCGCTCGCTGGAAGCGGCCGCTGACGCAATGGTGCGCTGGCATGGGCTACACCCCCGACATTGCAGACCGGAACCTGTCAACGTTTCTGAGACACGATTTTCGGTGGTTTAGCGAGTCGGTTCTTCCTCCTTCGAGGGTGAGTTGATGGCCCTGAAGGTCGGCAGGGCGGGCGGTTGGGGTGGCTTGCGGATGAAGCGCTCGGGATGGATGCGATAGGCGGTGTCGAGCACGCTAGCTCGGTGCCGGCGGATCTCGTCGGCGCGACCGTAGTGCACGTCGGCGGGCACATGCAGCCCGATGCCAGAATGTTTGTGTTCATGGTTGTCAATGGCCATGTAGAAGTCCCCGCTGGTGGCCAGGAAAAGTCTTCACTCCGTTGCGGGTGATTGGCTAACTGGGTTTGGCGGCTCCCTTCTTGCGGTCGGCGTGGCGCATTCGGTAGGACTCGCCGGAGGTCACCACGATGGTGGCGTGGTGTAGCAGGCGGTCAAGGATGCTGGCGGCGGTG
>NZ_UPHT01000162.1 GCF_900566085.1 Mycobacterium attenuatum
ACCGGCAAACGATGAGCTGCCGCCGGCCCCACCGGCCCCGCCCGATCCCAGTAATCCGGCAGCGCCGCCCGCACCGCCCGAGCCCCCGGGCGTGGAAGCCGTTGCGGGCGAACCGGAGCCACCCGAGCCGCCGTCACCGAGCAACCAGCCGCCCGGCGCCCCGTTGGCCCCGGTGCCCGGAGCGCCGTTGGCGCCGTTGCCGATCAGCGGGCGCCCCGTCAGCGCCTGGACCGGCCCGTTGACGGCGGCAAACAGTTGCGCCAGGGGCGAAGCGTTGGCCGCTTCGGCACCGGCATAGGCCGCCGCGCCCGCCGTCAACGCTTGCAGGAACTGCTGGTGAAACGCCGCCGCCTGCGCGCTCACCACCTGGTAAGTCTGGGCGTGGCTGGAAAACAGGGCCGCGATGGCCGCCGAGACCTCATCCTCGGCCGCCGCCAAGATCCCCGTGGTACGAGCCGCCGCGGACACATCCGCGGCATTGAGCGTCGAAGCGATACTCGCCAGATCCGTTGCCGCCGAATTCAAGATCTCGGGCACTGCGATCAAGGTTGACATCTGACACCTCCCGATGGGTCATGACATCACAGCTGGTGCCCGAGCACCGGCGACATGATCGGTAAAGACGCACCGTATCGCGGCCGAAAGCAGCATGTCCTGGACTTCGCCAGGATTCTCCGGCGTCTCGTAGCTACGGCAAGCCGCGAACAATTCAGTAGGTGAGTCCGGCCATCAATGGGAGCAACGCCAGCGGCGAAGCGAGCGTTGTCCCGGTCACCGGCAGGAGCGTATAGCGTGTCACCCGACGTAACCCCAGATGCTGACTCTGCTTGTAGGCCGCTGAATTGATCGCTTCCCGCGGGAACAACAACGACTCGAGAAGGTCCGGTCTGAGCGACGGTCCCGGCTCGCCGCCCACCAACTGGCCCAGCACAACAGCTGCATCATCGAGCACCGGCCACGGCCCATCGCCGTCGCAGACCAGCTGAGCGAGAACACTGTCGTCCGACCCGAACACGCTCACCTCATCCTTCTTGCGGACGGTCTTGGCGATTTGCCGTTGGTCGGGATCACTGACGGTCACCGAAGCCAGCTTCTCGTTGATCGAGCTGATCCGAGCCAAAAGCGTGCCGCCGGCGCCGCGCACCTCGACGTGGATGTCATTGCCAACGTCCATGCCCGTCAAAGTCACGAGCTTCCAGAACCTCTGTGCCGCTTTACCGCCGCTGTGCACTCGGGCGGTACGAGCCAGCACAACGTTGTCGGTCCCACGGATTTCCCACCGGTGGCCCAGCGGGGAGGCGCCGGCGCAAAAGACCGCCGAGATGCCGCTGGGGGTAGCCAACTCGTCGAGCGATCGTGCCACGGGTTCATCCATGCGAAGCAAAATAGCGCGAGCCAGAAACATGCACCGGCAACGGACGGTAAGAACTCCGGGCGCTCGTCAGGCCCCGTAAACCGGAACCGGCGGCCGTGCCTTCGCCAGCAGATCGGCGATGACGGGCCCCAATTCGGCGGGATCCCACCGCTCGCCCTTGTCGACCTGCGGGCCGTGCGCCCAGCCCTCGGCCACCCGGATGATGCCGCCCTCGACCTCGAACACCCGTCCGGTGACGTCTCGGGATTCACTGCTGCCCAGCCACACGACCAGCGGGGAAATGTTCTCCGGAGCCATCGCGTCGAATCCGTGCTCGGGCTTGGCCATCATCTGGGCAAAGACGGTCTCGGTCATGCGCGTGCGGGCCGACGGCGCGATCGCGTTGGCGGTGACGCCATAGCGGCCCAATTCTGCGGCGGCGACCAGCGTCAGGGCCGCGATGCCGGCTTTGGCGGCGCTGTAGTTGCCCTGCCCGACGCTGCCCTGCAACCCCGCACCGGAGCTGGTGTTGATGATCCGCGCCGCAACGCTTTTCCCCTCCTTGGCCAGACCCCGCCAATACGCCCCGGCGTGGCGCATCATGGCGAAATGGCCCTTGAGGTGCACGGCGACGACGGCGTCGAACTCGTCTTCGCTGGTATTGGCGATCATCCGGTCGCGCACTATGCCGGCGTTGTTGACCAGCACGTCCAGGCCGCCGAACATGTCTACGGCGGTCGCGATCAAGTGGGCCGCTTGGTTCCAGTCGGAGACGTCGGATCCATTAGCGACGGCTTGTCCACCGGCCGCGGTGATTTCGTCGACCACACCCTGGGCAGCGCTGCCGCCACCGGCGGGCGATCCGTCCAGCCCCACTCCGACGTCGTTGACCACGACGCGCGCACCTTCGGCCGCAAAAGCCAGCGCGTGCGCACGACCGATACCACCGCCCGCTCCGGTGACGACGACGACACGGCCATCCAGCAAGCCCATACCCTGTGCTCCTTGACTAGTTACTTGTTGGCGCTCGAAGCGGCCAGATATGGCGGCGGCTCGCCGCCGCCATGCACCTCCAGTGTGGCCCCGCTGATATAGGAAGCTATATCGGAGGCTAAAAACGCTGTGGCCCAACCGATATCGGTAGGCTGTGCCAGCCGGCCCAGCGGAACGGTCGCCGCGACGCGGGCCACCGACTCAGCGTCGCCGTAGAACAATTCGGATTGTTCGGTCTCCACCATGCCGACCACCACCGCGTTGACCCGGACCTTGGGCGCCCATTCCACCGCCAAAGTGGCAGTGACGTTTTCGAGCCCAGCCTTAGCCGCACCGTATGCCGCCGTTCCCGGGGTGGGACGACGCCCACTGACGCTGCAGATGTTGACGATTGACCCGCCGCGATCCTGTTTTTGCATCATCGCGTTCGCATGCTGTGAAACCAGCAGCGGTGCAAGCACATTGAGCTCGACAATCTTGCGGTGAAAATTGTGGGTCGCCTCGGCCACCAATGCATACGGTGATCCGCCCGCATTGTTGACCAACACGTCAAGCCGGCCGTGCCGATCGGCGATGGCGCCCACCAGGCGACGGACCGACTCCTCGTCGCGGACATCGCAGGCATGGAACTCGTGCGGCGACGTCTCGGCAGGCCGCCGTGCGCAGGTGATCACTGTCGCACCCTGTTCGGCGAACACGATGCTGACGCCGGCGCCTACCCCGCGAACGCCGCCGGTCACCAACACCACCCGCCCAGCCAACCCCAGGTTGATGGCTTCTCTCGCCAGCGGGCCTCCTTCGGTACGGGTCACTGTGCTAGCGTACCAAGCAAGTGCTTGCTCAGGTACCGGGGTCCGCGACAGGAAGTGCCAATTGCCAATCACAGCCACCACCGTTGAGCCGGGCGTCGTTGCGGTCACCGTCGACTACCCGCCCGTCAACGCCATACCGTCACGCGGCTGGTTCGAACTCGCCGAGGCAATCACGGCAGCCGGAGCGAATCGCGACACCCGCGCGGTGATCCTGCGGGCCGAGGGCCGCGGCTTCAACGCCGGTGTGGACATCAAGGAAATGCAGCGCACGGAAGGGTTTACGGCGCTGATCGACGCCAACCGCGGCTGCTTCGCCGCCTTCCGCGCAGTCTACGAGTGCGCGGTGCCGGTGATCGCCGCTGTGAACGGATTCTGCGTGGGCGGCGGCATCGGCCTGGTCGGCAACTCCGATGTCATCGTCGCCTCTGACGACGCGACCTTCGGGTTGCCGGAGGTGGAACGCGGCGCCCTCGGCGCGGCCACCCACCTGTCGCGGCTGGTGCCGCAACACATGATGCGCCGGCTGTTCTTCACCGCAGCCACCGTGGACGCCGCGACGTTGCATCATTTCGGTTCGGTGCACGAGGTAGTGCCGCGTGCCGAACTCGACGAGGCGGCCCTGCGGGTGGCCCGTGACATCGCCGCCAAGGACACCCGAGTCATTCGCGCCGCCAAGGAAGCGCTCAATTTCATTGACTTGCAACGGGTCAACTCGAGTTATCGCATGGAGCAAGGCTTTACCTTCGAGCTCAACCTGGCGGGGGTGTCCGACGAGCACCGTGACGCGTTCGTCAAGAAGTCATGAGCGACAAGCGAACCACCCTCGACGAAGCCGTCGCACAGTTGCGCAGCGGCATGACCATCGGCATCGCCGGCTGGGGATCGCGGCGCAAACCCATGGCTTTCGTGCGCGCCATCCTGCGCAGCGATGTCACCGACCTCACGGTGGTCACCTACGGCGGGCCCGACCTCGGGCTGCTGTGCTCGGCCGGCAAGGTCAAGCGGGTCTACTACGGATTCGTGTCCCTGGATTCGCCGCCGTTCTACGACCCCTGGTTTGCCAAGGCCCGGACCAGCGGAGCCATCGAGGCGCGGGAAATGGATGAGGGCATGTTGCGCTGCGGGCTGCAAGCTGCCGCACAGCGCCTGCCGTTCCTGCCCGTCCGGGCCGGTCTGGGCAGCTCGGTTTTGGACTTCTGGGAAAGCGAGCTGACCACGGTGACCAGCCCCTACCCGGCGCCGGACGGCGGATACGAGACGCTGATCGCCATGCCGGCCCTGCGTCTGGATGCCGCGTTTGCCCACCTCAATCTCGGTGACTGCCAAGGCAATGCCGGCTACACCGGCATCGACCCCTACTTCGACGACCTGTTCTTGATGGCCGCCGAAAAGCGGTTCCTGTCGGTGGAGCGCATCGTGTCCACCGACGAGCTGGTCAAAACGGTACCGCCACAGGCACTGCTCGTGAACCGGATGATGGTCGACGCGGTCGTGGAGGCACCCGGTGGCGCCCACTTCACCACCGCCGCACCGGATTACGCCCGCGACGAGAAATTCCAGCGGCACTATGTCCAAGCGGCATCAACCGAAGACGGCTGGCGGGATTTCGTTGAACAATATCTGTCCGGCACCGAAGCCGACTATCAGGCCGCCGTGCGCGCGTTCCAGGAGGCCTCGTCATGAGCACCCGAGCCGAGATCTGCGCCGTCGCATGCGCCGAATTGTTCCGGGACGCCGGCGAAATCATGATCAGCCCGATGACGACCATGGCGTCGGTCGGAGCCCGGCTGGCGCGCCTGAGTTTCTCCCCAGACATTCTGCTGACCGACGGTGAAGCCCGGCTGTTGGCGGACACACCGGCGCTGGGGGCGGCGGGGGCCCCAGTCAAAATCGAAGGCTGGATGCCGTTCGGTCGCGTTTTCGAGACGCTCGCCTGGGGGCGGCGCCATGTCGTGATGGGCGCCAATCAGGTCGACCGCTTTGGCAATCAGAATCTTTCGGCGTTCGGGCCGCTGCAGCACCCGACACGGCAGATGTTCGGTGTGCGGGGTGCTCCGGGCAACTCCGTCAACCATGCCACCAGCTACTGGATCGGCAACCATTCCAAGCGGGTTTTCGTCAATGCGGTCGATGTGGTGTGCGGTATCGGCTACGACAAGATCGACCCAACAAACCCCGCATATCGGTTCGCCAACGTCTACCGTGTGGTGTCCAACCTCGGCGTGTTCGACTTCGGCGGCCCCGACCACACGATGCGCGCGGCTTCTCTGCACCCCGGGGTAGCACCCGACGACGTGCGCGACGCCACTTCCTTCGAGGTGCACGGACTCGACGAAGCCGGCGAAACCCGGCTGCCCACCGATGACGAACTGCGCCTGATTCGCGAGGTCATAGACCCGAAGTCGCTGCGCGACAAAGAGATCAGATCGTGAGGTTGCGTACCCCGCTGACCGATCTGGTGGGCGTCGAACATCCGGTGGTGCAGACCGGCATGGGCTGGGTGGCAGGTGCCCGGCTGGTGTCCGCCACGGCCAACGCCGGGGGGCTGGGCATCTTGGCGTCGGCCACCATGACCCTGGACGAGTTGGCGACGGCCATCGGCAAGGTTAAGGCAGCCACCGACAAGCCGTTCGGTGTCAACATCCGCGCCGACGCGGCAGACGCGCCGGACCGCGTCGAGTTGATGATCCGCGAGGGCGTCAAGGTTGCCTCCTTCGCCCTGGCACCCAAGCCCGAGTTGATCGCCCGGCTGAAAGAAGCTGGCGCGGTGGTTATTCCGTCGATCGGCGCGGCCAAACATGCCCGCAAAGTTGCGGCGTGGGGCGCCGACGCGATGATCGTGCAGGGCGGCGAAGGTGGCGGTCACACCGGGCCGGTGGCGACCACGCTGCTGCTGCCGTCGGTGCTCGACGCCGTCAAGGATGCCGGTATCCCGGTGATCGCCGCGGGGGGATTCTTCGACGGACGCGGCCTCGCCGCGGCACTGGCCTACGGCGCGGCCGGCGTGGCAATGGGGACCAGGTTTCTGCTGACGTCGGATTCCACCGTCCCAGACGCGGTGAAACAGCGTTATCTTCAGGCTGCACTGGACGGCACCGTCGTCACCACCCGCGTCGACGGCATGCCGCACCGGGTGCTGCGCACCGGTCTGGTCGAGAAGCTGGAAAGCGGGTCGCGGGTAAGGGGTTTCACTGCAGCGGTGCGCAACGCCGCCAGATTCAAGAAGCTGTCGCAGATGAGCTGGCGGTCGATGATGCGCGACGGCTTAGCCATGCGCCACGGCAAGGAACTGACCTGGTCCCAGGTGGTGATGGCGGCCAACACCCCGATGCTGCT
This sequence comes from Mycobacterium attenuatum, assembly GCF_900566085.1. Lineage (GTDB taxonomy): Bacteria > Actinomycetota > Actinomycetes > Mycobacteriales > Mycobacteriaceae > Mycobacterium > Mycobacterium attenuatum. Next base: position 6,496 of record NZ_UPHT01000162.1, read on the forward strand.
CAAGGCCGGCCTGGTCGACGGCAACACCGAAGCGGGAGTGCTGGCTTCCGGCCAGGTGGCGGGGATTCTCGACGATTTGCCGTCGTGCGCCGAATTGATCGAGACGATCGTGCGTGACGCCGTCGCACATCTGCGGACAGCGTCGGCGTTGGCGGCGGATTAGGCCAATTTCGCTGTTCTGGTGCCGGTCTCGCCGGGCTGGCCGACACGATCGCCGATCACCAACAACCCCGGTGGCACCGTCATCCCGAGCGTCCATACGCGCCTCTCCGAGCGCGGTCAACGGGGCAAGTGTGCGCTAAACGGGCAGCCGTGTATCCGCATCGCGGCTGCGACCAATCGCCGTCGCCATGCGTTGGTGTCAAGAATCCGTTGAGGAACCGCCGAGGGCCGGGCTCGAAACTTGCGTCACCGAAGCGTGTGTCACCCCCACAACGAAAGAGACGCAGAAATGGTCCACAACCCCTATTACCAGCCCAATGCCGCCGCCGTGGCGCCCCAAGCACCGCGCCCACGTCAATCGACCAACGGCCTCGCTGTCGCGGCGATAATCGTCTCATTGGCGGGTGCTCTGCCCTTTACCCTTCTAGGGTTGCTGATCTATATGTTCACTTGGGCGATCGTGCCAGCGTTTGTACTGTCAGCGACCGGTATCGTCGCGGGCTCCGTCGCCCTCACCCTGCTCAGGCGCAACTCGCAGAGCGGTCGAGGGATGGCGTTCACCGCAATCGTCGTAAGCACCATCTGCCTAGTCGGCGGATTGATCCGCGACATCCTTGCTTTTGCAAGCGATCAGGGCCAGCTGCTGTCACAGCTTGGGCTCTCGTAGCGGCTACGCCGAACAGGTCCGAGCGCCGGACGATGTTCTCCAATCGCCGAATGCCGCCGTAGACCCCCGTCACGGGCGGCCGCGACGGTGACACGCGGCCAAGCCCAGCGCGGTCACCAGTTGAACCCGCCCGACCGTTGGCCACAAAGACAACGACATTCGCCAAACCGCCAAACTATATGCACCTTGTTTGATCGTCACTGTAAGTGATAATCTTCTTTTGTGGCGATAGTCTCGGTGCCGTGGCCACATGTAGATCGTTGCCGTCCCGCGTGCATCACGAACCATAGTCCTAGGAGGCCGGATGAAGATCACCGTTTTTGGCGCCACCGGCGGAGTTGGCAAACATCTTGTAGCACAAGCGCTCCAGCGTGGTCACGCCGTAAGTGCGGTGGTCCGCGATCCCGCCAGACTGCCGATCAGCAGCCCGGCGCTGACGGTCACCACCGTTTCGGGGCTCGAAGACCCCAATCGTCTGCGGCCGGCACTGCAGGGAAGCGACGCGGTGCTCTCGGCCGTGGGCCCGAGCGGCCGAAAAGGCGCCGCGGTCGCCGGCCCCGGTACTGCCAGCATCGTGCGCGCCATGCAAGCCACCGGCACAGAACGACTCGTCGCGGTCAGTGCGGCACCGATCGGACCGGTACCACCCGGGGAAAGCCTGCTCACTCGGCGGCTGATCCTGCCAGTCCTCACCACGGTGCTGCATAACGTCTACAACGACCTTGCCGAGATGGAAGCCGAACTTGAGCGCAGCCACATCGCCTGGACCGTCGTGCGGCCACCAAAACTCACCAATAGGCCGCTCACCGGTATCTATCGAACGACGTTAGGCGGCAACGTGCCTCGCGGCTCGGCGATATCCCGCGCCGACGTCGCGCATCTGATGCTGACCGCACTGAATCAACCCGCGGCGGTCAGACAGGCCATCGGCATCGCGTACTAGCAGAACGGAGCTCCCGCCATGACACCCTATGTCGCCCTCACACTGAGCGCCGTTGCGGCAAATGGCTTTTCCGGCATAGCCGCACTGCTTCACTTCAAGCCGATACTTCCCGGCATGGCCAGAGCCGGCGTCCCCGAGTCGTGGCTCACCTTCCCCATCGGCACGCTGAAGACCGCCGGTGCACTCGGCCTGGCGGTTGGCCTGGCCGGCCTACCGATGGTCGGAGTCGCGGCAGCCGTCGGACTGGTGCTGTTCTTCGTGTGCGCCATCTATACACACATCCTTGCCCGCGATTGCAGCCCCCAGTTCGCGCTCGCCATCGGTTTCTTGACACTCAACGCCGCGTCATTAGCCGTGGTGCTCAACGTAGCTTGAATCGTGGCGACATCAGCGGGAAGCGTCGGTGTTTTCCCGGCGATGTGCGCCACGACGAGGCCCGACCAGGTAAATAGGGGCGCGCCGGTGGCGTTCAGTGCGGCAGCAGCACAACCGAAATCCGTGGTGCGACCAGCCGGGCGACGGCCATGCGAGTATCGAGCCACTTCGCATCCAACTTGTTACCCAAGTCGACTTCGAAACCGTGTTCCTGGTCCAGCCGCACGAAAAGTGCTAAACCACAATCGAATCCCTCGATCCCGAGACCCGACACCGGGGTACGTTGATTGCCCAGGCAGTCCACCTTGGCCGCATGGTCCAGGTCAGCGCGCCGGTAGAAGATGAAAATATCCGGGGTGCGGCCGCTACCCCGGGGGTCGGTGACGGCCTCGTAAAGACAGCCGGTTCCCACGGCGGTCCGCTGCCCCTTTTCAACCTCGTACCCGAGCGCCTGCTTGATCTCCGACGCGGTCGCAAACGAACACGGGTCAGGGCTGCTGGGTGGCGAAACGCCGCCCGTGCTCAAACTGGGCCGGCCGGACTCGGTCGTTTCTCCCGAATCGGCCAAGCTTCCCAACGACAAGAGCACCCCCGACACCATGAGCACGGCGCCCACAGCGACGAAGGCGATACCAGCGGACGGCCGCCGCGGCTTGGGCGTCGGACCGGCCGTCAAAGCTGGTCTGCCGGAGCCGGATTCGGCCGAATCGGTTGTGAACCTGGGCTCGCCGGCCGGTAGCCGACGTGCGGACCGGCGCCGCAGTCCGGCCACCAGTAAGACAACACCGACAGTGAACAGCATCGCCGGAAAGATGAGAAGCTCTACGACATTCGCTGCTCCGGAATCGGCGGCAAACTCCTTGACGATCATGTCCATCCCCTACGAGGACGCAGTGGCTGAAGATGCTTCGGTGCGACGACGCCCCTGTTGTTCCCGAACCTCAACTCTATTGGGTAGGGAGTCGCTGTTGAAAGGTCCAGACACCGGCCGAAGGTCATCCGCTCACCCAGCGCTAGCAGGGCAAACGGTGGCTCACCAGCGGCCGTGAACCACCGCCGCGCGGCGACGCCGGTGGAGTAGTTGACGCGTGTCGAGTACGCTTCTTCAGCTATGTCGACCATCGGCACCGTAGACCAAGCGGCTCCGGACTCGTCCGCACACCATGCCCTGCCCGATCCCGGAGAGTCGGTACCCAAGCTCGCGCTACCAACCGTCGGGATCTTCCTAGGCGCGTTGACCGCGTTCGTGTTGTCGACGGTCGGCTACACCAACGGATGGTTGCCGTTCTGGGTGACGATTCCGATCAATGCCTCGGTGACCTTCGTCATGTTCACCGTCGTGCATGACGCGTCGCACTATTCGATCAGCTCGACGCGCTGGGTCAACGGCGTGTTCGGACGGCTGGCGTGGCTTTTTGTCGGGCCGGTGGTCGCTTTCCCCTCGTTCGGATACATCCACATCCAGCACCACCGGCACTCCAACGACGACGAGCAGGACCCCGACACTTTCGCCTCGCACGGCTCACCTTGGCTGCTGCCGCTGCGCTGGCCGATGGTCGAATACTTCTACCTCAAGTACTACCTGCCCCGCGCCCGCAGCCGGCCCGTCGCCGAAGTCGCAGAGACGCTGGTGATGTTCGCCTTGAGCATGATCGGGCTCGCCGTCGCCATCGCCACCGGAAATTTCTGGACGCTGCTGGTCGTCTTCCTCGTCCCGCAACGCATCGGCCTCACCGTGTTGGCGTGGTGGTTCGACTGGCTACCCCACCACGGGCTCGAGGACACCCAGCGCACCAACCGCTACCGCGCGACCCGCAATCGCGTCGGTGCGGAGTGGTTGTTCACTCCGGTGCTGTTGTCGCAGAACTACCACTTGGTGCACCACCTGCACCCGTCGGTGCCGTTCTACCGGTATCTGCGGACCTGGAAGCGCAACGAAGAGGCCTACCTGGAGCGCAATGCCGCAATCTCGACAGTCTTTGGCCAGCAACTGAATCCGGACGAATTCCGCGAGTGGAAACAACTCAACGGCCGGCTCGCCAAGCTGTTACCGGTGCGGATGCCGGCACGGTCCAGCTCGCCGCACGCGGTGCTGCACCGCATCCCGGTCGCCTCGGTTGACCCCATTACCGCCGACAGCACCCTGGTGACTTTCGCGGTACCCGAAGCGCTGCAGGACGCGTTCCGCTTCGAACCGGGCCAGCACGTGACGGTGCGTACCGATTCGGTCGGCCAAGAAGGCGGGCAAGGCATTCGGCGCAACTACTCGATCTGCGCTCCGGCCACTCGGGCTCAGTTGCGGATCGCCGTGAAAAACATTCCCGGCGGGGCATTTTCGACGTTCGTGGCCAACGATCTCAAGGCCGGCGACGTTCTCGAGCTGATGACTCCGACCGGCCGGTTCGGCACCCCGCTGCACCCGCTGAACCGCAAGCATTATGTGGGTCTGGTGGCCGGCAGCGGGATCACCCCGGTGCTGTCGATCCTGGCGACGACGCTGGAGATCGAGACCGAAAGCCGGTTCACGCTGATCTACGGCAACCGCACCAGGGAATCGACGATGTTCCGCGCCGAGCTCGACCGCCTGGAGTCCCGCTATGCCGACCGGCTGGAGGTCCTGCATGTGCTGTCCGGCGAGCCGTTGCACACTCCCGAGCTGCGCGGCCGCATCGACACCGAAAAGCTCAACAGGTGGCTGATCACCAGCCTGCAACCGGACGGCGTGGACGAGTGGTTCATCTGCGGCCCTATGGAAATGACCGTCGCGGTCCGCGAGTCGTTGATCGAGCACTGCGTGGACCCCGAGCACGTTCATTTCGAGTTGTTCTACGGCTACGACACCTCCCCGGCCGCCGAACGCTCGTATGACGCTGCGACCGTCACCTTCACGCTGTCGGGGCAAACGGCGACATTCGACCTGGTGCCGGGTGATTCGATTCTCGAAGGGGCGCTGCAGGTCCGCGACGATGCGCCGTACGCGTGCATGGGCGGCGCTTGCGGAACCTGCCGTGCCAAGCTGATCGACGGCAACGTGGAGATGGACCACAACTTCGCTCTCGGCCAAGCCGAGCTGGACGCCGGTTACATCTTGACCTGCCAGTCGCATCCGACGACACCATTCGTGGCCGTCGACTACGACGGCTAGGTTTCCTTTCCGCAGCCCTCGCCGGCTGTGAATCTAGCCTTGACCCCCGGTCATGAATGACGATTTTGGCCAAAACCCGGAGTAGGGCTCGACGTCGTCGTAGCCTTAATGACAATGGGCCAGCCCCACTATGACGAATCACTTTGAGTGTGGAGGTCAACGGTCATGAATTTCATGGTATTGCCACCGGAGATCAATTCCTTGCGTATGTTCAGCGGCGCCGGTTCAGGACCGATGCTCGAGGCCGCGGCCGCATGGACCGGACTTGCCGACGAGCTGGGGTGCGCGGCAAAGGCGTTTTCGTCGGTGACCTCGGGACTGGCGTGTCAGGCGTGGCAGGGTCCGGCGGCGCAGGCGATGGCGGCTGCGGCGGCGCCGTATGCGAGCTGGCTGAACGCAGCCTCGGCCCAAGCGGCGAATGCCGCTGGACAGGCACAGGCGGTGGTCTGTGCATTTGAGTCGGCACTGGCGGCCACCATCCATCCGCTCGCGGTGGCGGCCAACCGCAACACATTCGTGCGCCTGGTGATGTCGAACCTGTTTGGCTTCAACGCGCCGGCTATCGCGACGGCCGAATGCCAGTACGAGGAGATGTGGGCTCAGGACGTCGCGGCGATGGTGGGATACCACGGTGGAGTGTCGGCAGCGGCTGCGCAGTTGGCGTCGCCTGCACAAGCGTTGCAGAACCTGCCCGCGGCAGCGGCGAAAGCGGCGGCGGACCTCGGTTTCGGCAATCTCGGCTTCGACAACATCGGCTTCTTCAACTCCGGCACCGGAAACTTCGGCTTTTTCAACAACGGCCAGCACAACGTCGGCGCTTACAACAAGGGCGACAACAACATCGGCGTGGGTAACAACACCCCGGACAAAGGCTACTGCGCGCCCAACGGCCAAAGATATGACGCCAAGACAACCTTCGACGGAAACTTCGGCGCGGGCAACTTCGGCCACGGCAACGTCGGCGCCTTCAACAACGGCGTCGGCAACTCGGGCATCGGCAACGTGGGCGACGGCAATGGAGGCTTGCTGGGGCTCATTAGCGGGTGGAATACCGGCAACAGCAACGCGGGCTTTCTCAACATCGGTAGCAACGACATGGGCCTCAGCAACTACGGGAACAGCAACGTCGGCTTCAACAACCAGGGGAACGGAAACATCGGCGGCTTCAACCTGGGGGACCAAAACATCGGCTACGGAATCACCGGCGACAACATGGTGGGTATCGGCATCCCAGGCACCGGCGTCCAGTTCGCCTTTCCCCGCTGATTTCACCCGGCACATGCGGATCTGTTCGTAAGCTTTCTCGCCGGATGACAGCATCCGGTGCCGGTGATAAACCGCCTTCCTGTCGGCTGCTAGGCGCACTACCCGATTTCCTGAACCGACATGGAGCCCGGCCACGGATAGCGGTGGCGTTGAAAGGTGTTGGTGCAGGCGATGGATTACCAGAAGGGGTTTCGCGTTCGGGTGGGCGAGTGCTGAGGCGTCGCGTGGTTCACACTCCCCTGCAACGAACTACAGCCTTTCGATGATCGTCACGTTGGCCGTGCCGCCGCCCTCGCACATCGTCTGCAACCCGTAGCGGCCGCCGATGCGCTCCAGTTCGTTGAGCATGGTGGCGAACAGCTTGGCTCCGGTGGCACCCAGCGGATGCCCGAGCGCGATCGCGCCGCCGTTGGGGTTGACGATCTGCGGGTCGGCCTTAATTTCCTTGAGCCAGGCCAGAACTACCGGCGCGAACGCCTCGTTGATCTCGACGGTCGCGATGTCGTCGATGGAAAGCCCGGCCTTGTCCAGTGCGTAGCGGGTGGCCGGAATCGGTCCGGTGAGCATGAAAACCGGGTCGGCGGCGCGGGCACTGATGTGGTGGATGCGGGCGCGCGGTGTCAGCCCATGGACTTTGACCGCCCGCTCGGAAGCCAGCAAAACCGCGCTGGCGCCGTCGGAAATCTGACTGGCCAGCGCCGCCGTCAACCGGCCGCCCTCGACCAGAGGTTTGAGGCCGGCCATCTTTTCCAGCGACGACTCGCGCGGACCCTCGTCTACCCGAAATGGCCCGGATTCTGTTTCCACAGTGAGAATTTCGTTGTCGAAGCGACCTGCCCGGATCGCGGCGAACGCACGCTCGTGACTGGTCAGCGCATACTGCTCCATCTCTTGGCGGGACAAGTTCCACTTCTCGGCGATCATCTCCGAGCCACGGAATTGGGAGATCTCCTGGTCGCCGTATCGGTGCAGCCATTGCTTGGACTCGTTGGTAGGCGAGGTGAACCCGAACTGCTCGCCCAGCGTCATGGCCGCCGAAATTGGGATCTGGCTCATGTTCTGCACCCCGCCCGCCACGATCAAGTCGGCAGTTCCCGCCATAATCGCCTGCGCACCAAAGGAAATCGCCTGCTGACTGGAACCACACTGCCGGTCCACGGTGACGCCGGGAACCTCTTCTGGATATCCGGCGGCCAGCCATGACAGCCGGGCAATGTTGCCCGCCTGGCCGCCGATGGCGTCAACACAGCCGGCGATGACGTCGTCGACGGCGGCGGGGTCGACGTCGGTCCGGTCGAGTAGCCCGCGCCAGGCCAGCACACCGAGGTCGATGGGATGTATCCCAGCCAGCGCGCCATTGCGCTTGCCGACCGCGGTACGTACCGCGTCGATGACATACGCCTCGGGCATGGTTCAGATTCCTTTCTGGTTGGCAGTGATCCCGCCAAGCACGATCGCGAGGTACTGCCGCCCCACCTGCTCGGCTGTGAGCGGGCCGCCGGGTTGATACCAGCGCACCGACACCCAGGTGGTGTCACGAATAAAACGGTAGACAAGGTCGACGTCGAGGTCGGGACGGAAGTAGCCCTCCTCGATGCCCTCATTGAGCACGTCCAGCCACATCTTTCGCTGCTGCTTGTTCCGGTCCAAGAGGTAGGCGAACCGGGGCTGACTAGACAGTCGCTGGGCTTCGTCCTGGTAGATGACGACTTGGGCGTGCCGATGCTCGATGGCTTCGAACGACGCCATGAACAGGCCGGTGAGCCGCTCTAACGGATTTGCTTTCGAGTCCAGGATCTGGCTGTACCGGTCAAAAAGCCAGTCCAGGAAGCCGCGCAGCAGATCGTCCACCATCTCCTCCTTGGAAGAGAAGTGGTGGTACAGGCTGCCGGACAGGATGCCGGCGCCATCAGCGATGTCACGGACGGTGGTCGCGCGCAATCCCCGCTCGGCGAACATCGTCGCGGCGAGCTCCAACAATTCGTCTCGCCGACTGTTGGCCTGGCTCGCCTCCCGTTCCACCCCGTCAGGCTATCAACCAAGCGCTTGCTCGGCCAAATGTTCGGCGGGGGTGTTCGTGCGCCATGCCGGTATCACCGGCGTACCGCTGCCCGGCGCGTCTCGGACACCAATGGGCGGTCGGCAGCAGCCAACGAGATAACGGCACGCACCTAACGCGCCCCCGGTGAACCACATCGCCCGATCACCACCGTTAGCCGAGTAAATCCAATCTCGATCGATTTCACCATTAAGCAGGTACCACTCGCTGACTCGATGCTGAAATTCCGACCAAACTTTCAATCAGGTCCCTGTCGTATTTGCGCCGTGATAAGTCTTCTAATGTCGATCGATTGGGCGTGTGCTACTCGGTGGGAGTTCGCAATGTCGTTGGTGGTGGTGCCGGAGGTGTTGGTGGCGGCGGCAGCGGATGTAGCGGGTATTGGGTGGTCGGTGGGGGCGGCTAATGCGGCGGCGTTGGCGCCGACGACGGATTTGTTGGCTGCTGGTG
>NZ_UPHT01000150.1 GCF_900566085.1 Mycobacterium attenuatum
CGGTTCCGCCGGTGCCGCCGTTGCCTCCGTTGCCGATGAGTCCGGCTGTTCCGCCGTTGCCGCCGTGGCCGCCGGTGCCGCCGGTTATGGTTGCGCCGCCGCCGTTACCGCCGGCGCCGCCGTTGCCGGCCAGTAGTCCGCCGTGGCCGCCGTTGCCGCCGTTGGCGCCGGTTCCGCCGGCTCCGCCGTTGCCGCCGTGGCCGAAAAGTCCGGCGGCGCCGCCGTTGCCGCCGTTGTGGCCGGCGGCCCCGGAGCCGCCGTTGCCGCCGTTGCCCCATAGCCAGCCGCCGGCCCCACCGTTTTGTCCGGTGCCGTTGAGCCCGTTGGCGCCGTTGCCGATCATCGGGCGCCCCAGCAGCCATTGGCTGTCGGCGTTGGCGGTGTTGATCGCGTTGTGGGCGGCGTTGTCGATCTCGGTGGCCCAATACTTGAAGGTGCTGCCGTTGAGCAGGTCGACAAATTGCTGATGCAGCCACTCATAGTCGCGGCTAAATGCCTGCCAGGTTTGGCCGTGGCAAGTCAACAGGGCTGTCATTGCTGCCGAGACCTCATCAGCGCCGGCCGGCAGGAGCCCGGTGGTCGGGACGGCCACAACGGCAGTGGCCTGGCTAAACGCCGAACCGATAGCGGCTAAATCCATTGCCGCGCATTCCAATGCCTGCGGCACGATGGTCACGAACGACAAGACTCATCCTCCATGGGTCCACCAACGCCGTTGTCGGCAACATGTATGCGCGGTTATCCGATCCCAGCGCGCGGGATCACGCTGGATTGCACGGCCAGCGCCGGCGCGGCGGCGCCGACACCGCCGCGGCTGCTTACCTCAGCAGGTGCCGCCGCAGTCGAGCCCGCACCCCTAGGCGTCAACGGCATCATCGGCATACCCTCGGCGGATCCGGCGGATTGAGCCATGGCGGCCGGCGTTGATCCAAGTCCTTGCACCGCCGCACTGGACAACCCGCCGGGCACTGATCCTGGCCAGTTCGGCGGCACCGATACCGCGCTCATGGTGTGGGCCTGACCCAACGCTGCCGACATCGGCGCACCCGTTGCCGCCGTACCACCCAGTCCGCTCAAGGCCATCGACGACGCAGTGCCGCCGACAAGCGGCGACGCCGAGGAGCCGGCAACGGTGGCCGCAGCACCCAATCCGGTGGTCGCCCCGCGGGCACCGGACATCGCCATCATCAACGGCGACATCATCATGCTGGCTGGATACATCCCCACCTCGGCCACCGACAACAACGATGACACCGGTACAACGGACAACACGTCCGTGATCGCGTCAAAGAGCCAACCCAGCGGAGCAACGTGCACGGGCGTGACCGGCATGAGTGGCGGCGTGACCGGCATGAATGGCGGCGTGACCGGCAGGAAGGGTTGAGCCGGTGGGGCACTGAGCGGAGCCAATGTCGAAGCGACCGCGGCCGCCTTGGTGTGATAGCTCACCATTGCGGCGACATCTTGGGCCCACATCTCGGCGTATACACTCTCGGTCGTCGCGATCGCCGGAGCATTTTGGCCCAAGAAATTTGTGGCAATCAGCGTCGCCACCAACGTCCGATTCGCTGTCACCGCCGCCGGATGAACCGTCGCCGAAAACGCCGTCTCATAAGCGGCCGCCGCTGCCTCAGTCGACGCCGCCGACAACTGCGCATGCTCAGCAGCCGCGGTCAACCACCCCATCAACGGCGCTGCGGCCGCCGCCATCGACATCGATGCCGGACCAGCCCACCCTCCATGAACCAACCCAGCGATCACCGACTCAAACGACGACGCCGTCGCCCCCAGATCCTGTGCCAACCCCCGCCACGCAACCGCCGCCCCATGCAACGACGCCGACCCCGCACCCGAATACATCCGAGCCGAATTGACCTCGGGCGGCAACCACAAAAAATCAGAAAACATGCCCCATCCTCCTACCGGCGATACGTACCGTTCACGACGATGCAATCAGTCATATTGGAACCATCAAAAAGCCGCAATTTAACGAACGTGAACTTGCCTTAATTACCTTAGGCATCGAACATGCCTATTCACCTGACCGACTGTGCTGATGCTTTAGACATTAACTCGCGCATAGCGGCCTACGGCCGCCCGGAACATGAGCTTTGAATGCGTCGACTTGAGGTGCTGCCGACGGTGTTCGAGTCACCAAATTCCCCATCGGTCGAGCTGATCGACTCACATCATGCCGCTTACAATTAGGTCCGACTTTCTCACATTTCGCGCATTTTGCAATGTTTAGCTGAAACCGAATTCTTGCCGGAGCAAACTCTCTCGCAACTGACCGTAGATATCAAACGCAAAAATTAATGAATCAATAATCAGCTTCTATCGATCCACCGGTGTCTCCGCCTGACGCATGAATCAACAGCGAACCAGACAGGGCGAAAGTATCCGGTATAGCCGGATCTGGCCTGAGTTTAGACACGCATGGCGAAATCTCGGGGCGGTAGTTTCGTTACCTCCACTTTCGCCGGCTGCGATCGGCGATTGCGGGTGCGCCGAGGTGCCCCACAAACGGTGGACATCTGACATAGCGTGACGATGGTCCCGGGGACGAGTGCTGTTATGCCATGACTGCGGCGATCGACTAGTGCAGGGTTCGGGAGGTCGCGGTGAAGCTGCGGCGTAGCCGCGACGAGGCCACAGGCCTTGCAGCAGCCGAAGTAGCTAGCACCTCACCCTCGATCGGTCGACAGTGAAACGGGCACTACCGCGCCCGGTACTTAACCTGATCCGGCAACCCGCCGCGCGGCAGGGCAAGGCGGTCGCCGGCCGATGCCGTGTGGTGGGCAAATACCCGGTGGACAACGGTCACGGGCACCTTCGGCTTGAACCCTTGCTACGGTGCCCCACCCGCAGACCATGCCCAGCCAGGAAGCCGGCCCCACCAGCGGCATTCGTAGCGGCCTGCGCCGATCGGCCGGCATCGTCGACACGGCTGGGGCCGAAGCGGATTCGATGCATGCACACCTGAGGATATGACGTCCCGACGTTCGAGATTGCCGGCCGGCGACAAGGCCAACCCCACGTCATGAATTGCCTATGAAGCCCGATTCGGCAACCAGGTAGCGGCCAACGCCCCGGTATTATAAGTAGCGAATGTTTCTTCCGAGTAAATTGCATATTTTATGTAGCGTCAGCGCCCTCATCCATCGGGGCGGCGAGAAGGGTTTTGGTGGAGGTGAGCCAAGGTGACTAGAGGCCGGGGGAAACACCGGAAAGCTGCGCCGCCGAGTCGTAGTAGCAGTGTCGGGTTTGGCGGTTGCGGCCGCAACGACTGTCATGCAGATCCATCCGGCAAGCGCGCATATCCACCGGGGTGAGATGACCCATGTGTCCAATATGCCGCCTTTCCCCGTGTATTACGGCGCGATCGCCTACGGTCACGACGGGTCGAATGGCAAGGCATGGCGGCACCTATCCAAGGCGCAGGCCAAGCAGCGCGCCTTGGAGCTGTGCGGGGTCGACACGTGCAAAGTGGTCAGCGTCTTCACCCGATGCGGCGCGGTCGCCCACGACGGCACGAAGTACCACGGCGGTTACGGGTACAACCGCAGCGCGGCAGAAGCACACGCCATGACCAACCTGGGTGGCGGGCGGATCGTCGACTGGGCGTGCAACTAGCCGTTGCCGATCGCGGCGGCAGACCCGGGATCCGCGGGCCGAAGTCCATCCCTGCATTCGGATCCCGGTTAGAGCGCGCTCCTCAACCGAGGAGAGAATGATATTATCCGTATCGAAGAACAGCACTGGCGATTTGGCTGGCGATAACGGCGCCTAGCGGGGCAGATGACTAATCGAAGCGCTTACCGGAAAGACGTTGATCGGCCACCAGCCGAAATGTTAGGTTGTCTATCAGTTGCCCTGGCCGGGCTCGTCGTCGCCGGAGCCGGAGGGTGGGTTTCGTGATCGAGGATGTCGACGGATCGCGCACGCCGCTCATTGACGCCAGCGTGCACATCTTCTTTCCGTCCAACAAAGACCTGCGCAACTTCCTGCGCGAGCCCTTCAAGAGCCGCGGCTTTCCCGACTACGAGATGGATTGGTACGGAGCACCCGGCGGGGAATACGACCCGAGCGCCGAGGGGGCCAACCGTGAATATCCCGGTTCGAACGTGGAAATCGTTGCCGGCGAACTCTTTTCCAAACGCGGTGTCGACGTGGCGATCCTGCATCCGATGGGCCGTGGCATCATGCCCGACCGGCACCTCGGCAGCGCGCTGCACGCCGCCCACAACGAGATGATGGTCTCGCGTTGGCTGGAACACGACCAGTTTGGTGAGAAGTTCCGCGGCACCATCCGGGTCAACCCCGACGACATCGCCGGCGCAGTCCGCGAAATCGACAAGTGGCGCTCCCACCCCCGCGTCGTTCAGATCGGCGTTCCGCTGCAATCCCGCGAGGTCTACGGCAAGCCGCAGTTCTGGCCGCTGTGGGAAGCCGCGGCCGACGCCAACCTGCCGGTGGCGGTCCACATCGAATCCGGCGAAGGCATCGGCTTTCCGCCCACCCCGTCCGGGCACACCCGCACGTACGAGCAATACGTCAGCTTCATGGCGCTGAATTACCTCTACCACCTGATGAACATGATCGCCGAGGGGGTGTTCGAGCGCTTCGGCAACCTGAAGTTCGTCTGGGCCGACGGCGCCGCGGACTTCGTGACACCGTTCATCTGGCGGATGGACGTGTTCGGCCGGCCGCACCTGGAACAGACCCCTTGGGCGCCACGGATACCGAGCGACTACCTGCCCGGCCACGTGTACTTCGTGCAGGGCGGCCTCGATGGTCCCGGTGATGCCGACTTCGCCGGTGAGTGGCTGGCTTTCACCGGCAAGGAGGACATGGTGATGCTCGGCTCCAGCTATCCGCACTGGCAGTGGTGGGACATCCGGCAGCTTCCCACGGCACTATCCGCCGACCAGCGCGAGAAGCTGTGCTGGCGCAACGCCGCCGGCCTCTACGGGATCGAGATTCCTGTCGATGTCGCTAGAGGTTAGTCGGCCCGCAGTCGCAGAAATATGACACGGGGATGAGACGGACTGAGGAGATCACGATGACGCTGACCCATCTACACGAACGGGTTCCCGCAGCCGAGCGCATCGCCGTCCGCTGCGTCGACTCCGACGTTCACCCGGTGCCCAGACGCGGTGAAATCACCCAGTACATCCCGGAACCGTGGCGCAGCAAGTACTTCCTCGACCATAAGGTCGGCGAGCTGATCTACTACGACGCCCCCGATTACGCCCACAGCTTCGCGATGCGCGTCGACACCTTCCCGCCCGACGGCGAATTCCCCGGCAGCGACCCGGATATGGCCTTTCGTCAGCTGATCATGGAGGCCGGCTCCGACATCGCGATCCTCGAGCCCGGCGGCCGGACGCCGCGTCTGCCCGAAGCCCACCAGGCCTATTCGACCGCACTCAATCACTGGCAGGCCAATCACTGGCTCGACAGCCACAACAACTGGCATCAGCGCTGGCGCGGTTCCATCTGCGCGGCGGTGGAGGATCCCGAGGGGGCCGCCCGGGAGATCGAGGAGTGGGCCGGACACCCCTACATGGCGCAGGTGCTGATCAAGGCCGAGCCGCGGCCGTCATGGGGTCACCCGATGTACAACCCCATCTGGGCGGCCGCGACCAAGCACGACATCACCGTGAGCTGTCACCTGTCGCGCAGCAATTACGAGATGCTGCCGACGCCGCCGGTGGGTTTTCCCAGCTATAACCACGACTTCATGGTGACCTACTCGCTGCTGGCCGCCAACCAGGTGATGAGCTTGATCTTTGACGGTGTCTTCGACCGGTTCCCCACATTGCGGATCGTGTTCGTGGAGCACGCGTTCACCTGGATCCTGCCGTTGATGTGGCGCATGGATGCGATCTATGCGGCGCGCAAGTCTCGGGTGGCCATCAAGCGCAAGCCGTCGGAGTACGTCAAGGAACACATCAAGTTCACCACCCAGCCGCTGGACTACCCCGAAGACAAAACGGAACTGACCCGGGCGCTGGAATGGATGGAGTGCGAGAAGATCCTGCTCTTCTCGTCGGACTACCCGCACTGGACGTTCGACGACCCACGTTGGTTGGTCAAGCACCTGCCCAAAGCCGCCCGGGATGCGGTGATGTACAAGAACGGCATCGCCACCTATCACCTGCCGGAATCGGTGCCGGTCCTTGAGGGCCAGACGCGGGTGCTCTGAATTGACCGCTGAAATCACGGGGCAACCCAAGCGGGCCCGCCTCGCCCAAGGCCGCGAACACGTCGTCGCGACGGTGGACGAGATCCCGCCGGGCACCCATAAACTGGTGCCGATCGGGCGGCACGGCGTAGGCGTCTACAACGTCAACGGCACGTTTTACGCCATCGCGAATTACTGTCCGCACCAAGGCGGTCCGCTGTGCTCGGGCCGCGCCCGGGGCCGCACCATCGTGGATGAAAGCGCCCCCGGCGACGCGGTCATGGTCCGCGATCTGGAATTCATCTACTGCCCTTGGCACCAATGGGGTTTCGAGTTGGCAACCGGGACAACGGCGGTCAAACCGGAGTGGAGCATTCGAACCTACCCGGTCCGGGTGGTGGGCAACGACGTCCTGGTGATGGCATGACTCCACGGCAGAGTCAGGTCTGCGCCGTCGAGGTGGAGGGCGGCAACGTCGTGTACGAAATCATCGGCGAATCAGGCGATCTCATTGTTCTGACACCCGGCGGCCGGTTCGGCAAGGATATTCCCGGCCTGCGTCCGCTGGCCGAGGCATTGGTCGACGGTGGCTATCGGGTCCTGTTGTGGGACAGGCCGAATTGCGGTGCCTCCGATGTGCAGTTCTACGGTCAAAGCGAGTCGCACATGCGTGCCGAAACGCTGCGCGGCTTGTTGAGCGCCCTCGGGATCGACCGTTGCATCATCGCCGGCGGTTCCGGCGGGGCACGCGATTCCATGCTGACGACGATGCTCTATCCCGAGCTGGTGGAGAAGCTGGTGGTGTGGAACATCGTCGGCGGCGTGTACGGCATGTACCAGCTGGGCGCCTACTACGTGCTGCCCAGTATCCAGGCGGTGCGCTGGTCGGGTATCGAGGGGCTGCTCAAGGTACCCGAGTGGCGCGAGCGGATCGACCAGAACCCGGCCAACAAGCAGCGGTTCCTCGATCTGAACGCCGACGAATTCCTCACCGTCATGCTGCGCTGGCTCAACGCGTTCGTACCCAAGCCGGGGCAGACGATCCCCGGAGTCGACGACGAAATGTTCGGCCGCATCAAGGTTCCCACGCTGATCATCCGCGGCGGTGAGAACGACTGGGATCACCCCAAGCGCACCTCGCTGGAGGTGAGCTGCCTGATCAAAGGATCCACGTTGATCGATCCGCCGTGGCCGGAGGACGCCTGGGAGCGTGCGGCTGAAGAACGCGCAGCCGGAAAGGTAAAGCACTTCAACATGTTCGACACCTGGGTGCAGGCCGCGCCCGCGATCCTCGAATTCCTGGGCACGTGATGCGCTCACGTGCTGCGGATATGCACCTCACAGTTGAGCGACGCCTCGAGCGCGGTGTGGATCCGGCTCTCCGGGACGCGTCCCAGGTCGGCTTCGCGCAGTGTCACGTCGACGATGTCGAAGCCATCATCGTCGAGCCGGCGGGTTACCTCACCGGTAAGTCCGAAAGCCGACAGCACACCATGGGCGTCGTCGTCGGTGCCCCGGCTGATGAAGGTGACCACCCCGGAAACGGGCGCAGTGTCGAAGGCCTTGGCGCACAGGTCGATTGCTTTCTTCTTGGCGGCTTCGACGTCCTCGCAGGCGATGAGCAGTTCGAGGTCGCGGCGACCGCCCGGCCTGGCCCCGAGGTCGTTGTCCACCAAGTCGGCGCCGACCCCGGCAAGGAGCCCGCGGAGCGTGGCCATGCCCTCGCGTAACCGCGCATCCGCCAGCGCACCGGTCGGGTCGACGTTGACCCGCACCACCGCAGTCCGCATACGGGCAAGCGTAACCGCAGCGATGGCAGGTTAATCGATGGAAGGTACCGACACCGTATTCAGGACCGCAGCCTGGCCGGGCAGCCCGCCCCGGCTGCTGCGGGAGAGCCGCGAACCCGAGGACATCGCGGCTTATCGGGAGCAGGGCGGATACCGACCGCTAGCCGACGCGGACACCTTGCTCCACGAAATCGAATCCGCCGGACTGCTCGGCCGCGGCGGCGCCGCCTTCCCGCTCGGGGTGAAATTGCGCGCGGTACGGCGCAATGGGCGTGCCGCCGGAGGCGCCGTCGTCGTTGCGAATGGCGAAGAGGGAGAGCCGACTTCGATCAAGGACCGCTGGCTGCTGCGTAACCGCCCGCACCTGGTGCTGGACGGGCTGCGGTTGGCCGCGACGATCGTCGGCGCCAAACGCGGCTATGTGTACGTGTCTGACCCGGACGCGGCGCGCGGTGCCGAGGCCGCGCTCGCCGAGCTGGGCTCCGACACACTCGGCGGCGTCGGCATCAGCGTGTGGACAGTGCCGCCCGGGTATGTGGCCGGCGAGGAGACCGCGGCCGTCCGCGCGATCAACGGCGGCCCGGCCAAACCGACCGACAAACCGCCACGTCCATACGAAGTCGGCGTACGCGGACGGCCCACCCTGGTAAGCAATGTGGAGACCCTGGCCAATTTGCCTTACCTGCAGCAGCGCGGGTCGTCGGCGTTTCGGACCCAGGGTACGCCGTCATCGCCGGGGACATTCCTGGCCACCGTCGCCGGAGCCAACCGCCCGCCTGTGCTCTACGAACTCCCGCACGGATTGCGTTTCACCGAATTGCTTGCGCTGCATGGTGTCTCATCCGAACAGGTGCGCGGAACCCTGATGGGCGGCTACTTCGCCGGCTTACTCAACCGCACTGTGCTGGATACCACCCTGGACCACGAGACGATGCGGCGGGCCGGCAGCGGTTTGGGTTGCGGCGCGATATCGGTGATCACCGACGACTGCCCGGTCGCGGTTGCCGCTTCGGTGCTGACTTACTTCGACCGCGAGAACGCCGGGCAGTGCGGTTCGTGTTTCAACGGCACGGCTGCCATGGCCGCCGTCGCTTCAGCGCTGCGCGACTGCGCCGCGACCCCCGAAGACGTTGACCGGCTGCGCCGCTGGTCTGTGGTGCTGCGCGGGCGTGGCGCTTGCGCGACGCTCGATGCCGCGACCAACGTTGCCGGGACGCTGCTCGGCCAGTTCCCTGACGAGGTGGCCCGCCATCTGAGCGGCGACTGCCGCCAGTGCAGTGCCGGCGCTTTTCGTGCCGAGCGTCCCTATCAGGCCACAGCGGTGATCGCATGAGAATTCGTCTTGACCGCACCGTCTGCGACGGCTTCGGCGCGTGCGCCAAGCACGCCCCCTCCTACTTCTCACTCGACGACTGGGGATACGCGTGTCTGGTCGGGGACGGCACCGTCGCCGAAGCGGACCGCGAGGCGGTCATGCGTGCCCTAATGGACTGCCCGGTGCATGCCATCACCGAAATCGGCGACCGCCCACCCCGGGTCGCTCATCCGTTCGCCGCCAGCCCCGAAGACCCTGCCGAGCATCTCAAGACCGAGTCCAACGAAGCGCAGTGGGGATTCACGCGTTGACCGGACGCTGCGCCGGGCTGATCGCCCTGGTGCCCGGAACCAGCAACTTCCGCGTACAGGCCAGGGACGACATTCTCCGGTCGTGGTCCGCGCCACGGCGATCGGTTTGCGATGCCCTGGGGTGCAGGTGGTCTGCGAAGCCAAGTCCTCGCAAGAAGCCAGGCCGCCCCATCGCGATGACAACGGATCGGCCCTATGGCTGGTGGCGGTGAATGACACGCCAGATCCGTAACACTGCGGTGCCCAATTTGATGGATGACCTCGCGCGCCCGGCACGCACCATCGCACCGAGATGGCTCGCCGCATTGTTCGCGTACCACGCGGAGGAAAACCTATCGGCTTCGACTTGCTGGGCCAGTGCGACAACGATTTCCGCTCAAGGCGCATCGCCCGTCAACACGGTTAGCATGTTCCGTCCACTTTCGTGGCTCCGGTGGTTGGATTAGATTAAGGCGTCAACTTTGACGCCGATCACCTGCCCGGTGATGCAGCCGACGCAGCCCCGGAGCACAGAAAGCGGCGCGCCGCAGCGAAAATTGTGTCGGTACCGCGTCTCCGCGTGAAATGGCACTGGCCAGATCGCTATGCGGCGGATGCCTTTTGAGCCACGCCTGCCCCTGGGCCGGTCACGGCTAGGCTAGGCGCTACGTTCTCCGTGAGATTGCCGACTCAAAGCGTCGTGTCGGGCATTCCGAGACTGAGCCGGTACTCTTCGGCCGCGGGTGTCACGGTGTACTCGACGATCTCGCCCGCAGCTGACTTGAGGATCGGCAGCACCTCTTCGGGTGAGGCGTAGAAGAACTCGCGCCGCACATTGGCTTTGTTCACTCGTTTGGATTCGAGCGCCTGGTGCAGCTTCGTCTCAACCGTAACGGCGTCCTCCGAGAAAAAGAGCGTATGGACGTCGTACCGGAATGGCACCGACGCGTCCCCTAACTCGCGTACACGGTCTAGCGGTTCTAGGCGTCGTGTCAACCCGATCTTGACCATGTTTCGCCCAAATGAGCCGATATTCGAGATGACGTACACATAGCCAGCACGGATGTTGGCTGATCGATAGTCAACATCGTCGATGGCGCGCTGGACACCTGCCAGCTTCTCCCGCATCCGTTCGGCGCCATCCAAGTCACCGCCTGCTTCTAGCTTCGCTAAAACGTTTGAGTAGTGGGCGCGCTCCTTCTTTAGTCGCTCACGCTCCGCGTCCAGTTCCTTTTGTGCCCTTCGTTGTTCGCGCAATTCGAAGAGTCGTTCGCGCTCGGCTTCCTTCTCTCGTTGAAGCTGCATCTGAAAGTCGGCGGCAAGTTGCAGTTCGAGCAAACGTAGATCGTGGTAAGACGGCGACACGCGAAGGTCGATCATCCTGCCCTGCTTTTCGATTTGTTCGACGGCCTTGTTGAGGCGAGCTTGCGCGGCACTTAGGTTCCCAGCTTTGACGGTCTTGACGCAGTTCTCGGCTTCGGCGTTGTACGCCCGCAGCATGATTCGGGACATCTGATCCACAAACTTGCGCCCTTGGGGGGCGGAGTTGTTGAACGTGAAGTTGTGGTTCGCGAAGATCGCCGCGTTGCGTCTGGCATATTCCTTGATTTGTCCTCGTACGCGATCAAGTTCTCCACGCAGCGCGACTGACGATTCTGCTGGATGGTGGTACTGGTATAGGCCGACGTCTTGAAGCTGGACGAGGCCCTGCGTTTCGACAAGTTGAGAGCGTGCGAGTTCGATCTCTTCTTGGAGTGCCAGTCTTTCCGCCCGCAGCCGGTCTAGCTCTGTGGCCAGCTGTGTCGTTTCGGCTTTGATCTGTACCAAGTCCTTCACGCCGAGACGCTGCAGCTCCGACTGTAACTCCCGGTTCTCCCGTTGAACGGCCTGAATCTGCCGTTGCAGCTCTTCGACGCGTCGCTTTGCGCCGAAGAAGGACACTCTGTCGGATTGCTCGGCTGCTGTTTCTTCGGGCTTCGCTGCCGCTGCGCGACCTTGCGTATAGCCCGTCCACTGGCTGCCGTCCCAGTAGCGCAGCAGTCCTGGTGAGTGGGGGTCGGGGTACTAGCCTTGGGCAGTCATCACGCAACCAATCTTCTCGCTTGGCTGCCAGCGAGGGCATCGGATCGTCATGTTGAATCGAGAAGGTCCCCATTGTGCCCTACTCTGTACCTCGTTTCGGCGCGTTCGCAATGAGCATTGCGCAGTGAGGCGGAGGCTGTCGTGCCGCTACCGTCCTAACGTCGGATGCATACGCGGTCGCCCACGCCGCTATGCGGCCCAAACTGGCCCTAGCGGTCTTCAGCCCGCAACACCAGAAGCGCCGTCTCGGCCCACGCGGTTATTCGCTAGATCACAGATATCCGATGCTGATAACGTAATTCTCGTATTCGCATAACGTGACTACCAGATTCACCGCGGAGGTGAAGTTGTCAGCAGCGCCGGGACGTTCGCTGCCCCAGATCACCGCCGAGAACGAATTCTTTTGGACCTCAGGCGCGGACGGCCAACTGCGGTTCCAGCACTGTTCGGCCTGCGCAGCGCTGATCCATCCGCCCGCGCCGGTGTGCCGCTATTGCCGATCCCGCGAAACGGGCGTACGTACCGTGTCGGGCCGGGCGACGCTGGCCGGGTTCACCGTCAACCACCGGTTCAGCCTGCCCGGTCTGCCGGCGCCGTACGTGGTCGCGCAGGTGGCGATCGCCGAAGACCCCCGGGTGCGGCTCACCACCAATATCGTGACGTGCGAACCGGATCGGCTGCAGCTCGGTCAACCCGTCGACGTGGTCTTCGAGCAGATCGAGGACATCTGGCTACCGTTGTTTCGGCCGGCCACAGCCGAGCCGCCGGCTGCACTGCCGGTCGACGACATCGAGCCACACCGTTTCGCCGAATACGTCCGTCCCATGCTGACCGCGACGAAGTTCGAGGACAGGGTCGCCCTCACCGGCATCGGCATGTCGGCCATCGGGCGCCGGCTGATGGTGGCGCCGCTGTCACTGACGGTCGATGCCTGCGAGGCCGCCATCGCCGACGCCGGGCTGAGTTTCGCCGACATCGACGGCCTGTCGACCTACCCCGGCGGCGGCAATCTCGGCGGGTTCGGCGAAGGCGGGGTGACCGCCCTGGAGGCGGCGCTGGGCATCCGGCCCACCTGGCACAACGGCGGCATCGAAACCTTCGGCCCGGGCGGATCGGTGATCGCGGCGATGCTCGCGGTGGCCGGTGGTCTGGCTCGCCACGTGCTGTGCTTCCGAACCCTGTGGGAAGCCACGTTCAACGAGCTGATGAAACAGGGCAGGGTCGCCCCGTCCTTCGGATCGGGGGGCCGCACCACCAGCTGGCAGATCCCGTTCGGCGCCACCTCGGCCGCGCACACCCTGGCGATCAACGCGCAACGGCACTGTCACCGTTACGGCACCACCAAAGAAACGCTGGGCTGGATCGCGCTGAACCAGCGGGCCAACGCCGAACTCAACCCCACCGCGGTCTATCGGTCACCGATGACCATGGCCGACTATCTGAACGCGCGGCCCATCACCACACCCTTCGGCCTCTACGACTGCGACGTGCCGTGCGACGGCGCGATAGCCGTCGTCGTCTCCGCGGTCGACGCCGCCCGCGACCTGGCCAAGCCACCGGTGCTGGTGGAAGCCGTCGGGACGCAGATCATCGAGCGAATCGATTGGGACCAAAGCACTCTCACGCATGAACCGCAGGTGCTGGGCCAGGCCGCGCACCTGTGGACCCGCACCTCGCTGCGGCCTGCCGACGTCGATGTCGCCGAACTCTACGACGGGTTCACCATGAATTGCCTGTCCTGGATCGAGGCCCTGGGATTCTGCGGAATCGGTGAAGCCAAAGACTTCCTGGACGGCGGCAAGAACATCGCCCGCGACGGCGTGCTGCCGTTGAACACTCACGGCGGTCAGCTCTCGCACGGCCGCACCCACGGAATGGGCCTGCTGCACGAGGCCGTCAGCCAGCTACGCGGCGAAGCCGGCGCACGCCAGGTCGCCGGCGCCCGCGTCGGCGTGGTCAGCAGCGGCGGCCTGACGCCCAGCGGCGTGATCCTGTTACGGACGCACGCATGAACCGGGCAACCGTGCGTCCCCGGGTGGTCATGGTCGACGGCGTGCCGATGTCCGGACTAATCGCCGAGGCCCAAGATCCCCGGGCGGTCATCGTGGCCCTGCATGGCGGCGGCACCACGTCGACCTATTTCGACTGTCCCGGCCACCCGCAGCTGTCATTGCTACGGCTCGGCGCGACGCTGGGTTTCACCGTGGTCGCACTCGACCGCCCCGGCCACGGCAGCTCGGCGCCGTATCCCGAAGCCGTGCACAGTCCGCACCAGCGGGTTGAGCTTGCCTTCGGAGCCATGGAGCGCATCCTGGGACCGCGCCCGCGCGGCGCGGGCCTGTTCCTGATGGGCCATTCCGGTGGCTGCGAGTTGGTGCTGCGGATGGCCGCCAGCCCGCTCGCCGCCGGGCTGCTCGGCCTCGAACTGGGCGGCACCGGACGGCGCTACCACCCGGCCGCCAAGGAAGTCATGCGAGCGGCCGCCCAACAGGACCGCCCACCCGGGGTGCGCGAGCTGTTGTGGGAGCCGATGCGGTTGTATCCGGTCGACATCATCAGCGCAATCACCAACTCGTCCGTCGCCCCCCGTTACGAACGGAGCGTGGCATTGAACTGGTCGCACCGGGATTTCCCCGAGCTGGCACCTGCGGTGCGGGCCCCGGTGCGGTTCACCCTCGGCCGTCACGACAACGTCTTTCGATCAGACCCGCAAGCCTTGACCGAAATTGCCGACATGTTCTCGGCGGCAGCATGTTTCGTCAGTGAACTGCAGGACGAGGCCGGGCACAATCTCAGTCTCGGTCACAGCGCCGCCGACTATCACCGCAAGGTCTTTGCGTTTGTGCAGGAATGCGTGGAACTACCCCCGACGACAGCCGACGATCAGGAGGCCGGTTGATGTTTCCCACCCGCCCGCAAGCCGCTACCGTTACCGTTACCGTTACAGTCGAACGCTCAGTCGTAACGATCCCGCCCGCCACCCGGTGCTCAAGGAGTGTGCCATGACCACCTCGAAGATTGTCTTCGACCCGTTCTCCGAAGAATTCTTCAACGGCCCCTGGGACACCTACCGGCGGATGCAGGAAGAAGCGCCGGTCTATTACAGCGAGGAATACGACTTCTACGCGCTCACTCGCCACGCTGATGTGGCCGCGGGCCTCAAGGACTTCCAGACGTACTCGTCGGCCTACGGAATCGACCTTGCGATGGTGCGAACCGGGCAGCCGTCGCCGCACAAGGCGATCATCTTCATGGATCCCCCCGAGCACCGCCACATGCGCAGCCTGCTCAACAAGGTCTTCACACCGCGCGCCATCCAGTCGCAGCGGCAGACGGCCATCGACAAGATCGACAAGTACCTGGGCGCGGTTGATCCCAATGGTTTCGACGCGGTGCAGGAGTTTTCCGGCCCGTTCCCGGTCGAAGTGATCACGACCATGCTGGGCGTGCCCGAGGAATATGCCCAGCAAGTGCGGCATTGGATCGACGAGTCGTTGCACCGCGAGCCCGGGCAGGTGGAGGTCGGCGAAAAGGGCATGCAAGCCAACATCAACACGGCGATGCTCTACTACGAATTGGTCCAGCAACGTCGCTCCGAACCGCGCGACGACCTTTTCACCAAGTTGATCAACGCCGAGATCGAACGTGACGACGGACAGCTCACCAAGCTCGACGACCTCGAAATAGCAGGCTTTGCAACATTGTTGGGCGGAGCCGGCGCCGAGACGGTGACCAAGCTCGTCGGTAACGCCCCCGTGGTGTTCGCGCGGTTTCCCGAACAATGGCAGAAGCTGCTCGACGATCGCAGCAAGATCCCCGCCGCGGTCGAAGAACTGCTGCGCTATGAGGCGCCGTCGCAGTATCAGGTCCGCCGTTCGATGAAAGACGTGGAGCTGCACGGTGTCACGATCCCGGCCGGCAAGCCGGTGTTCCTCATCAACGGCGCCGCCAACCGCGATCCGCAAGCCTGGACCGATCCCGACAGATTCGACATCGACCGCGACCCGCACGAAGCCACCAATCTCGGCTTCGGATACGGGATTCACAGCTGTCTGGGCGCGGCGCTGGCCCGGATGGAGAGCGCGATCGCGCTGGAGAAGCTGCTGGACTTCATGCCTCGCTACGAGGTTGAGTGGGCAAACTGCAACAGGGTCCACATGCAAAATGTCCTCGGCTGGCAGAACGTGCCGGTGCGGGTGCTGCGGTGAGGAGGCCGCAATGAGAATCGAAGTCGATTGGGATCTGTGTGAGAGCAACGCGGTATGCATGGGCATCGCCCCGGAGGTGTTCCGGGTCGGCGACGACGACATGCTGACCGTCTTGCAGCCGGAGGTCACTCCCGAAAACGAGGCGCTGGTGCGCGAGGCGGTGCGGCAGTGCCCCCGCCAAGCGATTTCGCTTGTCGACTAGCTGGCGGTGCCCCGGGGGGCCGGCGGTCACGGCGGATTGGGAAGCGCTCCCGACATTTCCGGTGCCGCGGGTCGGACCGGCGCCACCGGAGCCGCAGGAGTAGACGGCCTGCCCGGCTGAGCCGGTCAGCGCTCTCTGATCGCCTGCTCCGGACAGCACTCGATGGCCTCGCGGGCAGCCGCCTCCAATTCCGTTGGCACATCCGAGGTTATCGCTTCGGCGTAACCGTCGTCGGTCAGGCTGAACACTTCGGGGCACAGCGTCAGGCACACGCCATGCCCGCGGCAGCACTGGTCGTCCACCCACACCCTCATACCGGCGTGAACTCCAGGTGCAGCTCGGTGAGACCGCGCAGAATGTAAGTCGGAACATAGTGGTAGCGGCGGTCTTTCGCGGGGCCGTGCATCCGTTCGTCGATCCTGATCTCCGATGTCCGGTCCAGCAGGCGCTCGATTGCCACCCGGGTTTCGGCACGCGCCAGCGGGGCACCGGGACAGCTGTGGATCCCCCGCCCGAACGAGAGATGCTGGCGGGCGTTTTTGCGGTCCGGGTCGAACGTGGCGGGCTCGGCGAACCGGCGCGGATCCCGATTGGCCGCGGCCTGCAAAACCATCACCGTCGTGCCGGCCGGCAGGTCGACGCCGCCTACGCTGACCGGTACCCGGGACAAGCGAAAGTCGCCCTTGACCGGGCTCTCGATGCGCAGCGTCTCCTCGATGAAGTTGGGGATCAGGCTGCGATCCCTGCGCAATTGCCTCTGGATATCGGGGCGCTCCCCGATCACCTGCAAGGCCGCCCCCAACAGCCGCACCGTGGTTTCCTGCCCCGCCGAAAAGACATTGCAGGCGACCCGGGCCACGTCTTCGACATCGGGAATGGAGCCGTCGGGGAAGGTGGCGGTGGCCAGGCCGGTCAGCACGTCGTCGCGGGGCTGGCCGCGCCGGTCGCGGACGTAGTCGGCGAAGGTTCCGTAGAGAAATTCCAGCGGGTTGTGCGCCAACGGTTTCTCGCCGGTGCCGCCGACGCCGCCGCCCGCGTGACGGTGGATGTTGGCGACGAAGGTGTCGCGGTCTTCGTCGGGAACACCGAGCAAGTCAGCGATGACCAGCAGCGTGAACGGGCTCGCGAAGTCCTTGATGAAATCGCCTTGTCCCGCAGCCAGATACCCGTCGAGCACCCGGTCGGCCAGCAGCCACATGGCGTCTTCGTTTTCCTTGAGCCGCTTCGGGGTGATCAGCCGCATCAACAGGGCGCGGTGGTTGGTGTGCGTCGGCGGGTCCAGGGTGGGCAGCTGGTCGCTGAACGGCAGCTCGTCGCGGTGCTGCTCGATCAGACCGGTGACGTCGTCACCCTCGAGCGGCACCGGGAAACCGGGAAACGGCCCCGTCACCGAGATGCAGGAGGAAAACATCTCGGCGTCGTTCAACACCGCCGCGGCTTCATCCCAGCCGGTCACCATGGTCACCCCGTAGTGGCCTTCTCGGGTCACCGGGCAGTGCTCGCGCAGCGCCTCGTAATACGGGTAGGGATTCTCGACGAGCCGCTTGTCGCGGAAGAAGTCCATCTCGCCGTAATCACTCACGAGAACCTCCCTCTCACTGATGAGTATGACATTTCCATAGGAGGTGGCCGGCGTCAACGTGACCTCTCGCGCTGACCGTGAATACGGCGACGGGACACGCCGCACTGGCGCCCTTAGTTCATCAGCTCGACCACGGTGGCGTTGGCCGTGCCGCCGCCTTCGCACATGGTCTGCAGACCGTAGCGAATTCCGTTGTCGCGCATGTGATGAACCATGCGCGTCATGAGCACCGCGCCGGAGGCGCCCAGCGGGTGACCGAGCGCGATTGCCCCGCCGAGCGGATTCAGCCGGCGCGGGTCGGCGCCGGTCTCGGCCAGCCAGGCCAGCGGCACCGGCGCGAAGGCCTCGTTGACTTCGAACACGCCGACTTCCTCGAGGCTGACGCCGGACTTGCGCAGCACCTTTTCGGTCGCCGGAATCGGTCCAGTGAGCATAAGCACCGGGTCCGCACCGGTGACCGCTCCGGCGCGGTACCGCACGATCGGCGTCAGGCCCAGCTCCAGCGCCATCTGCGACGTCGTCACCAGCAGAGCCGCCGCGCCATCGGAGATCTGCGACGAGTTGCCGGCATGGATCACTCCGTCCTCGACGAAGGCCGGCTTGAGTGCGGCCAGCTTCTCGACGGTGGTGCCGCGCCGCACGCCCTCATCGGCGTTGACGACGGCTCCGTCGTCGCCAAAGACCGGGACGATCTGTTCGGTGAAGGCGCCGCCGTCCTGGGCCGCGGCGGCCCGCTCGTGCGACAACGCCGAGTATTCGTCGAGCCGGCTGCGGGACAAGCCCCATTTCTTGGCGATCAGCTCCGCGGACAGGCCCTGGTTGAACGAGAAGTTGTCATAGCGGGCAAGCACTTTCGGGCCGTACGGCATCCCCGTTGACCTGGCGGACCCGAGCGGCACGCGGCTCATCACCTCGACACCGCCGGCCATCACGACATCCTGCTGGCCCGACATCACCGCCTGCACCGCGAAGTCCAGGGCCTGCTGGCTGGATCCGCACGCCCGGTTGACGGTGGTGCCCGGAATGCTCTCCGGCCAGCCCGCCGCCAGGACCGAGAAGCGGCCGATATTGCTGGACTGGTCGCCCACCTGCGACACGCAGCCCCAGATCACGTCGTCGATGATTTCCGGGCTGACCCCGGTGCGCTCCAGCAGTTCGTTGAGCACGACCGCGGACAGGTCGGCGGGATGGATGCCAGACAGTCCGCCATTGCGCTTGCCCACAGCGGTACGGACGGCTTCGACGATGACTGTTTCCCGCACGCATGTGCTCCGATCTCGATACCGGTACCTGCCCCACCGACCAGTAAAGCCAGTAAACCCAGTAAAAGAAGCCTTGCAACATTCGGCGGTCCATCGAACGTATCTCAACGAAACCCTGATGTGGTGTGGCGTGTGACATAAAATCTCTTCCTGCCAAGGTGCTCGAGTTGGCGTGGTCGCCCACATGGCGTTTGGGAGGCGCTACCCGCGCTGGCCAGTCTCATGGAACGCCGGCCGGAAAAGAGGCGACTGTCATGAATTTTTCCGTAATGCCACCCGAGATCAACTCGTTGCGGATCTTTGCTGGCGCGGGCTCGGCGCCGATGCTGGAGGCCGCCGTGGCCTGGGACAGCCTCGCCGCTGAGTTGGGCTCGGCAGCGGAGTCGTTCGGGTCTGTGACCGCGGGGTTGGCGGGTCAGGCGTGGCAAGGTGCGGCGTCGAGGGCAATGGTGGCGGCGGCTGCGCCCTACTCGGGATGGTTGAGCACGGCGGCGGCCCGGGCTGCGGCGGCGTCGGCTCAGGCCAAAGCCGTGGCGAGCGCGTTCGAGACGGCTCGCGTGGCCATGGTTCACCCGTTGGCGGTGGCGGCCAATCGCAATGCGTTCGTGCGGTTGGTGTTGTCGAATGTGTTCGGTCAAAATGCGCCGGCGATTGCCTTGGCGGAGGCCCAGTACGAGCAGATGTGGGCTGCCGATGTTGCCGCGATGGTGGGTTATCACGGCGGAGCGTCGGCGGCGGCGGCGCACTTGCAGTCATGGCAGAGGGGTCTGCAGCAGGCGTTGTCGGGCGTGCTCGGCCTACCTGCCAGCGCTGCCGCGGCTGCGGCGCAAAACCCCGCGGCTGGCTCCGCAGCAGCCGGTGCGGCGGCCGGGGCAGCGGCCGCCACACCCGTCGGGAACAACGGCAACCTACAGCTGGGCGGCGGAAACACCGGTGATTCCAATCTGGGCAGCGGGAACATCGGCAACGCCAACCTGGGCAGCGGAAACACCGGCAACGCCAACCTGGGCGGCGGGAACATCGGCAACGCCAACCTGGGCAGCGGGAACAAGGGCAACATCAACGTTGGCAACGGAAACTTCGGTTCCGCAAACTTCGGCGACGGAAATATCGGCATCAGAAACGCCGGCGCCGGAAACAACGGCACCGCCAATATGGGCGCCGGCAACTTCGGCACCGGCAACTTCGGCTTCGGAAACATCGGCAACGGAAACTTCGGTGGCGGCAACATCGGCCCCGGAAACGTCGGCGACGGGAACAACGGCAGCACAAACCTAGGCAGCGGAAATCTCGGCAACTTCAACCTGGGTAGCGGTAACCTCGGCAGCAACAACGTCGGCTTTGGAAACCACGGCAACAACAACGTGGGCTTCGGGCTCACCGGCAACAACCAGGTGGGTATCGGCGGACTGAATTCGGGAAACAACAACATCGGTTTCGGGAATTCGGGCGACAACAATATCGGCTTCTTCAACTCGGGCAATAACAACGTGGGCTTCTTCAACTCGGGCAACGGCAATGTCGGGTTCGGGAACTCGGGAGCCACGAACGGCGGCTTTTGGAACGCGGGCGGCGGCAACACCGGCTTCGGGAACGCGGGCTTCACCAACACGGGCTTCGGGAACGCGGGCGATACCAATACGGGCTTCGGGAACGCAGGCCGCCTCAACGCGGGCTATGGGAACGCAGGCATCTTGAATGCCGGCTACGGAAACGCGGGAAATGTCAATGCGGGCTTCGGCAACGCGGGCATCCAAAATACGGGCTGGGAAAACTCTGGAACCGTTAATACCGGTTTCGGGAATGCCGGTATGACCAACACGGGGTGGGGAAACTCAGGCAACATCAACACGGGCTTTCTCAACTCGACGAACCTGAGCACGGGTGTGGGTAATTTGGGTTCGGTGGGCCCGAACTCGGGCTTCGGTCATACCGGCGCGAACAACTCGGGCTTCTTCAACACCAGTACCGGCGGCTTCAACTCGGGCTTCTTCAACGCGGGCGTCGGTGGCGTGAATTCGGGTATCAATAACTCGGGCGCCTCCAACGTGGGAATCAACAATTCGGGCTTTGCCAACGTTGGCATAGGAAATACGGGCGCCCGTAACGCGGGCATCGCCAACTCCGCCCCCAACATCGTCATCGGCACCTCCGGCGTGGCGAACTCGGCTACCCTCAGCTCGGGTGGCTTCAACACCGGAACCTCACTGTCGGGTTTCTTCCACTAACGAATCTGGCAACCCGACCCACTGCGACGCACGTTTCGGCGCCGGAACCCGGCGGCTAGCACCAGTACGCCGAATTGTCGGCCTGCCGGAATTGCGTGGATGAGTGGACCTGCGGTTGTACCATGCCTGCACCGCTTCGAGATCCCGCACGATTGGACCGTTGGCAAGGCCCTCAATGGCTCCTCGGCAGCTTCGAGTCATGCACCCCAAGGTAATTCAGGCTCATCGCCGGGCTGATCGGTGCGATCTGCATCGGGCGTGCCACGGCCAGCGAATCGGCCCGTGGACGCCTCAGCGAGCCGACGCGATGGCCGCGAGCGGCCCGCCCCAGCACGAGGCCTCAACGGGCCGACGCCGGGGAGGCGTTGAGTCCGTGCAGCAACAGGTCGGCGATCTCCTGGTACGCCTGGCCCGCGGTGAGCCCGGTGGGGTCGAGCAGCGCGCCCGATTGCACGCCGTCGATCGCCAGGGCGATCAGCTGGCCGACGAAGAGCCCGTTGACGTCGCGTAGCGCGCCGGCACGGATACCGTCGGCAATGAATTGGTGGACCCGATGTGCGGCGGCGGCAGAATTCAGCCGGTAGATGTCGGCGGTCGGGCGATAGCTCTTCATGTCCGCATAGAAGCTGGGCGAGCAGCGGTTCATTGCCGATCCGATCGCCGCAAGATAGACCGAGATGCGCAGCCGAGGGTCGGTGACGGTGGCGACGGCCTCCTCGATCTCGGCGGTGGCGTTGCGGAAGAACTGCTTGGTGACGACGACGGCGAGCTGCTCCTTGCTGCCCGCGAGGCTGTACAGCGTGGCTTTGGAACAGCGCAACCGCTGCGCGATGTCATCGACGGTCAGGCTCTTGAAGCCTTCGGCGAGCAGCAGATCCTCCAGGTCGGCAAGCAATCGAGCGCGTCGGCGCTGATCCACCCGGCGCCGCCGGACAGACCCGCCGTCGTCCAATGCGCCACTGTCGGCCGCCGTACTCATCGCCTCATTATCCGGCGCGGGCGGTCGTCTCAGAGCGCACCGACCGGCTTGGGACACAACACAGCCAGCTGTAACCTCATTCTCAGGCTCGGTAACTTAATGGGTACTATTGTACGTCAATATGTACCCACCGATTCCGGACGCCACGGCGTGTATTGATGGTGAGCGGTTGAACTCCCGGCAACGAGTCGACGAGCTCCGAGAACAGTTTTGCGACGCGCACGCCGACGTCGCATGGTTGCTCTGCGATCGCCATCCGGCCCAGCGCATCGCGTTCACCGTGGTCGGCGACGGCGGGTCGGTGTCCATGACGTTCGGCGAGCTCGCCACCGCGTCGCACCGCTCCGCGCAGGCCTTTCGCGCCGCGGGCGTACGTCGCGGCGATCGCGTGGCGACATTGATGGGCAAGAGCGTCGATCTCGTCGTCACCATCTTGGCCACCTGGCGGCTCGGCGCGGTGTACGTACCGTTGTTCACCGCATTCGGGTCCGACGCAATCGCCGAACGTCTGGAGCGGTCCGGCACGGTGTTGGTGGTGGCCGACCCCGACCAACGCCACAAGCTGGCCCCCAGCGCCCACCGGAAGGTCCTGGTCACGGGCGCCGCGCCGGTCACGCCCGACGGCGACCGATTGCTGGCCGACGCCGTCGCGACGGCGGCACCGGAGCCGGTCGGCCGCGTCGCGGTCGGTGGCGACGGAGCGCTGGTCCACATGTTCACATCCGGCACCACCGGAAAACCCAAGGGTGTCGTGCACCCCGTGGCCTATCTGGCCGGTTTTCAGGCCTACCTGGAATACAGCCTGGGCGTGACGTCCGACGACAGCTTCTGGTGTGCGGCCGACCCGGGCTGGGCCTACGGGCTCTGCACCGCCATCGCCGCACCGATGGCCGCCGGCGTCTCGAGCATTCTGCTGCGGGGAGGCTTCAGTGCCGAGTCCACCTGGCGGACGCTCTCCGAACACCGGGTCACCAATTTCGCTGCTGCCCCAACGGTTTTCCGCAGCCTGCGGGCCTCGTCGACGGGCGTGCCCGCCGACCTCGAACTCGCCCGCGCCTCCAGCGCCGGAGAACCGCTCACCGCCGAAGTCAACGAATGGGCGCGCCAGGCATTGGGCTTGCTGGTGCACGACCACTTCGGCCAAACCGAACTCGGCATGGTCGTGGGTAACCACCATCACCCCGAACTGGCGCGACCGGTCAAACCCGGGTCGATGGGCCGCCCGCTGCCCGGGTGGTCGGTGACCGTGTTGGGCGACGATGACCGGCCGGCGCCTCCGGGCGTTCTGGGCCGCGTCGCCATCGACGTGGCGGCCAGTCCTTTGCTGACATTCACCCGATACCAGGATCAGGCTCATGGTGGCCGGTTCAGCGCCGATCGCCGCTATTACCTCACCGGTGATATCGCCCGCGTCGACGACGACGGAGACTTCTTCTTTTTCGCGCGCGATGACGACGTAATCATCATGGCGGGCTATCGCATCGGACCGGCAGACGTCGAGTCGGTGCTGTCGCGGCACCCGGGCGTCGCCGAATGTTGCGTGGTGGCCGCACCCGACGAGGTTCGCGGCGAGGTGATCGAGGCCTACGTCGTCCTGCACGACAACCATCCACGGTCGGCAGGACTCGTGGCCGAGCTGCAGCGGTTTGTCAAGGAAAACTATGCCGCCCATGCCTACCCGCGCCACGTGCACTTCGTCGACGAACTTCCCAAAACCAGCAGTGGGAAAGTTCAGCGGTCGGTGTTGCGCCGGCAACGCCAAGAAGCAGCAGAGCCGCAAACCACATGAGCAGCAACGGGACTGACGGTTGCCTGCAGGTCGAGCAGCGCGGCGCCGTCCGGTGGCTGCGGCTCAACAGACCGGCGCAACGCAACGCGCTCAACCGTGAGCTGGTCGAGGCGCTGACCGAGCAGATCACCCGAGCCGAGACCGACCCGCAGACCGCGGTGGTGGCCGTCGCCGGCAACGGACCCAGCTTCTGCGCCGGCGGAGACTTCCGTCATCTCCTCGAGTTGCATCAGCGTGGCCGCAATCCGGTGCACTTCTTGAAGACGGTGTCGGACTGCTTCAGCAGAATCGAAGCCAGCCCGGTGCCGTGGGTGGCTGTCCTGCACGGGCATGCCGTCGCCGGCGGCCTGGAGCTGGCCTTGGCCTGTGACGTCGTGATCGCCGCCGAAACAACCATGATCGGTGACGGTCACCTCAACAACCAACTGCTGCCTGCCGCCGGCTCCAGCACGCGGCTGGCACGTGCGGTCGGGCACGGCCTGTGCCGGTGGCTGATGCTCACCGGTGACCTATTGCCGGCGATCGAACTCGCCGAGGCTGGCTGGATCCTGCGCGTCGTTCCCCCCGATCGGCTCGACGAGACGGCCGAAACGGTATGTGCCCGATTGGCCGAACGTGCCGGACCCGCCCAGCGCAGCCTCAAGACGCTGTTGCATCGGATCGACTCGGCCGATACCGTACGCGCCCTACACGAAGAGCTGGAAGCCTTTGCACAACACTGGGATACCGGCGATCCACCGGCCGCCGTCCAGGCGTTTCTGCAGCACCGGTTCAGCGAGCGAGAAGTCCGATGAACCGATATGTCGGCCGCGTCGTCGCGATCACCGGTGCAGCCCAAGGGCTTGGGCTGGCCATGGCCAACCGGTTTGCTGCCGAGGGGGCCGCCGTCGCCATGGCCGACGTCCGCGCCGACACCCTGCTCAGCGCCGGAGAAAAGATTGCCGCGGGGGCCGGCGGACCGGTGCGTTGTGATGTCGTCGACGTCAGCTCCGCTGCCGCAGTGGACGATTGGATTGCCAAGACAACCAACGAATTAGGGCGTCTCGACGTGCTGATCAACAACGCCGGGATCATCCGGGACAACCGCCTGCAAAACATCGCCGACGACGACTGGCAGTCGGTCCTGGCGATCAACCTCAGCGGCGCGTTCTACTGTGCGCGGGCCGCATTCGCGCCCATGACCGATCAGGGCTACGGCAGGATCGTGAGCTTCTCATCGATGTCGTGGCACGGAAACTTCGGTCAGAGCAATTACGCGGCCGCTAAGGCGGGAATCGTGGGCCTGACACGCGCCATCGCTCTCGAAGGTGCCGAGCATGGCATCACCGCCAACGCGATTGCGCCCGGCCTGATCGACACCCCGATGTTGGCATCGATGGATGGCGCGGTCCGCAGCAAACTGATCGGCAAGATTCCCATGAAACGTGTCGGCCGACCCGACGATATCGCCGAGGCGGCGGCATTCCTTGCCTCGCCGGCTGCCGGTTACCTCACCGGTGTCGTGCTCGACGTGGATGGCGGCATCTCCATTGGGTCATCCATCCGCTAGTGACCGAATTGACAGTGAGATTGAGGAGGAACCCATGTTGAACACGACGCCGGTCGAAACGATGGACGCCGGAGATGCGACATTCGATGCTGCCGACCGCTTGGCGATCATCAATTTGCTGGGCGCTTACGCCTACCTTTACGACCAAGACCACCTCGACGAGCATCGCGGCTTGTTCACCGAGTCACCGGAGCTGTTCTTGGTGCAAGAAGACCACACCCTGTCGGCCGACATGGACACGGTGGCATCCCTTGCAGCAGCACGGAAAGCGGCGTTCAACGCCGAGAACAACCGACGTCGGCACGCGATCGATTCGGTGTGGTTCACGAGCCAAACCGCCACCGAAGCGACCGGCCACTGCTATGTCCAGGTTTTCGCCATCCGTGACGGCGGCCCACCCACCGCCGACTTGACGGCCTGCTACGACTTCACGGCAGTCAAGCAGCACGGCGTATGGCGATTCAGCCGCTGGGTCCTCGGAATAGACCAGAGCAACACCTGAGTCGCGCCCGACGGCGCCCGCTAATAGCTCCTCGGCAGCTTCAAGGCGTGCTCCCCAAGGAAATTCAGGATCATCTCCTGACTGATCGGTGCGATCTTCATCAGGCGGGCCTCGCGGAAGTAACGCGCCACGTGGTACTCCTCGGCATACCCCATACCGCCGTGGGTTTGCAGCGCCCGGTCGGCCGCGGTGAAACCAGCGTCTGCGCACAGGTACTTGGCGGTATTCGCTTCGCGCCCACACGGTTTGCCGCTGTCGTAGAGCCACGTCGCCTTACGTAACATCAGCTCAGCGGCGTCCAGGCGGGCCAGCGAATCGGCCAGCGGAAACTGGATGCCCTGGTTCATGCCGATCGGCCGGCCGAACACCTCGCGGTCAGTGGCGTACTTGACCGCCTTGTCCAGGGCGGCTCTGCCGATGCCGAGCGCCTCGGCGGCAATGAGCATCCGCTCCGGGTTCAGCCCGTCCAGGATGTATTGAAAACCCTTGCCTTCCTCGCCGATTCGGTTCTCCACCGGTACTTCGAGGTTGTCGATGAACAACTCGTTGGAGCTGACGGCATTGCGGCCCATCTTGCGGATCGGGCGCACGTCGACCCGGCTGCGGTCGAGGTCGGTGAGAAAAAGCGTCATCCCTTCGGTCTTCTTGGCGCCCCGTCTTTTGACGTCGCCGAGCGACTCCGTGCGGGTCAGCAGCAGGATCTTGTCGGACTCCATCGCCTTGGAGATCCACACCTTGCGTCCGTTGACGAGATAGCGATCACCGGCGCGTTTCGCGAACGTGGTGATGCGCGAGGTGTCCAGCCCGGCACCGGGTTCGGTCACTCCAAAGCACACATGTACCTCGCCGGTTGCGACCCGCGGCAGCGTGCGCGCCTTGAGTTCCGCCGATCCGTGCACCACGACCGGTTGCATGCCGAAGATGGACAGGTGAATGGAGCTGGCGGCGTTCATGCCACCGCCCGATTTGGCGACTTCCTCGAGCAATATCGTCGCCTCGGTAATGCCCAGGCCGTGCCCACCGTACTCGACCGGAATCGTCATGCCCAGCCAACCACCCCGAGCTACGGCGTTGTAGAACTCCGTCGGAAACTCGTGCGCCTGGTCCTTTTCCATCCAGTAGTGGTCGTCGAACTTGCCCGCCAATTCCGCCACCGACCGGCGAATCAGTTCCTGGTCATCGGTCAGCTCGAAATCCATGCCACCTCCCGCGCGCGAGCAGACGCAGAAGCACCCGACACGCCGAGCGTGTCGGGGCTTTTGCGTCTGCTCGCCACCATGAGGCGGCCTCAGTCCTTGTTGCCGGTGAGTTCTTTCGCGCTAGCGGCAAATTCCGCGAACGACGAACCCGAGCGGGTGTCCTTGTGGTGACTGAGCGCCCGAATAGACACGTCGTGCCCTTCGGCGGCCTTGCGCAGCGCCCCGACCGTCGCCTGTTCCCGAGGAACATGGGGGAACGGGTCGAACGAGTACCAGCGCATCGCATTCTCGTGAGTGATCTTGTTGATCTCGTCGTCCGGAACGTTGTTGAGCGACAATACATCCCACAGCTCCTCGGGCGCGCCCGGCCACATCGAGTCGCTGTGCGGGTAGTCGGCCTCCCAGGCGATGTTGTCGATTCCGATCATGTTGCGCAGCGCCACACCCACCTTGTCGCTGATGAAGCAGGTCAGGAAGTGCTCACGGAAAACCTCGCTGGGCAGCTTGCCCCCGAAGTTCTGGTGGGTCCACGTGGAATGCATCTCGAAGGTACGGTCGGCGCGCTCCAGGAAATACGGAATCCAACCGGTGCCGCCCTCCGACAGCGCGATCTTCAGATCGGGATATTCCTTGATGGGCCGCGACCACAACAGGTCCGCGGCAGCCTGCACGATGTTCATCGGCTGTAGGGTGATCATCACGTCCATCGGCGCGTCGGGCGCGGTGATAGCCAGCCTGCCCGAGCTCCCGATGTGGATGTTCATCACGGTGTTGGTGTCGCACAACGCTTTCCACAGCGGATTCCAATACTCGTTGTGGAAGCTGGGGTAGCCCATCGCCGCCGGGTTCTCGGTGAAGGTCAGCGCGTGCACACCCTTTTTCGACACCCGCCGCACCTCGGCCGCGCACGCCTCGGCATCCCAGATGACCGGGATCGCCATCGGGATGAACCGCGCCGGATACGCACCGCACCATTCGTCGATGTGCCAGTCGTTGTAGGCCTGCACCAGCGCGATCGAAAAATCGGGATCGTCGGTGGCGAACAGCCTGGCGGCAAAGCCGGGGAAGGACGGGAAGCAGATCGAGGCCAAGATCCCCCCGGCGTTCATGTCCTTGATGCGTTCGTCGACGTTGTAGCAACCCGGCCGGATCTCGTCCAGGCCCGTGGGCTCGATGCCGTACTCCTCCTTGGGCCTGCCGGCCACCGCGTTGAGCGCCACGTTGGGGATGACGGTGTCGCGGAACTTCCACATGTCCGAGCCGTCGGGGTTGTGCACCAGCCTCGGGGCGTCGTCGAGGTATTTCGATGCCAGGTGATTCTTGAACATGTTCGGCGGCTCGACGGTGTGGTCGTCGACGCTGATCAGGACCATGTCCTCTTTGTTCATGGCCGTACCCCTCTCCGTTGGGTCCTTGGAGCATCTTCACGCGTATCTTCACGCGCGGCCAGCGAGCCGGCATCGGCGAGCCGTCTGCCTCCAAGCTCTCTATAGTTGGAAACTATCTTCTCGCGTAGTGAGAATCAACATTCAGCGAGCCGTGTGGGCCGGTGCCGCTGTGCCGCGAGGACCACCGGCATTGACCCCGGAAACGAATCGTGCAAGTCTATTAGCTGGAAATGAGAATCTAATTCTCCGCATGAGAGAGGGACTCGAACAACGCGCTGAGAGGAGGCCGTCGGATGCGTCTGCCGCCGCTGCCGGCCGACCAGTGGGATGAGGCTGTCCGGCAATCGCTCTCGGGCATGCTGTCCCCGCAACGCTGCAATCCGCACGACGCCGGCAACGCGCTGTCGACGTTCGCCAATCACCCGGCGCTGGCCAAGGCGTTCCTGAGGTTCAACATGCACCTGTTGTTCGCCTCCACATTGCCGCCCCGGGTCCGCGAGCTGGCCATCCTGCGGATCGCGCATCGACGCGCCTGCGCCTACGAGTGGACCCATCACGTATCGCTGGCCCGACAGGCCGGAATCAGCGAAGACGAGGTGGCCGCCGTCCGCCGCGGTGCAGCCGCCGACGACTTCGAACGCGCGGTGCTGACCGGGGTGGACGAGCTCGACGAGAAGTCGCGGTTGTCCAACGAGACCTGGGCCGCTCTCGGCGAACGCCTCGACGACCGCCAGCGCATGGACTACGTCTTCACGGTCGGCTGCTACGCGCTACTGGCCATGGCCTTCAACACTTTTGGCGTGGAGCTCGAACAGGACTCGAAACAGGACTCGAACAGGACTCGAAACAGGACTCGAACAGGACTCGAAACAGGACTCGAAACAGGACTCGAAACAGGAGAGGTAGCGCCTTGCCCCATTTCACCAAACCAGCCGCCGGCAGCTGGACGCAAAACTATCCCGAACTGGGCACCGCACCCGTCAACTACACCGATTCGATCGACCCGCAGTACTTCGCCGACGAACAGCGGGCCATCTTCGGGCGCACCTGGCTCAACATCGGCCGCGTCGAACGCCTGCCCCGCACCGGCAGCTACTTCACCAAGGAGCTGCCGTCGGCCGGTGCCGGCATGTCGGTGATCGTCGTCAAGGGCAAGGACGGCGTGATCCGGGCATTCCACAATATCTGCCGCCACCGCGGAAACAAGCTGGTGTGGAACGACTTTCCGCACGAAGAGACCGCCGGCACCTGCCGGCAGTTCACCTGCAAGTACCACGCGTGGCGTTACAGCCTCGACGGCGAATTGACCTTCATTCAGCAGGAGGACGAGTTCTTCGACGTCGACAAGAGCCAATACGGCCTCAAGCCGGTGCGCTGCGAGGTATGGGAGGGGTTCGTCTTCGTCAACCTCGATCCGGAAGCTGCCCCGCTAGCCGAATATCTGGGCACGATGGCCAAGGGCCTGGAAGGATACCCCTTTCACGAGATGACCGAAGTCTATTCGTACAAGGCCGAAGTCAGCAGCAACTGGAAGCTGTTCATCGACGCGTTCGCGGAGTTCTACCATGCGCCGGTACTGCATCAGGGCCAGTACACCAAGGATGAAGCTGCCAAGATGATGAAGTACGGATTCGAGGCGCTGCACTACGAGATTACGGGCCCGCACGCGATGATCTCGGTCTGGGGCGGTCAGTCGCCGCCTGCCGACCTGAGCATGGTCAAACCCATGGACCGGGTGTTGCGCAGCGGGCTGTTCGGTCCCTGGGACCGGCCCGACGTGATCAATGAGTTCGGCGAGCTGCCGCCGGGCGTCAACCCGTGCAAGGCCAAGCAGTGGGGCATCGACTCTTTTCTGTTCTTCCCCAACTTCATGCTGTTGATCTGGGCGCCGGGGTGGTATCTCACCTACCACTATTGGCCGACCACCGTGGACAAGCACATCTTCGAGACCAGCCTGTACTTCGTGCCCCCGCGAAACGCACGCGAACGACTGGCCCAAGAGCTGGCCGCGGTGACCTTCAAGGAATACGCGCTGCAGGACGCCAACACCCTGGAGGCCACCCAGACCATGATCGGCACCAAGGTTGTCACCGACTTTCCGCTGTGCGATCAGGAGATCCTGCTTCGCCATCTGCACAAGATGACCGGAGACTACGTCAAGGAGTACCGCAACAATGGCCACGCCACGCACGCTGCCCGCTGAATTCGCTGACCTCGAACCGTATTTGGACTGGGACCTGGCCAGCGAGCCCGAGCGCTACGCCAAGCGGTTGGCGTCCTCGATGCTGGAGATGCAGGCGTTCTACGATGCCGCGTTCCACCGACTCAACGACGCGATCGCCTACTGTGACAAATACCCACTCGACGAGCTGCCCGAGGACGCGCGGACGCTGATGCACGTGATGCAATCGCTGATCATGGTGTCGTTTCCGGTGGAGGCCTGGAAGCAGCCGCGGGTACCCGACAGCGGCGCCGCGTGGGTGGAACTGATCAAGGAGCCGGTGATCTGACAAGGTGATAACGGTCAGGGCTGCCGGGCTGCTGGACGTCGACGCCGGCGAGATCGTCCGGCCCGGCGTAGTGCGGGTCGACGGCGACCGGATTGCCCGCATCGGTGGCGATTCCACAGGTAAGGTCATCGATCTCGGCGACCAGATCCTGCTGCCCGGGCTGATGGACATGGAAGTCAATCTGCTCATGGGCGGACGCGGCGAGAAGCCCGGTTTGTCACAGGTGCAGGATGACCCGCCGACGCGGGTGTTGCGGGCGGTGGGAAATGCCCGCCGCACGTTGCGCGCCGGGTTCACCACCGTGCGCAACCTGGGCCTGTTCGTCAAGACTGGCGGGTACCTGCTCGATGTCGCGCTGGGCAAGGCCATCGATGCGGGCTGGATCGACGGACCTCGAATTGTGCCTGCCGGCCACGCTATTACGCCCACCGGCGGGCACCTGGACCCGACGATGTTCGCCGCCTTCGCGCCGCATGTGCTGGACCTGACCGTCGAGGAAGGCATCGCCAACGGTGTCGACGAGATCCGCAAGGCGGTGCGTTACCAGATCAAGCATGGCGCCCAGCTGATCAAGGTCTGCTGTTCGGGCGGAGTGATGTCGATGACCGGGCCGCCTGGCGCACAACACTATTCCGACGACGAACTGCGTGCCATCGTCGACGAGGCGCACCGGCGCGGCCTGCGGGTCGCCGCGCACACGCACGGCGCGGACGCGGTCAAGCACGCCGTCGCCGCCGGGATCGACTGCATCGAGCATGGCTTCCTCGTCGACGACGAGGCGATCGCGATGATGGTGCAGCACGGCACGTTTCTGGTGAGCACGCGCCGTCTGGCCGACGGCAACGCGATGGACATTTCCCACGCCCCACCCGAGCTACAGGCCAAGGCCGCCGAAATGTTCCCGAGTGCCCGCACCTCGATAGTGGCCGCTTACCACGCCGGCGTGAAGATCGCCGTCGGCACGGACGCGCCGGCGATACCGCACGGCCGCAACGCCGACGAGCTGGTCACCCTCGTCGAGTGGGGCATCCCGCCGCTGGCCGCCCTGCGGGCGGCCACGGTGACCGCAGCCGAGCTGATCAATGTGACCGACCGGGGCAGGCTCGCCGTGGGCACGCTTGCCGACATCATTGCGGTGCCAGGAAACCCGTTGCAAGACATCACCGTTACCCGCAGCGTCGGCTTCGTCATGAAAGGCGGCAAAGTTTATGTCCAGCAGAACTGACGACCTGGTTGAGATCCAGCAGTTGCTGGCACGGTATGCCGTCACCATCACCCAGGAAGACATCGAGGGGCTGCTGAGCGTCTTCACACCCGACGGGACCTACAGCGCATTCGGCGACACCTATCACCTCGACAGGTTGCCGGAACTGGTGGCCGCGGCCCCAAAGGGCCTGTTCCTCACCGGAACCGCGTTGCTGGAACTCGACGGTGACGCAGGCACCGGTACCCAGCCGCTGTGCTTTGTCGAACAAGCCACCCACGATATGCGCATCGGCTACTACCGCGACACCTACGTGCGCACCGCCGCCGGCTGGCGGCTGAAAACCCGAGCGATGACGTTCATTCGGCGTAACGGCGTGCACGACTCCGGACGTCCGCACGCCGTCGGACGTCCGGCACCGTGAATGTCGCGCAGTTCCGGGCCGACCTGTGCGCATGGCTCGACGACCACGATCTGACACCCGGGCCCGACCACTCCCTGCACGCGCAGATGCGGCAACTCGCCCGTGTCCACCGCGCTTTGTACGATGCCGGCTGGATGCGCTACGGCTGGCCGGTCGACGTCGGCGGGTGGGGCGGACCCGCGCTGCTGCGCGCGATCGTCGGCGAGGAGGTGGTCGGTCGCCGTCTGGCCGAACCGGGTCCGTATTCGATGGTCGAGGTCCTCGCGCCCACGATGATCGATTATGCGCCAACAGAACTCGCCACACAGCTGGTTCCGCGGCTGCTGAGCGGACGTGAGCACTGGTGTCAGGGCTTTTCGGAGCCTGGGTCTGGCAGCGACCTGGCGTCGTTGTCCACCCGCGCCACCCCGCACGGGGACGACTGGATTGTCAACGGGCAGAAAGTCTGGACCAGCTTTGCGCAATTCGCCACCCGGTGCATCCTGCTCACCCGCACCGCGCCGGGGCACGCGGGACTTACCGCGTTTCTGGTTGATCTGGACACGCCCGGCATCACCGTTCGCCCGCTGCGCACCATGCACGGTGTCGATGAATTCTGCGAGGTCTACTACGACGACGTGGTGGTTTCGGCCGGCCGGATGCTCGGGCGCCCGGGAGACGGCTGGCGGGTCGCGATGGACCTGTTGCCCCATGAGCGCTCGACCTGCTTCTGGCAACGAATCGCCTACCTGTATTCCCGATTGGACGCGCTGATCGCCGAGGCTGACGATCCCGACGAATCAGCGCTTGGTGCAGCCTATCTCGCGTTGCACACGCTGCGCTGCCGATCCCGCGCCACCCAGCACAGAGTTGCCGGCGGCACGCGACTCGGGCCAGAGACCTCGATCGACAAGGTGCTGTTGGCGACCGCCGAGCAACGCCTCTACGACACGGTCCGTGACCTGCTGCCCGGAACGCTGGAGCTCGACGACACACCCTGGCGTTCGGAGTACTTGTACGCGCGGGCGGCGACCATCTACGGCGGTACCGCCGAGATTCAGCGCAACATCATCGCCCGCCGGTTGCTCGACCTCGGGAGGGAATAGCGGTGGAGCCAACCGATTCCGAGTCGCTGCGCCTGCTGACCGACTCGCTGCGAACGACGATGTCCGCGGCGTCCGGGTGCCGCCTCGATGCGGCGCTGGCCAACTTGGGCTGGCTGGATATGCTCGAAGAAGCGTCTTATTTCGCCACTTCTCTGGTGTTCCGACTACTTGGTGAGACAGGAGCACACGCACCCGTGATCAATGACGTCGTGCTGCATGCGTCCGGGCGCCCGGGTGGGGGCACCGTGGCATTGCCATTCGCCGGGGGTTCGTGGGTGCTGTGGGAGCGAGGTGACCTTGGGGCGTCGACGCTGGATGACGAGCTGCCGATACACCGTGTGGCACAATCTGATTCAGTTCCCTCGGTGGCGCTGGCCGCGGGCCGGCGGGCGCTGGGCTGGTGGCTGGTAGGCACCAGCCGGGCGATGCTGGCACTGGCCCGCCGGCACGCGCTGGACCGGGCGCAGTTCGGGCGGCCCATCGCTTCCTTCCAGGCCGTCCGGCACCGGTTGGCCGAGGCGCTCGTCGCCATCGAAGGTGCCGAAGCCACCGTGCAGGCCGCCACCGACGAGCCCGACGAGTTCGCATGCCTGCTGGCCAAAGCCGCAGCCGGCCGGGCCGCACGGGTCGTCGCGCGTCATTGCCAGCAGGTGCTCGGCGGCATAGGCTTCACCGCCGAACACCAGCTGCATCGCCATGTCAAGCGGTCGCTGGTGCTCGACGGGCTGCTGGGAAGCTCGCATGAACTCGTGCGGGATGCCGGAGTGTCCCTGCGCACCAACGGTTTTGCCCCCCGGTTGGGTCAGCTTTGAAAGGCCGAGTTCGTATCAGAGGTACATCCCGGCCGGCGCCTGAGCTCGATAGCGACCGTTGCCTACCTCCGCGAGCAGCGTTGCGGTGCTGACGTTTCCGTCGTCTCCGGACAGCACGGCCCGGCGCACGATTTCGCGGATGTCGCTGCCGCTGGTGTTCTCGGGCAGCGCGGCCACGACCGTGGCGGCTTCGACGGTGCGGCCGCCGGGAAGGTCGCGGAGCAGCGCCGTCAGGATGCGGGCGGCATCGGCGCGGCTGGGGTAGCCGACTTCGATAACGGAATCGAACCGCCCGGTGCGAATAGCCGCCTTGTCCAGGGTGGCAGCGTCGTTGGTGGAGGCCAGCGTCAGGATGCGAGCATCGGGTTCAATGTCCATGGCCTGCAACAGCTCCGACAGTCCGGCATCGGTGCTGGAGCGGTCCCGGCACCACAGGTCGACATCTTCCAGAACGAGCAGCACCGGTCCGCCGAGACGCTGCGCTTCCTCCACGACAGCGGTCAGCAGCTGCGCACCGGCCTTCGCCTCGACGTAGATGACGGTGAATTGGCCGACGACTTCCCTGGCGACCACAGCGGTCACCGCCGACTTCCCGGTGCCGGGCGGGCCGCACAGCAATACACCGCGCCGCGCGCCGAGGCTGTGTGCGTTAAGGAGGCCGTGACGGTCGCGCACGGCGATCACGCCGAGGTCGACCTCGGCCCACACCTCGTCTGCGACGATCACGTTCTGACGGGTCGCGGTCGAGGGCAGGTCGATGACCGTCAAGCTCAGCCCGTGTCTATTGGTGGCACGTACCGCGCGGCCCCGGTACGGGTTGAGTTCGTTCGCCCGTTCGGCGAGCCGGTCCAAAACCGCGCGAGCCCGGGCCTGGTTGTCGGGAGTCACGTACGCGCTCACTTCGGCTGAGTACATTACGTTTTCACGTGTTTCGATGCGGATGACGCATCCGGCGCCGTCGAGCAGCGTCCCAGCGGGGAAGTGCACACTCAAACACAGGGGGTGACGGTAACGTTGCCCGCTGATCTCGGTCTGCGTCCACTTGGGCGGGTGGGCACACTCGCCCGGACCGATCTCGCAGACCTCTGCGTGCTCATCAATCCACTCAGCCAACACCAGCGCAGTGGTCAACCGGGCCACCGGATTGAGTTCGCGTTGCTCATCC
Organism: Mycobacterium attenuatum; assembly: GCF_900566085.1. Classification (GTDB taxonomy): domain Bacteria; phylum Actinomycetota; class Actinomycetes; order Mycobacteriales; family Mycobacteriaceae; genus Mycobacterium; species Mycobacterium attenuatum. Next base: position 35,753 of record NZ_UPHT01000150.1, read on the forward strand.
AGCAAGTGCCCGCAATCGGCCACGCCCAGGCAGCGGGCGGTGAACCGGTCGGCGTTTTCAGCGCCCTCGCGCTCGGCGACGCCAACCAGCAACTCACCAAGTGCACGTAGCGCCGGACGCACATCCCAGTCCAGACCGTCGAGCCAGGCGTTGACGTCGGTGATCGGCCGGCGGCACGCATCGGCGCCGCCGGTGGGTCCGGCGGTCAGCTCGACCAGATCGTCATGGGTGAGTTTCATCGGCTTTCTGATGGTTGCATTCGAGACAAGGGCAGTTGAACAGGATCGCACCCGTGGCGGGCGGCGGTCAAACGAATTTGCGGCCCAGTCGGATTCGACCGTGGCGCAACGTCATCAGGGCCGAGTTGGCTGGCCGGCCTCCGCTGGCCGCCCGCTGAGCCGCGACCACCAATCTCGCGACACAACACGCCGGCGCGGCGTCGTGCCGTTCACACTCGCAACGGGCTAACTGCGCGGCAGACCGAGTATCCGCGCGGCGATGATGTTGCGCTGGATCTCCGAGGTGCCACCGGCGATGGTGCCGGCGAAGCTGCGCGCATACCGGTCGAACCAGCTGCCGTAGTGGTCGTCGAGGTTCAGCGGCGCGAATGGAGCTGTCACCGAAGGGTGTCGGAGCCCGTCGGCTTCCGCGGCGCTCAGCGCATCCTCCGAAGCACGCTGCAATGCCTCCGAACCGAGCAGCTTGAGCACCGATTGCGCGGGCACATCTTCGTCGCCGCGCGCGGCCCGGGCCAGCACCGCAGATCCCAGCAGCCGCATCGCGTGAGTGTCCATCACCAGGGTGGCGTAACGGTCGAGCTGCAGCACATCCGATGGAATGAAATCGATTGTCATCTCGCCCAAGAGGTTTGCGTATCCCAGCCAGAGCATGACGCGTTCGTGGCCGAGCGAACCGGTTGCCACCCGCCAGCCCCCGTTGAGCTCTCCTACCAAATTTTCGGCCGGTACCCGCACATCGGTGAAGAACACCTCGTTGAACTCGACATCGTTGTGACCGCACACCGACGGAAATGGTCGTCGAAGCACCCCGGGAGTGCCCGTCGGGATCAGCAATACACTGATTCCCTTGTGTTTTGGCGCGTGGGGCTCGGTACGCACGAAGGTCAGCAACACGTCGGCGTCGTGAGCGCCCGACGTCCATACCTTCTGTCCGTTAACCACGAAGTGGTCACCGTCGAGCACCGCACGGGTTTTCAGTGACGCCAGATCCGAACCGGCGCCGGGTTCGCTCATCCCGAGCGACGCTGTCATCTCGGCCCGCAGAATCGGCACGGCCCAGCGCCGCTTCTGCTCCTCAGTTCCGAATGACAGCAAGGATTCGGCGATGATCCCCACACCCTGAGGGTTGAAGCTGCGATAAATCCGCCGCCTGGCCAGTTCCTCCGAATACACATACTGCTGCAAGAGCGATGCGTTGCGGCCACCGAACTCCGGCGGATTGCCCGGCAGCAGCCACCCATTGTCGAACAGCACCTGCTGCCACCGGCGCGCCCACTCCGGCACATGTGAGCACGACCGGGGCCGCTGCATCCCGGCAGCTTCGTCGGGCAGATGATGGTCGAGAAACGCGACGAACTCACGACGAAATGCCTCGACATCGGCATCAAAGGTCAGCTGCACGGCACTCCTGGGCACCCGCTCTCTTGATTGCGCTGCCAAACACGCGGGTGAGAGAATAGTATTCTCGTCACGAGGCAGTTACAATCTCCAAGACATCGTCGACAAGCCCGTGAGGAGGTCGAGCGCAGCGATGCCACGGCGTTCTCCGGTACAGTCCAACCATGTCTTGTCCCCGCGGCAGTCATCAGAGCCGCCCGTGACCAATGCCAGCGAAGAGCCGGCCTGGAAGCAGCGCGCCGTCGAACGCTCTATCAAGACCGCGAAATTGCGCGCGGCACAGCGGGTTCAGCGCTTTCTGGACGCCGCGCAGGCGATCATCATCGAAAAGGGCAGCACTGATTTCACCGTCCAGGAAGTCGTGGACCGATCCCGCCAGTCGTTGCGGAGCTTTTATCTCCAGTTCGACGGCAAACACGAGCTGCTGCTAGCGCTGTTCGAGGATGCGCTGAGTCGTTCGGCCGATCAGATCCGCGCCGCCACCGAAGGCCATGCCGACCCGCTGGACCGGCTGAAGGTCGCCGTCGAGCTGCTGTACGAGGCCTCCCGCCCCGACCCCACGGCCCAGCGGCCCCTGTTCACCGACTTTGCGCCACGCTTGCTTGTTACGCATCCGGCCGAGGTCAAGGTCGCTCACGCGCCCCTGCTGGCGTTGCTGACCGAGCTGATGGAAGACGCCGGCAAGGCCGGCAAGCTGCGCACCGAAGTCAATCCTCGGCGGATGGCCGCTATGACCATGCAAACCGTCATGTTCATCGCGCAGTCCAGCGGCGGCAAGGATGAGGCCACCGCCCATCCGATCACCGCCGAGGAGGTATGGGACTTCTGTTCACGCGGCTTCGCCGGCGCGTAACTGTCCAACGAATATCGCAATCTGGGCTCACCAACCGAACCAGTTGAGAACTTGATTCTCTTGGATTAAGAATTCTCAATGGCAAAAACGAATCCGGCGTTGACACTCATTGGCCAGTGATGACAGAGTTCAGATGCGGCACGATTCGCGCTCCCGCGGGGGAACGGGTGAGCGCGTTCCGGCGAGAGGCGATAACCCGTGACAGTCACCGCAGATAGCGATGTGTATTTCGATCCGTACGACGTAAAGCTCAACGCCGACCCCTACCCGATGTTCCGAAGGCTCCGCGACGAGACGCCGCTGTACTACAACGCCCGGCACGACTTCTACGCGCTGAGCAGGTTCGCCGACGTCGAACGGGCGATCGTCGACTATCAGACGTTCAGCTCGGCCAGGGGCGCGATCCTGGAAATCATCAAGGCCAACCTCGACATCCCGCCGGGTGTACTGGTATTCGAGGACCCGCCCATTCACGACGTTCACCGTAAGTTGTTGTCGCGCATGTTCACTCCGCGAAAGATCAGCGATCTCGAGCCGCAGATCCGCGAATTCTGTTCGCGCAGCTTGGATCCGCTGGTGGGCTCCGGAAAGTTCGATTTCGTTGCCGACCTCGGAGCCCAGATGCCGATGCGAGTCATCGGCATGCTGCTGGGTGTTCCGGAGGAAGACCAAGAAGCTGCAAGGGATTTCGCCAACGCCCAGCTGCGCACCGAGGCCGGTCAGCCGATGAAGGCATCGACCGACGGCATGGTCAGCGGCGACTTCTTTGCCCGGTACATCGATTGGCGCGCCGCGCATCCCGCCAACGACATCATGACCGAACTGCTCAACGTCGAGTTCGAAGACGAGACCGGGACGGTGCGCCGGCTCCGACGCGACGAACTTCTCATCTATGTCAGCGTCGTCTCCGGAGCGGGCAATGAGACCACCACCCGGCTTATCGGCTGGGCGGGAAAGGTACTGGCCGAACATCCGGATCAGCGGCGTGCGCTGGTCGACGACCCGTCGTTGATTCCGCAGGCCGTCGAGGAATTGTTGCGATATGAGCCGCCTGCTCCGCACGTGGCCAGGTATGTGACCCGTGACGTCGAGTACTACGGCCAGCAGGTGCCCAAGGGCAGCGTCATGATGATGCTCATCGGAGCTGCCAACCGCGACCACCGCCAATTCCCACCTGACGGAGACGTTTTCGATATCCGGCGCGAACCGCGTCAACACCTGACGTTCAGCGTCGGTACCCACTACTGTCTCGGCTCGGCGCTGGCCCGACTGGAGGGACGGATCGCACTCGAGGAGATCCTGAAGCGATTCCCCGAATGGGATGTCGACCTCAGCCAGGCAAAGCTGTCCCCCACCTCCACGGTGCGGGGCTGGGAGACCATGCCGGTCGTCATCGGCTGAGTCACTTGAGAAATGAGGTAAACATGGCCGAAGACCGTCAAGGCCGTGTCGAGGGAAAGGTCGCCTTCATCACCGGGGCGGCGCGCGGTCAGGGCCGCAGCCACGCGGTGCGATTGGCGCAGGAAGGCGCCGACATCATCGCCATCGACGTGTGCAAACCCATCGTGGCCCACACCGCTATCCCACCGTCGACTCCCGAAGACCTGGCGCAGACAGCCGATCTCGTCAAGGGCCTCAACCGCAGAATCTTCACGGCCGAGGTCGACGTGCGCGACTACGACGCACTCAAAGCCGCGGTGGATACGGGCGTCGAACAATTGGGCCGTCTGGACATCATCGTGGCCAACGCCGGCATCGGCAACGGCGGCGACACCCTGGACAAGACCACCGAATACGACTGGCAGGAGATGATCGACGTCAATCTGTCGGGTGTGTGGAAGACGGTCAAAGCCGGTGTGCCGCATGTCCTGGCCGGTGGCAACGGCGGGTCGATCATCCTGACCAGTTCGGTGGGCGGCATGAAGGCCTATCCGCATTGCGGCAACTATGTCGCCGCCAAGCACGGTGTGGTGGGCCTGATGCGGTCGTTCGCCGTCGAGTTGGGACAGCACATGATTCGGGTCAATTCGGTGCATCCGACGCATGTCAGCACCGCGATGATCATGAATGAGGGGACGTGGAAGTTGTTCCGTCCGGACCTGGAGAAGCCGGGTCCCGACGACATGGCCCCGATCTGTCAGATGTTCCACACGCTGCCGATTCCGTGGGTCGAGGCCGAGGACATCAGCAATGCCGTGCTGTTCCTGGCCTCCGACGAATCCCGGTACATCACCGGTGTCACCCTGCCCGTCGACGCGGGCGGCTGCCTGAAATAGGGTTCCTTCCCATGGCGGGATCTACCGGATTTGCCGGGCGCGGGGCGGTCATCACCGGGGGGGCGAGCGGCATCGGTTTGGCCACCGCCACCGAGTTCGCCCGTCGCGGCGCGGCTGTGGTGCTCGCCGACGTCGACCAGCCCGGGCTCGAACAGGCCGTCACGCACCTGCGTGCCGGTGGCTTCGAGGCGCACGGCGTGATGTGCGACGTCCGCCATCTGCGCGAAGTCACCCATCTCGCCGACGAGGCGTCCCGCCTGCTGGACCGCGTCGACATCGTCTTCAGCAACGCCGGCATTGTCGTCGCGGGTCCGATCGCCGACATGACGCACGACGACTGGCGCTGGGTGATCGATATCGACCTGTGGGGCTCGATTCATGCCGTCGAGGCATTTTTGCCGGGTCTGCTCGAACATGGCGGTCATATCGCGTTCACCGCATCCTTCGCCGGGCTGGTGCCCAATGCCGGCCTCGGGGCTTATGGCGTCGCCAAGTATGGCGTCGTCAGCCTGGCCGAAACCCTGGCCCGCGAGGTCAAAGACCGCGGAGTCGGCGTTTCGGTGCTGTGCCCCATGGTCGTTGACACCAAACTGGTCTCCAACTCCGAACGAATCCGCGGCGCGGATTACGGGTTGTCGTCGACACCGGACGTGACGGGGACGACGGGTTCGCTTCCGGCGCAAGATGACAGCCTCACCGTCGACGACGTCGCGCGGCTGACGGCCGACGCGATTGCGGCCAACCGCCTTTATGTGCTGCCGCATCAGGCCGCCCGGCCCTCCATCCGCCGCAGATTCGAGCGTATCGATCGCACCTTCGACCAGCAGGCCGCCGAGGGTTGGTGCCACTAAGGCATGCCATCGGCCACAGCAGTCACCGGCCGAGGGAGACCATGCCATCTGACGGCCATACAGCGACCGGCCTATCTTGACGACCTTGTCGCGTTCGCAGTCCGCTTCTCGTGCTTGGACGGCGTCGAGTGTGCTTCGACGGCGTCCAGCGTGCTTCGACGGCGTCCAGTGTGCGGCCAGGGCGGGCAGATCGCGATATTCCCTCCCTACGAGCACGCCCAAAGCCGTCACCGCACACTCGATGTGGCGGCAACAACAGTCGACCCGGTGAGCACGCGAGTGTGGGGCATCCGAGGCTGGCACCAGGGCTCGCGCAATGGCTACCGCACCACGCCGCAGGTCCGTCAGCCCAGCCGGTAGTCGCCGGTCCGTGACCCATGATGCCAGCCACCCGCAGCGTGGGTACCCCCGTCCACGTGCAGCGTCTGGCCGGTGAGGTAGCTCGACATGTTAGAGGCGAGAAACACAGCTACACTGGCGATTTCGTCGACACGCCCGGGGCGGCCCAGCGGCACTACATTGCCGATGCCGGTCATCTCCGCGCCACCGGCGAGGAGTTCCAGACCTTCCGTCAGCGTGATGTCCGGTGCTATCGCGTTGACCCGGACGCCGTGCGGTGCCAGCTCCAAAGCCGCGGTCTTGGTATAGCTGATCACACCGGCTTTGGCCGCCGCATATGCCGCGTAACCGGGTGCGGCGCGCACACCTTCGATCGACGTCAGATTGACGATGCTGCCCGGCAATCCAGCGGCCACCAGGCGCCGCGCGATACGCTGCGTGCACAGCAGCACGTGGCCTAGGTTGGCGCGATAGAGTGCATCCCAGCCGTTTTCGCTGGTCTCAAGCAGCGGCGACGAGAACACGCCACCGGCGTTGTTGACCAAGATGCTCGCCACCCCCAGCTCGGTTTCGGTGCGCTGCAGTGCGGCGTCGACTTGATTGCCGTCCCGAACATCGGTTGTGATCCCCAGTATTCCGAGGGATTCCGCTGTTTGCATGCACGTTTCGGGGTCGCGCTCCCAAATAGCCACCGCAGCACCGAATGCCACCAGGCCCGCGGCGATACCGCGCCCGATTCCCGACCCGCCACCGGTGACCACCGCGACACGGCCGGTGAGCACGATGTCCGACGGGCTAATCGCCATGGTGCACTTCACGTTGCCGAGTACATCGCCGGCGCCCGGCCGATCACGCCATCGGCTTCCAGCTCGGCGATCTCAGCAGCCGGCAGTCCCAGCTCGGTCAGCAGCTCGCGATTGTGCTGTCCCAGCAGCGGCGCCGGAGCGGTGTGGAACCGGCACGGCCCGCCGGAGAATCGCATCGGCATGCTGCTGAGCCTAACCGGACCATTCACCGGATGATCGAGAACCTCGAAGAAGCCGCGAGCTGTCAGTTGTGCCAACTCCGGTTGCCGGTGCGGCTGCATCACCTTGGCCACCGGCACACCGGCATCCCATAGCGTCGCAACGATCGCATCGCCGCTTCGGGACGCACACCATGGCGCCAGATGGTCGTCGATCATGTCCTCGTGAGCACGCCGGCCGTCGGCGGTGATCAGCGCAGGTTCGGTTGCCCAGGAGGGTGATCCGAGCGCAGCGCAGAGATGTTGCCACTGCTCGTCGGTCGCGACCGCGACGGCCACCCAGCTGTCGAGACGGCCGAACTCGTCGAAATCGGCGGTGCGGTAGAGATTCTGCGGCACGGCTACCGGGCCATGGTTTCCGGTGCGATGCAATACTGCCCCGTAGGCGGTGTATTCGATGATCTGCTCGGCGGCAATGTTAACCGCGGCATCCACCATCGACGCCTCCACCAGCACGCTCTGGCCGGTGCGGCGGCGGTGCTCGAGCGCCAGTAGCAGCGCGCTCACCGCGTGCACACCCGAATTGGGGTCACCGACCGAGTACGGCTCGAACGGTGGAAGGTCCGGATAGCCGGTCAGCCAACTGATCCCGGCCGCAGATTCGATGACGTAGGCGAATGCCGGGTTGTCGCGCCACGGTCCGTCGAGGCCGAACCCCGGCATACGCAACATCACCGCATCGGGACGAATCGATTGGACCGTCGCGAAATCCAAGCCCATCTGGTCCAGTACGCGCGGTGTGAAATTTTCCGCGACCACGTCGCAGGTTGCGATCAGCCGATGCAACACCTCTCGGCCACGCGGGCTCATCAGATCCAGCGTGAGGTCTTTCTTGTTCGTGTTGAGCGCCGCGAAGATCGGTGACTTCTCCCACCATTGGTCTTCTGCCACCGGGATGCCGGCGATGAGCCGGGTGCCGTCGGGGCGACGTGTGGACTCGATATGGATGACCTCGGCGCCGAGCATGGCCAGGAAATGGGTGCAGCACGGCCCGGCCCAGAATGTCGTCATGTCGAGGACGCGAATTCCGCTGAGCGGCGGCGCTGTTGCAATAGTTGCTGGCGACGGCCTGGGACTCGGGCGGATGGACCGGTAACGCTTGGTGTGTTGGCCCAGGCGGGGTGCCGGCTCAGGCAGGCGAAGCCGCGCCGGCCACATTCGATACGGATGACCCGGCTGCAAGAACCCGTCGCGCGGGTTGGTCGCGAACGAGCCGCGTTCCCGGAAGTGGTCCAGCGAAGTGATGTTCGCGCCGTTGGCCACCGGCGCGTTGGGAATGCGGAACGCTGTCGCGAGTTCCCGGATTTCCTCGACCGGGCGACTGCGCACCCACGCATAGATCTCGTCGGCGTGGACGTTGGCCTGCTCGGTGATCGACAGCGGTGAGTCCTCGTCGATCCACTCCGGGTGGCCGACCATCGCACACAGGTCGAACCACTGTTGCGCGGTTCCACACCCAAGATCTACCAGGCCATCTCGAGCCTGCGCCACGCCCGGCACGGTGAGCCTGCGGGCATCCCGCCAGGGGTGACCGAGCATTTCGAAGTAGGTCACCGGATAGTACGTCAGCCCGAGTATCTGGGTTTCGAGCATAGAAATGTCGATCAGTTCGCCTGCTCCACTGCCGATCTGGCGATGACGGGACGCCAGAGTGGCAGCGCTGGCGTATGCTCCGGCCAGATATTCGCCAACCTGGCCGCCGACGAACACCGGCGCCCGGTCCGCGACCCCGCGTCCCAAGCCGACTATGGCACCCGACCATGCCTGCAGGGTGAACTCGGTCGCGGGACGGTCGCGCCACGGGCCTTCCAGTCCGAAAGGGGTGATCGACGTGACGATCAGGTACGGATGGCGGCGGCACATCTCCGCGGGCCTGAAACGCGCGGCGACCGCCGAACCGGCTGACCACACCACCGCGTCAGCCGAGGCCAACAGCGTCTCCACCAAGTCGACGTCGGCCTCGCTGGCGGGATCGGCTATTACGCTGTGCTTGCCGCCATTCAGGAAGCCGAACAGCGCCCCGTCAGCGCCCGGCTCGATCACAGCCCCCGAGGCCGACCAGCCGCGCAGCGGATCACCTTCCGGCGGTTCCACTTTGATCACGCCGGCACCGCCGTCGGCCAGCAGTTTGGTGCAGTAGGCGCCCGCGATACCGGTGGACAGGTCCACCACCGTGTAGCCGGCCAGGGGCGGCTCGACCGCTGGTTTCGCCGTCACTAACCCTTCTTCTTCTTGCGGTTGGGACGCTGCTTCTTGCTCAGCCGCCATTCCGGAGGAAACCGGCTGTCATTGTCCTTGACCGCAGCTCCGAGCCCCTGTTTCATAGCGTCGTCGAGCATCAGGTCGTCGGAGTCGGCCCGCACACCGCTGCCCATCGATTCGAAGAAACCGCTGAGCAGGCTGCCCAGGTACTCGCCCTGGAACTGCTTCATGATTTCGAAGAAGATCTTCTGCATGAACACGGTGTCGGTTGGCCGGTTTCGCGCACACGCCACCGCATACTTCTCCACCTCGGCTTCGAGTTGGTCACGGGGCACCACGCTGTTGAGAAAATTGCAGTCATACATCTCTGCGGCGGTGAAAACCCTTCCGGTGAAGACCATCTCCTGAAATTTCCGGATGCCCATGGTCTGCGCCCACCACCACATTCGCGGACCCCACCCGTAGTACCGGAACGACGGGTGCCCGAAGAGTGCGTCGTCGCTGGAGATCACCAAGTCAGCGTCGGCGGCCTGATAGAAGTGCCAGCCGTAGCAGTAGCCCTTCACCTCCAGGATGCTGATCTTCTTGAAGTCCTGCAGGCCACGAATGCCGGAGTTCGGGTTGGCATACCACTGGCTGACCGACGCGCCGTGGCGGAAGGATCCGATCGGCGGATATTTGACTTCGTCTGCCCCGATGCGGAACTCGGCAAGTCGCGGACTCTGATCCTCCGAATTCATGACATCCATGAATTCCTCGAGGTCGGCTCCCGACCCGAGATCCTCTCCGGCACCGCGAATCACGAGCACCTTGACGTCGTCGTCGATGCTCGCGCGGTGCAGCAGGTCGGCGTAGTGTAACCGGGCGGCGATGGTGGGCGCGTTGAGGTGGCTGGTCCGGTCGAACGTGATGGTGGCGATGCGAGTCGTGGGATCCTTCTCGTAGCGGATAACCTTGTCCGCCGGTGGATCCGATCCGGCCATCGCTATGCCCGCCACATCGGACTGGAGGTCAGCACTTCGGGTCCGTCGGCGGTGATCAACACGGCTTCACGGCCGAACACCGCACCGATGCCCGGCTCCCAGACGTACCCCGTCACGGCAAGAATCATTCCCGGCTCCAATCGTTCGTCGGTCGCTGTCCGCGGTAGCTGCGCGGAGATGACCGGCGGGTCAAAGCCCATGCCCAAGCCCCGCGCCACAGGCATCGGTGGGTCCGGTTCTCCGGATGCGGCGTAGGCCGCCAACAGCGCACTGACGCCGGCATCCGGCTGACACGCCGCAACCAGCCCGTCCCACAAGGTTTCCCAGCGCCGGTAAAGAGCCGTGGCGCGGGCACCACCGCCGGCCGGCCAGGTCCGACCCACCTCACCGATGTAGCCGCCGGCCAGCACCCCGGCCGAAAAGGCGACCAAGTCGCCGTCGTGCACGTGACCGTCGCGGCGCGCCAGGCGCCACGGGTGATCGCGTGACGTCACCCAGGTCACATCCTGATTCGAGGGCGTGCTCACCCCGCCGGCGGCCAGAGCTTCCAACAGAACTGCGGCCAAGAATTGTTCGCGAACCCCGGGCCCCAGCTCGGCTATGGCCGCGGCCAGGCCCGATTCGGCCACCTCGATGGCCCGACGCAGCGCGGCCACTTCCGCATCGGTCTTGATCCGCCGCGCGGCGCGCATGGCCAACTCGCCGTCCACCAGTTGAGCATTCGGGAAAGCCGTCGGCAGCAGGCGGGCGAAAACCGGTGACAGCGCGTCGGTTCCCACCCGCCGGGCTGTCGCGGCTCCCTCGATGCGCCGCAACACCGCAATGGTGGTCAGCGGATTCCAGGAGATGCCGTAGAGGTTTTCGTGTGGGATGTCGTCGGGGACACCTTCATCCCAGGTGCTGAGCAGATGAACGGCGCCCGTAGCGCGCACCAGCACGCACGCCGGGCCAAACGGGCGGGTGCCCGCGACCCACAATTGCGGTGTGCCGGAGACATATCGGACGTTGGCCTGCCGACCGAGAACCAGGACGTCGAGGTCGAGCGCGGCCATCTGCTCCAGCGCCCGTTGCCGGCGCCCCAGGCGCAACGCCCGGTCGTCGGGCAGGACCTCAGTCGGCATAAGGGTCATAGGTATAGTCGGTCAACCGGATCGAGCCCTCCTCGGTGATCACCAGCACCTCTTCGCTGCGGTAGCCGCCGGTGCCGTCCTCCCACACCACCGGCTCTAGGACCAGCACCATGCCGGGCCGCAGCACGAAGCCTTCGTCGAACTCGTCGCCGAGATCCGTTCCGATCATCGGCATTTCGGCGGCATTGACGCCGATGCCATGGCCCAGGTAGAAGTGCGGCAGCCAGGGCCGGACGCCGCCGTTGGCCTGTGTCGCGGCCCGGCCCAGCTCGGCGGCGGTCGCCCCCGCGCGGGCCACGCCCACCACCGCGGCCATGATCTCTCGCCATCTGTCGAACTGAGCCTGCTGGCGTGGCGCCGGGTCCCGTCCGACTATCCAGGTCCTCCCGAAGTCCGAGCAATAACCCCGGTAGGTGATGCTGACGTCGGTCCACAACACGTCGCCCTCGGCCAGTTCCCGCTCGGTGGTGAGCAGGGGCAGCGCCAAGTCGCCGTGCGTGGTCCACACGCCCTCGGCCCTGCTCTGCGGCATCACCTGCCAGATCGGTTCTAGCATGCTGGCGGTGGCACCCAACTCGAAGGCGCGGCGCAAAAAACGCGCTGACAAATCGATTTGGCGAATTCCGGGCGCCAGCGTCCGGTGCACCTCGACCATCGCCTCGTCGGTGATCCGCACCGCGGTGCAGATGCACGCCAATTCGTCCGGGGTCTTGATCACCTTTGCGGCGCCGACGACGGCGCTGGCGTCCTGGGGAGAGCCGTTGGGGAACAACAGGTTGCGGGCTCGCGACATGGCGCCGGTCAGTTCGTCGACCGCTATGGTCGCCCCGTTGGGCGTCAGACCCGCCAGCTGATGGGCGAAAAGCTCGACACCTTCATCGAATTCGAGGTAGACCGGTCCATGCAGGTGATCCGACGGTAACTCCGACTCCTGCGAGGCGCCGGCGCGGTAGGGCAGAAACAAATGCGGCCACTCGTCGTCGGCGAGTACCACCGCTACCGGCCGCTCGACGTAGGAGAGTCCGGCGTCACCCAGGGGCCAACTGACTCCGGTGGCGTAGACGACAGCACTGTTGCCGAGCAGCATCAACGCGTCGATTCCGCGTTCGGCCATCGCCGTTCGCAGCCGCGCACCGGTTTCCCGGCGCATCCGGGTCAGGTCCGGAGTGTCGGGTATCTGCAACTGCGCTAGCGTTGTCACCGTTGCAGGCCCAGGAATTCGGTGATGTTGCCGCTGACGATCCGGGCCGCGTCGGCCGGCCCGACGGCTTGCACCACCGCCGCCAGCGACTTCTCGGAATAGCCGTAGGTGCTTTCGTTGTGCGGGTAGTCCGAGGACCACATGACTTTGTCGATGCCGATCCGGTCGATCAGCTCCAGCCCCAGCGGGTCGACCATGAACGACGCGCTCATGTGCCGGTTCCAGTAGTAGCGGATGTCGTGCTCCAGCGGCCGGTTGAACATGTGTTGGTAGGACGCCACCAGGTGCTCGGCGTCTTGCAGTGCCCACGGTACCCAGGCGATGCCGCCTTCGAACCAGCCGATCCGCAACCGCGGGTGCCGGTCCAGGATGCCACCGAAGATGTACTTGGAGAATGTTTCCCGGAACCCGTCGATGTTGATCATCATCCCGACGACCACACTGTTGAACTCGCACGGGCTCTTCGGCGGTGTTTCGCCGATGTGATGGCTGATGGGAACCCCGGAAGCCTCGATCTCGTCCCACACCGGGCTCATCGAGTTGCTGGCATAGTCGATCGGGTTGCCGTCGTCATCCTTGCCCGGGTTGAGTGGCATCAGAAATGTCTTGAGCCCCAACGACTTCAGTTCGGCTAGGGTGCGCCGCGTTCCCTCCGGATCCCACCAGTTGATCAGCCCGGAGCCGTAGAAGTGCCCACCCGAACGCTCTTGCAGGTCCGCGATGTACTCGTTGTAGATTCGGAAGGCCAGCTCGCGGAGTTTCTTGTCGGGATAGTGAAACAGCGCCAGGACGGCATTGGGGAACGCCAGCTCCTTGTCGACGCCGTCGTCGTGCAGCTCTTCGATCCGGGCCTCGATGTTGGTGCTTGCCGCCCCGGGCAGGTCGTCGTATTGCATGAGTACCGCGCTGAAGTCGCCCGGCAGGAACGATTGGCCCTTGCGCCCCACCTGATAGGCACCGTCCTCGTACCAGATGCGGGGTGCCTTGTCCTTCAGTTCATCCGGGAAGCGTTCGTAGAAAATGTCCGCGGCCAGCGAGATGTGGTTGTCGGCGGAAAACACCACCGTCCCTTCGGGCAGGCCGGGGTCGGTGCTCGCGGCGTGTCCGCGGCGATTCTTCGGTGCGCCGAAGCCTTCGGGCGGGTAGAGCGACATTGTGCTGGTTTGAGCCGACATCGTGGAGCCTCCATTCGGATCGGCGGTAAGTGGTCACCAGGTGACCGGCAGTTCGTAGACCCCGTAGGCGAGCCGATCGTGTTTGAACGGGACGTCTTCGGCGGGGATGGCCAGCGCGAGGGTGGGGATGCGCCGCAACAACGTTCGGTAGACGATCTGCAATTCCGCGCGGGCCAGCTGCTGGCCCACGCACTGATGCCTGCCGTACCCGAATGCCACATTCCGCTCGGCCCCCGAGCGATGCAGATACAACCGGTCCGGCTCGGTGAACGCGCGCGGATCCCAGTTCGCCGGCGCCAAATCGATGATGATCCCCTCACCGGCGCGGATGGTTTCGCCGGCGACGTGGATGTCCTCGAGGGCGACCCGGCGCTGGCCCGTTTGGATGATGCTGAGATAACGCAGCAACTCCTCGACCGCGTTGGCGACGACCTTCGAGTCCTCGGCATCGCGCAATATGGCCGCCTGCTCGGGATGTTCCAGCAGGGCAAGCACACCGAGGCCGATCATGTTCGCGGTGGTCTCATGTCCGGCGATCAGCAGGCCGGTACCCAACTGGGCGGCCTCCTTGACACTGAGCTCGCCGGCCCGGACCCGTTCGGCCAGATCGGACACCGCGTCTTCTGATCCTCCCAAGGTGCTGTCCATCCTGGCCTCGACGAGGCGCGCCAGGTATTTGTGCAGGCTCATCGCACCCTTGACGGTGTCCTCGCCGGTGGCATACCGCGCCAGACCGACGCTGGCGTGGTGCTGAAACATCTCGGCATCCTCATAGGGCACCCCGAGCAGCAGGCTGATCACCAGCGAGGGGACCGGCAGGGCCAGTGCCGCAACGAGATCGGCCGGCTGTGCACCGGCCAGCATCGCATCGATGTGATCGTCGGTGATCTGCTGAATGGTAGGGCGTAGACCCTCCACCCTTTTGAACGTGAACGGCTTTGACAGCATCCGCCGGAAACGGGTGTGTTCTTCGCCGTCGGCGGTGAACACCGATCGCGGGCGTTTGTGGACGGTCGACAACATGGCGGCGTTCCAGTGCGGAAAGCCGGGCAGCCGGTCATCGACACTGACCCGTGAATCGGAAAACAGCTCGCGCACTTGCTCATAACCGGTGATCAGCCACGGGCTGCTGCCGTCCCAGATCCGCACCCGCGACAATGGCGCGGCGTTGGCCAGCGCCATCACGCCCGGAGGCGGCGCGAACGGACAGCCCGCGGCTCGCGCTATCGGATAGTCCGGGATCTCCGCCGCTGCCTCGGGGGCGCTGCTGGCAAGCGTGTCCGACACTGTCACTCCTCGATGTGGATGGCCATTGCTGGGCAGGCGGCGGCGGCTTTGCGGGAACCCTCGGCGTGCTCGGCGGGCGGGCGCGCAGTGAGCAGGATGACCACACCGTCCTCGTCGCGCTGGTCGAACACCTCGGGCGCATGCATGACACAGTTACCGGAGGAGGCGCAAATATCTTGTTCCACGGTAACTTTCATCTTCCGGTCCTTCACTTGCACGCTGTGGCGGGAGCCAGCCACAGGCCCACGATCGCGTCGATGAGTGCGGTGGCCGCGGCCCGCCAGGAAGGCCGGGGCGTAGAGGTTCCCGTCGCCAGAGCACGTTCGAGATCGGCGCAGGTATGCATCAGCAGGTTTCGGGCCATGAGATTACGTTGATAGCGGACGTCGAGCGGTAGATCGGGAAGGCAGCCGTTGATGCCGTCGATCACCCGAACCAACGACGGCGAGCTCAGCGCGTCCCTGACCACGATGTTGTGATACGCGGGATCGGTCATCGCCTGGGCGGCGAACCTGGCGTACCACGTGGGATTACCCAGAGCCTCGAGATGTTCGGTGAGCGGATACACCAGGCACGCGACCCAATCACGCATCGTCGGAGCATCCGGCAGCTCGGCCACCATCTGCTCGCGGAGCCGTTCAACCGGCAGCCGGTGCTTCTGCTCGATGGCACGTACCAAGTCGGCTTTGGTGCCGAAGTGATAGCCGACCGCGGCGTTGTTGCCCTGCCCGGCAGCCTCGCTGACCTGCCGGTTGGACACCGCGAACACGCCATGCTCGGCGAACAGCCGCTCGGCGGCCGCCAGGATCGCCTCCTGCGTGGAGCTGGCGCGCTCGCTGCGCACAGCCCGCCCCAGACTGGTCATGCCGTCCAGTGAACCGCCCGCCCGCAGGTTAAGTCAAGCGCTTGATTTAGACCGGCCTGGCTCGGCTCCGGCGCGCATCGGCATGTACGCGGCTTTGGTGCGGCGCGCCGCCGCAGGGGCATGACGGTGCCCGAGTTGCTGCGCCGGCAGGCCGCCCGGCTGGCGGCGCGGCCGCCGGTCAGCCACTGGCTGGCACGTGCTGGGCGGCGGCCCTCCGAGATATCCACGGCTGAGGTGCTGGCGGCGCTGGACGAGTGGCGCGGCGAGTGGCCCCATGCTGGTCGTTGACGCCTCCTGCCTGTTCGAGGTCGTCGCGGACACACCGCGCGCCGGCGCGTCCGGCTTGGCCACCGGTCACACGGGTCGGGCGTCGAATTCGACGGGCAGCGCTGTCGGGCCGCTGATTCCCGCGATGGGCTTCCACGTGACGGGTCCGCTGCGGCGCGCGTGCGGCATCAGCCGGGTCACGACTATCAGCGCTTCGGCGAGTTCGACTCTGGCCAGATGCGCGCCCAGGCAGTAGTGCACACCACCGCCGAAGGTCAGTATCGGCGCCGGACCCTGCCGGGTGATGTCGAGACAATCGGGTTGGTCGTAGAGCGCCGGGTCGCGATTGGCTGCCGCGGTGTTGGCGATAACGCACGTGCCCGCCGGGACGCCGACATCGCCGAGTTCGACGTCGCCGACGGCAACCCGCACACTGCTGAAAGCGATTGGGAAATAACGGATCAACTCCTCCACCGCGCGCGGTGCCAACTCGGGATGCTCGACCAGCAGCGACCACTGGGCGGGATAATCGGCGAGAATCTGCACTGCGGCGGCCAATTGATTACCGGTGGTGTCGGTTCCGGCGTTCAGCAGGATGACGACGAGGTTGACGAGCTCGTCGCGAGTAAGGCGCTCGCCGTCGTCTTCGGCTCGAATGAGCTCGGAAATCAGATCCTCACCGAGGGATTGGCGGCGACGATCGCTCAAGTCTCCGACATAGGCGTCGAGTTGCTCCCACGCGGTCACGATGACGGATTCCTCGGCGGCAACGTTGATCCCGAAGGCTTTGCTGATGTCATCGGACAACTGGGAGAACAGCTTCCAGTCTTGCCGGGGTGCGCCCAACAGTGCACAGATGATCGCGACCGGGTAGGGCCGGGCTATATCGGCGACCACGTCGCAATGGCCGGCAGCGGCGTTGGCCTCGACCAGTTCGGTGATGACGGCGACACACGCGGCGCGCATCCGCGCGGCGGCGCGCGGCGTGAAAGCCCTTGCTACCAGCCGCCGGAGCCGGTGGTGCTGGGCTCCATCGAGGCTGACGATCGTCCGGCAGACGCGGTCCCAAACCGGTCCGGCGGTAATGCCCTGCGCCGCCAGACCGATCCCGCGTGGCATCGCGAAGCGGGAATCGCGCAGGACGGTGCGGACCAGATCATAGGTAAGCACCTCCGGTCCGTAGTGCCCGAACGCGATCGGCGCCCGCTCGCGCGCCTGCCTGATGAGCCGGTGGGCCTCGTCGGGATCGCGGGAATCATGGTAGGCGATGGTCGGCAGCGCGACATCAAACACGGTCATCAGAAGCCCTCCTCCGGTCGGCGATGAATCGACTATCCGGCGGCGCCGGCCCACCACCATCGGCCGAACTACCTAATTCCGCGGTGCGCCGATGCGTAGGTGCGCATGCCGAGCGCGGACCGCATTAGCGATTTGGCTGATGTCTTGCGGCCGGCATCGCCGCAGGCTGGCTAGCACGAGCGAAACCGACTGGAGCGACCTGGGCGTGAGCGAACTGCCGACCGGGACCGTGACGTTGCTGCCGGCCGAGTTCCGAAGGCTTCACCCGGCTGTGGCAGACCCAACCCGAACAGATGACGGCCGCGGTCGCGCTACTGTCTCGCACCTTGGCCGACGTCGTGGCCGTCCATGACGGAGTGCGGCCCGTCGAACAAGGAGACGGCGACAGCTTCGTGATCGCCTTCGCCCGGGCATCTGATGCGGTGGCGCTGCAGCGGGCACCGCTGGTCCGATTCGGTTGCGGATCAGGGTGCATACCGGTGAGGTGCAGTTGCGCGACGAAGGCAACTACATAGGGCCCACCATCAATCGGGCCGCGCGGCTGCGCGACTTGGCCCACGGCGGACAAACGGTGTTGTCGGGCGCGTCCGCGGACATGGTTGTCGACAATCTCCCACCCGAATATCTGGCTGACCGATCTGAGCGTCCCCGCTTGCTCGATCTCCCCCGACCCGAACGCGTGCTCCAGCTAAGCCACCCGGACCTACGCACCGACTTCCCGCCGCTGCGCTCGGCCGACACCGCCGCCTCTCTCAATCTTCCGATGCAGCTCACGAGTTTTGTTGGACGGCAAGCAGAAACGATGCGGCTACCAAGCCGCAAGACTTTTCGGCGCGGCCGAGGCGCTGCGCCGCCGCATGGGGGTGATGCGATTGCAGGTTTACCTGGCCGGCTACCAGGATTCGGTGGCTTCACCGCGAACTGTACTGGACAGCAGTGGATTTCATGCCATCTGGGCCGAGGGCGCGGCGTTGTCCGTCGAGGAGGCGATCACCTATGCGCAACGGGGTCGCGGTGAACGCCGACGCCGGGCCAGCGGCTGGGAATCGCTGACGCCCGCCGAACTCGATGTCGTGCGACTGGTCGCCGACGGACTGGCGAACAAGGACATCGCGACCCGGCTATTCGTTTCACTGCGCACCGTGCAGGCCCACCTCACCCACGTCTACCCCAACTCGGCCTGACTTCTCGCGTGCAACTGGCTCAGGAGGCGGCCCGCCACGGTTGGCTCAGCCCTCGTCGTAGCTCCATGCGAATAGTTGTTCGGCCATCTTGGCAAGGTCGGGCAATGCGCCGGTCGCGACCTGTATGACGAATTCGAAGCGGTCATCCTCGGGGGCACTAATCCACTGGCCGTTGATGCCGAGGAAGATCCGGCAAGCCGTCCACGCCAGTCGCTTGTTTCCATCTACCAGCGCGTGATTGCGCGCCAGGGAGTGCAGCAGCGCGGCGGACTTGAGGTGCAGACTCGAGTAGGCATCTTCACCGAACACCGACGCGCACGGGCGTGCGAGAGCTGATTCAAGCAACCCGTAATCCCCGATCACGACATCCGCACCGACAGCCTCACGGGCAATGTCGAGTAGGTCGTCGAGATCCAGGTACTCGGTCATGCGTCCTTGAGCCGCCGCAGGACCCCGGCCTCCTCCCGCACCACGCGCTGCAGGGCCGCGGCAACCCTCGCCTTGTGCGTGCGCCGCGCGATGTATTCGTCGATGGCCGACAATGCGACGGCCTGCATCGACCGTCCCTCCGCGATCGCCTGCCTGCGCAGCGCTTCCGTCTGCTCAGCACTGGTGCGTAGCGTCATGCCCATGACCGCATGATACCTGATTGATACCAGGGCTTCAGGGCACCACGAGCTCGTCGATGACAGACGGACACAACACGTACCCTGCCCTCAGTGACTGGAGTGCTAACGTGACCGACTTCCAGCAAGCAGGCCCGCTGCATTTCCGCACCAGCAGCGTAGTTCTCCGCGCTTCCGCTGATGTTTCGCCGCCGATGGTTCCGCATGCTGACTAGCATGAGCGACACGAATCCTGGCGCGGACATCTTGCCGGTGGACGGAAGTGAGCTGGGCATGAGCGACTTGCCGAACGGAACGGTGACGTTGCTGCTGGCCGATGTTGAAGGATCGACCCAGCTGTGGCAAACCCAGCCGGAGCAGACGGCGGCGGCGATCGTCGAACTCGACCGCACCCTCGCCAGTCTCGTCGTCGACCACGACGGCGTACGTCCGGTCGAGCAGGGCGAGGGCGACAGCTTCGTGGTCGCGTTCATCCGTGCCAGTGATGCGCTCAACTGCGCGCTGGCGCTGCAGCGCGCCCCGCTGGCCCCGCTGCGGCTGCGAATCGGGTTGCACACCGGCGAGGTGCGGATGCGCGACCCGAAGGATCCAACCAACTATGTCGGTCCGACCATCAACCGCACCGCGCGGCTGCGCGATCTGGCACACGGCGGCCAAACCGTACTATCAGGCACCACAAGCGATTTGGTGATCGACCAGCTTCCGGCAGGGGTCTGGCTGACCGATCTGGGCACCCACACCCTGCGGGATCTCCCGCGACGCGAACGGGTAACGCAACTGTGCCATCCCGATCTGCGCAACGACTTCCCGCCGCTGCGGCTGCCGAAGACCATTGCGGCCCAAGGGCTCCCATCACAGCTGACGAGTTTCGTCGGCCGCGAACAGGAGCTGGCCCACGGGCGCCAACTGCTGACCGCGCATCGGCTGGTAACGCTCACCGGCGCGGGCGGAGTGGGCAAGACGCGGCTGGCGTCGCAGATCGCCGCCCGGGCGGCAGGCGAGTTCGACGGCGGGGTGTGGTATGTCGATCTGGCCCCGATCACCGACCCCGACGCCGTCCCGGCCGCGATGATGCGCGCGCTGAGTCTGCCCAACCAGCCCGGGCGATCCACGATGGACACCCTGCTGCGGTTCGTCGCCGATCGGCAGATGCTGATCGTGCTGGACAACTGCGAGCATCTGCTCGACGCGATCGCGGAGCTTATCGTCGCCCTACTCGGCGCCTCCCGTCGGTTGACCCTGATGGCGACCAGCCGCGAACCGATCGGGACGCCCGGCGAGGTGAACTGGCGCGTGCCGTCGCTGTCGGTTGCCGACGAGGCCGTGGAGCTGTTCAGCGATCGGGCCCGCCGGGTGCTGCCCGACTTCCGCATCGACGCCGAGACGGCGGCTGCGGTGACCGAGATCTGCCGTCGGCTGGACGGAATGCCGCTGGCGATCGAGCTGGCCGCCGCGCGGGTGCGGGCGCTGTCGCTCAACGAGATCGTCGACGGCCTGCATGACCGCTTCCGACTGCTGACCGGCGGTGCCCGCACTGCCGTGCGCCGACAGCAGACGCTGCATGCCTCGGTGGACTGGTCACACGGATTGCTCAGCGAGACCGAGCGGGTGATGTTTCGCCGGCTGGCGGTGTTTCTCGGCGGTTTCGATCTCGACGCCGCCCAGGCCATCGACGCTAGCCCTCAGCGATATCACGTGCTGGATCAGCTCACCCTGCTGGTCGACAAATCCCTGGTGGTCGCTGAAAACACCTGTGGGCGAACGCGATACCGATTGCTGGAGACGGTGCGGCAGTACGCGCTGGACAAACTTGCCGAATCCGGCGAAGCCGACAGCGTGCGGGTGCGCCACCGTGACCACTACACGGCGATGGCGGCCCTGCTCGACGCCCCGGCGAGCGCCGACCATCAGCGGCGTCTGGACCGCGCCGCGGCGGAGATCGACAACCTGCGCGCCGCGTTCACCTGGAGCCTGGAGCACTTCGACAGCGAAGGCGCATTGGCGCTGGCGTCTTCGCTGCAGCCGCTGTGGCTTACCCGCGGCCGGATCCGGGAAGGCCTGGCATGGTTTGACAACGCCCTGGCCGACATCGATGCACGACGCGACCAGGTTGCGCCCGCCGTGCGGGTCCGGGCTCTGGCCGACAAAGCGGTGTTGGATGCCTGGGCCGGAGCGCCCGGTTCCCTGGACCGGGCCGAGCACGCACTGACCATCGCACGCGACCTCGACGACCCGGCCCTGCTGGTGCGGGCACTGACCGCGTGCACCTTCATCGCGACCTACAACGCCGAGATTGCCCGGGCGTACTGCACCGAGGCGATCGGCCTGGCCCGCGTCACCGCAGATCATTGGCGGCTCAGCCAGCTCCTGGGCTGGCAGGCATATGCGGCGATCATCGCCGGTAATCCGATGCAAGCGCGGGTGGCCGCAGAAGAGGGCCGCGATGTCGCAGACGCGATCGGCGACGGGTTCCATTCGCGTGAATGCCGGTTGTGGCTGGGCTGGGCACAACTCTGGCGAGGCGAACTCGACTCAGCCACAGCCAATTTCGCCGAGGTGATTACCGAAGCGCAAGCAGCTCACGACGGGATCTCCCGAGCGATCGGCCTGGCCGGCCGTGGCTGGACCTTGGCCTATCAGGGTGATACGGGCGCCGCCCGGGCCGCCGCTGACGCCGCCATCAAGGGCGGCGCGGATCTCGGCGAACTGTACGAGGGTATTGGCCACGGCGCGCTGGCCGTCGCTGCGGTCGCCGCGGGTGATCCCGCGACGGCGCGCGCCGCCAGCGAGGCGGCGCAGCGGCTCATGCCGTCCGAGACCGCGGTGACCACCATCTGCTGGGCGGCGCAGGCCGCGCTGGCATGCGGGGATCTCGCGGTCGCCCAACGCTGGGCGGAGGAAGCGGTTTCTGCCACGACGGCCTGGCCCTATCACGCGATGGAAGCCCTTGCCACGCGTGCCCGGGTGGCGCTCGCACGCACTGATCGCGACCGTGTCGAACACGACGCGCATGACGCTCTGGTGCGCGGCGTCGGTGTCGAAGCCTATGCGCGCATCCCCGACCTCCTGGAATGCCTAGCCAGCCTTGCTGTCGACGCCGACAGCCACCGCGAAGCCGCACGGCTCTTCGCCGCCGCAGCGGCGATGCGGGAGCGAATGGGGTTGGTGCGGTTCACGATCTACGACGCCGGCTATGAAGCATCAGTGGCAGTAGTGCGTAATGGTCTAGGGGACAACGACTTCGAAGGCGCATGGCAGGAGGGCGCCGCGCTGTCCACCGACGAGGCGATCGGCTACGCACAGCGTGGCCGCGGCGAACGTCGACGGCCCAGCACCGGCTGGGCGTCGCTGACACCGGCAGAACTCGACGTGGTGCGGCTGGTCGGCAACGGCCTCAGCAACAACGACATCGCCAGCCGGCTTTTCGTTTCACCGCGGACCGTGCAATCACATCTCACCCACGTCTACACCAAGCTCGGCGTGACCTCCCGGGTGCAACTCGCCCAGCAAGCGGCCCGTCAAGGCTAGGGCTGCCGTCGCCACGTCCCCAACGTGTGCTCAATGCGACAATTCCGCAACAAGTTCGCAGTGGCTTCACGTTCGGCGCTGGGACCGGATGGCCTTGCCGGCCACTGTCCCGCCGTCCACCGGCAGCACTGTTCCGGTGACATAGCGGGACCGCTCGCTGGCGAAATACAATGCCGCTTCCGCAATGTCGTCCGGTGTACCCTCCCGCTTCAGCGGCCGGTCGTCCCGCATCTTCTGGCGAATCGCCGCCTCGTACTGCTCGATGCGTTCCCGGTCCTTGCCCGCCGCTGACGTCGCGAGTAACGATGTGGGTATGTTGCCCGGCGCGATGGCGTTGACCCGAATTTCGTAGTGCGCCAGCTCGATTGCGGCGGACTTGGTGAACTGGATAACCGCAGCTTTCGACGCGCGATAAGTCATCACGCCGCCGCCGGCCTGGATCCCGCCGATGGACGTCATATTGACAATGGATCCGCCACCGTGGGCGGCCATGTGCCGGGCGGCATCGCGGGTGCCCACCATGACCCCCAGCACGTTGACAGCCATGACCCGGTGGAAGTCGGCCAAGTCGTCATCGAGGAATCGCCGGTGCATGGTTCCGGAAACGCCCGCGTTGTTCACCATGATGTCCAAGCCACCCAAGGTGTCAACCGCGGTTGCCACCATCGCCTCGACCTGTTCGGGATCGCAGACGTCGGTGCGCCGGAACAACGCATCGGGCCCTTGCGCGCTGGCCAGCGCTCGGCCGGCGTCCTCATCGACGTCGGCGATGACCACCCGCGCACCCTCGGTCACGAACCGTTCAACCGTGGCACGGCCGATACCCGACGCCCCACCGGTGACCACAGCGACTTTGCCGGCTAGTTCGTTGGCCACACGACGAGTTAATCGGCGCGGGCCGCCTTAAGTCAAGCAGTTGATTTAGCAGGGCAGCAAGGGAACGGCCGAGTTCAGGCGATCGACCTCACCGAGGCGATGGCCGCCGCTCCCCAACCACGCGGCACCGCCAGCGTGCCAACCGATCCCGCGCTACCCCAAGCCGCCGACACCACCGGCCGTGACGCACCGGGCGCCTTGGTCGCCATCGCGGCCGACGGTGAGCTGATTGCCGACACGAAGGCGTTCATCGGCGACGGGAAGTGCTTGAGCCGCATCATGTCTGCGATCGTCGAGGTGGCAGACACCGCTTGCACCGGCCGTCCGAGGCTACGCAGTGCCGCAGGCACCTGGGCCATCGTCTGGGCCAGCATGCCGAGCGCGCCGGCGTCCTCGTCGCACGCCAGGAAGCCGGGCGCGCTCTCACCCGGTGCGGGTGGCGCCAACGGCGTCAGGGTCACGGCCGATGCCGAAGCGTTAGCGTAGCGATACATCGCGCAGGCATCCTGTGCCCACATTTCGCTGTAGTCGGCTTCGAGGGCCGCGATGGCGGGCGTGTCTTGACCGGTCGCATTCGCGTGGGTCAACGAAGCCAGGCGAGCCCGGTTGGCGGCTATCACCGAGGGCGCGACGGTGGCGGCGAAGGCGTTCTCGAATGCGCAGGCAGCCGCCCTGGCCTGGCCCGCAATCTGCTCGGCCTGGGTTGCGGTGCCGGTCAGCCAACGCAGGTAGGGCGCAACCGCGGCAGCCATCGAGTCCGACGCGGAGCCCCGCCACCCCTCGTCGGTCAGCGCCGAAACGACCGAACCCACGGACGCGGCTGTGCCGTACAAGTCGTCAGCCAGTTTGTCCCAGGCCGCCGCGGCCTGTAGCAGCGGCTGCGACCGAGTACCCGCATACATTCTCGCCGAAGTGATCTCGGGTGGTAACGCTCCGAAATCCACCTCGCCACACCTCCGGGTCGCCGTCTGTCCTCGGGTCAGCCGATCTGCGGCCTGACGTCAGTTACCTTGGCGTTCTTCATAACCGCTGGCCGGGCCAGGTAGACCAACGCCTGCGGGGTTTGGCCGGGATCGTTATCAGACCTACTGTCAATCGTGATGTCGGGGCCTGTCAGCGCCCTAAGGAAGGCGGGATCGGGCGCCGCTTGGGAAGATCGATCCAGCGCGTAGAGCGCGGCGACCGTGGCGAGTCCGACGAGAATCAAACCGCCCCACACGGCGGCGGCGTTCACCCGGTGCGCCACGCCCCACAGTGAGCCGACGCCCAGGTTTCCCAGCAAGATGCCGGCGCCCACGACCGTGCTGTAGAAACCGTAGTGAGTTGCCACCAACCGGTCGCCCGACAATGCCACCACGGTCCGCATTTCGAATGGAAACAACGCCGCCGAGGCAATCGCAAGCAGGCTGGCCGACAGCAACAATGCCGCGACGGCTGCGAGGGTGCCGAACCGCTCGACATCCGGAATCACCGCGAGCGGAACGAACGACGCTGCCAGGATGCCGGCGCCGACGACTAGGCTGCGGCCGGCGCTCCAGCGCGCGGCGAACCATCGGGTGATGCGTAGCTGCCCGGCAACCGCGACCACCCCCGATACACCGAACATCGCTGCCACCAAGAGGGATTGGTGACGCGGCGTCAAAACCGATGCCTGCATGGGCAGCGCCAAGTAGATCTGAAACGACAGCAGATAGGCACCCGTCATGGCCGCGGCGAAGCACCAGAACGCTCGGTTGCGGGCAACCGTGCGCCATCCCTGCCCGACGGAGGTCTGCCCGTATTCGGGGTCGGCCGACTGTTGCGGCAACGCCAGCAGCTGGGCCACGGTCAGCGCGGCGAACACCGCCGAGGCACCCAGCACGGTCATCCGGAAATCCAGCGCCAGCAACGCCAACCCCACCAGCGGGCCGAGTAGGATGCCCGCCTGGTAGAAGACGTTGAACATCGCAAATGCTTCGATTTTCCGATCGCCGGCATCGGCGACAAGGTAGGCGCGCACCGCGGGGTTGAACAGCGCGCCGGCGAAACCTGTTGCGGCCGAAGCAATCAGCACAGTAGGCAACGACTGTGCGAACACCAGCAGGCCAAATCCACCAGTACGGATCAAACACCCGGCCACGATCATCGGCTTGTAGCCGAAGCGGTCCGCCAGCGTGCCGCCCACGAAGAACATGCCTTGCTGGGAGAAGTTGCGCACCCCCATCACCAGGCCGATCGCCCACGCGGCCAATCCCAGCGGACCGGCCAGGTAGTCAGCCAGATACGGCATCAGCATGTAAAAGCCGATGTTGATGCCGAACTGGTTGATCATCAGCAGCCGACTGGGCCGGTTGAAACTGCGAAATCCGGTGAGCAGTTCCATCATGGCGCCACCCGGCTCGGGTCCACCACGGAAGTGGTACGGGTCCAGCGGGTGACGACCGCCGCCGAGGGTGAGGCAATCTCGTCGGGGCCGGTGGCGGGCCGGCCACCGAGCAGCCGGTGCTCGTCGCAGTATTCGTCGTTGTAGATCGTGTCGAAATAGCGGTTGGGGCCGTCGGGGAACACCGCGGCGATCGTCGTGTCCGACGGCAAGGTGCGCGCGGCCCATCCCGCGACTAGGGCAACCGCCCCGACACTCCAACCACCGCTGGCGTAGTGCGTAGCGGCCAGGTTGCGGCAGGCCCAGACGGCTTCGGCCGGAGCAACCCAGTGCACCTCGTTGAATGCGGCATAGTCGACGTTGCGCGGGTAGATGCTCGAACCCAGTCCGCGCATCAGCCTGGTGGAGGCGGGCTGGCCGAAGATCGTCGACCCGATGGTGTCGACACCGATCAACCGCATATCCGGATTGAATTCACGCAATACCCGTGCGACGCCGGCCGAATGGCCGCCGGTGCCCACCGAGCACACCAGCACGTCGACGTGCCCGAGCTGGGCGGCCAACTCCAGCGCCAGTGGCCGGTACGCGTCGACGTTGTCGGGGTTGCCGTACTGGTTGGGATTCCAGGCGGCGGGGTCGGCGGCCAGCAACTCGGCAACCCGGTCTTTGCGAGCCTGCTGCCAGCCGCCGACCGGGTGCGGTTCGGTGACCATGTCGACGCGGGCGCCGTAGGCGGTGAGCATGCGGGCAATGATGGGTTCCAAGCCCGGGTCGGTGACCAACGTCACCGGATGCCGGTAGGTGTTGCCGGCTAGGGCCAGCCCTAATCCCAGAGTGCCGCTGGTCGATTCGATGATCGTCGCGCCAGGAGCGAGGTCCCCGCGGGCGTGGGCACGTTCCACCATGTGGATAGCGGGGCGGTCCTTCATGCCGCCCGGGTTGAATCCCTCGAGCTTGGCCCAGAATCCACGATCGGCGCTGCCGACCGGCCCGGCGCTTCCCGATATCCACAGCACCGGGGTGTTGCCTACCATGGTCCCGGGCTGGCGATTCCGGCGTGGCGCCTGCCGATATCCATCGGGCACCAAGCGGTACGGATCCCGGTGCTGTCGCCGTACCGAGGTGAGGTGCGCACGGTTGGCGCGCAGGATGCGCGGGTTGTTCAGCCGCGCGGCAGTTTTCAAGGGCACGTTTATGTTCATGGTGTCGTCGCTTCTGTATCGAGGCCGCCGATGGCGTGCGGCAAGGTGATAAGGGTCAGCAGTCACCGGCCATGGCGTCATTGTCACCAGGGCCTGACACTGACCACTCAGCAGCGAGACAGGCAGAACCGAGTCAACAGATCTTGATCGAAGCGGACATCGGCCGGCGGGCTGCGCCCGACGGCCATCACGGCCGGGATGAGCACCGGCGCGATGCCGGCGATCGCCCCCACCACGGCAGCTTCGAAGGCCGGCGGGTCCGGCCGCGCCAATACCGCGCTGGCCGGTAGCGGAGGGCACGGAGGTGCCGAATCGTCGGCGAGGTGTGCGTGACCGAGGTTCACCGCAAATTCACCACCGACAGCGGCCGATAGCGCGTGGTTCGGGTGCGCCGCGTGGCGATCGAACTGCGGCAGCCAGCATTGAGCGGCTACCGCGGACAAGACCACGAACAGGACGGTGGCGACCCGCGCGGACCGCGTCCACACCGCCTGCCGAAGGTTCACGCCGATCACTGTATACCCCCATCGGGTATGTAGTAAAGTGCGCATTGCGGCTTGCATGACAGTCGATGTCCTAGCAGGGTAGGAGCGCGGGCCCCAATCAACGCCAGACGAGGAGCTGTGAATGCCGGTACTGCCAACGAGCGGTCATCCCCTGGGCGGAGTGCAGCTCAGCAGGCGCGGCTTTATCGGCGCCGGCATCGCCGGCGGGCTGGCGCTGGCGGGTTGCGGCCACTCACAATCACACTCAGCGGGCGAGACCGCCATGACCGACGCAATCGACGCGGCCGAGCGGGCACGCCCACACAGCGGACGAACCGTTGCCGTCAGCCTGACCCCGCAGCAGGTGGACATCGACCTCGGCGGGCCGATCGCCCGTACGCTGGCCTACGGCAACACCGTCCCGGGCCCGCTGATCCGGGCCGCCGTGGGCGATGAGCTTGTCGTCGCGGTGACCAATCGGCTCGACCATCCCACCTCGGTGCACTGGCACGGCATCGCACTGCGCAACGACATGGACGGCGTCGCGCCCGCCACCCCCAACATCGAGGCCGGCCACGACTTCACCTACCGGTTCTCGGTTCCCGATCCCGGCACCTACTGGGCGCATCCGCACGTCGGCCTCGAAGAGGACATGGGGCTTTATCTACCGGTCATCATCGACGACCCGACCGAGCCAGGGCGCTACGACGCGGAATGGATTGTCGTGCTTGACGATTGGACCGACGGCGTCGGCAAGAGTCCGCAACAGATCTACGACGCCCTGGTCGACCCGAACAAGCCCACCACCCCGCCGAGCACGACCCCGCCAACCACGACAAATACGACGAGCACGACAAGTACCACAAGTACGACGACCACCCCCGAGACCACGCCGTCGTCCCCGATGCCCGGTATGCCCGGCATGCCCGACGGCGATGTGACCACCAGCGACTTGCTCGGCGGCGACGCCGGCGACGTCGCCTACCCCTACTACCTGATCAACGGCCGCATCCCAGCGGCCCCCACGACCTTCAACGCCAAACCGGGACAGCGAATCCGCATCCGGATCATCAATGCCGCCGCCGACACCGCGTTCCGTGTCGCGTTGGCAGGACATTCGATGACGGTGACCCACACCGACGGTTACCCGGTACTGCCGACACCGGTCGACGCGCTGCTGATCGGTATGGGCGAACGTTACGACGTCATCGTGACGGCGGCATCCGGCGTCTTCCCGCTTGTCGCGCTGGCCGAAGGCAAGAACGCCGTGGCCCGCTCGCTGCTGTCCACCGCCGCGGGCAGCGCGCCGGACCCGCAGTTCCGCCCGGCGGAGCTCAACAAGAGGGTGGGCACCATCGAGATGTTCACCGCCACAACGTCGGCCAATCTGGGCCGGCCCGAACCCGGCCTCGAACTTCCCGTCGTATTGGGCGGCACCATGGCCAAATATGACTGGACGATCAACGGCGAGCCCTACAGCAGAACCAAGCCGCTGCACGTACACCAGGGCCAGCACCAACTTCTGGTGTTCGACAACACCACCATGATGTGGCACCCCATGCACCTGCATGGCCACACCTATCAGATCATCAAGGCCGACGGTTCCCTCGGCGCGCGCAAGGACACCGTGATCGTCCTGCCCAAACAAAAGGTCCAGGCGGTGCTCGTGGCCGACAATCCGGGGACGTGGGTGATGCACTGCCACAACATGTATCACCTGGCCGCCGGCATGATGACGCGCCTGGACTACGTCTTCTGACGGCTGAAGAAGTCCAGCAGCAGTTGGTTGACGGTCGTGGGCTGCTCGATCTGCGGACAGTGACCCGCGTCGTTGATCACCACCGAACGTCCGCCCCGGATCTGTGTGGCCATCTCCGCGGCCCACCCGCCGGGCAGGAGTTTGTCGTTGCGACCTTCGACGACGAGTGTGGGCACCGCGATGCGCTCATACCGACGCACACTCGACGGGTTTGCGGCCAGCTCAACACCGGGACGGCGAAAACGCGCTGCGGCCACCGCCTCCCACGCTCCCGGAGCGATGCTCGACTCGTAGCGGCGCCGCACATAGTCCGCGTCGTTCGGATAGCGGGCGTCGTGAAACAGCGCCGTCACGATACGGCGCATCCCGTCCAGCGTGGCGTCATAGCGCTGCAGCGCCTCGAAGTGGCGGTTCTGCTGAATCTCTCCCCCACCGCAGATGATCGCCATGGAGCAGATCGGCAGCTGCGGCGCCTCCGACGTCGCGTCGGTCAGCAGCATGATGGCGCCCATCGAATTGCCGGCGAAATGCGCGGATTCCACACCGAGAAGATCGCAGAACCGCGCCAGATGCCGAATGCGCATTCCGCGGCCGTCGACGAAATCCACCACCTTGGCCGACTCCCCGAACCCGAGCAGGTCGGGCGCCAGCACCCGGTAGCGCGCTGCCAACGCGACAAGGTTTTGCTCCCAACCGAATTCGGCGCTCGCGCCGAATTCGCCGCCGTGCAGCAGCACCACCGGGTCGCCCGCGCCTGCCTCCAGATAACTGGTGTCCAGACCGTCGACCAGGGCAATTCGGCGGGATGTGTGCATCACTTGATCGCGATGGGGTTCACCGGCGAGCCCACGGCGCCAACGAATCTCAACGGCGGCGCGATCAGCTGGAACTCGTAGACCCCGTCGGTGGCGCAGTCGGCCGCCAGGGCCGTGAGGTCCCAGTATTCGCCCAGCATCAGTCCCATGTCACGCAAGCACAGCAGATGAAATGGCAAGAACAGGCCCTCGACCCCGGAAACCGGGTCCTCCACCTGAAGGTTGTCGGCGGCCACCGCGGCGATCTCGTGATCGTGCAGCCACTGGGCGCAGCGCCAGTCCAGCCCGGAGTACCGCTCGGTCTTGTTGCCGGTCATCAGAAACCTTGCCCACCAACCGGTTCGGATCAGCACGATATCACCGCGGCCGACGGTGACACCTTGGGCACGAACGACGTTCTCCAGCTCTTCGGGGGTGATCGGGTTCCCATGTTCGAGAAAGACTTCCGCGCCGCGATGCCGTACCAGGTCCAGCAGCACGCCCCGAGAGGTGATGCCCTTGGTGTCGACCTTGTCGATACCGCAGTGGTAGGCACCCAGGCTGGTCACCGATCCGGCCGGGAAGCCGTTGTAGAGCTGGTCGTCGTAGTAGACGTGCGCCAGCGCATCCCACTGGGTGGCTGCCTGTAACGGCATGATGACCATGTCGTCGTTGAATCGGAACGGATTGTCGACCAGGTACTTGCCCATCTGCTCGGCCGTCGGGTTCTGAGCCCAGCCCGGACCGTACTGGCCCAGCGTGTTCGCATCACCGCCGTCCACGGTCATCAGGTGTATGGGGTTGTGCCGGAACCCGAAAGCGCCCTGCGGACCGGACGACCCGAAGTCCACGCCGAGCGGAAACACTTTTCCGTGCCGGACCAGGCTGGCGGCGTGCCGGACGGTGTCGGCGGTGATGAAGTTCAGGGTGCCGAGTTCGTCCCCGTCACCCCACCGGCCCCAGTTGCTGAGATCGGCGGCTACCCGCCTGAATTCGGCTAGGCCGGCCATGACGCCCGTCCCTTCTGCAGGTCCCTGGCGATTGCGGCGCCCAGGTTTCCGCCGTCCACCCACACCACCTGGCCCGAAATATAGCTGGCGGCAGCGCTGTTCAAGAACAGCAGCACCGCGGCCTGTTCGGCCGGATCGGCGACCCGCCCCAGCGGCTTGGCGATGTCGTCGAGCAATTGCGGGCCGTAGGCATGCCTCAGCTGATCGAGGATGGGTGTTTCGGTCACGCCGGGTCCGGTGCAGTTGATGCGGATGCCGCGCGCAGCGAGCTCGGCTGTGCGGCGCATGGTGTAGAGAATGACTGCCTCCTTGGATAATTGGTAGCCGCTGCCCATCGCGTCGGGATGGCGCCGGCACCATTCGATTCCTTCGGGCATCGTCGTGGTATCCAGCAGCGGTGCCACCGTCCCCAGATGTTCCCGGTAGTTTGCCGCAGCTAGTGATGACACGCTGACAATCGACGAACCCGCGGGCATCAACGGGTTCAGCGCATCGGTGAGATGGCGCAGCCCTAGAAAATTGATGGTGACGACCAGGAGCGGGTCACCGATCCCCGAGGAGACGCCGGCGACGTTGAACAGCGTGTCGACCTGGTCGCCTACGGCCGCAACAGCCCGATCGATCGAACTCGGATCGGCGAGGTCAGTCTGGTGAAAGTCGTTGAGCTCGTAGGCTGGCCGTCGCCTGTCCAATCCCACCACGTGCGCGCCCAACTCGCTGAGTTGATGCACGAGCTGCGCACCGATGCCCGTGGCGCATCCGCTCACCAGCGCGAGGCGGCCGTCGTAACGCCATAGGTCATCGATCCGGCCCAACGTCTAACCAGCTTCCGGTGTCACTGACACTGCTCCTTCGCGCGGCGCGCCGCCATGACGCGGCCCTCGTTGATCTCGGCCATGGCTTCGGGAATCTCGCTGGCAGTGAATTTACCGCCGCGTCCGGTGGGTAGGCCGCCGAACGAGTAGGTTTCGTCGAACGGGGGTGCGCCAAAGGGTCGTGTTTGCGGCCGGCGAGCCTCGATTCGCTCGATGACGGGAGCCAGCCTGGCGGCCTTATCGGCGACCGCCTTGGCGTCGCGCTCGATGAATTCCGGCAGCACTTCGGCGCCCATGATGGCGATGGACTCCATGGTGCCCTCGTGACTGCGCGGGTTGAGCAGCAGGATGATCTCGTCCACGCCGCTCTCCTCGTAGCCGCGCAGGAACTCGCGCACGGTGCCCGGCGAGCCGATGGCGCCGCGTCCCGGCCCGTACGCCAGCATCGGATCCTTCTGCACCTCTTCGAGATACCGGTTCCACACACCCGTCCGCCCGGGCGTGTGCACACCGGTCATGTAGTAGTGCATGATTCCGAACGAGAAGAACCCGCCGCCCTGTCCGAGGCGCCGCAGCGCCTCGTCGTCGGTCCGGGCGACCATCATCGACAGGTCACCGCCGATGGCCAGGATGTTCGGGTTGATCCGTGGGGTCGCCGGGACGCCGTTCTCCTCGAATTCCTTGTAGTAGCCGTTCACCCGCTCGGACAGCGGACCCGGACCGGTGTAGGCGAAGCTCAATGCGCCGATGCACTTCTGGGCGGCCATCTGGACGCTGGCGGGCCGGGTGCAGGCGACCCATACCGGCGGGTGCGGCTTCTGCATCGGCTTGGGAATGACGTTGCGGGCCGGCATCTGGATGTGCTCACCCGCGAAGCCCGAGAACGGTTCCTCGATCATGCAGCGAATCGCGACTTCCAGCGCCTCCTCCCATTGAGCCCGCTTGTCGGCGGGATCGATATTGAACCCCCCGAGTTCGCCCACCGAGGATGATTCGCCGGTGCCGAACTCGACCCGCCCGTTGGACAGCAGGTCCAGCGTGGCAATGCGTTCGGCCACCCGCGCCGGATGGTTGACCGCGGGCGGCAGGTGCATGATGCCGAATCCCAACCGGATGTTCTCGGTCCGCTGGCTAGCCGCGGCCAGGAATATTTCCGGTGCGGTGGAATGACAGTATTCCTCGAGGAAGTGGTGCTCGGTGAGCCACACGGTGGAGAACCCGGCCTTGTCGGCGGCCTCGACCTCGTCGAGGCAGTCCTGCAGCAGCATGTGTTCGTCATCGGCGTTCCAGGACCGCGGCAGCGCGAATTCGTAGAACAGCGAGATTTTCACGGTTACCTCCTATGAGCATTACGTGCTTGTGTCACAGCGTGTTTCGCTGCGACATAGCTAAAGGTCATGGCGGGTCCGATGGTTGCCCCTGCGCCGGCATAGCTGCGGCCCATCATGGGCGCGGAGGTGTTGCCCACCGCGTAGAGTCCACGCACCACGGTGTCGTCGCAGCGCAGGACCCGTGCCTGTTCGTCGGTGCGCAGGCCTCCCGACGTGCCGAGGTCGCCCAGCACGATGCGGAACGCGTAGTAGGGCGGATCGCCCAAGGGATACAGGTTGGGGTTGGGTAGTGTCGGGTCGCCGTAGTAGTTGTCGTAGGCGCTGTCGCCGCGGTTGAAGTCGTTGTCGTGTCCCCTGCGGGCAAGCTCGTTGAAACGCGTTGCCGTTGATTGGAGTCGGGCCGGCGCAACGCCGATCTGGGCGGCCAGCTCTTCCCACGTCTGCCCTGCTTTGACGACGCCGGACTGCAGCCAGGCCGCGGGCACCTTGCGCCCGGTGGGCACCGGCGCGCCGGGAATCTTCGGTATCGGCAGATGCCCGGCGATGACGTATCGATTCCAGGACCGGTGATCGGTGATCAGCCAACACGGGATGTGGGTGACCCCGGACTTCTGGCCCTCGATCATGGCGTGGCCGAAATCCATGTAGGGTGCGGCCTCGTTGATGAAGCGCCTGCCGTCTCCGTTGACGATGAATTGCGCGGGCATCATCCGCTCGTTGAGCATGAATTGCATTCGGCCGTCGGGCCATTGAATA
The DNA here is from genome assembly GCF_900566085.1 of Mycobacterium attenuatum. GTDB lineage: Bacteria > Actinomycetota > Actinomycetes > Mycobacteriales > Mycobacteriaceae > Mycobacterium > Mycobacterium attenuatum. The sequence goes on from NZ_UPHT01000150.1 coordinate 69,870, forward strand.
GCCGGAAACCACCATGCCTCGTCCAGCAGCTCGGTGGCCGCGCCGATCCGCTGGCCGGCACGGATCCCGTCGCCGGTGGCCGCGGGATTGCCGAAGCTCCAATCCTGGTCCACGATCGGCTGCTGTTCCTTGCGCCACGCCAGGTCGTGGTCGAAGCCGCCGCTAGCCAGGATCACTCCGTGTCGCGCGCCGATCCGTGTCGGCGCGTCCGACCTGTTCACCAGCGCACCGATCACCGATCCTTCGGCGTCGGTGAGCAACTCGACCATCGGCGAGTCCAGCCACAACGGTATGCCGCACTCTTTCATCGCCAGTCGCAACCGTGCCGCCAGTGACTGGCCGATCGCCGCCATCCGCTCACCGAATACCCGCGCCCTGACCATGCGGGCAATCAGCCTCAGCAGCAACGTCTTTCCGCTCCACGACTGGTGGATCCGATAGAACGCACGTAACTCGTTTGGCCCCAGCCAGATTCCCTTCGGCGTCAGCGCCAGCGGCCGTAACAGCTTCTCCTCGTCGTCACCCAATGAGCGCAGATCGATGGGCGGCACGTTGATGGTGCTGCCCAGTTCGGAGCCGCCGGGCAGATTTGGATAGTAGTCGGCATAGCCGGGCTTCCAGACGAATTCCAGCCACGGCGAGAGCCCTTCCAGGAACTCCAGCATCCGTGGGGCCGATTCGACGTATTGCCGGATCCGTGCCGGACTTACCAGACCGCCGGTGACCCGGCGCAGGTACTCGATGACATCGGCGGGTGCCGGGGCATAGCCCGCTCTGCGCTGCGCCGGCGCGCCGGGTACCCAGATGCCGCCGCCGGACAAGGCGGTGGAACCACCGAAGTATGCGGACTTTTCCACCACCAGCGTCTGCAGACCGGCGGCGTCGGCTACCAGCGCGGCCGTCATTCCGCCGGCGCCGGAGCCGACCACCAGCACGTCGACGACCTGGTCGAACGCTTCGATGCCGGTGAAAGTCATGGGCTTGCCGCTGCCGTCCTGATGGCGAACGCGGTGATCAGGTCGGGGGCCTGTTTGTAGTAGCGAACCGTCGTCCGGTACTGTCCCGCCGTCGCCAACGCGGCGAAAGCGGCTATCCAGGTGCGGATTTCATGCGCGGATCCACCGCCCTCGTGCATCACGAACGAATTCGACCACTGATCCAAATCATCGAGGTGTCCCCCGTCGACGATCTCCAGGAAGCGCTGATCCCAGGCCGGGTTGAGGGGCTGAAGATTGCTGTCTCCGGCGGCGAAGCTCTTGGCCGCGTCGATCACGGCCGTCTGCCGGGCTTGTCGTTGCTCAGCTGTCATCGGCCGGCCGTGCACGAGCCGCTCCCGGGCGGCCGGACCGGCGTCGTCGAGCGTCGGCACCGGCGGACTGTGCGACAGCCCCCCGGATCCGATCACCAGCACCCGCTTGTCCAACGTGGCAAGGAAATTACCGACCGCGGTGCCCAGTGCCCGGCAACGGCGCAGTGGTCCCAGCGGTGTGGCGATCGCGTTGATGAAGATCGGTATCACCGGGCGCGCGGTCGCTGCGCCGAAGAGCTTCTCCAGCGGCTGGACCGTTCCATGATCGACGTCCATGCTGGCCGAAAGTGCGACGTCGATGTCCGCGCCGAGCACGGCCCGGGCGCAATTCTCCGCGATCGCCCGGGGCACGTCGAGCGGCCCGGCATGGCTACCGTAGTCCCCGACTCCGTTGGCCTGCATACCGATACAGAACGGCGGCATCACCTTGTAGAAGAACCCGTTGTAGTGGTCGGGCGAGAAGATCACAACCAGTTCAGGACCGTAGCAGCCGACGAATTCCCGGGCCTTGCCGATCGCGGTATCAACGTCGTCAAGCAGGTCCCGCGGCGGCCCGGGTAGATTCAGCAGCGGGCTGTGGGACATACAGCACAGAGCCAGTGGCACTTTGAAAATCACCACCTCTCGGAGTGAGGGTGAGGGCCGCGACGAGCGATGCGCTCAACTCGGGAGCGAGTTGGGCGATACACGCACCGGCGATACAGCGGTCGGGGCGCAGGAAGAGCACCGATTCATCGTGTGCGTCGAACCAGGACTTGAGGTCTCCGGTGTGGTCGCCGACGATCACCACCTCGGGGTCGTCGTATCCGGTCCAGTGCAGCTGAACCTGCGGGCGCGCGGCAACGAAGCGGGCACCCAACCGCTGCCACGTCGAAAAGGCCTGCGCGCCCAGGATCTTCCGCGGGTTGTTGTTCCAGCACAACACGGCGAACCAGGCGCCCAGCACGTCGTCCAGCAAGACGTTGCGGCGGGTGCGGGTGTTGACCCGGGGCTGGACGAACAAGGTGCCCACCGGTGACGCCGGATTACGGGGCTCGGAATGGACCACGGCGCCGCGCTCGTAGCGCGGCATTGGCTTGAACCGCATCTCGAGCACATATCGCTTGAGCGACGGCACCGCCGAGGCCGCCCGCACGATCAGATCCCGCCCGGCCGCGATCCTTCGGTCGGTGGGCGAAATCACCCGGCCCACCATGGTGGACAGGTCGATCATCGCCCGGGCGTGTTTGCGGCGTTCCATGTCGTAGCTATCGAGCAGGCAGTCGCCGGCCTGCCCGGTGACCACCGCGGCGAGTTTCCAGCCCAGGTTCGCCGCGTCACGGATGCCGCTGTTGTAGCCCTGCCCCTGCCACACCGGCATGAGGTGCGCGGCGTCTCCGGCCAACAAGAGCCGGCCGCTGCGGAAGGCTCCGGCAATTCGCGAGTGATGGGTGTAGATGCGCCGGCGGATCACCTCCACCCGGTCCGGGTAGGGCACCACTCGTGCCAGCATGCGGGTCAAGAACGCCAGATCCTCCGCCTGCTCGTCGGATTCGTCGGCGTGAATCATGAACTCGAACCGGCGAATTCCGTGTGCGACGGAGATCGAGGCATAGGGGCGTTGCGGATCGGCGCCGACCTCGCTGTTGGGGTGGCCCAGCGGATCGTTGGCGATATCGACGACCAGCCATCGGGTGGGCGACGTGGTGCCTTCGAAGGAAACCCCCATCGTCCGGCGGATGATGCTGCGGCCGCCGTCGCAGCCGACGACGTAGCGGGCGCGCACGCCCGACAGGCCACCCGGGCCACCGCATTCAACCGTCACCGCGTCGCCGGTTTGCCCGCAGGACATCACCGGACGGTTCCACCACATTTCGACGTGGTCGAATCGGTCCAGCCCCCGCAACAATTCGACATCAACCAGCGGCTGCACAAAGCCGTTGCGCTTGGGCCAGCCGAAACGCGCGTCAGACGGGGCTATTTCGGCCAGAACCCGGCGCTTGGCATCCAAGAACCGCAGGATCTGGTTGGGCACCGTGTGCGGGAGGATTTCGTCGACCAGACCGATCGACTGAAAGGTGCGCAGCGCCTCGTCGTCCAGCCCGACCCCGCGCGGATAGTCGATCAGCGCACCCCGCTCCTCGGCCACCAACGTGCGAATACCTTGCAGTCCAAGAATATTGGCCAAGGTCAGCCCGACCGGGCCGGCCCCGACCACCAACACGTCAACCTCCTGTCCGCTCCCGCTCATCAGCGTCCCAGCAGGAAGTCAAGGTGCAGGCGATTGAACGTCTTGGCGTCCTCGTACTGCGGCCAGTGCCCGCAGCCCGGCATCACCTCGAAGCGAGCGCTGGGAATCATCGATGCGATGCGGCGACCCTCCCCAACATCGGCCGTCGGGTCGTGAGTTGTCCAGAGCACCAGCGTCGGTGCGGTGACGGCCCCGTAATCGCCGGTACCCAGCAGGTTACGAGCCCGAATTTCCGGGTCCTGCAACGCCATGATGTCGCGCATGGCCGCGACGAATCCGGGCTGACGATAGATGCGCTGCCGGGCGGCCACTAGGTCGTCGTAATCCTTGGACTTGTCGGCCATCAACCACTTGATCCGCGACTGCACGGTCTCCCAGGTCGGATTCTCCGCGGCTGCCATGGACAGCGCGACGATGCGCGCCATGACTTCCGGGTCGGCCTGCGAGCCGCCGGCGGTGTTGAGCACCAGGCGGTCGACGGCGTCCGGATGGTCGATGGCGGCGCGAGCGGCCACCCAGCCACCCAGCGATTCACCGCTGAGCTTGATCCGGTCGGCCCCGATGCTGCGCACCACCGCCATCAGGTGCTCGACGTAGTGCCGGATTTCGAGTGGATGCCCCGGTTTGTCGGTATAGCCGTGACCCAGCATGTCGATCGACCAGGTCCAGAAATGTTCGGCGTGCGCCGCCAGGTTGCGGACGTAGGCCTCGGCGTGCCCGCCGGACCCGTGCAGCGAGACCAGCACCGGCGCGCCGGGATCGCCGGCACGCAGGTAACGCGTCCGGATCCCCGCGGCGTTGAGGTAGCCCTGCTCGAACGGGACACCTTGGAGATCGCTCCACAGGCTCTCGAACTCCGCCACGGTTCCTTCTCCCTGGAAGCCAGGTTCTCGTTTTCGACCAACTGGACTGTGCTAATATCACACATTAATGTGCGGTATATATAGAGCTTTGCTCTCCTTCCGAAGCCTGTCAAGACCATGACCGGCTCGCAGACCCTTGCCAGAGGGCTCACCGCACTGCAGCTGGTGGCGGTTTCACCCAGCGGGCTGACCATGCAGGAGGTGGCCGACCGGGTTGGCGTCCACCGGACCATCGCCTACCGGCTATTGGCCACGCTGACCCAGTTCCGCCTCGTCGCCAAGGGTGAGGACGGGCGCTACCGTCCGGCGGCCGCGCTGGCGGTCCTCGGCTCGTCCTTCGACCACAACCTGCGCCAGCTGAGTCTGCCGACGCTGCGGTCGTTGGCCGACGAGCTCGGCACCACGGTGTCGCTGCTGGTCGCCGAGGGTGACCAGCAAGTGGCGGTGGCGGTCATCGTGCCCACCCAAGTCGCCTACCAGCTCGCTTTCCACGAGGGCAGCAGATACCCGCTGGACCGCGGCGCCGCCGGCATAGCCCTGCTGGCCAGCCTGCCGCCGCGCCAGGGCGAACGGGACCTAGTCGCCGCCACCCGGGAGCGGGGCTGGGTGATGACCTACGGCGAGATCGAACCCAATACCTATGGTCTGGCCGTGCCCGTGCGCCGAGCCGCGCCGTCCCCGCCGACCTGCATCAATCTCATCTCCCACCGCGAAGACATGGTGATCCGGGGACGGGACGCGGTCATCAAGGCCGCCACACAGTTATCCACGCTGCTGAGCTGAAGGGATACCGGGCATGCGGTGGGATCAGGAATTCGACGTCGTGGTGGTCGGCAGCGGCGGCGCCGGGCTCACCGCCGCACTGACCGCGGCGGTCGCCGGCGCCTCGGTAGCGGTGTTCGAGAAGGCGCCGACGGTCGGCGGGACCACCGCCGTCTCGGGCGGCATCGCCTGGATCCCGGCTCATCACCGCTGTCCCGACCGTGAGCTGACGGTGGCCGACGCGCTGCAATATCTGCGCGCGCAGTCGTGGGGATCGATGGACGACGCACTGGTGGAAACGTTCGTGCGGACTGGGCCGGCCATGCTCGACTTCGTCGAGAAACACAGCGGCCTGCGCTTCGAAGTCGCTGCCGGATTCCCCGACTAACGACCCGAGCTGCCCGGCGGTCAGCCCGGCGGTGGGCGCTCGCTCGGCGCGGCGCCGTTCGATCTCGACCGACTTGGCGAGTGGGCGGGCCGGATCACCTCCTTTCCCGCCGATTGGTCCAACGTCGGTTTCGACGCCGAGACCCGGGCCCGGTTGCATGCCGATGTCGGCGCCGGGTCGGGAAACCTGTGCGTGGCCGGCACCGCGCTGGTAGCCGGACTGCTAAAAGGCTTGCTGGACAACGGAGTAGCGCCGTGTGCCAACTCGCCGGCCGCGGAACTGATCGCAGAGGGCGGCGCCGTCACCGGGGTGCGAATCGCGCGCCCCGAGCAGAGCATCGGCGTGCGCGCCCGCAGCGGCGTCGTTCTGGCAACCGGGGGGTTCGAATGGGATCCGGTTCTGGTGCGGGCATTCCTGCGGGGCCCGATGCATGGCGCGGTCTCGCCGCCCACCAACACCGGCGACGGGCTGCGCATGGCAATGGCGTGCGGCGCCGATCTTGCCAATATGGGCGAAGCCTGGTGGGTGCCCATCGTGCAGATCCCCAGCGACACCATCGGCGGCCGGCAACGCAGCCGCAGCGTGCGGCTCGAGCGAACCCGCCCGCGCAGCATCATGGTCAACCGGTCCGGGCGGCGGTTCGTCAACGAGGCATGCGACTACAACTCGATGGCCGGCGCCTTCCACTACCTCGATCCTCGGGGCGGTTACGTCAACGACAGCGGCTGGATTCTCTTCGACTCGATTCACTTGCAGCGTTATGGATTTCTGGGCATCTCACCCGGTCAACAGGTTCCCGGCTGGTTCTGCGAGTCGGCCGACCTGACCGAATTGGGCACTAAGACCGGTATCGACGCCGGCGGGCTGGCGCACACCATCCAGCGGTGGAACCGCAATGTCGCGGCCGGCGTTGACCCCGACTTCGGCCGCGGTTCCACTGCCTACGACGGCTATTGGGGCGATCAGAGTGCCACCACGCTTGCCGGCAAGACCCTCGGCCCGATCGACACCGGCCCTTACTATGCGGTACCGATCCGTGTGGGTGCGATGGGCACCAAGGGCGGACCGCGCACCGACCGCGATGGACGGGTGCTCCACGTCAGCGGCAACCCCGTTCCGGGTCTGTTCGCCGCGGGCAACACGATGGCCGGAGTTACCGGCCGCGCCTACGGCGGCGCCGGCGGAACCATCGGCCCGGCAATGGTTTTTGGGTACCGCGCCGGCTACGCGGCTGCCACCGGGGCATCCCTCGACCGGAACTAGCAGGCACTACAGCCGGCTCAAGGTTTCAGCGGGAGTTCCACACATACGTGGGTGCCCGCTCGGGTGTCGAGAAAAACGAACGTTCCCCCGGCAGCGTCGACCCGGGCCCGGTGCGAAGCCAGTCCGATGTGGCCCTCCCCCAGGCGACGCGCCATGATGTCACCGCTGATTCCCACACCGTCGTCGGCGACATCCAAAACGCACACGCCGTCGGTGATCCCGAGGCTGACCGACGCATTGTGAGCCCGGGAATGACGCACCACGTTCGACAGCAACTCGCGGGCCACGCCGAACACGATCGGGTCGATCTCATTGCGCACCGGATAGTCAATGTCGATGCTGACGTTGATCCCCGAACGCGCCGCCGTGGACGCGGCCAGCTGCTCGACGGCCGCACCGAGGCCGACCTGTTCCAGGACGGCCGGATGCAGCTCGAAAGTAGCCTGCCGCAATCGCTCCGAAGCATCCTGCAAGCCGGCTAACGCTCGGTCAACGCGCTCGTCGCCCGGCCACGCGGTCTGCAGCTCGACGAGTTCCTGTCGCGCGGCCAGCACGTCTTGCAGCGGCCCGTCGTGGATGGACTCCGAGATCCGGCGCTGCAACACCTCCGAGGCCGTCATCGTCTGAGCCAGCAACTCCTCACGCAACGCGCTCAAACCCGCGACCGAGCGGGCGTGGCGCTCCTCGATACGCACCACCACCAACGCGGTGGCACACAGAAATGCGTACAGCACGAACCGGAATATCGCTTCGGGCCAACCGATTGCCCGCACCATTGCCGGATCTTGGATCACCGCGAGCGCAAATCCGATGAGCGTGAAAGCCAGCACCACGGCCGCCCGGCGCGACGACACGTCCAAACCCACCAGCACCGGCAGCAGGGTCATGATCAGCAGCGGATAGATTCCGTCGGTGGACAACAACTGAAATCCGGTCAGGGCGAATACGTCGACGGCGGTGAACGCAAAGGGCTCGTATCTGGCCATCCTGACGAATCGGCGCAATACGATGATGCGTCGTGACGGTGAATATGCCAGGGCCAGCGCCCAAAGCGCGGCCAGCGCGTAGGCCAGGATCAACGCGGATTGCTGCACCCATTCCGAGTGGTTGGTGCCAACAAGCATTGCCGAGACCATCAAAAATACAACGCCGATCCGAAGCACCGAGGCGATTCGGTAGGAGCGCAACTGATGCAGCCGGCGCACCCGCTTGAGTTCCGCGTCGCTGGTCTCTACCACAAGAACACCGTAGTCATGTGCGACCCCGCGATCCGGGGTGTTGCCCGGCAATATGGGCAATCCGCCGGAGCAAACTGCCCGGAAAGCGCGCGGGTTGTGCGGAAATTGCGGACAGATCGACACGGCGAGCGGTTAGACTCATCGCCATGGTCGGCGCTACATGGACATGAGTTGAACATGACGGCGCCCGACAAAGTGCGTGTGGTGGTCGGCGACGACCACCCGCTGTTTCGTGAGGGCGTGGTGCGCGCTCTTTCTTTGAGCGGCTCCGTCAACGTTGTCGGCGAGGCCGACGACGGGGCGACAGCGCTGGAATTGATCAAGACTGAGCTGCCCGACGTCGCTTTACTCGACTACCGAATGCCGGGCATGGACGGCGCCCAGGTGGCGGCCGCGGTGCGCAGCAATGACCTGCCGACCCGCGTGCTGCTGATTTCGGCCCACGACGAATCAGCGATCGTCTACCAGGCTTTGCAGCAGGGTGCCGCCGGTTTCCTGCTGAAGGATTCGACACGCACCGAGATCGTCAAAGCCGTGCTCGATTGCGCCAAGGGACGCGACGTCGTCGCGCCCTCCCTGGTCGGCGGCCTTGCCGGAGAGATCCGCCAGCGAGCGGCGCCGATGGCTCCGGTACTTAGCGCCCGCGAGCGCGAGGTGCTCAATCGTATTGCGCGCGGCCAAAGTATCCCCGCGATCGCCGGCGAACTGTATGTAGCGCCGTCGACCGTCAAGACCCATGTGCAACGGCTCTACGAGAAGCTCGGTGTCAGTGACCGTGCGGCCGCGGTCGCCGAAGCCATGCGACAGGGGCTGCTCGACTAACTGCGTGAGCTCGGCCATTGCCTTCAGGAATCAGACTTCAGCGGGAGTTCCACACATACGTGGGTGCCCGCTCGGGTGTCGAGAAAAACGAACGTTCCCCCGGCAGCGTCGACCCGGGCTCGGTGCGAAGCCAGTCCGATGTGGCCCTCCCCCAGGCGACGCGCCATGATGTCACCGCTGATTCCCACACCGTCGTCGGCGACATCCAAAACGCACACGCCGTCGGTGATCCCGAGGCTGACCGACGCATTGTGAGCCCGGGAATGACGCACCACGTTCGACAGCAACTCGCGGGCCACGCCGAACACGATCGGGTCGATCTCATTGCGCACCGGATAGTCAATGTCGATGCTGACGTTGATCCCCGAACGCGCCGCCGTGGACGCGGCCAGCTGCTCGACGGCCGCACCGAGGCCGACCTGTTCCAGGACGGCCGGATGCAGCTCGAAAGTAGCCTGCCGCAATCGCTCCGAAGCATCCTGCAAGCCGGCTAACGCTCGGTCAACGCGCTCGTCGCCCGGCCACGCGGTCTGCAGCTCGACGAGTTCCTGTCGCGCGGCCAGCACGTCTTGCAGCGGCCCGTCGTGGATGGACTCCGAGATCCGGCGCTGCAACACCTCCGAGGCCGTCATCGTCTGAGCCAGCAACTCCTCACGCAACGCGCTCAAACCCGCGACCGAGCGGACATGTCGCTCCTCGATGCGCACCACCACCAACGCCGTGGCGCACAGAAACGCGTACAGCGAGAAGAGAAAACCGGTATGGGGCCAGCCGCTCGGGCCGAGGAGCACACCGTCGTGAACCCCCGCCAGCACGAAGCCGAGCAGGCTGAACGCCAGCACCGCCATGGTTCGCAGCGACGAGATGTCGACGCCCGCCAGGACCGGCAGCAATGTCATGATCAGCAGCGGATAGAGCCCGTGGGCCGACAGCAGCTGAAAACCGGTCAACGCCACGATGTCGATGGCGGTGAATGTCAGCGGCTCCCAGCGGCGCACGCCTGCCGACTCCCCCGCGCCGATTCGTCGCCGCACCGGAGAAAAGGCCAGCGCCAGGGCACACACCGCGGCAAGCCCATAGAAGGCGACCAAGACGGTTTGCTGTGCCCATTCGTGCGCGGGGGTGCCGACGATCATCGCGGCGATGAGGAACACCAGGACGCCTATGCGAAGCACCGAGACGATCCGGTAGGACCGCAGCTGGTGCAGCTTGCGCACCCGCTCCAGTTCCACGTCGCTGGAGATCGCCACTGGAATACCGTACTCACGGCGGCGCGTCCCGGCTTGCTCCGCAACCCGCCGGCCGCCTAACAGCTTCGCCGGCCGGGCGCGCAGACCGGAATGGGCGCGGCCACCGCCGCCGCTGACGTCGTTGACCCGACGCGCCGGCTGAGCCGCCGATGAGCAGACCAGGGCGACGACGTCCGGATGGCTAGTCAGCACTCGCCGCTTCCCCTGGTCAGCGGACCCGGCACGGCGGGTCCAGCTGGGACCGAAGGGTGTGGTTGGCCGCTGCCGAGGCGGACCGGCGCAGCGCGCGGGCCAGCGGCAGACACAGCGCCGCCCCGATCAGACCTACCGTCGCCGTGACGACCGCCACCAGACGATGACCGCCATGAATCAGGCTGTAGGAGGCGATGATTGGCGCTATCACTGAGGCGATGGCCAGCGTCATGGACCAGATGCCGTGGTAGCGACCACCATTGGCGGGCGGGGCGATCCGGTGCACGACGCCCGCGGCAATCACGAACCAGGCGATCTCGCCCGGGGTGCAGATAGCCGTAGCGACGGTGAAGCCGAGGGTGGTGTGGGCGAGCGCGGCGCCCGACATGCTCAGCGCCGTCCACACTCCGGCAACGGCCAGGATGTCGAGCCGGGGACGGAAGCGGGTCGCCGCCTTTCGTCCCAGCCATGGTGTCATCACCGGGGTCAGACCGATACCAGCGACGGCGTTGGCCAGTTGCGCCCAGCCGAATTCGTCTGCGCCCAAACCGCTGTCGGCCATCAGCATGGGGACCGCTGCATAAAGACCACGCACCGCCGTCAGCGTTGCCAGGCTGGACGCGAACAACAGAACCAGCCGGGCATCCGAAAACGCGCCGCGGTAGCCGACGTCAGCACGCTGAGCCATGGGCTCGGTGACCGCTCGGCGAGCGTTCCCGGCGGGGATGCAGCAGGCTGCCAGCAGCGCCAGCAGCGCGCACGCAGCGGCGTTGATCCAAAACAGCACCGGCACGCCCGACCAGCCGGCGAGCAGACCCCCCACACCGCCGGTGATCGCCCGGCCAATGCTGACGATCCAGCCGAAGCGCCAGGCGTCGATCTTCGCGCGCAGCCGCGGGTCCGGCACCAACTCGGCGATCGCGGAGCCCAACACCGGGCGCGGCGCGTCGTAGACCACGCCGGTGACCAGCGCTCCGATCAGCAGTGCCGGCACGCTGCGGGCCTGGGCCATGAGCGCCAGCACCGTGGCAGCGACCAGCATGGTCGACGCCAGCGTCGCGCGCGGCCCGGTATGGTCCGCCAGCCAGCCACAGCCCAGTTGACCCACGGCCCAGCCGACTCCGAAGGCGGCCAGGACTGCGCCCACAGCGCCCGCGGCGTACCCCCGCCCGGCCACGTGAAACGCCATGAACGGATAGGCGAACCCGGCCGCGCGCACCACCAGGTTGCCACCCAGCAGCAGCCAAATGACGCCGGGATATCCATGCTGGCGGGACGAGTGAAACCGGGACGAGTGAAACCGGGACGAGTGAAACCGGGACGAGTGAAACGACGTGTGTCGCCCACTGCCATACCGGCCCCCAATGGCGGCGACCGTTCGCAGTCGCTGAAAAGCCTTAGGGAGATCAACCTCCGGGCCCGAACCGAGCACCGGTTCGCTGCCTGCGGTGGCCGCGGTCGTCGTCACAGTTGAACGGTAGAAATGATCACGCCGCGACAACTCCGCTGATCGGCTCCAATACCGGCGCGACCTGCGTCCGCTGATCGGCGGACAAGGCCAGCCTCGGGGGCCGCGATCGCCGGCGAGTTCTGGCCGAGCAGGTTCGTGGCGATCAGAACCGTCAGCTGCGCACGGTTGGCTGCCACGAATGCCGGATGAACCGTCATCGCGCGGGCGCACTCGTAGGCGACGGCCGCGGCCGCGGCTTGTCCGGCGGCCCGCTCAGCCCGGGCAGCGCCGGCTTTCAGCCAGGCCACACAGAAGGTGGCCGCAGCGCCCATCCTGGTCGTGCTGGCGCCGAGCCAGGACCCGCCGATCAGGCCGATGATCACGGACTCGACGGCGGTTGCGAGGGTGGTCGACTCCATGGCCAGTTCGTCCCACGCGCCGGGGGCGGCCAGCATCGATCCTGCCCGGCCCGGCGTAGATGCGCCCGGGATCGACTTCGGGCGGCAGCACCCCGTGCACCATCGCCGCGGATTCCGCCGTTAGCGGGCTGCTATCGCGTTGGCCGCCTCGGTTGCCGCATAGGAACCGGCGCTGGCTCCGAGAGTGGTCACAAAGCGCTCGTGGATGGCTGCGGCCTGCGCGCTGACTGCTTCGTAGAGGGCGCCGTGGGCAGCGAAGTGCGCGGCTGTCAACGCCGACACCTCGTCGGCGGCGGCCGGCATAACACCGGTGATGGGAGCTATCGCGGCGGCATTGCTCGCGTCCATCGAGCTACCGATCGACTGCAGGGCCCCCGCTGCCGAGATCAGCGCCTCGGGCTCACTAGTCACGAACGACATGAGACAACAATGCCGTGGCGCCCCGTCGATGTCTGTCGGGCGAGCGGGCACTTTGCTGGCGGAATCATGCTGTCCACCGATCGACGGATGCGGTGTCCTCCGTCCGGGGCGATGGGTCGGACGCGATCAGGGCTCCCGGTCCTGTTGGGTGGACGGGGCCAGCAACCGCTCGGCGGCGGTATACGGGTCGTCGCGGCCGTCGACCACCGACTCGGCGAGCCGATCGAGGTCGGTTCGGGCCCGTAGCCGGGTGTGGGCCAATGACAGGATCTGCGCCCGCGCGCGGGCCAGCCGGCGTGCCCGGCTGTCGCTGCGATGATGCGCGTCGATCGCGGCCACCAACTCCGCGACACCTTCACCGCGCGCGGCCGCGAGTTTGACTATGGGAGCGTCGGTTTCAGCCCGCAGGTCCCGCACGGTCTGCTCGGCGCCGTCTCGGTCGGCCTTGTTCACCGCCACGACGTCGGCGACTTCCAGCAGACCCGCTTTGGCAGCCTGCACCGCATCACCCATGCCGGGGTTGAGGATGACGACGGTCGGGTCGGCGACGGCGGCGATCTCGATCTCCGATTGGCCCACGCCGACGGTTTCAGCCAGGACGACGTCGTAACCGATGGTTTGCAACAGTCGGATGGCGGCGGGAACGGCGGCGGCCAGACCACCGAGATGGCCGCGACTGGCGACCGAGCGAATCAGTACGTCAGAGTCGTTGATATGCGCGGTCATTCGGATGCGATCGCCGAGCAGGGCTCCGCCGCTGAACGGTGACGACGGGTCCACGGCCAGTACCGCCACCCGACAGCCACGCTCCCGGTACACGCTGACCAGGGCAGCGATCGTCGTCGATTTTCCGGCGCCCGGCGGTCCGGTGATGCCGACGACGCGCATTGCGGACACCGGCGCCGGACCCAGGGCGGTCAATACCTCGTCACGCCGGTCACTTTCGACCAGGCTCAGCAACCGACCTGCTGCGCGGAAAGAGCCGTTGCGCGCCCGGTCAATCAGATCGGCGATGTCCATGAGCGTTAGGGCGCGTTATGGCGCGTTATGGCGCTGCGACCTCAATGACCGTCGCCGAGCCCATGCCGCCGCCGGCGCACATGGCCGCGACGCCGATACCGCCGCCGCGGCGGCGCAGTTCATACACCAGCGTCACGAGCATTCGTGCGCCGGTTGCCGCCACCGGATGCCCGAGCGAGCAGCCGCTGCCGCTGACGTTGACCCGGTCCGGGTCCAGGTCGAGCATCTTCACGGTGGCCACACACATCGACGCGAACGCTTCGTTGACCTCGAACAGACCCACGTCGGATGTCGAAAGCCCAGCTCGGTCAAGTGCTTTCGGTATCACCTCGACAGGCGCCAAGCCGGTGGCCGCAGGGTCCACGCCGACCGACGCCCAGGACATGATGCGGGCCAGGGCGGGTAGTCCCAGCCGGTCACTGTGGCGGTCGCCGGCGATGGTCAGCACCGCGGCGCCGTCGTTGGCGCCGCAGGCATTACCCGCGGTGATCGAGAAGCCTTCGATTTCGGGATGCAATGGCTTGAGCGCGGCCAGCTTTTCTAAGGTGGTGTCGCGGCGTGGATGTTCATCGACCGAGAACAGCCCGTGCGGCGTCTCGATAGGCACGATCTCTTCCTTGAACCGGCCTTCGTCGATCGCGGCGATCGCATTGCGGTGTGACCGCAGCGCCCACGCGTCCATCTCCTCGCGGGTGACGCCGGCCTTGACCGCGGCGTTCCACCCCACGGTGATGGACATGTCCAAGTTGGGTGCGTCCGGCCGGTCGGGATGGGTCGGCGGGAACCAGTCGACCCATTCGCCGCCGGCCAGCATCCGCGCCCGCGGAGAGGTGGAGGCCGAATTCACGCCCCCGGCGATGACGAGCTGGTCCATCCCCGCGCGCACACTGGCCGCAGCACTTTGCACCGCGGCCTGCCCGGCGGCGCAGTGGCGATTGTTCGCCAAACCGGGCACTTGGGTCAGGCCGGCGGTGATGGCCGCGTGCCGGGCGATCACGCCGCCGCCGTAGAGCCCCTCACCCAAGATGACGTCGTCGACCAGGGCAGAGTCCAAACCGGCCGCGGCCTCGCTGACCACGTGGTGGGCCAGGTCGAAAGCGCTGGTGTCGCGCAATGTTCCTTTGCGAGCGGTGCCGATGGGAGTGCGCAGGGCGGACACGATGACGGCTTCGGGCACAGGTCTTCTCCATCCATAGGGTCCACGGGGTTGCGAGAACACTATTCTCTCAGTTCGAGAGGACGAGTTGCAAGGACGCTCGGTGGGGCCGCCAGGACTCTGCAAGCGTATGCAGCCGGGAATCAATTTGGCGCGCAGCCTGGTGTGCTGGCACAGCGTTGCGACTGCCAAGCACCATCGAAGAGCGGCAGAGCAGACAATGCGAAACAACCCGTCAAGGAGAAACAATGCTCACCAAAGCCATGGTCAGTGCGGCCGTCATGCTCGGCGCCGCGGTTGGGGTGGCAGCACCCGCCATGGCGGATCCGTCCACCAGCCCGTCCGACAGCATTGGCTCCTTGGCACTCAATTGTGACGACAACGCGATCTGCCCACCCGTCGGCTCAGGCAACGCGCCGACGGTCAATCCGCAGCAGCTGACCCAGGCAATCAAAAACGGCTTCGCCGGCCCGAGCGATTTCTCTGATCTGCAAGGCCGGCAGTAATTCAAGGGCTTGCTGCGCACATAACAGGCCATCGCTGAACTTATTGCGCGGCCGAGGGTCGTGCCGCTATGCCGCCGACGCCGCCGATTCGAGCCGTTCCTCCAACCCCGGCGGTCCGTAGTAATGCACCGCGACTTTGATCAAACTGACAGCCATCTGCGGAGTCCAGCCCGGATTGTCCTTGATGATCTTGTTGGCCATGACCGTGACCCCCTTCATCGTGGGGTGACCGGCCAGGTAATCAGCTATGACATGACCGATCCGGATCGCGTTTCCGGGTTCGTTATATGTGAGATTGCGGCGGTCCAGGTCCGTGATGTACATCCGGTCACAGTCCGCGAGGTCGAAACCGCGACTTTCACACGCGGTGCCCTCGGCGCGGGCCAGCGGCACTACCGACGGCGTCACCAGAAGCGATGCCAGCACAATGGTCATCGCCAGCAGAATCTTGGTGAAGCTTCTTAATAGACCCACATCACTACCTTGGCTCATCGAGCACGCTGCCATTTTCCGTTCCCCTCCCTCGCGACCCGGCTCGTCAAAGTCGAGTCCACTCGAATCGACTTTTCCGCTTGAGCGAGATCTCCGACTAGGGTCTTTGGGCCTTGGCGGTTTGGTCAGAAAAAAGATCCCCTGTCCGGACGGTCACAACGTCAGAACTCGGCCTGTCCCGCCGCGAAAATTCTTTAACAATCTCTGGAAATGTTGGGAAATCAGGCATTACGCCCGGTTCGGATTACCGCTGGCCTTGCGTATCGGAGAAATCGCTGGGAGCAGCGAAACCGTTCTTGATTGCCTGGGTCAGCTGTTGCGGATTGATCGTCGGCGCATTACCGGAACCCACTGGTGGGCATTCCGTGTTGTCGGGACACGTGAGCGCCAACGGGCCGATACCGTCGGCCGGGCCGGTGGGGCTGGTGGACGGGTCGGCCGCGGCGGGCGCTGCCACTCCGGCCGCGGCGCCGAGCACTATGGCCGCACTGAGCAGGATTTTATTGACCATGACTTCTCCTCGTCTGTTGAGTGAAACTGTACGCGGTTTCGGATTGCCGCAGTCACGGTGCGCTTATCCGAAAAATGAGTTATTTAATTACTTTTCGCCCCCCGACGTGCCCAATCCGGGAAAAGGCGGCTGGCTACGACGAGCAAACTCCATTGCCATCTTTCGCAGGATCGACGCTGTGTACTCGACTCGACTTTGCCCGTAACGACAACGGCCGGCTAGGGTCTTTGGCCCTCCGGTAGCTGGGACAGATGGGAAGCCGACGACGGATCGGTGGCCTGCAGCGCCATGGTCGCGGGGCGCCCTACCGAGCCATCGAAGACTTATTCGGGTCGGCCAGCACGACGGCTGTCCCGATGGTTGGCTAGTGGCATGACTCGACCTGAGGGGACGATCGCGGTGCCCGGCGGAAACGTGTGGTTCACGCGGGTCGGCGGCGGACCCGGCCTTCCGCTGCTAGTGGTGCACGGCGGTCCGGGCTTGCCGCACTACTACTTGAGCTCGCTGAAGCGGCTGGCACACGAGCGGGAGGTCGTCTTCTGGGATCAACTCGGCTGTGGCAACTCCGAATGTCCGTCGAATGCGCAACTGTGGACAATGCAGCGCTCGGTGGCCGAAATGGACGCCGTGGTGCAAGCATTGGGACTCAACGCCTTTCATATCTTCGGCAACTCATGGGGCGGGATGCTCGCCCAGCAGTATGTGCTTGACGTGCCATCCGGCGCGGTGAGCTTGACCATCTCGAACAGCACCGCGTCCATACCGCAGTTCGCCGACCACGTCGCCCAGTTGAAGTCCCAGTTGGACCCGGCCACCCAAGCCGCCATTGACCACCATGAAGCCGCAGGCACCACACATTCGGCCGAATACCAGGCCGCGATCACCACCTGGAACGAGACATTTCTGTGCCGCACCCGGCCCTGGCCCGGCGAGCTCTACCAAGCATTCCAGAACACCGGTGCGGAGATCTTCGAAACGATGTTCGGCCCCAGCGACTTTCACATCGTCGGGACCATTCGGAGCTGGAACATCGTCGATCGGTTAGCGCAGATCACGTTGCCCACACTGCTGCTCGCCGGCAAGTATGACGAATGCTCGCCGGAACACATGCGCGACATGCACCGCCGCATTGCCGGTTCGCGGTTCGAGTTCTTCGAGCGCAGCGCACACCTGCCGTTCATCGAGGAACCGGAGCGCTTCGACGCGGTGATGCGCGACTTCTTGCGGCAACATGACGGCGGCGGCCCCCCCGTGCGAGCGTAGTGCTGCGGCCGAAACTGGCCCGAAATGTCGCTGCGCTCGTTAGTTCTTGCCCACGGTCAGGTTGGTGATGATCGAGCGGAAGTCCTCGGTGGTGAAGGATTGGTGTTCGGCCGAAAGGGCATAGTCCAAGCTGGCCAACACGGCTCGTTCGAGATGGATGTTGAGTACCCGCTTGGTACTTTCGACGGCTTGCTGGGGCAACTCCATGATGCGCTGGGCACAGGCAACCGCCTCGGCTACCGGGTCGGCGACCACGTGGTTGGCCAGCCCGAGCTCGACGGCCCGCTGAGCGCGAATTCGGGTACCTGTCAACGCATATTCCTTAGCCAGCATCAGGCTGATGTGCAGTGGCCAGGTCAGTGGACCTCCGTCGGCGGCCACCAATCCCACCTGCACATGCGGGTCGGCCAGGTAGGCGTCTTCGGCGATGTAGACGATGTCGCTCAGTGCGACCAAGCTGCAGCCGAGCCCGACGGCCGGGCCGTTGACCGCTGCCACCACCGGTACTCGGCAGCGTGCCATACCCAGCACGATGTCACGGCCATGGGCAATGGTTTTGGCGCGCAGGTCCGCGTCGTGGGCCAATTCGGCCAGATACGCGAAGTCACCGCCGGCCGAGAACGCCCGGCCGCTGCCGGTGAGAACCGCAGCCCGGGCAGTGCGGTCGTCACTCAATCGCGGCCACAGCTGCGCGAGCCCCACATGAAGATTGTCGTTGACGGCGTTGAGGGCATTCGGGCGGTTCAGGGTGATGATGCGCAACGCCCCGTCGGCACGAACGTCGATTTCTGCTGGCATGTCGTACATTTCAGACCCCTAATCCCAGGATTCGCGAAGCGATGATGTTCTTCTGTATCTGCGAGGTGCCGCCCATCACGCTTTGCGCGCGGCTGTACAAGTAGGCGTTGAGCAGGTCCGGGTCGCCGGTTCCGCCAACGGCCAATGCTGCGTGTCCGACGGATTGCTCCACCCACGTCATCAGCAGCTTGTCCAGCGAACCTTCCGGTCCGTGCGACACCCCGTCGAGCTGTTCGGAGAGCCGGCGGCGCACGTGATGGGTCAGCATCTCCGCCTGGACCGCCGCCCAGGCGAGCTCTTCGGATGGCGGATCCTCACTGCGCGCCAACAGCTCTCGCACCAGCTTGCCGTAGCGGGCCGCATAGCCCAGCGTGGCCGGTTCGCGCTCGTGGCCCACCACGGTCATGGCCACCGCCCAGCCGTCACCGGGAGCGCCCACCATGCGATCTGCCGGGACGGTTATGCTGTCGAAGAACACCTGGCCGAATTCATTGCTGACGCCGTTCATCATCCGCAGCGGACGTTGTTGCACGTTCGGCTGTTTCATCTCGACGATGAACGCAGACAGGCCGCGATGCCGAGTGGCTTCCGGGTCGGTACGGGCCAGCAGCAGACACCAGTCGGCCACGTCGGAGTAGCTGGTCCAGATCTTGTGTCCGCGCAGCACATAATGGTCACCCTCGCGGGTGGCGGTGGTGGTCAGTCCTGCCAGATCAGAGCCCGCACCAGGCTCGCTGAAGCCCTGACACCAGCGCTGGCTGCCGTCGATGATGCCGGGCAGGAAGCGTCGCCGCAGTGCGTCACTGCCGTGGCGTCCGATACCGAAGACCAGGTAACCGACGCTGGGGCGCGGCGGTGCGCCGGCACGCGCCAGCTCTTCGTCGACGATGACGTCGTAGACCGGCGCCAGCTCCTGGCCGCCGTATTCGCGCGGCCACGACAATCCGAAGAATCCTGCCCGATACAGCGCCCGATGCCAATCGGCCTGACGCTTCCAGTATTCGTCGCCGGTAGCGCGGAACTCCTCGGCGTGCAGGGCAAGCCAACTACGCAGGCGCTCGCGGAAGGCGGCCTCCTGCGGCGAATCACGAAAGTCCACGACCGACCTCCTTCAGGCGCACCGGCCACAGCTCCGTCGACGTCAAGGCCCGGCGCAGATATACGTGCGCCAGACAATCCCAGGTATTACCGATGCCGCCGTGCACCTGCACAGCGGTCTCACAGACGGTTCGGGAGGCACGCGCGCAGTACACCTTCGCGACGCGGGCCGCGCGTGCGGCTGCGGCCGGTTCGAGTTCGTCCACCGCCCACGCGGCATGCCGCAGGATGCTGATCGAACCTTCGATCAGTGCCAGCCCTTCGGCCAACAGGTGGGCGACGGACTGATACGAACCGATCGTCTTTCCGTACTGGGTACGTATTTTCGCGTAGTCACAAGCCAGCGCGTGCGCCCCCCGGGCAGCACCGACCAGGTCCGCCGCGGTAGCCACCACCGCCAGCGCTTGCCAGCGTGCGGCCGCGCCGGCGGATATCTCACCGACAGGCGCCGGTGACCCGGTTATCCCCGCCGTCGCCCGGGTCAAGTCCGCACCGCCGCGGCCCGAATCCAGTTCGGCCGCATACACTGTGGTGCCCGAAAGTAGCAGTGCGCGTCGATAGCCGCGAGCATCGAATGCCAGCCGGTCGACGGCGATGGTGGCGTCGCTCCGCCCGGCATCCAGGTGGCGTGCCAGGTCGTCGGCGAGGAGCGGCCCGAGAAGCGGGGCATCGACCAGTCGGCGCCCGAATTCCGCTGCAACAATGGATACTTCGACCCCCGAAGCGCCATCGGAGCGCAGCGATCGCCAGCCCGTCATGACAATGTGGCGGTCCAGCCGGGCAATTCGGCTCTCGTCGGCCAGCTCCGAAACCGAGCCAGGCCCCAAGTCGTCGGCGAATTTCGCTGCGGTGTCCCGCAATTGTCGTTGTTCAGCTGTCAGACGGACATCCATGGAGATCCTTGAGCACTCGGCGCAACACCTTGCCCGAGGGCAGGCGCGGAATTTCGGGCACGAACACGACCCGACTCAGCCGTTTGTAGGGGGCCAGCCGGGCCGCCACCTGCGCGGTGAGCTCGGCAGCCACCCCGGTGTCGCCGGGTACGTGCGTGGCGACGGCGGCGACAACCGCTTCGCCGTTGGCGCCGTCGGGAACACCGAACACCGCGCAGTCTTTGACCGCCAGATGGCTGTGCAGCACGGCCTCGACTTCGGCCGGCGCAACCTGGAATCCGCGCACTTTGATCATCTCCTTGAGCCGGTCGGTAATGCGCAGCCAACCCTCCCCGTCAAGCCAACCGACGTCTCCGGTCCGATACCAGCCGTCGCAGCACACCTCGGCGTTGGCCGCGGCCGGCAGATAGCCGGCCATCAAAGACGCCGACCGCGCCTGGATTTCGCCGACTTGCCCCGGGCCGGCCACGTGGCCGGTTTCCGCTGACACGATCCGCACGTCCACGCCGGCCACCGGTTGCCCCACCGAGTCCAGACGGGGCTGCTCGGGCGGATTGCAGGCAATCACCGGCAATTCGGTGGTGCCATAGGCGGGAACCCATCGGACGCCGGTGCGCCGGGTCACGGTTTCGGCGATGCTCACGGTGACCGGCGTGGCGCCCCACATGATGAACCGCAGCGAGGACAGATCGTAGGACGCTAGTTTCGGGTGTGACGCCATGGCCTGGGCGATGGGCGCAACTGCCATTTCGATGGTGATGCGGTCGGTTTCGATGGTCTGCAGCATCCGATCCACGTCGAACCGCGGATGCAGGCGCACCAACGCGCCTGTCCGCAGCGCGGTCAGGATGTTGAGCAGGCCGAGGATGTGCGACGGCGGCGTGGCGACCTGGATGCGGTCGCGCTCGGTGAGCCGCAGCGCCTCGCGCCAGTGGCGAACGGCGGCATCCAGCGATGCGTGGGTGTGCCGCACGGCTTTTGGCAGGCCCGTGGTGCCCGAGCTGAACACCAGCACCGCGTCTTCCCGGGGCTGCGGGGAAGCCGACAACGGCTCTGCGGACACGGCCGGCTCGTCCAGCTGCAGCATCGGCATCAGGCCGGCGAGCGCCGGGTGGTCGCCGACGGCGTGGGCCGGTTCGGTCAGGCCCAGGGCATGGTCGACCTCGTCGCGTTTCCAGGCCGGGCTGATCAGCACCGCCGCCGCCCCCAGCCGCCAGATCGCCTGCAACGCGGCGACGAACTCCGGCCGGTTGGAAGCCATCACCGCGACCCGCTCACCGGCGCGGACGCCATGGTGGTGCAGGCTCGCAGCCAGGCCGTCGGTCAGCGCGTCAAGCGCGCGCCGGCTCAAGCGCCGATCCTCGACCACGAGCGCGGCCGGCTCGGTCACGTCGCGTCCTTCCCCGGGCAGCCCTGAGAGTCGTGAGAAGATACTATCGCGTCAGGAGAATATCATTCTCTATGGTGAAGAACGCAAGTGCGGGCGGCCTCAGAGGGCGGTGATGACGGAGCCAGGCATGGTGACAATCCAGCTCGACCGCAAGAAAGTGTCGGTCCCCCTGGTCCCGGGCGAGACCCTTCTGGAAAGCGCGCGCCGGGCGGGCCTGGACCCGCCCTTCAATTGCGAGGCCGGCAACTGTGGAACGTGCATGGCCAGGCTCATCGAGGGCCGCGCAACCATGCGCACCAACGACGCGCTCGAAGAAGATGAAGTGGCCGAGGGCTACATTTTGACCTGCCAAGGAGTACCCGACACGGACTCGATCACGGTGCGTTACGAGTAGTCACCAGGAAGGCGCCATGGCCAAGGGAATCATCTATGTCGAGACTCGCCCCAGCGCAGCCGATCGCGAACGCGAATACAACACCTGGTACGACGAGGTTCACCTACCCGAACTGGTGGCGCTCGACGGATTCGTCTCGGCGCGGCGCCTGAGGCCGGTGAACGGTGCGGGGCCGTATGTGGCCCTTTACGAGATCGAAGGCGATGACCTGCAGGCGATCCTGGACAACATGGTTGCCTCGGCCGGCCGATTGCACATGTCCGACGCGCTGCAGTTCGATCCCCCGCCGGTGATGCGGCTGCTCGAGGTGACGAGCGCGTACCCACCGACGGCGTGATCACCTACGGCCTGAACGCTTTTCGCGTGACCGCCGGTACTCAACTTTGACGTGCCGCAACCGAACGGGTGATGCCTCGCGCGATGAGGGCACAGGCTGCCGTCGTCGCAGCAACGCATGCCAGGAACGCGAACCAATTGTGTTGCCAGCCCCAGTCATAGCGACCTTGCGCGAACACGGTCATCGCCACGATGCCGGCCACCGGGATGAGCGCATATGTCGCCCGGTAGTACCGCCGCAGGATCAGAATCCCTGCGGTCCACAACGGAGTTACCAGCGTCGCCTGAACATATGGATCGAAGATTTTCCAGGCGGGATATGAGATCGGGCCGACCGATACCTGGTTTCCGCAGTGGCGATACTGGCCGCCGACCGTGCAGACCCAGTGGCTGGTGGCGTTCAGACAAGCCAGCACGGTGAGCGCGGCCGCGATCACCAATACCACGGCGCCAACCACCATCCGCAGTCCCGGTCGGGCAGTGTGGCTGCGCAGCGCCCGCGGGGGTTCGTCGAGCACGCAAACCGTGTCCATGACCATATCGGCGATCGTTTGGCGCTTGGCCGTGAACAACGGCAGCAGGTAGCCGATGCCGAAGGTGATCGCGTCCAGAAAGTGGGCGAAGTAGCGCGCGATCGACGATCCGACGCCAATGGGCGCGCCGGTCCGTTCGCCGAGTACCTTGAACCTCAGCACCGACTTGCCGACGGTCGAGCCGGTAATCCCTTGGCGGTAGCCCCAATTCCAGACCCAGTACGCCAGCAACGCCAGATTGACGATCAATGCCACGATGCCCTGGAAACGTGAGCCGCCACCGACCAAGGTGGCGGTCACGCCGCCGACGATCCCGAGCGTCACGCCGATAACGAACCCCAGCATGTAGTCGATGAGATAGGCGCCAACTCGCCGGATCCACGATGCGTAGGCCGCCATCGGAAAGTCATGCATCGGTTGACCCGGGACCGGTGGATATCCCGCGCGTGCCCGCGGTGGGTATCCGGAGGGCGGCGGCACAGGCGGCTGTTCAGTCATTTGCCGGGCCTTCCACTGGCGGGTGGATGCAACCCTACCCGAAACGGCCTGTGCCCTAGTCGAATTCGCTGGAGGCTCGGATTTTCGG
Organism: Mycobacterium attenuatum; assembly: GCF_900566085.1. Taxonomy (GTDB): domain Bacteria; phylum Actinomycetota; class Actinomycetes; order Mycobacteriales; family Mycobacteriaceae; genus Mycobacterium; species Mycobacterium attenuatum. Next base: position 93,452 of record NZ_UPHT01000150.1, read on the forward strand.
CCCAGTTCCACGCAAGTTCTGTCCGGCGCGACGCCCTTGCTGACCGGAAGGCGGGAAGGCGCATTCGGCTGTTCCGTAAGGCGTTGTGGCCAGTACTTTGTCGCGTTTTGCGATGACACCGGCAAAGCGCACGGGTGGCCAGGCGACCGGCGGGGGCGCAGTGTCGCTCGAGCTAAGGTGAGTTGCTCTAGGCCCGCCGTTGCACTTCCGGAGGATGGAGCAGGATCGGTTGCGGATCGATGTCGGTCAGCTAGAAGCTACGACGGGTCAATGGAGTCGGCGAAGCGTCGAACTTGCCGTCTTAGCACCGCCCCTGCCGGGGCAACCGTTTCAACCCACCGCCGTAGCGGTGGGCGGTGCCCATGCAGCGGTTGACCTGGCTGCGGCGGCGTTGACCGCCCGCACCCAAGCGACGGCCAGCACGGTGCAGGCCGGTGCTACGGGATATGCCAGCAACGAAGCGACCGCTGTGGCCGAGATGTCAGCCGCGCAAGCCAGGTTGGTGTAATCGGTGGCCACCCTTTCCCAAGTCCGGGCCTGGAGCACCCAGCATCTGATCGAGGCGGCCGGCTACTGGACCAAGACCGCCGATCAGTGGGAAGACGTGTTCTTGCAGATGCGCAACCAATCCCACACCCTGGTGTGGGAAGGCGCCGGCGGCGATGCGCTGCGGGAGCGAACCGGCGCGGACTTCACAGTCGTGAGCGCCAAAGCCGACCAATTGCGCCAAGCGAGCAAGATTGCCCGTGACGGCGCCGGCACCATCGGCGCCGCCCAACGCAGGGTCCTCTTTGCTATCGAGGACACCCATAACTCGGGTTTTGCTGTGGGAGAAGACTTCTCGGTCACCGATACCCGAACCAGCCGCTCCGCGGCCGAACAGGCGGCTCGTCAAGCCCAAGCCCACGCATTCGCCGCCGACATCCGCCAACGCGTCGCCCAACTGCTCGGGGTCGAACACGACGTAGCCGGCAAAATCACCGCCGCGACGGCCGGAATCGCGGCCACCACCTTCCCGGAAACACCTCACGACCCCAAACCTCGCATCCAGGCCGTCGACACCCACACCTTCAAAGACAGCCCACAACAACCGCAGCCACCGGACGATCCGGCGCGGATGACACCTGAACAAGCACGGGCAGCCTATAACCAACTGAAAGGGGATATCCGCGACCATAATTCGTGGCGACCCCCGCTCGATGACGCCAGCGCGGTCGCCACCTACAACCGAGAAGCAGATGCGCTCAATGCCCGGAAAGGCGCCTTGGAGGCGCAGCTAGGCAAGACAGAGACCGTGCCCGCCCAAGGAACACGCCTGGTCCCGGATTGGGCACAGCCATGGCAACCGCCACCACACTCACCAACACCGGTCCCGCATGGCCCAGGCACTTGGCAACCGGTCACCGAGTCGATGTCCGACCGCGCCGCCCAATACCAAATGCAGATCACCGGACACCCCATCACCGAGGGATACATCGTCGACGGGGTGAAATTCGACGGATTCACAGACGGAGCGCTAATTGAAGTTAAAAGCTATTACTCACAGTTCATCGAAAACGGCCACTGGAAAGCCGTTCTTCACCGGACAACAGAGTCTCGTCAACCAAGCACTGAATCAAGTAAGCGCTGCGCACGGAACTCCGATAGAATGGGTATTCGCGGAACCAGAAACTGCCGCTGTAGTGAGACAGATGTTAAACGATGTTCCTGGTCTACAGGGTGCTATTGACTACGTGGTTATACCGCCACCCTAAGCAAAGGATCGGTAAATGACGAAATCGAATGTGAGTGTCAGATGGGGAGCCCGTGTCGAGTCGGTCGACCAAGCCGCAGGCCGGGTTGCGAAACTGTTGCCGGCGCTCGCTGCGCTCGACTCAGCCCTGTCGAGCTGGCGCGATCTTGGCCGGTCCAAAAGGGAGGCAACCGCCAAACCCTTGGTCACCACCAACCACGCCGACTTGGTGCAGCGATTACAGGACGGACGACACCGCACCGACGTTGGCCGACAAATCATGGAAGATATGGGCTACTCGGTCTACTGGTGGAACGGCGCCGAGGACAGCCAGGCGGCGGCTAACTTGAATATCCATATCGGTTCTAGTGCACTGGGAAACCATGTGGTGCTCAAGCTGCCCGAACCCGATGCGGTCCCGAGCCTCTACACCCGGGGCATCGCGCATAAACTTCTACATATTCTCGTGGATATTTTTGACCCCGATTCGGTGCTTTGGTCTAATGAGGAACTTCTCGCCAAGCAAACAGAGCCGGATCACCCAACCGAGGATGGCCGCGGATATGTACTCGGGAAATTGGTCGGACACCCGGCGGGGTGGGCTAATTTCCTCAGCGATTCCGATTCGGTAAAGTTCGACATGGCCTTGTTGCCAGCTGGCGCAACGGTTGAACGCCTCGGCACCGGAACGTTGGTGCTGCTCGGGCAAGACCCAGCTGACCCGCCGCTTCGTGATGTCCTTCAGGTGCGCAGGGCAATGGGCTACGAGGTGCCCACCCAGCGGACAGAATCATCCGAAGACGTGGACGCCGCCTCGGCCGGCCCGACGGCAACCCCTACCGCACCGGGAGCATCTGTGAACCCGACGGACAGAGGGCAATCCGACCCTCGACCCGGCATCGAAACACGCGGTGTTGGATACCCGGAAAGCAACACGGATGCTCAGCACGGCGACGCTCCGCGCGGCACCACCGCCCACGACTAATACTTGGCTGAATCATGGTCAACTGCACATCTGGGATCAGGCCGTTCGCCTCCGGGGTACCCATGCAATACGACGCTGACGTCAACCCGCGTGACAAAGCCGCGGCATCAGCGCCGCTGCTGCACCGCATGCGAAGCTGAGATGTCTACGACAACGACGGCAAGGCGACCGGCGGGGGCGCAGTGTCGCTCGACCTAAGGTGAATTGCTCTAGGCCCGCCGTTGCACTTCCGGAGGATGGAGCAGGATCGGTTGCGGATCGATGTCCCACAGCTAGAAGGCGTGGCCAGTCAATGGGGTCAGCGAAGCTTGGAACTTGCCGTCCTAGCACCGCCTTCACTAGGGCAACCGTTTCAACGCACCACCGCGGCGGTGTGCTGTGCCTACGCAGCAGTTGAGCTTGCCGCCGCGGCGTTGTTGGCCCGGACACAGGCGACGACTGGCACGGTGCAGACCGGTGCTGCAGGTATGTCGGCAACGAAGCGACGGCTGCGGCCGAGATGTCAGCCGTGCAAGCCAGGTTGGTGTAATCGGTGGCGACCCTTTCCCAAGTCCGGGCATGGAGCACCGAGCATCTGATCGAGGCGGCCGGCTACTGGACCAAGACCGCCGATCAGTGGGAAGACGTGTTCTTGCAGATGCGCAACCAATCCCACACCCTGGTGTGGGAAGGCGCCGGCGGCGATGCGCTGCGGGAGCGAACCGGCGCGGACTTCACAGTCGTGAGCGCCAAAGCCGACCAATTGCGCCAAGCGAGCAAGATTGCCCGTGACGGCGCCGGCACCATCGGCGCCGCCCAACGCAGGGTCCTCTTTGCTATCGAGGACACCCATAACTCGGGTTTTGCTGTGGGAGAAGACTTCTCGGTCACCGATACCCGAACCAGCCGCTCCGCGGCCGAACAGGCGGCTCGTCAAGCCCAAGCCCACGCATTCGCCGCCGACATCCGCCAACGCGTCGCCCAACTGCTCGGGGTCGAACACGACGTAGCCGGCAAAATCACCGCCGCGACGGCCGGAATCGCGCGGCCACCACCTTCCCGGAAACACCTCACGACCCCAAACCTCGCATCCAGGCCGTCGACAACCACACCTTCAAAGACAGCCCACAACAACCGCAACCGGGACCACCGGGCAATCCGTTTGCCGGCTGGACCGACGAGCAAATGAGACAAGTAGCTGTCGAAATCGCCAACGGTCATGCCTTGAAGCATTTTCCGGGAAAGACGCCAGGAGACCTGGCCAGATCGATTTACGACGCGATGAAGGACCCCAATACTCGGATCGGTTCCAGCATCAAATCCGGCGGACTAACGCTGCTGAAGAGCGATGGAACCATTATTTTCATCAATCCGCAGGACGGCGACTATGGAACTGCCTTCGAACCCAAGCCGACTGCGACGACTCCGTGGCGAACCCCGCTGGAATACTTCGAGCAGAACACTAGGGCCGTCGAACCACTTGCTCCCCCTGCATCGGGACGGTTTCCACCGCTTACTCCCGGCGAAATGGCGCCACCTACACCCGCCGCTCCACAGCCTCCACCGGTTCCGCGACCCGCACCCCCACCACCGCCACCGGTTGAAGCGCCACCGGCACCCAAGCCAGCGCCCCTACCCAAAGGTGTCGAAGGGCCGATGCTTCCCGGCGGACCCGCACCGCCTTTGGGACCCCACGTTGTGCACCCACCGCATACCATCCCCCATCACCTCCCCATTTTGGGAGAAGACGACCCGGGGAAATCCCCGAGACTTCGACTAGGAGCAGGACGCTAGCCTCCATCAGCGGGTTTTAAGTGCCGACCGCTCCCAGGAAACAACAACTCAGCCGTGGTGATGCGGCCGATCTTGCGCTGCAAGCCGCGCAGTAAACTCACCGCCTCCGTATCGGAGATCCCGCTAACGGTCGCAAAGTCCAATCCCGCGCCCACCAACTCGCTGGCCCAGGAGCATTCCGTCAAGTACAACACCCGAGCCCAATCCAAGCTAGTAAGCGCTTGGCCACCAACGACTGCGTAAGAAAGACGACCAGTGAGCTCGTCGAATTCCTCCCACGTCGACAACCCCAGCACGCGGATCGGAAACGGTGTCGCAGTCGCCGAAAACTGCCATTGGTACAGCGCATGCTGTATGAAGCTGCGCTCATCGCTAGTCAGATCAACAGCTACCAACTCAGAATCAATTGACATTGAGCTGATCCTAAGCTGCAGTTGGGCGAGATAGTGCGCGAGGGGCTGACAACACGTCATCGAGCTCAAGCGTTGAGCACGTCGCCGTGTTCACCCAGCCGTGGCGCCGGCCGGTAGTCGGGCTCATAGCCGCAAACATGCACAGGATTCCCGACGAGACGTAAATCACCAGCCCGCACAATAGTTTCCGGCGCCGCCTGCAATGCCTCGGGCAGCGTGCGGACGGCCGCCGCCGGCACGCCCAGCGGACGCAGCCGTCGTTCCCAGCCGGCGGCGGTATCGGTGGCCAGCATCGCCGTGACGACGCCGAGCACCTCGTCGCGCCGGGCCGCGCGCTCGGCCATTGTTTCGAAACCGCCGATACCCGCCTCGTCGGCAAAGGATTTCCAGAACCCGTCGTGCGTGATGAACAGCGCCAGATACCCGTCAGCGGTCGGAAAAAGCTGAGCGGGAACGTAATACGAATGCGCGCCATAGGGCCGGCGGTGCGGCTCAATACCCTCGTTGAGGTAAGCGGCGGCATGGTAATTGAGCTGCGAGAGCATGACGTCGCGCAGCGACACGTCCACCTGCCCGCCGCGACCCGAAGCCATCATCGCCAGCAACCCCAGCGCCGCACACATGCCGGTGGAGTTGTCCGCCGACGAGTAGCCCGGCAATGTCGGCGGACCATCTGGCTCACCCGTCAAAGCGGCAATACCGGTAGCGGCCTGGATCACGTAGTCGAATGCCGGATCATCGCCGCCGTTGAGACCGTAACCGGTGATCGCCACGCAGACGATCCGTTCGTTCCACCGCCGCAGGGCCTCGTAGGTGAGCCTCAGCCGGCGAATGGCCGACGGCTTCAGGTTGACCAGCAGTGCCTGCGATTGCGCCGCGAGCTCACCCAAGCACCGTTGTCCCGCTTCGGTATTCAGGTCCAGGCAGATGCTCGACTTGTTCCGGTTGAGGCTGGCGAAGTAACTGTCCCCCACGCTGCGGGAGATCTCGCCGTCCGGCGGCTCGACCTTGATCACCTCGGCACCGAGATCGGCCAGCAGCATGGTGGCATACGGCCCGGCCAGCATGGTGCCGACCTCGAGAATCCGTATCCCCGCCAGTGGACCTCGACCAGTCACCGCAACTCCGTTGCCAGCGAAGCGATCATCTCGCGGGTCCGGCGCTTGGACGCGACAAGCGCGTCGCGGTTGCCACCGATCGGCAACAGACGCACGGACAGGTCCGTCACACCGGCGTCGGCGAATCGCCGTAGCCGGGCCAGGATGGCGTCCTCGTCGCCGGCCGCGCAGATATCGCCGACGTCTTTGGCGTCGCCGTACCCCAGCAGCCGCTGGTAATTCGGCGAGACCTCGGCCTCGCCCAGGATTCGGTTGGCGCGCTCCCGTGCGGCGTCGACTTCGGTTGTGCTGCAGAGGCATACCGCTACGCCGGCGACGATGCGCGGCGCCGGGCGACCGGCGTTGTCGGCGGCCTTGGTGATCCGGGGCACGACGTGCTCGGCGACGGCGCGTTCGTCGGCCATCCACAGCACGGTGCCGTCGGCCCGCTCGCCGGCCAACGTCAGCATCACCGGCCCGAGCGCGGCCACCAGCACCGGCAGCGGCGCCACCGGCGCCAGGTCGAGGGGGTTGTGCACCCGGAACGTGGTGTTCTCCACGTCGACCGGGCCGGGATTGGCGAAGGCCGCGTGCAGCACGTCGAGATAGTCGCGGGTGTAGCCGGCTGGCCGCTCGTAGGGAAGCCCGAGCATGTCGTCGATGATCCAGTGATGCGACGGCCCGACACCCAGCACCAGCCGGCCTCCGGTAGCCGCGTGCACCGACAACGCCTGGCGCGCCAACGCAATGGGATGCTGCGCCTGCAGCGGGACGACCGCGGTGCCCAGCTCGATGCGGCTGGTCCGGGTGCCCATCAGGGCCACCGCCACCAACGCGTCAAAGTCGTTGGGAATCTGTGGAATCCAGGCGCTGTCCAGGCCGGCGCTCTCCGCCCAGTCGATGTCGGCCAGCATCCGGATGACCTTGCGGGCCGAATCGCCACGCTCGGGACCGACCATCACTCCGACGCGCATGGTTCCTCCGGGGCAGGTTGCGGGCTGCCGGTCAAAGCGCGAATGTCACGTACCAGCACGTCCAGCGGTGTCCCCGTGGGAAATACCGCCGCCGCGCCGGCCTCCAGCAGCTTGGGCACGTCGGCGTGCGGGATCGTTCCGCCGACGACGACGGCGATGTCGGCGGCGTCAGCGGCGCGCAGCGCTTCGATGGTGCGCGCGGTCAGCGCCAGGTGTGCGCCGGACAAGATGCTCAACCCCACCACGGCCACGTCTTCCTGGACGGCGATCGACGCGATGTCTTCGATGCGTTGCCGGATCCCGGTGTAGATCACCTCGAAACCGGCGTCACGCAGCGTGCGGGCAACGATCTTGGCGCCGCGGTCATGCCCGTCGAGCCCGGGTTTGGCGACCAAGATGCGGGTAGCCATCAGAACACCACCGGCTGCTGGAATTCGCCCCACACCGCCTTGAGCGCGGAGACCATCTCGCCGACCGTGCAGTAGGCGTTGGCGCAGTCGATCAGCCGGGGCAGGAGGTTGTCGGTGCCTTCGGCGCCGCGGGCCAGCGCGGTGAGCGTGGACTGTACTGCGGCATTGTCTCTTTCGGCCTTGACCTGGGTCAGCCGCTTGAGTTGGAGGTCGCGCCCCTCGGCGTCGAGCTCGTAGGTCATGATGTCGTGCTCGGGTTGCTCGGAGACGAACCTGTTGACCCCGACCACCGGCCGCGCACCCGTCTCGATGTCCTTGTGCATCGTGAAGGCTTCGTCGGCGATCAGCCCCTGCAGGTAGCCGTCCTCGATGGCACTGACCATCCCGCCGTGCTTTTCGAGGTCGGCCATGATCTCGATGATGCGGGCTTCGGTGGCATCGGTGAGCGCCTCGACAAAGTAGGAGCCGCCGAGCGGGTCGGCGACCCTGGCCACGCCGGTTTCGTAGGCCAGGATCTGCTGAGTGCGCAGCGCCAACGTGGTGGATTCCTCGGTGGGCAACGCGAACGGCTCGTCCCAGGCCGCGGTGAACATCGACTGCACGCCGCCCAGCACCGCCGCCATCGCCTCGTAGGCCACCCGCACCACGTTGTTGTGTGCCTGCGGCGCATACAGTGACGCGCCGCCGCACACGCAACCGAAACGGAACATCGATGCGCGGTCCGTCTTGGCACCGTAGCGTTCCCGCACAAGGGTTGCCCAACGGCGCCGTCCCGCACGGTATTTAGCGATCTCTTCGAAGAAGTCGCCGTGGGTGTAGAAAAAGAAGGAGATCTGCGGCGCGAACTCGTCGATGGTCATCCGGCCGCGTTGCACCACGGTGTCGCAATAGGTCACGCCGTCGGCCAGGGTGAAGGCCATCTCCTGCACGGCGGTGGCGCCCGCGTCGCGGAAGTGCGCTCCGGCCACCGAGATGGCATTGAACTTCGGCACCTCGGCCGCGCAGAACTCGATGGTGTCGGCGATCAGCCGCAGCGACGGTTCGGGCGGCCAGATCCACGTCCCGCGCGACGCGTACTCCTTGAGGATGTCGTTCTGGATGGTTCCGGTGAGCTTGGCCCGCGGCACGCCCTGGCGCTCGGCCGCGGCGACGTAGAACGCCAGCAGGATCGCTGCGGTGCCGTTGATCGTGATGCTGGTGCTGATCTTGTCCAACGGGATGCCGTCGAACAGGATCTCGGCGTCGGCCAGCGTGTCGACGGCGACGCCGACCCGGCCGACTTCCTCGACGACGTCGGGGTCGTCGGAGTCGAAACCGCATTGGGTGGGCAGGTCGAGCGCCACCGAGAGACCCGTCCCACCCTGCTCCAGCAGATACCGGTATCGGCGGTTGGATTCCTCGGCGGTGCCGAATCCGGAGTACTGACGAAAAGTCCAGAGCTTGCCGCGGTAGCCCGACGCGAAGTTCCCCCGGGTGAAGGGAAACTCCCCCGGACCCGGGGGTTTCGACTCGCGGTCCTGCGGCCCGTACACCGGCGCAACCGGGATGCCCGATGCGGTCTGAGCTTCATTATCCATCGATGAATAACGTACTTGCAAAAAAAGAGAATGCCAATACCGCTGCCTGACCAGGTGAGATAGCGCAATGCTGGGCGGCGGTGGCGGTTGGCCTCGGCTGATCCGCGCTCAGCCGCACCCGAGCGACCCAGCAACGTATGACGGAGGCGACATGGCGGTTCCCCGGCCGTCGGCGGCGGACCTGCGTGCCGCCGCCGAGCACTTCGGTTTCCACCTCGACGCCGACGACCAACGGGATTACCTCGCGGCCGTCGGGCACACACTCAGGTCCTACGACGTGGTCGACGAGCTCTACGGCGACCTCTGTGACCATTCCGCTCAGCCTCAGACGCCCGATCGGGTATATCGATTCCCGGAGCCGGGCGACAATCTGCTCGGCGCCTGGTATGTCACGGCCGATATCTGCTCCGGCGCGCAGGGTCCGCTGTCCGGCAGGACGGTCGCGATCAAAGACAACATCGCCGTGGCCGGCCTGCCGATGATGAACGGATCACGCGCGGTGGAGGGATTTGTCCCCAGCCGCGACGCGACCGTCGTGCGGCGGCTGCTCGCCGCCGGGGCCACCATTGCCGGCAAGAGTGTCTGCGAGGATCTGTGCTGCTCGGGATCCAGCTTCACCTCCGCGTCCGGACCGGTGCGCAATCCGTGGGACACCAGCCGAGAAACGGGCGGATCATCCAGCGGTAGTGGCGCGCTCGTCGCCGCGGGGGAAGTCGAGTTGGCACTGGGAGGTGACCAGGGCGGGTCAGTGCGCATCCCGGCTGCCCTGTGCGGCATCGTCGGGCTCAAGCCGACGTACGGGCTGGTGCCCTACACCGGCGCGATTCCCATCGAGCGCACCATCGATCACCTCGGCCCGATGACACGCACCGTCGCCGACGCGGCACTGCTGCTTACGGTGCTTGCCGGCCCGGACGGCCATGATCCCCGCCAGCCCCCGGCGATAGCCCCACAGGACTATCGGGCGGCACTCACCGGCGACGTGACCGGTCTGCGGGTCGGCATTCTCACCGAAGGCTTCGGGTGGGCCAACTCGCGGCCGCAGGTCGACGAGCTGGTCCGGTCGGCGGCCCGCAAATTCACCGAAATCGGTTGCACCGTGGGCGAGGTCAGCGTGCCCTGGCACCGGCGCGCGATCCACGTATTCAACGTCATCATCACCGACGGCGCGACCTACGAGATGCTGGAGGGCAACGGATCCGGACTCGGCGTGAACGGACGATACGACCCAGAATTGATGGCGCACTTCGCAAGACAGCGTGTGGCCAAGGCCGACGAATTCGCCAGCACCATCAAGGCGACGGCGTTGTGTGGCCACTACAGCCGAAACAGGTTGGGCAGCGCAGTTTATGCCAAGGCACGTAATCTGGTGCCGCACCTGCGGGCAGCTTATGACGGGGCGCTCGAGCATTACGACGTGTTGGTGATGCCCACGGTGCCCGGCACGGCCAATCCGCTGCCGGAGGGCCGCCCGCAGGACGTCGCATTGCTACCACGCACATTCGGCAAGGCGCTCAACACCGCGCCCATGGACATCACCGGGCATCCTGCGATTTCGGTGCCCGCCGGCCTGGTCGACGGGCTTCCCGCCGGAATGATGATTGTGGGCAAGCGATTCAACGATGCCACCGTGTTGCGGGCCGCTGGCGCCTTTGAATGCGTGTGCGGAGGGTTTTCTGACGCTTCGCGCCAACCCTAAGCCCGGCAAAGGATTTCTCCGTGTGGCATCGCCAGCCAACCGTCCGGGGCGCCAGCCCAGACCTGCCACGCCACCGAGATCTCTGTGAGCTCGGCGGTGGTGGCCATGCCCGATTCCACCAGTTGGCGAGACAGGTCCGACTCGAGGATGCGGTCGGCCCACATTCCGCCCCACCATTGACGGGTCTCGGCCGTCGCAAAACACCAGATGCTCCCGGTTGGCGTGACGTCGTCGAAGCCGGCGGCCAGCGCCCAGGACAGCAGCCGCCGGCCCGCGTCCGGCTCGCCGCCGTTGGCGCGAGCCGCCCCGTCGTAGAGTCGCAGCCACAGGTCCAGTGCGGGCAGCCGTGGATACCAGATGAATCCGCCGTAGTCGGCATCGCGAGCCGCGACAACTCCGCCCGGCGCACACACCCTCCTCATCTCCCGCAGTGCCTGGACCGGATCGGCGACGTGTTGTAAGACCTGGTGGGCATGGACGACATCGAAGGTGTCGTCGGGAAAGTCGAGCGCGTGCACGTCGGAGGTCACGAACGAGACGTTCGCCGCGCCGCGCCGCTCGGCCTCAGCGCGGCCCAGACTCAATGCGGCGTCGTTGATCTCGACGGCCGTTACCCACCCCGGCGCCACCCGGGCGGCGAGGTCGACGGTGATCGTCCCAGGACCACAGCCGACGTCCAGCACGGTCAGCCCCGATTTCAGGTGGGGCAACAGATAGCCCGCGGAGTTCTCCGCGGTGCGGACGCGGTGACTACGCAGCACCGACTCGTGATGTCCATGCGTGTAGATCGTCGCTGAGTTGTCGTTCATGGCGGTTTCCCTCGGTCGGCGCGTCTTCGGTGGCGCCAGCCTATAACCCGTGATCACTATTTGAAATAGTCGTCTCATATACTGAGACACAGACAGCTAGTCGACGGGGACATCGAGAACCGGACGGTCGACGCCGGCGCCGGGACCATCGAAGTGCCACCATTCGCCGGAATACACGTCGAGCCCGCCGTACTGCATTGCCTCCCGCAGCGCCGTCCGGTTCGCCTGAGCCGCCGCTGTGACGCCCTGAGTCGCGAATGCCGTTGCCCGCGAGGAGAAGTCATCGAAGTCGGTGCCCATGTCGGCCAGGCACAGGCCATGCACCTGGCGTTCGGCGGGGCAGCTCTGCTGCGGACTGGTAAACGTCACGTCGACCGAACGTCCCGCCTCGTGACTACGGGCATACGGTCCCGGTCGCGCCACCCACGACGGGTCGGGAACCGCATTGAACATCTTGACCTGCGCCTCGTGTGGCCGATAACAGTCCCAGAAGACCAGCACGTGCCCTTGCGGGCGCAGTGCGACCGCGGCCGCCGCGAGACCTCGCGCCATCGATTGGTGCACCAGGCACCGGGCGTCGGAAGGATAGAGCTGGGTGTGGGTGAAATTGTTGGTCGTCGCGTAGCGCAGGTCGATGACGGCGTCGGGCAGCACGCTTCGGACGTCGATGAATCCGGCCGCGCGCGCCGCGTCGCTGACCGGCGGGACGCCGGGGCCGGCCGGGACCGTGGTCCCTACGGGCCGAACCGGCAGGGAAGTGGATGTCGCGGCACCCGGGTCATGGCAGGCTCCCGAAACCGCCGTCAGCAACGCGGCCAGCATGACCGGGCAGAATCGCCGCATATCGGGCATTCCGACATTGTCGCGGTGGTCGCATCGAAGTCTGTGCAGCCACACCAGTGGCCGCGAAACTCGGCAACGATTTATCGAACCGATACCGGCCCGGCAGGCCACTCAGCGCGCGGCAGTGAACCCGGGGATTTCTCGGCGTTCGTCAGTGTTCGTCAGTGTTGGTCAGTGTTCGTCAGTGTTAGTCAGTGTTCGTCAGTGTTAGTCATAGTGACCGTCATGGGCGGCATGCCGGCAACCGTCATGCACATAGTCGATGTGGTCGCCGTGCGGAACCGTCACGTGGCCGCAGCCCTCGCCATGTGTGTGGTCGTGCCCCTCCCGCCGCACTTCCGTGGTGGACCATCTGCCACTGTGGACAAGGGCAGAAAGTCACTTCAGGTGATGTCGCCATCCACGTAGCGTTGCAGGTTGGGCGCTATCGCGGCGAGCACCTCGTCCTCCGACATCGACGCGATGGGTTCGATCCGCCAGACGTAGCGCAGCAGCGCCAAGCCAATGAGCTGGCTGGAGATCAAGCTGCTGCGGCGCAGCCGCTCGACCTCGTCGTCACCCAGGGTTGATTCTCCGATCAGGCCGCGTTCGACGACCATCCGCAACTTGTCGCGCGTCTTGGTTTCATGGGCGGCGGTCAGCACCACCGCCCGCAGAATGGGGCCGACCTCTTCGTCGGTCCAGTTCTGCATCACGTTGCGCAGCAGCTGCTTACCCAGCTGGTCTCGTGGCGCGTCCCAGGTTTTGGCGACCGAGTCGAGCCACTTCTGCGGCGGCGCGGTGGCCGCGTCGAGCAGGCCTTCCTTGGAGCCGAAGTAGTGGTAGATCAGCGCCGGGTCGACGTCGGCGGCACGGGCGACGGCGCGAATCGCCGTGCCGGCCCAGCCGTGTTCGGCGAACTCGTCGCGGGCCGCGGTGAGGATGCGCGCCGCCAGCACGCCGCGTTCGTCGCGGGGGCCGGGGGTGCCGGATCGTGTCGCCACAGTCACACCATACCCGTGAAATTTCCTCTTGCGTTGAAACTAGTTTCAACTTAGCGTGAAACTATGACGAGCACGCTCAACGGTCCCCAGACCACCGGCCGGCAGTACCGGAACCTCAGCGAGCCGCGGTACACCGTGCGCACCGACGCCAATGCGGCGATCACGGTCCGCGACGGCACCACCTTGCTGGCCGATGTGCACCGGCCCGATTCCGACGGCCGCTTCCCCGCGCTGCTGGCCGCTTCCCCCTACCCGAGGCAGATGCAGGACTTCGGCGCACCCGCCGGCTTCATCGAGGCCGGCGCGACGGCCTTCTGGGTTCCGCGCGGCTACACCCACGTCATCGCCAACTTGCGGGGAACCTGCGGATCCGGCGGAACTTTCACCCTCTTCGACGCACAGGAGCGTCGCGATCTCTACGACGTTGTCGAGTGGATCGCCCAACAAGACTGGTGCGACGGCAATGTCGGCATGATCGGCATCAGCTACTTCGCAATGAGCCAGCTCGAGGCGGCCGTCGAGCGTCCGCCGCACCTCAAGGCGATCTTTCCCCTTGCGGTGACCGCGGACCTCTACGAGGGAGCCAGCCATCACGGTCTGCTGAGTTCGTCTTTCGTCACCCCGTTCCTGGCGATGACCGGCCTGACGTCGGAGCGCAGCGACAAGCTTTGGCGCAGCAGGCCGGTCGACCTGGCTCGCCGAGTGCTCAACAGCCCACGGATCCATAAGAAATTCGAAACCTCGAACGGCGAGTCAGCGCTCGCCATGCTCCGCCAACTCCTTCGGCTGCCGCACAATCCGCATCCATGGGACGAGCTCTGGCTCGACGCCGCGGTCAGGCACCCGCACCGTGACGAGTGGTGGCAGAAGCGAAACCTGTTGCCGTTACTGAAGGAAATCGACATTCCGGTGTACCTCGGCTGCGACTGGGAGAACGTGCCCTTACACCTTCCGTCGACGTTTGCGGCGTGGAATGCATTGTCGGACAACGCGTGTGTACGAATGGGCATGCTCGGCAAGTTCGGCCTGACGTGGCCCTGGGAAAGCATGCACCTGGAAGCGCTGGCCTGGTACGACCATTGGCTGAAGGGCCGCGACACCGGAATCCTCGATGGGCCGCCCATCCGCTATTTCCTGCCCGGCGCGAACGAGTGGCGTACCGCCGAGTCCTGGCCGCCCGCGGCGGCGCCACACCGCGAACTCGCCCTATGCGCCGACGGCGACTTGCGGGAGGACGAGGGCCAGCCGGGCAGCCGCGAATTCATGGTCCTGGGTTCGGGACTGGGCCGCGTCAAGCCCAGCGCGATCGATCCGCCGTCGATGCTGACGTGGACCGGCATCCCGGTAAGCGAGGTCCTTGATGTCGTCGGCGACATCGAACTGCGCCTGGTGGCATCGGCGACGGCGATCGATACCGCATGGATGGTCACGCTGCAGGACGTAGCCCCGGATGGCCAGACCACCGATGTGACAGCAGGATGGCTGCGCGCCAGCCTTCGCGAGGTCGACGAAGCGGGCAGCCGACCTGGGGCGCCGGCGCTGCCGTGCACTAACCCCCAGGGGATACCGGTAGGCCAAGACGTCGTGTATCGAATCCCGTTGGTGCCCAATGCTCGGCGCTTCAAGAAGGGGCACCGCATCCGGCTCGTGCTCACCAGCGACGATCAGGACCCGTCGGTGCCGGCCATCATGGGTTTCCGACACGCCGCCGTCGGCGCCAGCAGCCTCAACACCGTGCGATCGTCATCACGGCTGCTGCTCCCGGTACTTGGCTAGTAGCCCGCGAGCGTAATCGCGGCCAAAAGTCTCGCGTGGATTCGCCGTGTCGTAGCCTTCGCGCCTCAGCAATTCCGCGGCGCTATTCCTGCCGCGCTGCTACCACCCGGGGGCAAATGACAGCGGCCAAAGCAGTTTTCGAGCGTCACGTCGGCGACGTCATATTTTAGCCCGCAAGGCCGGCCAATAGCGCGGCATCGAGTGAATGCGGCAAATATAAAGATTTCATGGCGGTTTCGGTTGAACGAAGATACGGCAGCTTCAGAAGTTGATCATCACCATTGTGATTGACTCAGCTATAGCGTTGCCCAGATGCACGGATCGAATGCCTGCGAAAGTTACTGGCGCCCAGCATTCCACGTTGTCGTGTTGGTATTCGTCATCGCTATCACCGCCGTTCTGGTTACCCCGATCGCGCATGCGGCCGCGGTAAGCGCGACGTTGGCGGTGACATCACAGTGGAATACCGGCTTTGTGGCAAACTATAAGATCGTCAACTCCGGCTCGGCGCAGCTCACCGACTGGAAGCTCGAATTCGATTTGCCAGCAGACGAATCGATAACCAATGTATGGAGCAGCAGGCTGGCACAGTCGGGAACGCACTTCGTGTTGACTCCCGAGGACTACAACCGAACGATTGCGGCCGGCGGTTCCATCAGCATTGGTTTCCAGGCCGCGCTCGCCGGCGCCTATTCGGCGCCGGCGAATTGCTTGGTCAATGGACAGCCCTGAACCGCGGGCTTGACCCCGGCGACCACGATCACAACACCGACAACCACCACAACACCGACAACGACCAACCCGACTTCGACGCCGGGGCCTGCCGCCGCCGGCGCGGCAACCGCGACGTTGTCGGTGACCTCGCAATGGAATACCGGCTTCGTGGCCAACTACAGCATCGCCAATCCGGGAGCCGCACAGCTGAGCGGCTGGAAGCTCGAATTCGACTTGCCAGCAGGAGAATCCATCACCAATGCGTGGAACAGCAAACTTGCTCAATCCGGCACGCATTACGTCTTGACTCCCGAGTCATACAACAGCACAATCGCACCGGGCAGTTCGGTCACCGTCGGATTTCAGGCCGCACAGACCGGCGCATACACGCCACCGACTAATTGTCTGCTCAACCGTCAGTCCTGCACCGCAGCATCGGTGTCAACCAGCCAGTCCACGACTCCCACAACCACCAGCACGACCGGCGCGCCGAGCGGCACCCAGATCTGCGATCAGTTCGGCACGACGATGATCGCAGGTGCCTACGTGGTCCAGAACAACAGGTGGGGAAGCAGCGCCGCGCAGTGCATCAACGTCACCGCGACCGGTTTCACCATCACCAAAGAGGATGGTTCGGCCCCCACTGATGGCGCTCCGCTGTCATACCCGTCCATATACCTGGGGTGCCACTACAGCAATTGCTCGCCGGGCAGTAAGCTGCCGGTTCAGTTGAGCCAGCTCACCAGTGCTAACAGCGGCATCAGTTACGGCGACGCCAGCGGCACCTATGATGCCGCGTACGACATCTGGCTGAACCCGACACCGAAAAAGGACGGGCTCAGCCAGATGGAGATCATGATCTGGTTCAACCGCCAAGGTTCGATCCAACCGGTCGGCACCAAAGTCGGAGCGGCCGCGATCGGTGGCCGCAATTGGGATGTCCGGCAAGGAAACAACGGCAGCAACAACGTGATCTCCTACGTCGCACCGACACCGATCAACTCCTGGAACTTCAGTGTGCTGGATTTCGTCAACGACGTCCGCAACCGGGGCACGATAACCAACTCCTGGTATCTCACCAGCATCCAGGCCGGGTTCGAGCCGTGGAGCGGCGGCATCGGGCTCGCCGTCAATTCGTTCTCGGCCACAGTCAGCTGACGACTGCGGCAGCGGCCGGTCCCCGCAAAGCCGCCGCCGGCCCGGTCAGCCGCCAATCGCCTCGTCCTGGGTAGGCCAGCGCGTTGGTCTGGACCCGTCCCCGGCGCACCGACAGCGCGGCGCACCCGGCGCGGCCACGCGTCTCGGAAGACCATCCGGCATCGGACAGACCGCCCGGGGTCACGTGTGCCTGCGTCCCCTATCGACCCGATCATCGCGACCGCCCCGAGCGCCGACAAAGGTCACATGAACTTCATGTAATTAATTTTTAAGTATTTTAAGCATATTGCTCGGATCTCGCCTAAGCTGCCACTAGCGACGGCAACCACAAGGCAGCGTGGCGCTGCCCGTTTCGCTACGGCACGAAGAGACACGAACAGAGAGGCATCAGCCAGTGTGTGCTAGATTTTCGCGCCAACCGGTGGTGGGCCACGCTGAACTACCGCCGACAGCCCAGCTCCCCGCGCCACCAGCGGGTGCGCCAGACCGGTCGGTGACGTCGATCCACCACCGATCCCCCGCAATTGATTCCGTTGCTTGGCGATCGGAGCTTCGGCGGGCGGTCCTGGCTGCCGTCGCAGAGTTCGTCGCGACGCGCAGTGCATCCCAACTCGACGAGTCATCCTCGGCCGCCGCGGGCGAAATCCTGTTGGCGTTTGTCTCGAGCGGCAAATGTCTGCGGTCCACCTTCATGTACCTGGGCTGGCTGTGCGGCGCCGAGCCCAGCGCCGCGGCCTTGTCGGCCGCGGCGAGTTTGGAACTGCTGCATGCGTTTGCGTTGGTGCAGGACGATGTGATGGATCGATCAGCACAGCGGCGTGGTCGCCCGGCCGTCCATGTCCAGCTGGCCGAGTGGTATCGACATCGCGGAATGTCCGGCTCGGCAGATCGGTTCGGTGAATCCGCGGCCATCCTGCTGGGCGACGTTTGTCTCATTTGGGCCGAGCAGATGCTGCGTGAAAGCGGTGTGGCGCCGCGCCGACTGCAGCAGCTATGGCCGCGATACGACGCGATGCGCATCGAGTTGGCGGTCGGCCAGTTCGCCGACCTGGCCAACGACATCCGCGACCTGCCGCCGCTGCGAACCGTTTTGGACATCGCACGGCGCAAGTCGGGCAACTACACCGTGCGCCGGCCGTTGGAGATGGGCGCGGCGATGGCGGACTGCGACGATCGCACGTTGGCTCAACTCGGCCTTTACGGCAGCGATGTCGGCGAAGCCTTCCAGCTGCGCGACGACCTGCTGGGAGTGTTTGGGCCGTCGGCGACCACGGGCAAGCCCAACGGAGGCGACCTGGTCGAACGTAAGGCCACCAGCGTGGTGGTGGCCGCTCATGAGATGGCCGATCCGCCGGCGCGGCGCGAGCTCGCCGCATTTGCACGTGCCGATGAGCTAGACGGTGCAGCACTGGATCGCCTGCGGACGCTGATCATCGCCACCGGGGCTGCGCAGCGCATCGAGGACATGATCTGGCGGCGCATCGAGCGTGCCCGAAAAATCCTGGATCACATCGCGATTGACGACACTGCTCGCGCAGCGCTAGGCCACTTGGCTGATGCCTGCGTGGAGCGCAGCACGTAAAAGGAGTCCGGTGATGCATACCATTCAGGGACCAACCGATCACGTCGTGGTAATCGGCGCGGGTTTGGCGGGGCTGTCCACGGCGTTGCATCTGGCCGGCCGCGGCCGTGCCGTCACCGTGGTCGAGCGCGAAGCATGGCCGGGTGGGCGTGCCGGGCGACTCGACATCGAAGGTTACCGAATCGACACCGGGCCAACGGTTCTGACCATGCCGGACATCATCGACGACGTATTCGCCGCAGTCGGTGAAACCAGCTCTGACCGGTTGGATCTGCTTCCCGTCGAGCCGGCCTACCACGCGGTATTCGCCGACGGCAGCTCCCTTGACGTGCATTGTGACGCCGAGCGGATGGCATCCGCCATCCACGAGTTTGCCGGTAGCCGGCAGGCCGCCGGCTACCGGCGGCTGCGAAAGTGGCTGACGCGGCTGTACCGCACCGAAATGGACGGGTTCATTGCCGCCAATTTCGATTCGCCGCTGTCGCTGCTGACGCCACAGCTGGCGCGGCTGGCGGCCATCGGCGGATTCCGCAACTGGGACGCCAAGGTCGGGCGCTACCTGAGCGACCCGCGGTTGCGCCGGGTCTTCACCTTCCAATCGCTGTACGCCGGTGTCGCTCCGCACGATGCGTTGGCGGCGTACGCCGTTATCGCATACATGGACACCATCTCGGGCGTCTTCTTCCCCCGCGGCGGTGTCCGAGCACTACCCGATGCGCTGGCGGCCGCCGGAGCCTGCGCCGGAGTCCAGTTTCATTACCGTTGCAGCGTCACCGAACTCGAACGCAGCGGCAACCGCATCACCGCCGTGCGCACCGACCGGGAACAGCGCATACCCTGCGACGCGGTCGTGCTCACCACCGAACTACCCACGACTTACCGGTTATTGGGCCGCACCCCACGCCGCATCCGTCCGCTGCGGGCGTCGCCGTCGGCCGTCGTCGTCCACGCGGGCTGCCCCAGCGTCGCATCAGCGGATCGGGCGATGGCGCATCACACCATCCTTTTCGGGGCAGCGTGGGAGCAGACCTTCACTGACATCATTCGCGACGGCCGGCTGATGCGGGATCCGTCGCTACTGGTCACCCGGCCGACGGCAACCGATCCGACTCTTGCCCCCACCGGCCACGACTTGTTCTATCTGCTTGCCCCGGCACCCAACCTGGCCGCCGGAACAATCGACTGGTCCACTGCCGGCGCCCCCTATGCGGAATCGATCATCGACACCGTCGCCGACCGGCTGTTGCCGCAGCTGCGCCACGGCACCGACGTGCTCGACGTTGTCACCCCGCTGGATTGGGCACGCCGTGGCATGACGGCAGGCACACCATTCGCGCTGGCACACACATTCGGCCAGACGGGACCGTTCCGGCCGGCAAACACCCTGCGCGGCATCGACAACGCCGTCCTGGCGGGGTCGTCGACCATTCCCGGCGTCGGCGTGCCCACCACCCTCGTCTCCGGTCGGCTGGCCGCTGACCGCATCACCGGCGAGGTGAGCCGGCCTCCACGCCATTTCGACCTGAGAGCCGACACGAAAGCGCAGATATCATGATTCGCAACGAATTAGACGCCGCCGACATCCACGATTCCCGGCTGCGCGAGGCATATCGCCGCTGTCGCCGGATCAATGCCGCCCATGGGCGCACCTTCTTCCTCGCCACCCGGCTACTGGCGCCTGACCAACGACCGCCGGTACACGCACTGTACGGTTTCGCCCGGTACGCCGACGACATCCTCGACGCAGTTGATCCCGGTCTGGGCATGGACGTTCGCGCCCAACGGCTGCAAGAACTTTCCGATCGCTTCTTCGCCGGCGCCGCCCAACCCGACCACCCAGTGCTGACCGCCGTGCGCCACACCGCACGCCGATACGACATCGATACCGAGCTATTCGAAGACTTTCTGACATCGATGCGCATGGACCTCACGGTCACCGACTATCCCAACCGCGACGCGCTCAACGGCTACATGAGGGGCTCGGCGGAAGCGATTGGACTGCAGGTACTTCCGATCTTGGGCACCGTCGTGCCCGTCGCAGAGGCAGCCCCGTACGCCGCCGCGCTCGGTCGTGCATTCCAGCTCACGAACTTCATTCGGGATGTCGACGAGGATTTGGCGAGGGACCGGGTCTACCTGCCCGCCGACGAACTGGCCGCCGACGGCGTCGACCGGGATCTGCTGATGTGGTGTCACCGGAATCGGTGCACCGACAACCGGGTACGTAACGCCTTGGCCGCCCAGCACGCGATCACCAGGAAAACCTATCGGTTCGCAGCCGCCGGGATCGCCCTGCTGGCGCCCCGTTCCCGGCCCTGCGTGGCAACGGCTTTGACACTGTACTCAGAAATCCTCGATTGCATCGAAGACGACGATTTCGAGGTATTCAGTCACCGAGCCACCGTCGGGCAGGCACGACGGCTGCGGGTCGCCGGAGCCGGGCTGATCCAAGCCTGGCGGGTCCGCAACGGCACCCGCGATGTGTCCGGACCCGCCCAGTCGGGTGCCGCATGAGCGATCACTGGCAATACCTGCTGCTGCTGGGCGCCTGCCTGGCGATCACCGCACCGCTGGAGTTTTTCGGCAGCGGCGTCTACCGGCAGCCGCTGCGGCTGCTGAACGCGGTGCTGCCGGTCGCGGCGGTGTTCCTGATCTGGGACGAAGTGGCTGTCGCAGCCGGGGTGTGGAGATACGACGCGCGCTACATCAGCGGCCTGACCGTGCCGTTTCGGGTTCCGATCGAAGAAGTGCTGTTCTTTGTGGTGATCCCGATTTGCGGGCTGCTGACCTACAACGCGGTCAGCACGATTCTCGATTGGCGCACCCGGCGATGACCGGGCTGGGATACACCCTTCCGGCCGTGCTGGCCGTGGCGGCGGTCGGTGGATTGGAATTGGCGCTCTTGCGCACTGGCGTGTTCCGGCGTCCGGCGTACTGGTTGTCGATGCTGATCGTGCTGGGATTTCAGGTCCCGGTCGACGGCTGGCTGACCAAACTCAGCTCGCCGATCGTCAGCTATGACAAACACCAAACGACGGGTCTGCGGTTCCCGTTCGACATCCCGGTCGAAGATTTCCTGTTCGGCTTCGCCATGGTCACCGCCGTTCTGCTGCTGTGGGAGCGCCGGCGAGCACGTCGATGACGCCGCCATCGGCTAGATCACCTGGAGGACGCCGCACATGCTGTCGAAAATGGCCCGCATCTCTCTTGCCGCGCCACGGCGGATCATCGCGACCGCCATCCTAGTGATGGTCGGTACCGCGATATTCGGCATTCCCGCCGCGACCAGTCTGGCCCCCGGAGGCTTCGTGGACCCCGAATCCGAATCTGCCCGCTCGGCAGCGGTGCTGGCCAACACGTTTCATCGGGGCGACATGGAGATGGTGCTGCTGGTGAGTTCTGACAAAGGCGTGCAAGACGGTCCGGCTCGGGTCATCGGAGCCGATATCACGCGACAGCTTGCCGAATCACCGTTCGTGGCTCAGGTCGCATCGCCTTGGAGCACACCGCAACCCGCCCCGGGCCTGATAAGCACTGACGGCAGGTCCGCGATAATCCTGGCTGCGCTCAAGGGAGACGAAAGCGTCGCCCCCGCGCATGCCCAGCTGCTCGCAGAAAGGCTCGCCCACCACCGCGACGGCGTCATGGTACTGGCCGGAGGCGCGGCGATGATCTACACGCAAGTCAACCAGCAGACCCAAAAGGACTTGCTGCGAATGGAACTCATCGCGATACCGGTGAGTTTCGTCGCACTGGTATGGGTGTTCGGCGGGCTACTGGCCGCGGCATTGCCGGTAGCCGTGGGCAGTTTCGCGATCCTGGGTTCGCTCGCGGTGCTCCGTGGCATCGCCTTATTCACCGACGTGTCGATCTTTGCAATGAATGTGACGGTCGCGCTGGGGATGGCCCTGGCGATCGATTACACGTTGTTGATCATCAGCCGGTACCGCGACGAGCTCGCCGACGGACGCGACCACGACGACGCCCTGGTGCGCACCATGACGACGGCCGGGCGCACCGTCCTGTTTTCCGCGATGACCGTCGCCCTGTCCCTGGTCGCCATGGTGGCGTTTCCGATGTACTTCCTGAAGTCCTTTGCCTACGCCGGCGTCGCGGTCGTGGTGTTTTCGGCGTTGGCGGCGGTGGTGGTGGCCCCGGCGGTGCTGGTGCTACTGGGCGAGCGGGTCGACGCACTCAACGTCTGGCGGCTGGGCCGGCGGTTATCCGGTCGGCCCGAGCC
>NZ_UPHT01000044.1 GCF_900566085.1 Mycobacterium attenuatum
CTTCGAATGCCTTGCGCAGACCCTCGGTCAAGGTCCGCTTGCCGGCGCCCCCGCCACCGCCGTTGCCGACGATCCATCCGCCGTCGCCACCCCTACCGCCGGCCACGCCGGGCGCAGTTCCCGCGGCGCCGTCGGCGCCGTTGCCAAATAATGGGCGCCCCGTCAAGGCCTTCACCGGGGAAAAGGCCGAAAGCGACTGGCCCGCGTCCACTAAGGCGGCCAACGGTGAGGCACTGGCCGCCTCGGCGGATGCGTACGCGCTACCGCCGGCGGACAACAGCCGTGTGAATTGGGAATGGAACAGCGCCGCCTGGGCGCATAGCGCCTGAAAGTCCTGCCCGTAGCTGCCTACCACCCGGGTGATCGCCACCGAGACCTCGTCCTGGGCAGCAGGCAAGATCCCGGTCGTAGCGGCCGCCGCCGCCGCGGTGGCCTCCTTGACGGCCTGCCCAATCCCGCCCAGGTCTGCCGATGCGCCGACCAGTAACTCTGGTGCTGCTATCACGTAGGACATCTCGTTTCCCATCCGAGGCGGAGAATTTACAAATGTGTTAATTGCCGACAACGCGGATCGTATGCTCCACGGGTCCGTTTCGTTGGCGCTTGGGAAATATTGCGCTCGCCGGCCGAGGGTGACGCCACAGTCACATTCGGCCCCGGGTGCGACTGCAGCGTCACGCTCGAGGCAGCGACTAGGCTCACGCCGTGCTCATCGCGATCGAAGGCGTCGACGGCGCCGGCAAGCGGACCTTGACCGAGGGTCTGCGCAAGGCATTCGAAGCCGCCGGTCAGTCGGTAGCCTCGCTGGCATTCCCTCGCTATGGGCGCTCGGTCACCGCCGATATCGCGGCCGAGGCGCTGCACGGCCAGCACGGTGACCTCGCGTCGTCGGCGTATGCGATGGCGACGCTGTTCGCGCTCGACCGCGCCGGCGCCGTCGCGGAGATCAGCGAGTTGCGCCGCAACTATGACGTGGTGATCCTGGATCGTTATGTCGCCTCCAACGCCGCCTACAGCGCGGCGCGGCAGCGCGAGGATGCCCGCGGGCCGGCGGTGGCCTGGGTCCAGCAGATCGAATACCAGCGGATGGGGCTGCCCGCACCCGACTGGCAGGTGCTACTCGCCGTCCCGGCCGACCTCGCCGCCCAGCGCGCCCGTAGCCGGGCGGAAACCGACCCGGGGCGCGCGCGGGACAGCTACGAACGCGACGACGCACTGCAGCAGCGCACCGGCGTGGTGTACGCGCAACTGGCCGCCGCAGACTGGAATGGCCGATGGTTGGTGGTCGACTCCGAGGTCAATCCGGACCGGTTGGCGGCGACTCTGACGGCCTCAAATGAGTGATTTTGAGGCTATTTGCCCATATCAAAGACGAAACGCCCGGGTGGAATCGCAGTTTTGTCCAGTTCTAGTGCCACCATGGACACCATGAGGCAAAGGATTCTCGTCGTCGATGATGACGCTTCGCTGGCAGAGATGCTGACCATCGTGCTGCGTGGGGAGGGCTTCGACACCGCGGTCATCGGTGACGGTACTCAGGCCCTGACCGCGGTGCGCGAGCTGCGCCCCGATCTGGTGCTGTTGGATTTGATGTTGCCCGGTATGAACGGCATCGACGTGTGCCGGGTCTTGCGCGCCGATTCCGGCGTTCCGATCGTGATGCTGACCGCCAAGACCGACACGGTCGACGTTGTACTCGGTCTCGAGTCGGGTGCCGACGACTACATCATGAAACCCTTCAAGCCCAAGGAGCTGGTCGCGCGGGTGCGGGCGCGGCTGCGCCGCAATGACGACGAGCCCGCCGAGATGCTGTCGATCGCCGATGTCGACATCGACGTGCCGGCGCACAAGGTGACCCGCAACGGTGAGCAGATCTCGCTGACACCGCTGGAATTCGATTTGCTGGTCGCGCTGGCACGCAAACCGCGCCAGGTGTTTACTCGTGATGTGCTGCTCGAACAGGTGTGGGGCTATCGCCACCCGGCCGACACCCGGCTGGTGAACGTGCACGTCCAGCGTCTGCGGGCCAAGGTCGAGAAAGACCCGGAGAACCCGACAGTGGTGTTGACCGTTCGAGGAGTGGGATACAAGGCCGGACCTCCGTGATCCTCGGCGGCCACGGCGCCCGGTCTGACGATGCCGTGGAGGTACCGCCCGCTTGCGGGGGAGCGCGGTGCCGGTGATCTGTGTCGGCGACGATGCAGAGCGCAGCGATGCTGAGGAGTGGCGCCAGTGATTTGGGGCTCTCGGCGACGTACTCGTAGTCGTTGGGGGCGCTCTGGCCCGATGACACGCGGCCTGAGTGCGTTGAGTCGGGCCGTCGCCGTCGCGTGGCGCCGGTCGCTGCAATTGCGGGTCGTGGCGCTGACACTGGGGCTTTCACTAGCCGTGATCCTGGCCCTCGGCTTCGTATTGACCAGCCAGGTCACTAACCGGGTGCTCGACGTCAAACTCAAGGCCGCCATCGACCAGACCGAGCGGGCCCGAAACACTGTCAGCGGCATCGTCAACGGGGAAGAGACCCGCTCGCTGGACAGCAGTCTGCAGCTCGCGCGCAACACGCTGACCTCGAAAACCGACCCGGCCTCTGGCACCGGCCAGGCCGGCGCATTCGACGCGGTGCTGATGGTGCCGGGGGATGGGCCGCGCGCCGCGTCCACCGCCGGACCTGTCGACCAGGTCCCGGCTGCGTTGCGGGGCTTCGTTAAGGCAGGCCAGGCCGCATATCAGTACGCCACCGTGCACACCGACGGCTTCTCCGGACCGGCGCTCATTGTCGGTACGCCGACGTCGTCGCGGGTGGCCAATCTGGAGCTGTACCTGATCTTTCCGTTGGCCAACGAGCAGGCCACCATCGCGCTGGTACGCGGCACCATGGCAACGGGCAGCCTGGTGCTGCTGGTCCTGCTGTCCGGCATTGCGCTACTGGTATCGCGCCAAGTCGTGGTGCCGGTCCGGTCGGCCTCGCGGATCGCCGAACGGTTCGCCGAGGGGCATCTGTCCGAGCGGATGCCGGTGCGCGGTGAAGACGACATGGCCCGATTGGCCGTGTCGTTCAACGACATGGCCGAGAGCCTGTCCCGCCAGATCACCCAACTCGAGGAGTTCGGCAACCTGCAGCGCCGCTTCACCTCCGATGTCAGCCACGAACTGCGCACGCCGTTGACGACGGTGCGCATGGCCGCCGACTTGATCTACGACCACAGCGCCGATCTGGATCCGACGCTGCGCCGCTCTACCGAGCTGATGGTCAGCGAACTGGACCGGTTCGAGTCGCTGCTCAACGACCTGCTGGAGATCTCCCGGCACGACGCCGGCGTGGCAGAGCTGTCTGTTGAGGCTGTCGACTTGCGGATGACCGTCAACAACGCTCTGGGCAATGTCGGGCACCTCGCCGAGGAGGCCGGTATCGAGTTGCTTGTGGACCTGCCGGCCCACGAAGTGATCGCCGAGGTCGACGCGCGCCGGGTAGAACGGATACTGCGCAACCTGATTGCCAACGCCATCGACCACGCCGAGCACAAACCGGTGCGGATCAGGATGGCCGCCGACGAGGACACGGTCGCGGTCACGGTGCGCGACTACGGGGTGGGGCTGCGGCCCGGTGAGGAGAAGCTGGTGTTCAGCCGGTTCTGGCGCGCCGATCCCTCGCGGGTGCGGCGGTCCGGAGGGACCGGGCTGGGTCTAGCGATCAGCATCGAGGACGCGCGGCTGCACCAGGGCCGGCTGGAAGCTTGGGGAGAACCCGGCCAGGGCTCCTGCTTCCGGCTCACGCTTCCGCTGGTGCGCGGCCACAAGGTGACCACCAGCCCGCTGCCCATGAAGCCGGTTCCGCACCCGGTTCCGCAACCCGCCCAACCGGGTGCGCCGGAACCGAAGGACCGTCAGCACCAGCGTGAACCCGCGGAGTGGAGCGGCTGATGCGATGGATCCGGGCGATTAGGGCGAGTACCGCCCTGTTGTTGGTGGCGGTGCTGCTGGGCGGCTGCGCGAGTGTGCCCAGCTCGTCGGCGCCGCAAGCCATCGGCACCGTCGAGCGTCCGGCGCCGTCGAACCTGCCCAAGCCGACCCCGGGCATGGATCCCGACGTGCTGCTGAGGGAATTCCTCAAGGCCACCGCCGACCCGGCCAACCGGCATCTGGCAGCGCGCCAATTCCTCACCCAGTCGGCGTCCAACGCATGGGACGACGCCGGCAGCGCCCTGCTGATCGACCATGTGGTCTTCGTCGAAACCCGTGGCGCAGAAAGGGTTTCGGCGACCATGCGGGCAGATATCCTGGGCTCGCTGTCCGATATCGGGGTCTTCGAGACTGCCGAGGGCCAGCTGCCGGATCCGGGCCCGATCGAATTGGTCAAGACCCCCGGGGGCTGGCGCATCGACCGGCTGCCCAACGGGGTTTTCCTGGACTGGCAGCAGTTCCAGGCGACCTACAAGCGCAACACCTTGTACTTCGCCGACCCGACCGGCAAAACCGTGGTTCCAGACCCGCGCTACGTCGCGGTGTCCGACCACGACCAGCTGGCTACCGAGCTGGTTTCCAAGCTGCTGTCGGGTCCACGCCCGGAGATGACGCACACGGTGCGCAACCTGCTGGCTCCGCCGCTGCGGCTACGCGGCCCGGTGACCCGTGCCGACGGCGGCAAGAGCGGCATCGGTAAAGGGTACGGCGGGGCTCGCATCGACCTGGAGAAGCTGTCGACCACTGATCCGCACAGCAGGCAATTGCTTGCCGCTCAGATCATTTGGACGCTGGCCCGAGCCGACATCAGGGGGCCGTATGTGATCAACGCCGACGGCGCCCCGCTGGACGACAGGTTTGCCGAGGGATGGAATACCTCCGACGTCGCCGCCACCGACCCGGGCGTGGCTGACGGTGCCGGTGCCGGCCTGCATGCCCTGGTGGGCGGTTCGCTGGTGGCGCTGGACGGGCAGCGGATCACCACCATGCCCGGCGCCTTCGGTCGGATGGGCGATCAGACCGGGGCTGCCCTGTCCCGCAGTGGCCGGCAGGTGGCCGCGGTGGTGACCCTACGGCGTGGCGCCCCCGATGTGGCGGCCTCCCTGTGGATCGGCGATCTCGGCGGCGAGGCCGTCCAGTCCGCCGACGGCCATAACCTTTCGCGGCCCAGTTGGTCGCTGGACGATGCGGTGTGGGTGGTCGTCGACACCAACATCGTGTTACGCGCCATCCAGGAAACCGCATCGGGACAACCGGCGCGGATCCCGGTGGATTCCACCGCGGTGTCCAGCCGCTTCCCGGGTGCGATCACCGATCTGCAGCTGTCTCGTGACGGGACGCGGGCCGCGATGGTGATCGACGGGCAGGTGATCCTCGCCGGCGTCGAACAGACCCAGGCCGGCCAGTTCGCCCTGACCTATCCGCGGCGGCTGGGCTTCGGGCTGGGCACCTCGGTGGTGTCGTTGTCCTGGCGAACCGGCGACGACATCGTGGTGACGCGTAACGATGCGGCCCATCCGGTGTCGTATGTGAACCTCGACGGGGTCAACTCCGACGCTCCGGCCCGGGGTTTGCAAATACCGCTGTTCGCCATCGCGGCCAATCCCTCGACGGTGTACGTCGCCGCCCCGCAAGGGGTGCTGATGTATTCGGCGTCGGCGGCCGAGGGTCAACAGGGCTGGACGGAGGTTCCCGGCTTGATGGTGGCGGGGGCGGCGCCGGTGTTGCCGGGATGAGTGCTGGGCCGGCCTGATTTCACCCGCTACCCTCGCAGTGAGGAGGCGCTTGTCGATGTCGCCCAGAGTTCCGTTCCTGCGTTGGGATGATCCCTTCCGGGCCCTCGACATGCTGGCGTCGTTGTGGTCGTCGACGGGTTTGCCCTCGGTGAGCGCGGGAGCCGCCCACGCGGTTGCGATGCCGTACCGCACCTTGTTCATGACGCTGCAGCAGCTGCTCGTCGACAAGGAAGTCACGGTGCGCATCGGCGGCGACGATGTGGTGCTGACCGTGACCGAGCTGGATGCCGAACTCGACCCGCAGGGACTGCCCGTTGGCCAGCTCGGCGAAATCCGGGTAGCCGCGCGGGACATCAGGTGGGATCAACACCACCTCCAGACCGCGGTGGCTGTCCTGCGTAACGTGCACATCCGTCCGGGTGTACCGCCGTTGGTGGTGGCGGCTCCGGCCCGGTTGTCGTCGGTGCTGTCTGCGGACATTTTCGATGACGTGCTGCAGCAGGCGGCGCCGCAGGTGCGCAGTGAGCTGCGCGGCGACGGGACCGCACGGCTGCGCTGGGCACGACGGCCCGGTTGGGGCGGGGTCGAGGTGGACGCCGATGTAGTTGGCACGACGCTGTGGCTGCGCCCACGCGCCGTGATCACCGGGCACCGGCGGTGGCCATTGCCGATCCGGGTTCCCGCGTATCAGGTGCCATTGCCCAAGCTGCCGCATGGGCTGCTGCTCACCGACGTCGACCTTGGTCCGGACTCGCTGCACCTGTCGGCTCTGCTGCCGGAGTGGCGCATGGAGTTGCCGCTGCGGCATCTGGAGGACTTGATCACCCGATTGAGCCAGGGCGCGCTCAGCTTCACCTGGCCGTCATTGCTGCGGGGCTCGGACTGATCGCTGCCGAGGTGGCGCCGCCCGTCCGGCATTTGCCCACACGGCATCCGTGAAACGTCGCGCGCGGGCGAGTCGCGGGCAGATCCGGATTCGTGATCAGCCTGGTGCCGTGCCGCGGCGAACGTGAAAATCATTGCCCGAATCACCATGTGGGAAAAGCCGGATCACGACGCGGCTGGTGCAGCGTATCGGTTCGACAACCAATACGGCGTGATCTAGGCAAGGAAACGGCCGCGCCGATACGGTTCCCATTGTCACGCTCATCGAGGGCAGCTTGGGCAAGGACGAACGGAGTTGGCGTTGCGGCGGGTTGATCGATGCTGGGCTGCTTTTGCTGCCGGAGCGGGGTTATGCGGCGCCGCAGTGGCGTTCAGTGCGGGCGCGCCCGCGGCTCCGTTGCCTGCCGGCGGCCCGACGTGCTTGGAGCAGCTTGCCGTGCTAGGTTCCGCACCTCCGCTGGCCGCGGCGCCGGTGGCCCTGCCTGGTCCGCCGGTAGCAGCAGCGGTACCTTTGGCACCGATCGTGCCGGCGGCCCCGGTGGTGCCCGTGGTTCCTGCTGCGCCGGTCGCGCCCGCGGTGCCGGTGGTTCCGGCCGCGCCGGTCGCGCCCGCGGTGCCGGTGGTTCCGGCCGCCCCGATGGTGCCGATCCTGCCGGCAGCTGGTGGCGCCGCACCAGCTGACGCTGCGCCGGCAGCCGCTCCGGTGGTGATGGCGGCCGGCTCAGGCAAGGGCGCGCCGGCCAGTCCGGCTACGCCGGCACCCGAACACGTGGTGCTGCCCGGCCCGCCGGCGCCCGCGGCGGCGGCCCTGCCGTCGGCGCCCATCCAGGCTGTTCTGGCAGGTTCCTCGACGCCGCTTGCGGCGTGCGCGTCGGGCCCTGCGCCGGCTGGTCCGCCCGCGCAGTAACCCCCGTCAGGGACTCACCGGGTCTGCTTGCTTTTCGTCTGACGGCACCCCTTCCTGGACGATGACGGGGTCACCGACGTTGACCGTGTTGAAGTACCACTCGGCGTCAGTCGGGCTCAGGCTGATGCAGCCGTGGCTGACGTTCTCGACACCCATTGACGGCAGCGCCCATGGGGCCGAATGCACATACAGGCCGCGGCTGGTGATCCGGACGGCGTAGTCCACCGGCAGCCGGTAACCGTCGGGGTCGTCGACTGGGATGCCGACCGAACTCGAATCCATGATGACCGTGCGATCTTTGGAGATCACGCTGTAGGTGCCGACCGGCGTCTCGAACTCGGGCCTGCCCATCGAAGCCGGCAGTACTCCCTCTTCTCCCCAGTGCGGGCGGTGGTGTGGTGCCGGTAGCGGCGCCGGTGTCCCTGCCGGAACTCCGTCGATGCTCACCGTGAAGGTGTGCTTGGCAATGTCGGCCACGCCCAGGACCGCCGGACCCGTTTCGAAGTCAGTGCGCACGCTGCCCACCGACAGTGCCACGGTGCTGTGCGCCGGCCAGAATCTGTCGGGAACCCACTGCACGACGTTGTTGTCGAGCCACTCGAACTTGCCGGTACGAGGGGGCGCCGATCTCACCGTGATCGTGCGCTCCACTGCCCGCCGATCGACGACGGGGTTGCCGAACGTGATCACCACCGGATGCGCGACGCCTACGACCGCGCCTCGCACGGGTAGGACCGCGACGATGCCCAGGTTGCCGCTTGGCTTGTCCACCGCCATCAGCGTTACCCCGGTCCGCCCGGCGTACACCGTCGCGGTGATGGTGATTACCACCAGAAGAGACCGCATTGCCGCCCGCATCGCTCTGTTTGGACACCTCTCGGATCGGTACTCAGTCACTGTCGATGGTCGATGGTAGGGCCCCTATGACGGGCGAATGTGACAGCGCGCCTTGGCATGTCGGTCAGGGTTTGGTTACAGGTAGGTCTCCACTCGGCACGGTTGTCGGTCCCCGCCGCCACACTGACACCGTGCTGGGTGCGGTCCTCGATCTAGTTCTGCCGCTGCAGTGCGGCGGCTGCGGTGCGCCGGCGACCCGCTGGTGCGGCGCCTGCTGCACAGAGCTTTCCGTGGCGGCCGATCAACCACATGTCGTGAGCCCGCGGGTGGACGCCGGGGTGCCGGTATTTGCGCTCGGGCGCTATGCCGGCGCCCGCCGTCAGGCGATCCTGGCCATGAAGGAACACGGTCGCCGCGACCTTGTCGTACCGCTGGCGCGGGTCCTGGGCGTCGGCATTCACCGGCTGTTGTCCTGGGGGGTCGTCGACAGCCCGCTGACCCTGGTGCCCGCGCCCACTCGGCGTTCGGCGGCGCGTCGGCGCGGGGGAGACCCGGTGCACCGCATCGCCGGGGCGGCGGTGGCCGCGCATCCCGGCGTCACCGTCGTTTCGGCGTTGGCAATGACAGGGCTCGTCCGCGACTCGGTCGGTCTGGGCACCTCCGCGCGGGAGCGCAACATCGCCGGCCGAGTGCGCCTGCGGGGTGGGCGTCTATGCGGCGAAGTCGTGGTCGTCGACGACGTCGTCACCACCGGGGCCACAGCGTGCGAGTCGGTCCGGGTCCTGCGGGGTGCCGGTGTCCGGGTGTCCGCCGTGTTGGCCATCGCGGCGGCATGACAGCGCGCCGCGCGCTGCCGGTCTGTTGCGGAGCAGGGACAAGTCCCCGCATAAGAACTCGGCAAAAGGCTGACCAATTCGCTGGCACCGTGGGGTGAACACAGGCTAACGTCGAGATCAGATTCGGACTTACCGGCAAGGCTCACGGTCGCGATATTTTCCAGATGTTTCAATGCTGAAGCACTACCCGCGGTAGGAGGTGAGTAATCGGCACCTTGCTCCGGCGGGCAGCCTGCGGCGGTGGCGTCACTGAGACCGCTCCAACCCCCGTCGGCGCGTAATCGAAGGCCCGGCACGCACGGCGCGTGCGACGTGAAAAGAGAAACGAGTTGTCACGAATGTCAAGGCTTACCGTGGATTCCGACAAAGATATGGAACAGGCGCCGGCCGAAACCGATGGGCAGGCGGAACCGCAAGCGACCGCCGAGATCGTCTTCAAAGGCCGCAATGTCGAGATTCCCGACCACTTCCGCATCTACGTTTCGCAGAAGCTCGCTCGCGTGGAACGTTTCGACCGGACGATCTACCTGTTCGACGTCGAACTCGACCATGAACGCAACCGTCGCCAGCGCAAATCCTGCCAACGAGTCGAGATCACCGCTCGCGGTCGGGGGCCGGTTGTCCGCGGCGAGGCCTGCGCCGACAGCTTCTACGCCGCGCTCGAGTCCGCCGTCGGCAAGTTGGAGAATCGGCTGCGCCGCAGCAAAGACCGCCGCAAAGTTCATTACGGCGACAAGACTCCCGTGTCCCTGGCCGAGGCCACCGCGGCGGCTCCGCCGCCGGAAACGGCCTTCGCCGCCGAGCCGGCCGAGCCACACGAGCATGACGGCGCCGAGCTGGACCACGAGCCGGGGCGCATCGTGCGCGTCAAGGAACATCCGGCCAAGCCGATGTCGGTCGACGACGCCCTCTACGAGATGGAGCTTGTCGGACACGACTTCTTCCTATTCTTCGACAAGGAGACCGAGCGGCCGACCGTCGTCTACCGCCGACACGCCTACGACTATGGCTTGATCCGACTGGCCTGACGATCAAGGGCCATTGGCCGGGCGTCACCTACGATGGGAGTCGCCTTAATTCAAAGAAGACTCCCCCCACAGGGGAACATCCCAAAAGGGGACATCACCGTGCTGTCGAAGTTGTTGCGCCTTGGTGAAGGTCGCATGGTCAAGCGCCTCAGGAAGGTGGCCGACTACGTCAACACGTTGTCGGACGACGTCGAGAAGCTCACCGATGCGGAGTTGAGAGCCAAGACCGACGAGTTCAAGCGGCGGCTTGCTGACGAGAAAAACCCAGAAGGCCTCGACGACCTGCTGCCCGAGGCGTTCGCCGTGGCCCGCGAGGCCGCCTGGCGGGTGCTCGACCAGCGGCCCTTCGACGTGCAGGTGATGGGCGCGGCCGCGCTGCATCTGGGCAACGTCGCCGAGATGAAGACCGGTGAAGGCAAGACCCTGACCTGTGTGCTGCCCGCCTACCTCAACGCGCTGGCCGGCAAGGGCGTGCACATCGTCACCGTCAACGACTACCTGGCCAAACGCGACAGCGAGTGGATGGGCCGCGTGCACCGCTTCCTGGGCCTGGAGGTCGGCGTCATCCTCGCCCAGATGACCCCCGATCAGCGCCGGGCAGCCTACAACGCCGACATCACCTACGGCACCAACAACGAGTTCGGCTTCGACTACCTGCGCGACAACATGGCCCACTCGCTCGACGACCTGGTGCAACGCGGGCACAATTTCGCCATCGTCGACGAGGTCGACTCCATTCTGATCGACGAGGCCCGCACCCCGCTGATCATCTCCGGCCCCGCCGACGGCGCCTCCAACTGGTACGTCGAGTTCGCCCGGCTGGCGCCGCTGATGGAAAAGGACACCCACTACGAGGTAGACCTGCGCAAACGCACCGTCGGCGTGCACGAGAAGGGCGTGGAGTTCGTCGAAGACCAGCTGGGCATCGACAACCTCTACGAGGCCGCCAACTCACCACTGGTCAGCTACCTCAACAACGCGCTGAAGGCCAAGGAGCTGTTCCACCGCGACAAGGACTACATCGTCCGCGACGGCGAGGTGCTCATCGTCGACGAGTTCACCGGTCGCGTGCTCTACGGGCGCCGCTACAACGAGGGCATGCACCAGGCCATCGAGGCCAAGGAACACGTCGAGATCAAAGCCGAGAACCAGACGCTGGCCACCATCACTCTGCAGAACTACTTCCGGCTCTACGACAAGCTCGCCGGCATGACCGGTACCGCCCAAACCGAGGCGGCAGAGCTGCACGAGATCTACAAGCTGGGCGTGGTGTCCATCCCGACCAACAAGCCGATGATCCGCACCGACTGCTCCGACCTGATCTACAAGACCGAAGAAGCCAAATACATCGCGGTGGTCGACGATGTCGCCGAGCGCTACGAGAAGGGCCAGCCGGTGCTGATCGGCACCACCAGCGTGGAGCGCTCGGAGTACCTGTCCCGGCAGTTCACCAAGCGGCGCATCCCGCACAACGTGCTCAACGCCAAATACCACGAACAGGAAGCGGGCATCGTCGCCGTCGCGGGCCGTCGCGGCGGCATCACTGTCGCCACCAACATGGCCGGCCGCGGCACCGACATCGTCCTGGGCGGCAACGTCGACTTTCTCACCGACCAGCGGCTGCGGGAACGCGGCCTGGACCCGCTGGAAACCCCCGACGAGTACGAGCAGGCCTGGCACGAGGAGCTGTCCAAGGTCAAACGAGAGGCCGCCAAGGAGGCCGAGGACGTCATCGAGGCCGGCGGGCTCTACGTGCTCGGTACCGAGCGCCACGAGTCCCGGCGCATCGACAACCAGCTGCGTGGTCGTTCCGGCCGCCAGGGCGACCCGGGTGAGTCCCGCTTCTACCTGTCGCTGGGCGACGAGCTCATGCGCCGGTTTAACGGTGCGGCCCTGGAAGCCTTGCTGACGAGGCTGAACCTGCCCGAGGACGTGCCGATCGAGGCCAAGATGGTCACGCGGGCCATCAAGAGCGCGCAAACCCAGGTCGAGCAGCAGAACTTCGAGATCAGAAAGAACGTCCTCAAGTACGACGAGGTGATGAACCAGCAGCGCAAGGTGGTCTATGCCGAGCGCCGCCGCATCCTTGAGGGCGAGAACCTCAAAGAGCAGGCGACGGACATGGTCCGCGACGTGATCACCGCCTACGTCAACGGTGCCACCGCCGAAGGCTACGCCGAGGATTGGGACCTGGATGCGTTGTGGACGGCGCTCAAGACCCTCTACCCGGTGGGAATCGACCACGACTCGCTGACCCACCATGACGCCGACTCCGAGCGTGACGACCTCACTCGTGAAGAGTTGCTCGACGCCTTGCTCAAAGACGCCGAACGTGCTTACGCCGCAAGGGAAGCCGAGCTGGAGGAACTCGCCGGCGAGGGCGCGATGCGCCAGCTGGAGCGCAATGTGCTGCTCAATGTGATCGACCGCAAATGGCGCGAGCACCTCTACGAGATGGACTACCTCAAGGAGGGCATCGGGCTGCGCGCGATGGCCCAGCGCGACCCGCTGGTCGAGTACCAGCGCGAGGGCTACGACATGTTCATGGCCATGCTTGACGGCATGAAAGAGGAGTCGGTCGGGTTCCTGTTCAACGTCACGGTGGAGGCGGTTCCGGCGCCTCAGGTGGAAGTCGCGCCCGTCGAAGAACCGGAAGACCTGGCGGAGTTCGCCACCGCGGCGGCGGCCGCCGCCGAGCAGCGCGGCGGCGGCGCCCCGGTGCCCGAGGAGGCTCCAAACCGTTTGCGCGCCAAGGGTATTGAAGACGAGTCCCCCGCGTTGACATATTCCGGTCCGTCCGAGGATGGCTCGGCGCAGGTACAGCGAAACGGGGGAGCCGCGCAGAAGCCGCCGGCCGGGGTGCCGGCGGGCGCCAGCCGTCGGCAGCGGCGTGAAGCCGCGCGCCGGCAAGGTCGAGGTGCCAAGCCACCGAAATCGGTGAAGAAGCGCTAGCGAGTCAGCGCGCTTTCGCGTGAGCCGAGCCGGTCGGCTCCGCTATTGCCGGTCAGGCTCATCGACGTCCAACTGGTCGACCGGGTCGTTGCGCAGTGCGGGTGATCATCGCGCTGGCACCGCCGGTCAACCCGCGGTGCGTGACGTGACGACCCGGGTGCGGGCGCCCAAGCGCATCTGACGCAACGAAACCGCAAAACTGCCTTAGACCGTCCTTGCCGCCGATTAATATGCGTTGGTTCCCGGGACGAGCGGTTCCTTGGCGAGAGGTCACACGATGAGCGCCACATCGAGTTCAGGGGTCGACAGGTCCGGCGCCCGCCACCGCACGGTCGCCGGCGACAAGGGTGTCCGGCCGTACCTTCCGGTGAAACAGCGTCAGGGCTACGCGCCGCTGACCAGCCGTCGTCAGCCCTCGGCGCCCGCGGTACTGCTGGTGGCGTCGTTCGGCGCCTTCCTCGCTTTTCTTGACTCGACCATCGTCAACATCGCGTTCCCGGATATCCAGCGATCGTTCCCGACCTACGACCTCGGCAGCTTGTCCTGGATTCTCAACGGTTACAACATCGTCTTTGCGGCCTTCCTGGTGGCGGCGGGCAGACTGGCGGACTTGCTCGGTCGCAAACGGACGTTCGAGTTCGGCGTGGTGGTGTTCACCATCGCGTCCGTGCTGTGCGCCGTGGCCGGCAGCGTCGAGCAGCTGGTGGCGTTCAGGCTGCTGCAGGGCATCGGGGCTGCGGTACTGGTGCCGGCTTCACTGGCGCTGGTTGTCGAGGGCTTTCCACCGGAGCGCCGCGCGCATGGCGTGGGACTGTGGGGCGCCGCGGCGGCGATCGCCTCGGGCCTGGGCCCGCCGATTGGTGGGATGCTCGTCGAGGCGTCCAGCTGGCGGTTGGTTTTTCTGGTGAATCTTCCGCTGGGCATCGTCGCGGTGATCGTTGCCGGACGGGTGCTCACCGAAAGTCGCGCTTCGGGACGGCGCCGGGTACCCGATTTGCGGGGCGCGCTGCTGCTTGGGGTGGCCATCGGGGCGTTGACTCTCGGGCTGGTCAAGTGCCCGGATTGGGGCTGGGTCAGCGCGGGAACCCTCGGAACATTCGTGGCCAGCGCGATCGCCCTGGGCGGGTTCGCGCTGAGTTCGCGGTCCCATCCCGCACCGCTCGTCGAGCCGGCGTTCTTGCGCAGCCGACCGTTCGTGGCCGGCAACCTGCTGACGCTGGTCGCCGCGGCCGGTTTCTACTGCTACGTGTTGACCCATGTGCTCTACCTCAACTACGTCTGGCACTATTCGCTGCTGAAAGCGGGTTTCGCTATCGCACCCGCGGCGATCGTCGCCGCTGCGGTGGCGGCGGTGCTGGGCCGAATCGCCGACCGGCACGGACACCGGGTCATCGTTGCCGCCGGTGCGCTGATTTGGGCTGGGAGCCTGGTGTGGTACCTGCAGCGGGTGGGGGTCAAGCCGGACTTTCTTCGAGACTGGCTGCCCGGCCAACTGCTGCAAGGGGTCGGCGTGGGCGCGACCTTGCCGGTGCTGGGCAGTGCCGCGATCGCTCGGCTGCCCAAGCGCGGAAGCTATGCCACAGCGTCGGCGGTCGTGAGCACCACCCGCCAACTCGGCGCCGTGATCGGTGTCGCCGTGCTGGTGATCCTGATCGGGAAGCCGGAACACGGCGCCGCTGCGGAGGCAATCCGGCGCGGGTGGGCAATGCCCGTCTTCTGCTTCCTTGCGGTAGCCATCGCAGCCGTATCCCTGGGCAGCACCCGCAGTGATGTCGAGGAGCCGGAGGCCGAACCCGCGCGCGAGCCCGAACCGGCACCACCGCCCGAGCGTGCGTCCCAACCGCTAGCCATCCCGGTCGAGCAGCTGACCAGCGACGACGGCAACCTGCTCGGGCAACTGCCACTCTTTGCCGGATTGGACCCGGCCACCCTGGACGAACTGGGGCAACGCCTCGAAGAGGTTGAGCTTGAGGCCGGTTCCTACCTGTTTCGCAAGGGTGACGAATCCGATTCGCTGTATGTGCTGCGCCAGGGTCGCCTGCAGGTGCTCCAGGAGTCCGTCGTCATCAGAGAACTGGGCCGCGGCGAAGTTCTCGGTGAACTCGGACTGCTGATCGACGCGCCCCGTTCGGCCTCGGTCCGGGCTTTGCGTGACTCCAAGCTGGTGCGGCTCACCAGGGCTCAATTCGATCAGATCGCCGACCGTGAGGTGTTCGCGGCGCTGGTTTGCACGTTAGCCTCACGGCTGCGTGCCATGCCGCCACCGCTCGCTGCATCCCAGGCATGCCCGGAAGTGGTGATTGCCGTGGTCGGCGTTTGCGCCGCCGCGCCCGTGCAGGCGGTGGCTGCCGGATTGCTCACCGCCCTCTCGGCATGGGTCAAGGCGGTGAACCCCGGCCGGATCGACCGCGACGGTCTCGAACGCGCGGAGCAAGGCGCGAACAAAGTAGTGCTGCATGCCTCGTTGGCAGATCCCGATTGGCGAGATTTTTGCCTGCGCGTTGCCGACCGGATCGTGCTCGTCGCAGACGATCCGAACCCGCAGGTCGCGCCGCTGCCGGCCCGAGCGGCC
The DNA here is from genome assembly GCF_900566085.1 of Mycobacterium attenuatum. Lineage (GTDB taxonomy): Bacteria > Actinomycetota > Actinomycetes > Mycobacteriales > Mycobacteriaceae > Mycobacterium > Mycobacterium attenuatum. The sequence continues at coordinate 15,714 of NZ_UPHT01000044.1, forward strand.
GGCGCCGACCTCGTGCTGGCCGGTTCAACCGCCAGCCGGGAGCAGCGCCGCCAATGGGAGGAGCTGATCACGCCGCGATCAGTCCACGTGGTCCGCTACCGGACTTTGCAGGACGATGTGCGTCCGCTCGCGGCACGCATTGCCGGCCGCTCGATCGGGTTGGCCTTGGGCGGCGGTGGCGCGCGAGCGTTGGCCCACCTCGGAGTCCTCGAGGAATTGGAGCGAGCCGGGATCACGGTGGATAGGTTTGCCGGCACCAGCATGGGGGCGGCCATTGCCGCGCTCGCGGCCGGCGGCATGGACGCGGCCGGTGTAGACGCGCACGTCTACGAATACTTCATTCGGCGTAATCCGCTCCACGACTACGCGTTGCCCAGTAAGGGGCTGATTCGTGGCCGACGGCTGCTGAGCCTGCTGCGCGAAGCTACCGGAGGGCTGCTCGTGGAGGAGCTTCCGAAGGAATTGCGTTGCGTCAGTGTGGATTTACTGTCCCGGCAGGCATTCGTGCACCGGCGCGGGCCGGTCGCCGACGTCATGGCGTGTTCGATGCGGCTGCCTGGGATCTTCCCGCCGCTGGTCTACGACGGCCGACTGCATGTCGATGGCGGGGTGTTGAACAACGTGCCCGTCAGCTGTCTGTCGGCCACTGAGGGCCCGTTGATCGCGGTGAGTGTCAGGTTGGGCGGCGGCGCACCCGACTCCTCGGCTCGGGCGGGTGCCCCGCGGGTGCCGGGTATCGGCGACACCTTGTTGCGGACGATGACGATCGGCAGCCAGCAGGGCGCAAATGCTGCCCTCAAACTTGCACAGGTTGTTATCCGCCCCGACGCCTCTGCAGTCGGGTTCCTCGAGTCGCATCAGATAGACGTCGCCCGCGAGGCCGGCCGAGATGCCGCTCGTCAGGCACTGCCGCAGATCATGGCGCTGTTGAATCGCTAATCGGTTGCAGTGAACCGCTTCATGCGGCACGGACCTGCGCGCGGAGACTGAGGCACTCGCCTCATGCGCTGAGGCGCTGCTTGCGTGAACCATTTCGGTATGACTACTTCACGAACGCCCTACGACGCCGCCTCGGCGGTACTGCACAACCCCACGCTGCCGCCCGGAGAGGACGAACGATTCGTCGGCTACGGTGTCATGGGCCTTCCGTTTGCCAGCGGTCATTACCTTGCGCTGCGCAACTTTCCGGCGGCGACCTTCGCACCGGCCTACAAATCGGTATGGCATTGCGGACCCGATGGCGTCTGGACGTTCTATGCGACCACATCTGGACAGCAAAGCTGCGCTCGCTACTTCAGCTCGGCAACACCGCGCAACGACGCGGTCCAATGCGACATCACGATCGAATGGGTCAGCCCGTGGTCGCTGTTTGTCGCGATCACCGGACTGCTGGAGTGGCAGATCGATCTCCGGTCCACGTTGTCGACGCGGCTGATGAGCGCCGTCGGCGACCTGTTGCCCGCCGGGGCGTGGACTAACCGGCTGGTGCTCGCCGCGCTGGGTCGCGCTGCCGGTGCGACGCTCGGCGCAGGACAGCTCCGGCTGGCCGGAACCGCCCCTAACGGCCAGCGATTCATGATCGGGCCTCGGCAGGTGTGGGCGGTGGCGCAGTCCCGAGCGGTGTTCGACGGCGTCGACCTCGGACCCATAGGAGCGCTGGCCGGCCAAGCACGGCTCGCCGGTTTCCGGCCGCCGCAACGGGGTCTTTTCGTAGTCGGTTCGGGGCATTTCGAGAATTTTGATGCGGGTCGCCACCATGCCGTCCAGCGCACCATATCGATTAGCTGACCGGCGGCCGATGCCTGGGCACAATAGGTTGATGCGCGACGATCCCCCCGACCTGCCAACCCGTGCGGAGCTGCTGGCGGCACTGTCGGTCGCGATCGATCTCGGCTTGGGCCAGCCTGCCGAACACATGCTGCGGTCCGCGCTCATTGCGACCAGACTTGCCGCTCGGCTCGGGCTCAGCGGGCAACAGCGGGATTCCACTTACTACACGACCTTGATCATGTGGATCGGCTGTCACGCCGACTCGCACGAATATGCGCGGTGGTTCGGCGACGACATAGCCGTACGCCACGATTCCTATCTGGTCGATTGGTCGGGGTTGCCGTACCTGCGTTTCCTGGCGGGCAACGTGGGTCGAGGTCAGCCGCTGGTGCACCGACTCAGCGCGATGGCTACCCTCTTCGTCAACGCCCGCGGCCGCATATCCCAATTGATTCACTCGCACTGCACATCTGCGGCGCTGCTGGCGGATCGAATCGGCCTGGACCCCACCGTACAAGCGGCACTCGCGTTCACCTTCGAACGCTACGACGGTGGGGGGCTACCCACGGGCGCCCACGGTGACGCCATCCCGATCCAGATGCGTGTCGCCCAGCTCGCCGACATGGTCGAGGTGCACCATCGCGCCTACGGCGTCGAGGGCGCCGTCGCCATGGCTCGCAGCAGGCGCGGCGGGCAGTTCGATCCGGCGGTGGTCGACACATTCCTCGCACATGCAGACACGATTCTGGCCGGACCGCCCACCGGCGATGCCTGGGCGGCGGCACTGCGAGCCGCACCCGATCACCAGCAACCGCTGGACGACCCGTCGCTGGACGCACTGCTCGTCGCACTGGGCGACTTCGTCGACCTGAAATGCCCATTCACTCTGGGACATTCGCGAGGGGTGGCGCGGCTGGCCGGTGATGCCGCGCTCGCCGCCGGGCTCGATGCCGACGCGGCTGTGTTGACCCGGCGTGCCGGCCATGTCCACGATCTGGGCCGCATCGGAGTTTCCAATCAGATCTGGTCCAGGCAGGGCCCGTTGAGCGCGGCGGAGTTCGAACGAGTGCGGTTGCATCCGTACTTCACGGTGCGAATCCTCAACCAGGTTCCCGGGCTCCGGAAATTGGCCGAGGTCGCCGGCAATCACCACGAACGCCTCAACGGCTCGGGCTATCCACGTGGGCTCGCCGACGCCGCGCTGAGCCTGCCGGACCGTGTTCTGGCGGCCGCGGTCAGCTACCAATGTGCTTGCGAGCCAAGGCCGTATCGGGAACAGCTGACAGCGGAGTCGGCAACGCGGCGGCTGCGCAGACAGGTGCAAGTCGGCGAGCTCGACTCCGTCGCCGTCGAGGCGGTGCTGCACGCCGCGGGACACCGTGCCGAGCGGTCGAGTCTGCGCCCGCACGGACTCACGCCCAGGGAGGTCGAAGTGCTCTGCCTGGTCGCCCGTGGTGCTTCCAACAAGCAGATCGCCGCGGCGTTGGTGATCAGCGAAAAAACCGCCCGCAACCACGTGGAGCGAACCTACGCCAAGATCGGCGTGTCCAACCGCATCGGCGCCAGCATGTATGCGCTCCGGAATGGACTAGTCAATAATAACTAGGGTCCGCATGCCGAAGTTGAGGCAAATGACCTATGTCCCAACGGAGCTGGTCGGCGGACACTGAGTTCATGAAGCGATACCTGATCATTGGCTACGGCGCCGGCAGCTACCTGCTATTCGTGGTGGCTTTCCTGTATGCAATCGGTTTCGTCGGTAACTTTGTGGTGCCTCGGACCGTCGACCGCGGGATCACCGCATCGATCGGCGAGGCGGTGGCGGTCAACGTGGTGTTGCTGGTTGCCTTCGCTGTCCAGCACAGTGTGATGGCACGGCCGGCGTTCAAAAGGTGGTGGACACGGTTTGTGCCGCAGCCGATTGAGCGCAGCACCTATGTGTTGCTGTCGAGTGCGGTGCTGCTGCTGCTCTACTGGCAGTGGCGAACGATGCCCGCGGTCATCTGGGACGTGGGGCAGCCGGCCGCCCGCCTGGTGGTGTGGGCGGTGTTCTGGCTCGGGTGGGCGATCGTCTTCGCGTCGACGTTCATGATCAACCACTTCGACCTCGTCGGCCTTCGGCAGGTGTATTTGGCATGGCGCGCAAAGGCGTACACGGAGGTCGGTTTCCACACTCATCTGCTGTACCGGTTGGTGCGTCACCCGATCATGCTCGGTTTCATCATCGCTTTCTGGGCGACGCCCACAATGACGGCAGGGCACCTGCTCTTCTCGATCGCGACCACGGGCTACATCCTGATCGCCCTGCGTTTGGAAGAGAGCGACCTGACGGCGACGCTGGGTGACCGCTACCGAAATTACCGTCGCGCGGTGCCGATGTTGGTACCCAGGCCTCGCCGGTTGCCGAATAAAACGCTGGCCCAGCAGTAGCTTTCGCCCTCGATGACAACCATCCGGTCGGGCGTGGTTCTCGAGGCGCTGATGACGTGTTCCCGCGGGTCGCGGACAAAATCGCGGATAGACGTGCCGGGTCCGGCCCCACAAGCCGCCCGGCGGCGGCTACGGTCCCGTGCAAAGATCTACGCATTTTCGCTCATGCTTTTCACGTCGAGATTTGGTCAGCTGGGACAGGTTCTTGAACGTTGCGGTGGCCGGGTGTGGCGCATCGCTGCGCGGCCCGGTCAACGTAAGGAGTGCACAGGCGAGATGGCGGCAGCAGAAGCCGAAGGTCGCGAGGACTCGAGTTGTGGGCTGGCCGATTCGCAGCGGTTTGTCGATCCGAGTCCCGGGGGAGTCTTCGCAGGAACTCGCCGCCACGTTGCGAAGCAGCTACGTGCGGAACGGATGAACCTTGGCCGGTGAAGGTCAGGCGTCGCTGGCCTCCGCACGCCGACAACCGATGCCGCAAATGTGCGATTCAATACGGCAGGGCCCGTCTCGGCGTTGCCGAAGGGCTTTGGCGGCGATTCCATGCAACTGAAATCGATCTCTTCAAATAGCAATATGTGCATTGACATTCAACCTGCTCTGGGCGGCCCGGTTGAAACCGCTCCAAACAACTCTTCGCGATCTACTAATTCGAGGCAGCCCGAAGAAGCCGAGGTGAGCGCAAGCGATTTCGCAGCGGCTTCATGTGTCGCTGTGTCAGCGCGCGATGGCGATCGATCGACGCTCGGCGCGCAGAAGTCGTATGCGGAGTACTTGCAGCTCGAGAAGCTATTGTCCGCTCAGCGACTAATCTCCGATGATCCGACTGAGATGCTCTTTATTGTCCAGCATCAAACGGCGGAGTTATGGATGAAACTACTTCTCCATCAACTCAAGCTAGCCATCACGGCAATCCGTGCCGACATGTTGCAAGAGGCCTCTCGAAAGCTGACTCGAGTAAAGCTGATCATCCAACAGTTAGTATCTTCCTGGAACCTGACCTCAACGATAAGACCCATCGAATTCTCGTCGATACGAAAGTCGCTCGGTACGGCCTCGGGCATGCAATCCTACCTATTTTTGGCCATCCAGTATCGCCTGGGAAACAAGGATCCGAAAATTTTGGAACAATATCAAGACGGCAGAGCGGTGCATCCCGAAGTCGCAGACGCCTACGCTGCGCCGTCGTTGTATGCTGAGGTTATCGATCTGCTGGCGCGAAGAGATTTTGCCATTTCCCCATCCGTTTTGTCGCGCGATCAGACATTACGAACCCGCTACGACACATCGGTTGAGACGGCGTGGCTAACCATCTATCAGAACCCAAACCAATACGGAGATCTATTCGATCTCGGGGAAGACCTGGTGGATATCGAAGACGCGATGCGGCAATGGTGCTTTCGTCATCTGACCACAGCTGAGCGCATTATTGGCAGCAAGAAGGGAACGGGCGGCACTTCAGGCGTCGCATACCTTCGCAAGAAACTCGATGTCGTTCTATTTCCGGAGTTGTGGCATCTTCGAACTGCAATGTAAATTCCGATATTACGGGGTTGATCCATGACGTCGCGACCAATCTCAAAATATTGGGAGCAGCAATATAATCCGACAATTCAGATTCCTGACACAACCGAGCGTTATGCCCGTTGGACCCGGTGGGCGGAGCTGACTCGCGCCGCTCTGCCTCATGCGCGAGAGTTGAATTACGGGCGACACCCGCGTGAGTCGATCGACCTGTTTAGAGCACCGTCCCCTCGTGGAGTCTTTATGTTCGTGCACGGCGGATATTGGCGGGCGTTCTCCAAAAACGAATTCTCTTGGGTTGCTGATCCGTTTGTCGCGAGTGGGTTTTCTGTTGCTGTGCTCAATTATCCATTATGCCCTCAAGTAAGCATCGAAGAGATTTCGCGCAGTTGCCGACGAGCGGTCGTTTTTCTTTGGCAAATTCTAGGCGAGGCTGAACGCGTTAACTTTGTTATCTGCGGACATTCTGCGGGTGCCCATCTCGTTGCTACAGCATTTACCACGGACTGGGCATACCACGGCCTGCCGTCGGATCCCTTTCGGGGTGCGCTCGCAATATCAGGAATTTATGATCTCACGCCCATCGTCCACACCAGCATGAATGCCGATATCAAATTGACGGAGAAAAGGGCACGGTTGTGGAGCATGGCTGTGCAACGACCGACGGTGACTGCGCCGTTCTTACTCGCAGTTGGCGGCGACGAAACCGGCGAGTTCCATCGTCAGAGCATCAACCAGGCGGCCGCGTGGCAGCCGTTGACCCGTCCGCCATACGTCATCCCAGGCCGGAATCACTTTTCGGTGGTGGAGGATCTGCGATGCCGCGAAACACCGTCATTCGAGCTTGCACTTTCAATGCTGGACTAACGGCTTGGATCGTGTCGGATGGCAGCATTCGGACGCTCCTTGCGCTCCGCTGGGCGTATCGAGAACGCACTTCGCGGACACGCGTAATCGAACAGTTGCCGACTGTCGCCGTTGAGCGCATGGCCCGTCTCCCAGAACACCGCAGAAGTCTAAGTCGAGCGCCGGGCGGTGGGTATTGGCAGCCCGGCGCTGCATGGAGGCTCAAGGACGCGATCGTCTATGAGATTGCGGTTCGGGCTTCTCTCGGGATGTCATTTCGTCGAGTATGGGCGGCATGGATGTCAAGGAGGTGCTGCTGCCCGGGGTCGGTCTGCGGTACGAGTTCACCAGCCACAAGGGTGAGCGGATCGGCATCATCGCCCGGCGCACCGGCGATTTCGACATCGTCGTGTACACCGCCGAGGACCCTGACGAGTGCCGGCTGGTCTTCCGCCTGACCGACGAAGAGGCCGACACCGTGGCTCAGATTCTCGGCGCACCCAGAATTGCCGAGCGGTTCACCGAGCTGACCCGCGAGGTGCCGGGGCTCGAGGCGGGCCAGATCTCGATCGATCCCCAGAGCCCGTTCGTCGACCGGCCGCTCGGCGACACGCGTGCCCGCACCCGAACCGGCGCGTCGATCGTCGCGATCGTCCGCGGCGACGACGTGGTCGCTTCGCCCGGCCCCGCCGAAACGTTGCGGGCACGCGACGTCCTGATCGTGATCGGCACCGAAGAGGGCATCATCGGAGTCCGGCAGATCGTCGACAAGGGCTGAGCCGGTGGATGTTTCGGAGGCGCTGCTATTCGAACTCGGCGCCCTCTTGGTCCTGCTCGCCCTGCTCGGCGCTTTGGCGCGCCGGTTGGCGCTGTCGCCGATTCCGGTCTATCTCCTGGTCGGTCTCGCGCTGGGTAAGGGCGGCATCCTTCCGGTGAATGCCGCCGCTGACTTCGTCAGCACCGGCGCACCCATCGGCATCGTGTTGCTGCTGCTGACCTTGGGGCTGGAGTTCTCCGTAACCGAATTCGCCAGCAGCTTGCGTCATCACTTGCCGTCGGCCGGCGTCGACATCGTCCTCAACGCCGCGCCCGGTGCGGTGACCGGCTGGCTGCTCGGGCTGGACTCCGTCGCCATCCTGGCGCTGGCCGGCGTCACGTACATCTCGTCGTCGGGTGTCGTCGCGCGGCTGCTCGAGGACTTGCGCCGCCTGGGTAACCGCGAAACCCCGGCAGTGTTGTCGGTGCTGGTACTCGAAGACTTCGCGATGGCCGGCTATCTGCCGATGTTCACGGTGCTGGCATTGCACGGCAGTTGGCTGGACGCGCTCGGCGGGACCCTGGCCGCAATCGGCGCCCTCGTTGCGGCGTTTGCCGCGTCCTACTACTGGGGTCATCACGTCGGCAGACTGGTGGCGCACCCCGACTCTGAGCAACTGCTGTTGCGAGTCCTGGGCATCACCTTGCTGGTCGCGGCGCTGGCCGAGTCGTTGCACGCCTCGGCCGCAGTCGGCGCGTTCCTGGTGGGCCTGACCCTGACCGGGGAAACGGCCGACCGGGCGCGCAAGGTGCTGGGTCCGCTGCGCGATCTGTTCGCCGCGATCTTCTTCCTGGCGATCGGGCTGTCGGTGGGCCCCAAGGAGCTGCTTCCGATGCTCCCGGTGGCCGTCGTTTTGGCTGCGGTGACCGCCGCGACCAAGGTGCTGACCGGGATGTTCGCCGCCCGCCGTGACGGGGTAGCCCGGCGCGGCCAGCTGCGCGCGGGCACCGCGCTGATCGCTCGCGGCGAGTTCTCGCTGATCATCATCGGGTTGGTCGGCGCGTCAATCCCCACCGTGGCGGCGCTGGCGACGTCGTATGTCTTCATCATGGCGATCACGGGCCCGGTGGTGGCGCGCTACACCGGTGGGCCACTGCCGGGCACCGTCTGACCGCACGGGCCCGTCAGCCAATGTGCAAGGCGACAACCAGCCAGCGCGGTCCGGTGCCGGCGGTCACCCGTTCCACGCGACAGGCGATCGCGTGGATCCGGTCCCCGCGGCTGTAGCTGCCGAACGCCTCGGCCGCGGTCTCCGCGGACCCGACCGGCTGCAGTCGAACCCGGCGCAACACCGCGGTCCCGTACCGCGCGGCAACCACGTCGCTGACCGACAGCACCGCGTCGACCAGGTTGGGTGCCAGCAACGAACGCAGCTGCGCGGCGGGGCGACGGCGGTCGATGACCTCGAGCACTCGGCGCAGTGCCGCGTCGGCGAACACGCCTGCCTGACGCATGGGCACCGACATGCTTTCGGTCGTCGGCTGCTCGCTGCGGTGCCGGCGAGGCGCCCGTAGACTGCGCTGGCGTACAGGTGCGAGCGTTGCTTGTCGGCACCGGGGGACTGTTCGGGTGGGCGGTTCGTACTCGACCACCGGAACAACGGCGAAGGTCGGACGATGAGGTGGGTGGGAGCCAGGACTGACGCTCAACGGGGCACTCTCCAGATCAAAACACGCCAACGCAGACTGAGGACCGCGCGCCTGCTGGAGAGTGGCAGACAAACTGCCCGGTCATCATTGCACACACCGCGCCGGCGTGTACCCGCCCCGGAATGGGGCCGGGCCGGTGGTTACGGTGAGCAACATCGGCCCGACCGATGGATTGGGGACGAATTGACAAGGAGGACAGGGTCGTAAATGGTGACCCGCTTGTCCACGACGGACGCGGCTTTTTATCGGCTGGAGAACTCCGCCACCCCCATGTACGTCGGGTCGCTGATGATCCTGCGCCGCCCGCGGGCCGGACTGAGCTATGAGACGCTGTTGGCCACCGTCGAGCAGCGGCTGCCCCAGATACCGCGGTACCGGCAGAAGGTACGCGAGGTCAAGATCGGCATGGCCCGCCCAGTGTGGATGGACGATCCCGAATTCGACATCACCTATCACGTCAGGCGCTCGGCGTTGCCGTCGCCGGGCAGCGACGAGCAACTGCACGAGCTGATCGCGCGGCTGGCCGCCCGGCCGCTGGACAAGTCGCGGCCGCTATGGGAGATGTATCTCGTCGAGGGCCTGGAGAAGAATCGCGTTGCCCTCTACACCAAGTCGCACCAGGCCCTGATCAACGGGGTGACGTCGCTGGCCATCGGTCATGTCATCGCCGATCGGACGCGGCGTCCACCACCGTTCCCCGAAGACATCTGGGTACCGGAACGCGACCCCGGCCACACCCGGTTGGTGCTGGGCGCGATCGGCGACTGGCTTATCGGGCCGGGTGCACAATTGCAGGCCGTCGGATCCGCGGTCGCCGGTGCGGTCACCAACTACGGTCAGCTCGTCGACGCGGGCCGTCGGGTTCTGGATGTCGCGCGCACCGTGGCGCGCGGCACCGCACCCAGTAGCCCGCTCAACGCCCCCGTGTCACGCAATAGGCGCTTCACGGTGGCGCGCGGACGGCTTGAGGACTACCGGGCGGTACGGGCACGTTATGACTGCGACATCCACGACGTGGTGCTGGCCGTGATCGCCGGCGCGCTGGGCAACTGGCTGATGTCGCGCGGTGAGACGGTGGCGCCGACGGCGACGGTGCGGGCGATGGCTCCGCTGGCGGCCTACGTTGACGACCAATTCGATTCGACGGGACCCGGCCAGGCCATGAGCCAGGTGACCCCTTTCCTGATAGACCTGCCGGTGGGTGAGGGCAACGCTGTGGTGCGGCTGTCTCAGGTCGCACACGCCACCGAATCGAATCCGACGGCGGCGAGCCTGGTTGACGCCCGCACCATCGTCACGCTTTCCGGCTTCGCGCCACCCACCCTGCACGCCATGGGCGTGCGAGTGGCGACCAGTTATTCGGCAAGGTTGTTCAACCTGCTGATCACCAATGCCCCTGGGGCGCAATCCCAGATGTACGTCGCGGGCACCAAGCTGCTGCAGGCATACGCGGTGCCCCCGCTGCTGCACAACCAGGCGCTGGCCATCAGCGTGACTTCCTACAACGGCATGCTGTATTTCGGGATCAACGCCGACCGCGACGCGATGAGCGATGTCGACCTGTTGCCGGGCTTGCTGAGCCAAGCCCTCGAGGAGCTGCTGGAAGCGTCCCGGTGATTGTCTCAGTGTTTGTCCCGTTAGTTGTCCCGCTAGTTGTCCCGCTAGTTGTCCCGCTAGTTGTCCCGTTATTTGTCTCAGTGGGAATGGCTCGTGGAGATACCATCCGTTGTTGTGAGCACTGTGACAACCAACGGCGCGCCGGCCAGGACGGCGAAGCCCAAGAAGAAGTCAAGTCCGCCGGCCCGGCGCAAGATCCCTGCCAGTGTCTACCATGCCGAATTATTCCGGCTGCAAACAGAATTCGTGAAGCTGCAGGAGTGGGTGCGCCATTCCGGGGCGCGCCTGGTGGTCGTTTTCGAGGGCCGTGACGGAGCCGGCAAGGGCGGCACCATCAAGAGGATCACCGAATACCTCAACCCGCGCGTGGCCCGCATCGCGGCGTTGCCCGCGCCGACGGACAGGGAACGCGGGCAGTGGTACTACCAGCGCTATATCGCGCATTTGCCCGCCGAGGGCGAGATCGTGCTCTTCGACCGGTCGTGGTACAACCGCGCCGGCGTCGAAAAGGTCATGGGATTCTGTACGCCGCAAGAGCATGCGCTGTTCCTGCGGCAGACGCCGATCTTCGAGCACATGTTGATCGACGACGGGATCTTGCTGCGCAAGTATTGGTTTTCGGTGTCCGACGAGGAGCAGTTGCGGCGCTTCAAGGCTCGGCGCAGCGATCCGGTGCGGCAATGGAAGCTCAGCCCGATGGACCTGGAATCGCTGTACAGGTGGGAGGATTACTCGCGCGCCAAGGACCAGATGATGGTGCACACCGACATCCCGACCAGCCCGTGGTATGTGGTGGAATCCGACATCAAAAAGCATGCGCGGCTCAACATGATGGCGCACCTGCTGTCCACGATCGACTACCAGGACGTGGAGAAGCCCAAGGTGAAGTTGCCCAAACATCCGTTGGTGAGCGGCAACTACCAGCGTCCGCCGCGGGAACTGTCCAACTACGTCGACGACTACGCGGCGACATTGATCGATGGCTAGCCCGGCGATCAATAGGCCCAGACCACTCGGCCCGTGATGCAGGTCTATGTCCCGGCCACGCTGGCCATGTTGCAGCGCCTCGTTGCTGACGGTTCGCTGTGGCCGGTCAACGGAACGGCGTTCGCGGTGACGCCCAAATTGCGGGAGTCCTATGCCGAGGGCGACGACGACGAACTCGCCGAGGTGGCGCTGCAGGAGGCCGCGCTGGCGTCCCTGCGTCTGCTGGCAGACGACGCAGGCCAGGGTCTGCCGCCGCGACGCGCGGTGATCGCCGCCGAAGTAGACGCCGCCACGTACCGTCCGGATCTCGACGACGCCGTCGTCCGGCTGAGCGCGCCGGTGGCGATGGATCGGGTGGTCGCCGCGTATGTCGACAACGCCGCGGCCGAACCGGCCGTCACCGCGGCGATAGCGGTGATCGACGCCGCCGATCTCGGCGACGAGGATGCCGAGCTCGTCGTCGGTGACGCCCAGGACCACGATCTGGCGTGGTATGCCAACCAGGAGTTGCCCTTCCTGCTCGAGTTGCTCTAAGTGCCGGCTGCGTCGCCGTGGTAGTAGCATCACTGCACCGTCTGCACGCTCCCGATGCCACAGGAGTGGTCATGAGTACAGCCGCTGATCGTGCCCGTCAGCTCGACCTGGTCGCCCGGCTCAAGTCGGCGTATCCCGAGCTTCCGGACGCCCCGACTCCCGACCTGCTCGACCATGATCGCTTCTGGGCATACATGAAGACCAATCATGACGTTGGCGGTGAGCCGGACGCGCCCATGAAGTACGAGAACAAGCAATACGAGTACTGGGAGCACATGACGTACGTGCTCTGCGAAGTGCTTGCGTGGCGCGGGATTTGGCTGTCGGAGGAGCGTCGGCGAATCGGGAACGTGGACGTGGGGCGAGCGGTCTATCTCGGGTTCCCCTACTACGGTCGCTGGCTCTGGGCGGTAGCGCGGGTGCTGGTGGAAAAACATCACGTCAGCCTGGGCGAGCTCAGTGACCGGATGGCGGCGGTCAAGGCCCGCTACGCCGGTGGCCTCAACGGGAGAAAGCTTGAGGCGCAACCGAAGTCAGAAGGCGACGGCGCCGGCGTCGTTCGCAATGTCCACCACGCCCATGCGGTCGGCAAAGGCGACCCACAGGTGTATGCGGGTCTGGCCGGGAAGCCCAAGTTTCGGGTGGGGGAGCCGGTTGTGGTGCGCGAACTGCCCGCGTTGTTGTATACCCGCACCCCGGAATACGTACGGGGCGCCCGGGGTGAGATCGCCGCAGTCGCCTACGAAAGCCCGGCCCCGGAGGACGAAACATGGGACCGGCCCGATGCGCAGCCGGAGTGGTTCTACATCGTTCGGTTCAACCTGTGCGAGCTATGGGACGGATACACCGGGACCGCTACCGACACCCTGCAGACGGAGCTACCCCAGCGGTGGCTGACGGCAGTGGTGGATTAAGCGTTGGATTAGGAGTTCCGACATGACCGAGCACGACCACGAGCGGACGCTTGCCCCCACGGTGGATGAGATCACCGACTTCGAGGTACTCGAGATCGCGCTGCGTGAATTGTGCATCGAGAAAGGGATTTTCACTGCCGAAGAGCACCGGCACTTCACCGAGTTCGCCGAGCAGATCAACCCGACGCCGGCCTCGCACCTGGTGGCGCGCGCGTGGCTGGATCCCGAGTTCAAGCAATTGGCGCTCACCGATGCGCTGGCGGCCAGCAAAGAGGTCGGTGTCGACTGGCTGGAGCCGACCGGCTTCGGCACGCCCAGTGACTTCACCGCCTTCCAGATCCTCGAGGACACACCGACGTTGCACCACGTGATCGTCTGCGCGTTGTGTTCTTGTTATCCGCGACCGATTCTCGGCAACTCTCCGGAGTGGTACCGCACGCCCAACTATCGCCGGCGGATGGTCCGCTGGCCGCGACAGGTGCTCGCGGAATTCGGGCTTTATCTGCCCGACGACGTCGCGATCCGGGTGGAGGACTCCAACCAGAAGCACCGGTTCATGGTGCTACCCATGCTCCCGGAGGGTACCGACGGCTGGGACGAAGACCGGCTGGCCGAGATCGTCACGCGGGACTGCTTGATCGGCGTGGCCCTGCCCAAACCGGGTGTCACGACCAACGTCATCTCCGTTACCCGGGCGGCCATCCATCCTGCTGGTGATTGACAGGCAGCTCATGAGGGATCCGGAGCCGATCGAGCTGACGACCGTAGCGCCACTGCAGAAGATCGTGGAACGCAATCAGGTCTGGTCGCGTATGGCCGCAAAGTATGGCGTGACCAACCCGGTGCCCCCGTGGAAGACCAGTTTGGACGGCCTGTGCGACGCGCTCGACCGCGCCACCTGCCGCGCGGACATTCCTGATTTCAAGCAGCGACGAGATGAGGAAGACGCCCTCTCGGCCAGCCGCTATGCCAGCTTGCCCTACCCCGAGAACCAGTTGGTGGCCCTGGCCCACTCGCTGGTCGTTCGCGGCGTCATCGGTGAAGCGGAGCTGGCACAACGACTCGCCAGCATCCGCAGACGCCTTGAGGCTTGACCGGAACCCGGCTGCCGGGAAACACCGGCCACAGCCGGTTATCGGGTCTGCAATCCCGCTCGAGTGTCCTGTGATGCAGCTTGCACATTCCGATCTGGCTACGGAACCGTAAGTTACGGTACCGTAGCTTTATGACGTGGGCGTGAGCTTGCCCCGCCGCCCAGGCGGAAGCCGATGGCCGCGCCGCAATCAGGAGCTTCGGATGAGTAAGAAAAATGCGTAAGAAAAATGCGGTGGTCAAAGCCAAAGTCGCCGACACCAGGCGACCGGCCGTCGCCGGCGCTGACCGGCATCCCGGCTGGCATGCGCTGCGCAAGATCGCGGAGCGAATCACGACGCCACTGTTACCCGATGACTATTTGCAACTGGCCAATCCGCTGTGGTCGGCGCGGGAACTGCGGGGCCGTATCCTCGAGGTCCACCGCGAGACCGAAGACTCGGCCACCTTGGTTATCAAGCCGGGGTGGGGTTTTAGCTTCGACTATCAACCGGGCCAGTACATCGGAATCGGGTTGTTGGTCGACGGACGCTGGCGCTGGCGCTCGTATTCGCTGACGTCGAGCCCCGTCGGGACCACCGGCTCCGTGCGCACCGTCACCATCACCGTGAAGGCGATGCCCGAAGGTTTCCTGTCCACCCACCTGGTGGCCGGCGTGGAGCCGGGGACCGTGGTGCGTCTGGCCGCCCCTCAGGGCAACTTCGTGCTGCCCGATCCCGCGCCGCGCTCGATGCTGTTTGTGACCGCTGGATCCGGGATCACGCCGGTGATGTCGATGCTGCGAACATTGGTGCGCCGCAACCAGATTACCGATATCGCGCATCTGCATTCGGCGCCCACCGAAGCCGACGTGATGTTCGGCGCCGAGCTGGCCGCCCTGACCGACGACCATGCCGGGTATCGGCTGAAGGTGCGCACGACCCGTGTCGAGGGCCGTCTGGACCTCGCCCGGCTCGGCGAGGAAGTGCCCGATTGGCGCGACCGGCAAACCTGGGCGTGCGGGCCCGCCGCCATGCTCAACCAGGCCGAAAAGGTCTGGGCCGCTGCCGGCGTCAGCGACCGGCTGCACCTCGAGCGCTTCGCGGTGTCCAAGGCGGAACCCGCCGGCGCCGGCGGCACGGTCACGTTCGCCCGCAGCGGCCGGTCGGTGGCTGCCGATGCGGCGACATCGGTGATGGACGCGGGTGAGGGTGCCGGCGTGCAGATGCCTTTCGGCTGCCGGATGGGGATCTGTCAATCGTGTGTGGTCGACCTGGTAGCGGGCCACGTCCGTGACCTGCGGACCGGTCGGGAGCATGATCCCGGCACCCGGATCCAGACCTGCGTGTCGGCCGCCTCGGGCGATTGTGTGGTGGATATCTAAAGCTACCCATTAGTAACTTACGGAAACGTAGCCTACGATGGCGTAGGTACGGAATCGTACGACGTAGGGAGAACACAATGGCGATAACCGACGTCGACGTATTCGCGCATCTGACGGACGCCGACATCGAAAACCTGGCAGTTGAGCTCGATGCCATCCGCCAGGACATCGAAGATTCACGTGGCGAGCGCGATGCCCGCTACATCCGCCGCATCATTGCCGCCCAGCGTGCGCTGGAGGTGAGTGGCCGCCTGATGCTGGCTGCCGGCTCGCGGCGCAGCGCATGGTGGGCGGGCGCGGTGACCCTGGGCGTGGCCAAGATCATCGAGAACATGGAGATCGGCCACAACGTCATGCACGGCCAGTGGGACTGGATGAACGATCCCGAAATCCACTCATCGACCTGGGAGTGGGACATGAGCGGCGCATCCAAGCACTGGCGCTACACCCACAATTTCGTGCACCACAAATACACCAACATCCTGGGCATGGATGACGACGTGGGCTACGGCATGCTGCGCGTCACCCGGGACCAGCGGTGGAAGAAGTACAACATCTTCAACCTGGTCTGGAACACGCTGCTCGCTCTGCTTTTCGAGTGGGGAGTTGCGTTGCAACACTTGGAGATTGGCAAGATCTTCAAGGGCCGGGCGGATCGCGACGAGGCGCGGACCCGGCTGCGGGAGTTCTCCAGCAAGGCCGGTCGCCAGGTGGTCAAGGACTACGTCGCCTACCCCGCACTGACCTCGTTGTCCCCTGGTGCCACCTACGGGTCGACCGTGACCGCCAATGCGGTGGCCAACGTGATCCGCAACGTGTGGTCCAACGCGGTCATCTTCTGCGGGCATTTTCCCGACGGCGCTGAGAAGTTCACCAAGACGGACATGATCGGCGAGACGAAGGGTCAGTGGTACCTGCGACAGATGCTGGGCAGCGCCAACTTCGACGCCGGTCCCGCGCTGCGGTTCATGAGCGGCAACCTGTGCCACCAGATCGAGCACCACCTGTACCCCGACCTGCCAAGCAACCGCCTCGCCGAGATCTCGGTGCGGGTGCGCGAGGTGTGCGACAAGTACGACTTGCCCTACACCACCGGCCCATTCCTGGTGCAATACGCCAAGACGTGGCGCACCCTGGCCAAGCTGTCGCTGCCGAACAAGTACCTGCGCTACGACACCGACAACGCGCCCGAGACCCGCAGCGAGCGGATGTTCGCCGACCTGGAGCCGGGTTTTGCCGGCACCGACCCGCAGACCGGGCGCCGGCGCGGGTTGAAGACCGCGATCGCGACCGTGCGCGGTTGGCGGCGCGGCCGGACGGCAAGCCGTCCAGCGGACCTGGCGGCCTGACCCGGCCGCCATTTCATAAACGCCCAACAATAATTCATGGCATCGTCGTTACCGTTCGTTGCGGTCAATGGCTGTAGTGCAGAAGGGTAAGACGATGGCGATCACCGATGTGGACGTGTTCGCACACTTGACGACCGCCGACATCGATGCACTGGCCGGCGAGCTAAATGCCATCCGCCGCGACGTCGAAGAGTCCCGCGGCGAACGGGACGCCCGCTACATCCGCCGTACCATCGCCGCGCAGCGGGGGCTGGAGGTGGCGGCCCGGGTGCTGCTGGGTGCCAGCTCACGGCGGTGGGCGTGGTGGACCGGCTCGATGGCCCTCGCGGCGGCCAAGATCATCGAGAACATGGAAATCGGCCACAACGTCATGCACGGCCAGTGGGACTGGATGAACGATCCCGAGATCCACTCCTCCACCTGGGAGTGGGACATGCTGTCCACATCGAGGCACTGGCGCTACACGCACAACTTCGTGCACCACAAGTACACCAACATCCTCGACATGGACCACGACGTCGGCTACGACATGGTCCGCGTGACCCGGGACCAGCCCTGGAAGCGGCGCAATGGCTTCAACCTGGTGATCAACACCGTGCTCGCGCTCGGCTTCGAATTGGGAATCGCCTTGCGGCACTTGGAGATTCACGAGGTATTCCGAAAGGACCGCGCCGAGCGCGATGCGGCTCGGGCGCGACTTCGGGAGTTCTCCGGCAAGGCCGGCCGCCAGCTGGCCAAGGACTACGTGGCATTCCCCGCCCTGACCTCGTTGTCGCCCGGCGCGACCTACCGCTCGACGCTCAAAGCCAACGCGATGGCCAACGTGATTCGCAATGTCTGGTCCAACGCGGTCATCTTCTGCGGGCATTTTCCCGACGGCGCTGAGAAGTTCACCAAGACGGACATGATCGGGGAGACGAAGGGGCAGTGGTATCTGCGGCAGATGTTGGGCAGCGCCAACTTCGACGCCGGTCCCGCGTTGCGGTTCATGAGCGGCAATCTGTCTCACCAGATCGAGCATCACTTGTATCCGGACCTGCCCAGTAACCGGCTTGCCGAGATCTCGGTGCGGGTGCGCGAGGTGTGCGACAAGTACGACTTGCCGTACACCACCGGCCCATTCCTGGTGCAATACGCCAAGACGTGGCGCACCCTGGCCAAGCTGTCGCTGCCCGACAAGTATCTGCGCGACAATGCCGACGACGCGCCGGAGACGCGCAGCGAGCAGATGTTCGCTGAGCTGGAACCGGGTTTCGCCGGCATTGATCCGGTGACCGGTCGCCGCCGTGGCCTCAAGTCCGCGATTGCCGCGGTGCGCAGCTGGCGGCGCGCTCGGCATCTGCCGGCGGCATCGTCAAGTGCCACAGATGATCTGGCGGCCTAGGGGCCGTCGCCTTCGCGTGCGGTGCCGGTAACTTTAGCTGGCGCAGTACGGCGTGGGTTCCCGGTCGGCTACGCTGCGGCGACGGCCATCCCGGGAGTAGTGCATCACCTGCCCGGAGGCCGTAGCGCCGTAGTGCCACGGAAACTCTCCTTGCAACGGAAGCGATCATTCGGCGGTGCTGCGCGGACGCGGGTGTGAGAATGCACCGATGTCCTACGTGATTACGCAGCCGGAGACGTTGGTAGTCGCAGCTTCGGAGCTGGCGGGGGTGGGCTCGGCAATCAACACGGCCACAGCTGCGGCGGCAGGTCCGACAACCAGTTTGCTGGCAGCGGCCGCCGACGAGATTTCGGCGGCCGTCGTGAAATTGTTTGGCGGATACTCCCAGGAGTTCCAGGGCTTGGTGGCGCAAGCAGCGGCTTTTCACGACGAGCTCACGCGGGCATTGTCTGCTGCGGCAAGCGCCTATGTGGATGCTGAGGTGGCCAACATGGCGGCCGCGTTCGCCGGCTTCAATGTGTTCAACGCTGCGGCCCAGGTGCCGGCTTCGATGGCGCCGCCAAATCCGGCAAATCCGGCATTGGTCATGGGGGCACCGGAGACCCCTTGCCGCCGCAGACATATATCGATGCCGTCAACACGCTATTCATCCAGCCCAATCATCCTGGCGCCATGCCGCAGCTCCTTCCCACGCCCGAAGAAGGCTACCCATTGACGGGTGTCAAGAGCATGGTCCTCACCAGGTCGGTGAACGAGGGGACGGCCATACTTAACAACGCGATCATGCAGCAGTTGGCTACCCCCGGGGTCAGCACGGTCACCGTGTTCGGAACGTCTCAGAGCGCGGTCATGTCCTCTTTGCTGATGCAGCAATACGCGGCGATGAGTTCCGGCGACCCGCTGCCAAGCCAGCTCAACTTTGTGCTGATCGGCGATGAAATGAATCCGAATGGCGGCATCTTCGCGCGCTTCCCGGTCTGAATCTCGCGAGTCTGGGGTTTTACCTTTTATGGAGCGACGCCGGATAATCTCTATCCGACAACCATATACACGCGCGAATACGATGGCTTTGCGGACTTTCCGCAATACCCACTCAATTTCGTAGCCGACCTCAACGCCCTCGCTGGCATCGTTTATCTCCACACCACGTATGCA
Organism: Mycobacterium attenuatum; assembly: GCF_900566085.1. GTDB lineage: Bacteria > Actinomycetota > Actinomycetes > Mycobacteriales > Mycobacteriaceae > Mycobacterium > Mycobacterium attenuatum. The sequence goes on from NZ_UPHT01000044.1 coordinate 35,142, forward strand.
GACCTTACGCCCGCACAGGTCGCCGCGGCTATTCAATTGCCAACCGAGGGACCGACGATGACCACTTACTACATGATTCCCACCGAGAACCTGCCGCTGCTTGAGCCGCTGCGATCGATACCCGTACTAGGGAACCCGCTAGCCGCCCTCATCCAACCGGATCTAAAAGTGATCGTTAACTTGGGCTTCGGCGATCCAGCGCATGGTTATTCGACGGGTCCGGCGAATATTCCTACCCCGTTCGGACTTTTCCCGCCGGTCAGCCCGGGCACTGTGCTTAGTGCGCTGGCCGCCGGAACCCAACAAGGAATTGACGATTTCGCGGCTGAGCTACCGGTCGCCGTCTCGACGCCAAGCACATGGCCGTCAGTGTCGTTGCCATATGTGCAGGCGCTCATGTCGCCGCCGAGCCCGGTGCCTGCGACGCATGAGAATATTGTGAACACCGTCGCATCCATCATCCCGACCGACTATGCGATCCTGCTTCCTACCGCGGATACTGCGCTAAGTTTCATGACGAGTGTCCCGGTATACGACGCCGGCCTTTTCGTGAGCGGCGTCGAGCAGGGCAGCATCGTCAGCGCGGTCGGGGATCCCATTGCGGCTACCGTCGGCCTTCTATCGTTCGCGGGTTTCGTCGAATTCATCGTCATTTTGGAATCGCTTATTTCCAACATTCAAGCCTTGCAAAGCCTGACTTTCTGATTTTCTACGTTCTGGGACCGGATATCGGCGGCTCCTTTAATCACATTGCCTCATTGCTCCAACGCCGTGTGCGTCGCTACCGTGGCGACTACAGCCGCTCGATGATGGTGGCGTTGGCCATGCCGCCGCCTTCGCGCATCGTCTGCAGCCCGTAGCACCCGCCATGCTGGTGCGGCGCTTTGACCAGCGTGGTCATGATCCGGGCGCCGCTGGCCCCAGTGGGTGGCCGATCGCGATGGCCCCGCCGTTGACGTTCGTTTTGGCCAAGTCTGCGCCGGTGTCCTGCGCCCAGGCCAGCACGACCGGCGCGAACGCCTCGTTCACCTCGAACAGGTCGACGTCGGCCAGTGTCAAACCGGCTCGGCGCACCACCTTTTCGGTGGCCGAAATGACCCGGTCAGCATGTGGAGCGGGTCCGGGCCCACCACCGTCGCGGTGTGGATGCGCGCCAGCGGGCGCAGACCGAGCTTGGCGGCGGCGTCGCTGGTGGTGACCAATACGGCGGCACTGCCGTCGGACAGCGGCGACGAGTTGCCCGGCGTGATTGACTAATTGGTTTGCGGGAAGAAGGTTTTCATCGCCTCGCCGTAGAATGTCGGCTGCAGCCCAGCCAGGGTCTCGACGGTCGTGCCGGTCGGATGCTTTTGTCGGCGTAAGCCCGGCGACCTGAATCAGCTCGGCGCTGATGCCTTGTGGCACCAGGCCTTCCGGGTAATGCAGGGTCATGTCGTCGCCCATCGGGTTGCTCCCCGGCAGCACCGAGCTGCCCACCCGAACCCGGCTCATCGACTCCACACCGCCGGCGATGACGAGGTCGTAAGCGCCGGACTAGACCCCCTGAGCGGCGAAGCGCTCCTCCTCGCGGTTAGCTGAGTATCAACGACTATACCCAGCTGTAGCAGGCTGAGCATACTCAGCGCAACCTGGACCGGAGGGTGATCTTCGTGACAATGCTGGAAGGCCCGCCGGCCAACCGCGATGGTTGGTCTGCAGTGGGGGAATGCCCGATAGAGAAGACGATGGCCGTCGTGGGGACCAAGTCCGCGATGCTGATCATGCGCGAGGCCTACTACGGCACCACACGCTTTGACGACTTCGTCCGTCGCGTCGGCATCACCAAGGCCGCGACGTCGGCGCGGCTGGCCGAACTGGTGGCCCTCGGACTCCTAGCCCGGCGACCTTATCGCGAGCCCGGACAGCGCAGCCGCGACGAGTATGTGCTCACCGACGCCGGGATTGATTTCATGCCGGTGGTTTTTGCGATGTTCCAGTGGGGGAAACGGCATCTCCCGGGCGGCGATCGGCTGGAACTGACGCATCTGGGCTGCGCCGCCGATGTTCAGATCGAGATGCGTTGCACCAAAGGGCATTCGGTATCGCCCGACGAGCTTGGCATGCGGCTGGTCAAGTCTCCCTGAGTACGCCGAGCAGTCGGCGGGCGGCGGCGGTCCGTCGCGCGGCGGCGCCGGATAAGCCGTCCAACGCGCATTCGGGATCGGCCGGCGGCCCCAGGTGTCCGCAGCCGCGGGGGCAATCGTGGATCGCCGCGGCCAGATCGGCAAACGCCAACAGCACGTCGCCGGGCTGGATGTGGGCCAACCCGAACGAGCGGATCCCCGGGGTGTCGATCACCCAGCCGGAACCCTCGCTGCCGGTTTGCAACGGCAAAGCCACCGACTGGGTCGAGGTATGTCGCCCCCTGCCGATATCGGTGACCTCTCCGACCGCTCGATCCGCTTCGGGCACAAGACGATTCACCAGCGTCGACTTGCCCACTCCGGAATGCCCGAGCAGCACGGTGATCTTGCCGTCGAGCAAGTCGGCCACGGCGAGCAGCGGATCGTCACGGCCGGCGGCGACCACCTGCAGATCCAGGTCGACGAACTGTTCGGCGAACGGTTCGGGTGGGGCCAGGTCGGTCTTGGTCAGGGTCAGTATGGGTGTCAGCCCGCCCGCGTATGCGGCGATCAGCGCCCGGTCGACCAGTCCGGTGCGCGGCGGGGGATCGGCCAGCGCGACCACGATCAGCAGTTGGTCGGCGTTGGCGACCACCACGCGCTCGGTCGGGTCGGTGTCATCGGCGGTGCGGCGCAACACCGTTCGTCGCGGGCCTCGCCGGACGATGCGGGCCAGCGTGTCCGGCCGCCCGGACAGGTCGCCTACCACGTCGACGTCGTCTCCGACAACAATGGGCGTGCGGCCCAGCTCGCGGGCTCGCATGGCGGTGATACGACGATCCGGGTCGCCGCCCACCACGCAACCCCACCGGCCCCGGTCGACGCCGACCACCATGGCGGCCTCGGCGTCGGCGTGTTCGGGACGGGTTTTCGTCCGGGGCCGCGAGCCGCGGCCGGAGCGAACCTTGACGTGGGATTCGTCGTAGTCGCCGGGCCTCAAGCGCCGGACTCCGCGACCATCTCGGCCCACAGCCGCGGGAATTCCGGCAGCGTCTTGCTGGTGGCACCGATGTCGTCCACCTCGACTCCGGCGACCCGCAATCCGACGATAGCGCCGGCCATCGCCATCCGATGATCGGCATAGGCACGCCAGAGGCCGGGCCGCAACGGTGTCGCGGTGATCACCAGGCCGTCCGAGGTTTCCCGGCAATCACCGCCCAGGCGGTTGATCTCGGCGCTCAACGCGGCCAGCCGGTCGGTCTCGTGGCCGCGCAGGTGGGCGATGCCGGTCAGCCGCGACACCGATCCCGGCGTGGCAAGCGCCGCGAGTGCGGCCACCGAGGGCGTGAGCTCGCCGACATCACGCAGGTCGACGTCGAACCCCCGATACGCCTCGGGGCCCCGCACCTCAAGCATTGAATCAATATGTGAGACAACGGCATTGAGCTGACACAGGATGCGCAGGATGTCGGCGGCGGGCTGGACGCTGCTGGCCGGCCAACCGGTGATACGCACCGTGCCCCCGCTGACCACCGCCGCTGCCAGGAACGCCACCGCATTGGTGAGATCCGGTTCGACGTCCCAATGGCGTGCCTTGACCGCGCCCGGTGCCACCCGCCAGCGATACGGAACCGAATCATCGACGTCGACGCCGGCCTGGCGCAGCATTGCCACCGTCATCGCGATGTGCGGTGCCGACGGCAGCGCCGCACCGCTGTGTTGCACGGTCAGGCCCTCGGCAAACGATGCCGCAGACAGCAGCAGGCCCGACACGAACTGCGACGATGCCGATGCATCGATGGCCACCGTGCCACCGGCGACCGATCCGGTGCCATGAACGCGGAAGGGCAAACCCGCACCGTCGATCTGGACGCCCAGACCGCGCAGGGCATCCAGCAGCGGCGCGATGGGCCGGGCGCGGGCCTGCTCGTCGCCGTCGAAGGTGACCACGGCGGCGCTCAGGGCCGCCAGCGGCGGGACGAAACGCAAGACCGTGCCGGCCAGGCCGCAATCCACTCGGGCGCCGGGACCGGGGTCCAGCCGGCCGCTGACCGTCAGTTCGGCGCCCGTCCCGTCGACGCGCAGGCCCAGAGTTTGCAGCGCTGCGAGCATCAGATCGGTGTCGCGGCTGCGCAACGCGCCGCTGATAGTCGAGGAGCCTTGCTGTTGCGCGGCCGCCAGCGCGGCCAGCACCAATGTGCGGTTGGTCTGCGATTTCGAGCCCGGAACGGTCACCGTTGCGCGCACCGGCGCCGGCGTGGATGGGGCCGGCCAGGCCTGCTGGTGGTCGGTGCTGCTCACGGCTACATCCTGCCGTGTCGGCGGGTGTCGTGGGTACCAGGCACTATGGGAATCATGTGCGGACGATTTGCGGTCACCACCGACCCGGCCCGGCTGGCCGAGAAAATCAAGGCGATCGACGAAGCCACCGGGGCCGGGTCCACAGCGGAGGGGCCCAACTACAACGTGGCGCCGACCGACACGATCATGACGGTCGTGGCGCGCCACAGCGAGCCGGACGACCAGCCTTCGCGCCGGGTGCGGCTGATGCGCTGGGGTCTTGTTCCGCCGTGGGCCAAGGCCGGGCCGGACGGCGGCCTGCCCGACACCAAGGGCCCGTTGCTGATCAACGCCCGGGCAGACAAGGTCGCCACGTCGCCCGCGTTCCGTGATTCGGCGCAGCGCAAGCGCTGCCTGGTGCCGATGGACGGCTGGTACGAATGGCAGACCAATCCCGATGCCGTGCCTGGGCAGAAGGCCGCCAAGACACCGTTCTTTCTGCGCCGCCGCGACGGCGAACCGGTGTTCATGGCCGGATTGTGGTCGGTGTGGAAGCCGGACAAGAGTGCCGCGCCGCTACTGAGCTGCACGATCATCACCACGGACGCCGTGGGGCCAATGGCCGAGATTCACGACCGGATGCCGCTGATGCTGGCCGAATCCGACTGGGACGCCTGGCTGAATCCGGATGCGCCGCTGGATCCCGAGTTAGTGGCCGGTCCGCCGGACGTGCACGACATCGAGCAGCGTCGGGTGTCGACATTGGTCAACAGCGTGCGCAACAACGGGCCGGAGCTTATCGAGGCTGCTGAGCGGCAATCGGAGCAGATGAAGCTGCTGTAAACGCACCGTGCGCGTGGCCGGGAGGACGGCCTCTTCGGCTGTAGTGCAGAGGTGAAAGCGGTTGTGCAGCTGCGTGATTCGTGATTGAGTGGCCGACTTCGAGATGGGCGTTCGGTCAAGCGGCCGCTGGCAAACGCACTGACCGCGCCGCAGCACGGGAATGTTGTCAGCCAACGATGTCGCGCACGGCCTTGTCTCCCGGCGACAAAGCGGTCGCGGTCGGTGTGGCGTTCAAGGCAGTCGCCGCTGAACCTCGAGGGCCAAGCACAACTCGGCGAGTTCCGTGGGGCGCGAGAGCAACCGGCCGGTCAGTTCCTCGATGCGGCGCAGCCGGTGCCGCACGGTGTTGGGATGGCAAAATATCGTCGCGGCGGCCTGGTTGGCAGAGCCGCCGGCGCGCAGCCAAGCCTGAAAAGTGTCGAGCAGGGTGGCGCGCTCGTCGTCCGGCAGCCCATCGAGCCGACCCAGCACCGACGACCTGATCTTCGCCATGACATCCGGGGCGCTGACCGCCGCGACCGCCAGCGGCGCGTCGTCAAAGACGGCGACGAGCGAATCGTCGGCCGCTTTTCCGGTGACCGCCAGCCGGGCACAGCGCAACGCGTCGCTGGTTTCGGCCAGTTCGTGATACGGCTGGCTGATTCCCACGCGCGCGGTGGCGGATTGCCGCAGCACCTCGACAAGTACGCCGAGTGTCTCGGCTGAATCCCGGCCTCGCAGGTGGACAATGCCGACCTGCAACTCCGGCAGCAGCCGCCACGCCGAGCGGATGTCGCGCGCCGAGAGCTTGCTTTCGATGGTGGGCAAACCTAACTTTCCGATCGCCGGTAGCTCTGCCGCCACGACAACATACGGCCCCGAAGTGGGTAACCGCAGCAGGTCGGCCGCCTCCCAGAGGCTGTGCTTGTCAGTGATCCGCCGCGACAACAGCGCTTCGACCAGCGCCGAGCGCTCTTCCTCCAACTCCACAATCTGGGTGGTCAGCTGGTGGCGGTAAGCGCTGGCCATCGCCTGGGTAAAGATGTCCTGCGCAAGGAATACCCGGGCGGTGGCATCCAGGATCGATTCCGTAGGCATACCTGAGGCGCGTGCCGCGGCGAGGGTCTGTTCCCAGATGAATCGGAAACCGATTCGGTATGCGGTCATCACCGCCGGCAGCGGCACACCGGCCAGCGCGCGGATCGTGCCGGTGCGCTCCGCGGGCGAGACGTCCACATCGGCATCACCGGCGAGTGAGTCGAAGACGAACGTGAGGTTTGCCACGCAGCTTTGACGTACCTCATCTTTGGTGACCACGCTGCCGTCGCGGTAGGCGTCGATCTCCCGGCACAACAGATCAGCCATCGCGTTACCTAATTCGGTGGCGCGAGAAAGCATGAGCTTGCCAAGTTGGACGACGTTCGATTCGGGAGTGGTGTCATCCCGGGCTCGAACCGGATGTCTTGACGCGCTCATATGTCGAAACCCTATGTCGTGGACCCGCGAATGGGGATGTGCGCGGCCACACCGAACTGACCGTCAGATTGTTTTGCTCAACATTGTGACCCACGGCCCGCCGAATGACCATAAGTACACCACCCACGAGCACTCCGGAGGCACCTGATGGGCACTCTCAGCGACAATCTCGTCGCATCGAAAAACCTTCACCCGCAACGCGTTGCGTTGCGTTTCGATGATTTGCAGTTCACCTTCGGTGAGTTCGACGCCGCCGCGGCACGGGTGGCGACACTGCTGGAGCGGGCCGGGATCGAGCCGGGCGATCGCGTGGGCGTGATGTTGCCCAATACCCCGGCATTCGCTATCGCATTCTACGGGATCATGTATCGCGGCGCGGTGGCCGTTCCGATGAACCCGCTGCTGAAGTCCCGTGAGGTGTCCTACTACCTGTCCAACAGCGGCGCCAAAGCACTCTTCGCGGCACCCGCCTTCGCCGACGAGGCCATCGCCGGCGCCGCCGAGCTGGACGCGCAGTGCTGGCTCGTCGACGACGCAAGGCTGGCCATGCTGATCGACGACCTGCCCGCCCAGGAGCACCCGATAGGTCGCGACGGCGACGACATTGCAATCATCCTGCATACGTCCGGCACAACGGGAAAGCCCAAGGGCGCCATGCTCACTCACGCAAGCCTGGGCCGCAACGCCGAGGTCAGCGTTCGCACCCTGATCCAGACGGGGCCAGACGATGTGGTGATGGGATGCCTGCCGCTGTTCCACGTCTTCGGTCTGACCTGCGGGCTCAACGCGTCTGTCATCGCCGGTGCGACGTTGACCCTGATTCCGCGGTTCGACCCACGCAAGGCGCTCGAGGTGATCGAGCGCGACGCCGTCACCGTCTTCCAGGGCGTGCCGACGATGTACTCCGCGCTACTGCGCCTGGCCGCCACCGCCAAACCCGAAGCGACGCGCAGCCTGCGGGTCTGCGTCTCCGGTGGCGCGGCCCTGCCCGTCCAGGTTCTCACCGAGTTCGAAACAGCCTTCGGCTGCCCCGTTCTCGAGGGTTACGGACTGTCCGAAAGCTCCCCGGTGGCGGCCTTCAATCATCCGCAGCGACCGCGCAAGGTGGGTTCGATAGGCACACCGATCGAAGGTGTACAGCTGCGGGTCGTTGACCCGAGCGGGGCCGAGGTTGCGCCGGGGGAGGCCGGCGAGATCCAGATCAAGGGCCACAACGTGATGAAGGGCTACTGGAACTTCCCGGAGGCGACCGGGGCCACCATCACGCCCGATGGTTGGCTGGCCACCGGGGATGTCGGACGCGTCGACGAGGACGGCTATTTCTACATCGTCGACCGGACCAAAGACCTGATCATCCGCGGCGGATACAACGTGTATCCCCGCGAGATCGAAGAAGTGCTCTACGAGCATCCGGCGGTGGCCGAGGCTGCCGTCATCGGCTTCCCGCACGACTCCCTCGGTGAGGAGATCGGCGCCGCGGTCGCGCTCAAACAAGGCGCCGCGGCGGATCCCGACGAATTGCGCGAGTACGTCAAGAGCCGAGTCGCCGCTTACAAATATCCGCGCCTGGTCTGGCTCGTCGACGCGCTGCCCAAGGGCCCCACCGGCAAGGTCCTCAAACGCGAAATCTCCGTTCCCGCAACCGAAAGCACACGATAACCATGGCCGAATTTTCGAAACCAGCTGCCGCGCCCGACGAATTGGCGGCACCGCTGGACCTGTTGCTCACGAGCGCCACCCGGCCGTTTGCCAGCCGGATGATGCCCGACGCCACCTGGGCCCGCCTCGGCGCCAACCTTGCCCAACGTCCCGGCGCCGTCGCCGGTCGCACTGCCACGCTTGCCCGCGAGCTTGGCAGCATTGCGGCCGGAAAGTCCCACCGTGCCCCGGGGCGAGCCGACAAGCGCTTCAGTGACGTTGCCTGGCAACAGAATCCGCTGCTGCACCGGGTGATGCAGGCCTATCTTGCCGGTGCCGAGACGGCCGAAGGGTTGCTTGCCGACGCTGAGTTGGATTGGCGCGACCAAGAGAAGATGCAGTTCGTCGTCGACAACCTGGTAGAGGGACTGGCGCCCAGCAACAACCCGCTGATCAGTCCGCTGGGCTGGAAGGCTCTGATCGACACGGGGGGCCTGAGCGCGGTGCGGGGCGTGCGGGCTTTTGTGCGAGACATGCTGTCCAAGCCGCGCGTGCCGTCGATGGTCGAGCCCGATGCCTTCGTGGTGGGCGAGACCGTCGCCATCACCAAGGGAGCGGTGGTCCTGCAAACCTCGATGTTCGAATTGATCCAGTACACCCCGCAGACAGCCAAGGTGCGGAGCATTCCGTTGCTCATGGTGCCGCCGGTGATCAACAAGTTCTACATCATGGACATCGCACCGGGGCGCAGCATGATCGAGTACTTCCTGCAGCAGGGCCAACAGGTGTTTGCCATTTCATGGCGTAATCCTCAGGCGCGCCACCGGGATTGGGGTTTCGACGCCTATGGCGGGGCGATCGTGGCGGCAATGGACGCGGTCCAGAACATCGCCGGCACAGACAGCGTGCACCTGATGGCCAGTTGCTCGGGCGGCATCATCGCGGCGATGACGGCGGCCCACCTCGCCCATATCGGCGAGGCCGATCGGGTGGCCGGTCTTACTCTGGCCGTCACCGTGCTGGACGAGACTCGCGCCGGCTTCGCCGCCGCGGCCATGAGCGATCGCGCAGCGCAGACGGCTATTCGAGTTTCGGCCAGGAAGGGCTACCTGGACGGGCGGGACATGGCCGAGATGTTTGCCTGGCTGCGACCGACCGACCTGGTGTGGCGGTACTGGGTGAACAACTATGTGCAGGGCCGCAAGCCGGCAGCCTTCGACGTGTTGTTCTGGAACGCCGACACCACCCGGATGGCTGCGGCACTGCATCGCGACATGGTGCTCATGGGGCTGCGCAATGCGCTGGTGACGCCCGGCGCGGTCACCATGCTGGGCAGCCCCGTAGATCTGGCCGACATCACCTCCGACGCGTATGTGATCGGCGGCGTTGCAGACCACATCTCGCCGTGGCAGGCCACCTATCGCAGCGCGCGGCTGCTGGGCAGCAAGGACAATCGTTACGTCCTGTCCACCAGCGGCCACATCGCCGCTCTGGTCAACCCGCCGGGAAATCCTAAGGCGTCGTTCCGGACGGATCTGGTCGATGCGGAGAAGCCCGAAGAGTGGCTCGAGGCTGCGCAGCAGTCCGCGGGGTCCTGGTGGCCCGACTACGTGAGCTGGCTCGCCGAGCGCAGCGGCCCGGAGGTCGACGCCCCCAAAGCGCTTGGCGGGCATGGTCTGCCACCGCTCGGGCCGGCGCCGGGCACCTATGTGAAGGAGAAGTGAGCCATGCCCGGTAGCCACGTCGCGAGCGCGCATGGCGAAGAGCTCTATCTGTGCGTGGGGGGCCAGCGGATCCGAGTCAACGTACGCCGGGGAACCGGTGTGCCGCTGGTGTTGTGCAACGGAATCGGGGCGAGCCTGGAAGTGCTCGATCCGCTGGTGGAGGAGCTCGACTCCACGGTCGTCAGATTTGACGTTCCCGGGACCGGCGGATCACCCACATCCGTTCTGCCCTATGGGTTTCCCTACCTCGCCTGGGTGGTGGGGCGGCTGCTGCGCAAGCTCGACCTGGGGGTGGTGGATGTACTCGGACTGTCCTGGGGAGGCGCCTTGGCGCAGCAATTCGCCTTTCAGAATCCTCGTCGATGCCGCCGGCTGGTGCTGGTCGCGACGGGCACGGGGGTGGTCATGGTTCCCGGCCACCCCCGGGTTCTGGCGAAAATGCTTACTCCGCGCCGGTTTTCGGACCCCAACTACGCGGCGTCCATTGCCGCCGAACTCTACGGCGGAACCGTCCGCGCCCACGGTGACGACGTGGCGGCACTGTTCGTGCGGCAGTTGCGGGCAGGATCGAGGGTCGGCTACCTGCACCAGCTGCTGGCCGGGTCCGTCTGGACCAGTCTGTTCGCGCTACCGGCGGTACGTCAGGAGACGCTGATCGTGGCGGGCACCGACGATCCGATCATTCCGGTTGCCAACGCCCACATCATGAACACCTTGCTGCCGCATTCGCGGCTGCACCTGCATTCCGGCGGTCATATCGACATCGTGCACAACGCGACCGAGCTGGCGCCGGTAATCGAGCAGTTCCTGCGCTGAGCCGGGCGCGCGGTCAAATCCGGCGCACACGCGGCGATGCCCGGCGCGGCCGCTCTGGCTCACGGCTGGACATACCCCGGCGGGTTGACTTCTTCCACCCACAGGTCGACGCCCAGATTGGCTCCCGGCACGCAGTTGTATACCGACAAGTCGGTGACGCCCGATTCCACGAGCACGTCCTCGCACAGCACCGAGTTGCCGGTGTATTCCCGGGACGGCTTGTTGAGAATGACGTAGGCCGCGTCGGCATACACGTCGGGCTTGCGGGCCCGCGCCATTGCCTCGTCGCCGCCGAGCAGATTCTGCACCGCGGCCGTGGCCACCAGGGTGCGCGGCCACAACGTGTTCGAGGCGATACCCTCGTCACGCATCTCCTCGGCGATTCCCAGCGCACACAAGGTCATGCCGAACTTGGCCATCATGTAGGCCGTCGGCTTCAGCCACTTCTTGTCCAGCAACACCGGTGGCGACAGCGTCAGAATGTGCGGGTTCTCCCGGCCCTTCATGTGCGGGATGCACGCTTGCGACACGGCATACGTGCCGCGCACCTGGATGCCGTTCATCAGGTCGAAGCGCTTCATGGGGACCTCGGTGATGGACCCGAGATTGATGGCCGAAGCGTTGTTGACGCAGATGTCGATGCCGCCGAATTGCTCGACCGCCTTGGCGACCGCGGACTCGACCGAGTCCGGGTCGCGGACGTCGCCGACGATCGGCAGAGCCTGTCCGCCAGCTTCCTCGAGTTCCTTGGCGGCGGTATACACCGTGCCCTTCAGCTTCGGGTGGGGCTCGGCGGTCTTGGCGATAAGGGCGATGTTGGCGCCGTCTTGAGCGGCGCGTTTGGCGATCGCCAGGCCGATGCCACGACTGGCGCCAGAGATGAACATGGTCTTGCCGTTAAGGGACATGGCGTCACACTAACGTGGCCGACCAATGCGAATCGCGAGACATCCCCGGTGCGGCCAGCTCGGTCGATGAGCGGCCGCAGGTCCCGCCGGAGGGTGTGCACGGGCGCGGCGGGGAAATAGTGCGGCTGCTCAAGCCGTTGATTGATGCGGTCCCTGCGGCCGGGCCGGCGATAAAAACAAATCAGTAGACCGAAGCCCATGCTGTCGATCGCGACCTCTAGATTGGGGGAGGGGAGCCGGGTGTCAACTGCGACGAGCCTGCTTTGTGAGGAGCGGTTGGATCGCTTCCTCGCGAGTCCGGCATCGACCTTGACGCTGTCCGGTGACACCGCAACCGAAGGGACCGTACTAATCGAGATGGCCGACATCGATGGTGAGACCTGGTCGGAGGTTCCCGGTCCCCAGCCGCATGCCGAGACGGACGAGCAACTGACCGCGCGCTTCGAGCGCGACGCGATTCCACTGCTCGACCAGTTATATGGTGGCGCGCTGCGCATGACGCGTAATCCGGCCGATGCCGAAGACTTGCTGCAAGAGACCATGGTGAAGGCCTACGCCGGGTTCCGCTCGTTCCGGGAGGGCACCAACCTCAAGGCGTGGCTGTACCGGATCCTGACCAACACCTACATCAACAGCTACCGCAAGAAACAGCGTCAACCGGCGGAGTATCCGACCGAGGCGATCACCGACTGGCAACTGGCCGCCAACGCCGAACATTCCTCGAGCGGGCTGCGTTCGGCCGAGGTCGAGGCACTCGAGGCGTTACCGGACTCCGAAATCAAAGAGGCGCTGCAGGCGTTGCCGGAGGAATTCCGGATGGCGGTCTACTACGCCGACGTCGAGGGTTTTCCCTACAAGGAGATCGCCGAGATCATGGATACCCCGATCGGGACGGTGATGTCGCGACTGCACCGTGGTCGACGTCAGCTGCGTGCTCTGTTGGCGGACGTCGCCAAAGAGCGGGGCTTTATCCGCGGTGACCAACCGCACGAGGAGGTGTCGTCATGAGCGATGTGCTCAGCTCAAGCGACTCGTGCCCGGACCGCGAGGACTCCCATGGTTACGTCGGTTGTGCCGAGGTGATCGCTGAGGTATGGACCCTGCTTGATGGAGAGTGCACCGCAGAGACTCGCCAAAAGCTACGCGAGCACCTCGAGGCCTGCCCCGGTTGCTTCAAGCACTACGGGCTGGAGGAGCGGATCAAGCTCCTGATAGCAACCAAGTGCAAAGGTGAGAAGGCGCCAGAGAGCCTGCATGAGCGGGTGCGGCTGGAGATACGCCGGACCACCATCATTCGTAGCAGCAGTAAGGGATTGCCCGGCTAGGCGTTCGGGCGCTTGCCGTGGTTTGCTTTGCTGTACTTGCGATCGCGCTTCTTTCGGCCACGCTTGGCCATCGCCGGACCTCCATATCGAGTCAGAAGCGGGCGACACGGGCCCGCGGGGTGGGGGTCCAGTCTCTCACGCGGGCATCGATGCGGACGCAGTAGCCCGCGCGCCGCAACCCGGGTAGGCCTTATGGTTCGATATACATGAGCTGATCGAAGCCCGATTGACCAGCAGTCAGCGTGGGAAATGGCCGGAACGAGTGGGGTGAAGATGTCCGAGGATGTTCGCGCCGAGATCGTGGCCAGCGTGCTCGAAGTCGTAGTCAGCGAAGGTGACCAAGTCGGCAAGGGTGACGTCGTGGTGCTGCTGGAGTCGATGAAGATGGAGATTCCCGTTCTGGCCGAAGTCGGCGGCACCGTCAGCAAGGTGAGTGTGGCCGTGGGCGACGTCATCCAGGCCGGCGATCTCATCGCGGTGATCAGTTAGCCGTTGGACCCATGTCCGCGAACCGGGAGCGACTCGGGGGTTCTTGATGTCCACTCTCGGTGATCTACTGGCCGAACACACGGTCCTGCCGGGCAACGCCGTCGACCACCTGCATGCGGTGGTGGGGGAGTGGCAGCTGCTGGCCGACTTGTCGTTTGCCGACTACCTGATGTGGGTGCGCCGCGACGACGGCGTGTTGGTCTGCGTGGCCCAATGCCGGCCGAACACCGCGCCGACGGTGTTGCAGACCGACGCGGTGGGCACCGTCGTCGCCGCCGAGCGGCTGCCGCTGGTTGCGGACACCTTCTCGTCGGGTTTCGCGATCTGGCAAAGCGATCCCGATCAACAGCACTGGGAAGAGCTTCCCGGCCCCAATATCGCTGCCTCCCCGGTACGTTATGGCGGCCAGGTCGTCGCGGTGCTGACGCAGCATCAGACGGCCGTGGCCGCGCAACGTGCGTCCGGCCACCTGGAAACGGCCTATCGGGAGTGCGCTACCGATCTACTGCACATGCTGTCCGAGGGCACCTTTCCCGATGTCGGTGACGTGGCCATGTCGCGCTCGACGCCGCGGGCGGGCGACGGCTTCATTCGCTTGGACGTCGACGGCGTCGTCGCCTACGCCAGCCCCAACGCGCTATCGGCCTACCATCGCATGGGCCTGACCACGGAGCTGGAGGGGCACCACCTGGTCGAGGTCACCAGGCCGCTGATCTCGGATCCGTTCGAGGCCGAAGAGGTGGCCGAGCACGTGCGCGACCTGCTGACCGGCGGGCCCAGCATGCGGATGGAGGTCGACGCCGGCGGGGCCACCGTGCTGCTGCGCACGTTGCCGCTGGTGGTCCACCGCGCCAGTGCCGGTGCCGCCATCCTGATCCGCGACGTCACCGAGGTGAAACGGCGTGACCGAGCCCTGATATCCAAGGACGCGACAATCCGGGAGATCCATCACCGGGTGAAGAACAACCTGCAGACGGTCGCCGCGCTGCTGCGGCTGCAGGCCAGGCGAACCGCCAATGCCGAAGGTAGGGAAGCGCTGATCGAGTCGGTACGCCGGGTCTCGTCGATCGCGTTGGTCCACGACGCGCTGTCTATGTCGGTGGACGAGCAGGTGAACCTCGACGAGGTCATCGACCGGATTCTGCCGATCATGAACGACGTGGCATCGGTGGACCGGCCGATCCGGATCAACCGGGTGGGTGACCTGGGCGTACTGGATTCCGACCGCGCCACCGCCCTGATCATGGTGATCACCGAATTGGTGCAGAACGCGATCGAGCACGCGTTCGACCCTGCTGCTCAAGAAGGGTCGGTGACGATTCGCGCCGAGCGCTCGGCGCGGTGGCTCGATGTTGTGGTCCACGATGACGGACGTGGATTGCCGGAAGGGTTCAGTCTGGAAAAATCGGACAGCCTCGGCCTACAGATCGTGCGGACGCTGGTCTCAGCAGAGTTGGACGGTTCCTTAGGCATGCGTGAGGCCCCGGAGCGCGGCACCGACGTGGTGCTGCGGGTACCGATCGGGCGCCGGGGCCGGTTGATGGTGCAATGAGGACGCAACAGTACGGCCCCGACGTTTGTCGGGGCCGTAGTGCTGCCTACCGAGCCGTCAGACTCCGCTACGGGCCTTGGTCCGGGCGTTGCGGCGCTTCAGCGCGCGCCGCTCGTCTTCACTCATGCCGCCCCAGACGCCCGAGTCCTGGCCAGTGTTGAGGGCCCAGCTGAGGCATTCCGTGGTCACCGGGCACCGATTACAGACCAGTTTCGCGTCAGCGATCTGTGCGAGCGCCGGGCCGCTGTTCCCCACGGGGAAGAACAGCTCCGGATCTTCGTCACGGCAGACCGCCTTGTGGCGCCAATCCATTAGTCACTACTCCTCACTAAATGCGCAGCAAGGCGTACGGGCGTATTTCCTGGCTTAACGCGTGCACAAGAAAGGTATCCGTACCCCTACATGTCTCTGCATGCAACCTTTTGATCGTTTCACAGGCTCAACAGATGTCAATAGTGTTACGTAAGCGCGTGGGCTATCTCACTTTGACGTTCTCTTACCAAAGCCCTTAGTCATTTGTACTACACTGCCTCAGAAATTGCTCCCTACATTTACGTCGCAAGCTTGTCACGGCCTGGATCGCCGCAGTTCAGAGCCATTTCTTGGGAGGCGGAGCAACAACCGCCAACGCGTCGGGCACAGCCCGGAACGTCATGGTCTGACGCTCGCCCAGGTAGTCCCCGTCGAACTGACAGGCCACCGGATCCGCGGTGCTGGTGACGCGCAGGCAAGCCACGTCGTCGTCGGTGATCAGGTGCTTGAACTCGAACTTCGGCCTTTTGGCGAACATCTGCCGGACGATGCGCAGGGTAGGGATGGTCTTCACAGTCGTGAGTGCGAACACCCCCAGGCCCGACTCGAAGGTGCAGCCGGGGTTGGTCCACACGGGCCGTTCATTCGCGAAGGTCCACGGGCTCGAGTTGGAGACGAACACGAAGCTCACCCCGCTGATCGGTTCTCTGCCCGGAAGTTGCAGCGTGAGGACGGGTTCGCGGTTCCGGTAGCGCAGCACTGCGGGCACCGCGGCCCGGATGTACCGCCAAGCTGTGACCTTGCCCCCCTTGCTGCGTTCGGCCTCGACGGCGGCGACAACCTCGGCGTCAACGCCCATCCCGGTGTTGAACACGGCCCATCGGTCACCGCAATCGATCAGTCCGACGCGGCGCCATTCTGGACGCCGGCTGTAGTCGTCGAGCAGCTGGATCAGCTGGTTGGTGGCCGCAATAGGGTCTCGCGACATTCCCAGTGCTCGGGCCAGGACGTTGGCCGAGCCGCCAGGTACCACCGCGACCGCGGGTATGGGGCCCGACGGGGCAGATCCCGGGCGGCCCAGCATGCCGTTGACCACTGCGCTCACCGTGCCGTCGCCGCCATGCACGACGACCACATCCACGCCCGCGGCAACGGCCGCTTGCCCGAGTTCGGCACCATGACCGCGGTGGTTGGTGTGCTCGACGGTGAGTTGGAGGCGGCTTTTGAGCGCGTGGGCGACGAGGTCGCGGGCGGCCGGGGTGATGGAAGTGGCGGTGGGGTTGACGATCATTACGGCGCGCATGAGGCATGAGCCTAGGCCGTGCGACGATGCGGGCCGGTACTGCCGGCCGAGGAGCGCGACGCCGGGGGCGTCGACTGTGCGCTGGGGACGTCGACTGTGCCGTCGGGGCGGGGCTGATCGCGGAATTACGCCCTACATCCACACTCGAAACCGTCAGCACACACTCGATACGGCGACATGGTCCTTGAGCGGGCGTCCAGGGCTGTACTCGAGAACATCATGAACCGGCCAGCATTTGCGCGGGTTGTCGCTGAAAGGTGGGCAAATTGTGCGCGTGCCGGCGGAGATACTCGCGTGGCAACTGCGACCAGTGTGACGTGATTGGCAGGTCGCGGTCTTGCTCCTTAGGGCGGCACACCGCCCGCCAACATTGTTGTGACTACGCTGGTGCGGTGACTTTCCGTGCCCCAACTACCGTGCGCGGCGCGGGGCTGATCGTCGTGGTGCAGGGCGCAGCCGCCTTGGCGACGGCGGCGGCGTTGATAGTGCGCGGCCTGGCTGGGGCCGATCAACACGTGGTCAACGGCCTCGGAACCGCGGTTTGGTTCGTGCTCGTCGGTGGCGCAGTGCTGGCCGGCGGATGGGCACTGGTGGTCGGCAAACGTTGGGGACGCGGCCTGGCCATCTTCACCCAGCTGTTATTGCTGCCGGTGGCGTGGTATCTGACCGTTGGTTCGGGGCAGCCGGTGTTCGGAATTCCGGTGGCGATTGTCGCGCTGACGGTGCTAATACTGCTCTTCAGCTCGCCGACGCTGCGTTGGGTGGCCGGCAGCCATCACCGCGGTCCGGCCAGCGCAACCAAGCCCGGCCCGGACAGCCGATAGGTAGTCCACTCGCGCTGCGGCTGTCCACCGATCCCGTCGTAGAGGGCGACGGCGTCCGAATTCCAGTTCAGCACGGCCCAGGACAGCCGGGTGTAGCCGTTGTCGAGGCATTCACCCGCCAGAGTGACCAGCAGCCTGCGGGCCAGGCCGCGGCGGCGAAAGCTCGGCCGGACGTAGAGATCTTCCAGAAAGATGCCGGCCACACCGTCCCATGTGGAGAAGCTCAGAAACCACAACGCCATCGCGGCGAGCTGACCGTCGATGTCAACGACGTGTCCTCGAACCGCCGGTGAAGGGCCGAAAAGTGCTGTAAGCATTTGCTTTTCGGTCACAGTGCATTGATCGGCAGCGCGCTCGAAATCCGCGAGATCGTGAACCATGGCCACGATATCGGAAATGTCCTCCGGCGTGGCGCGGCGGATATTCTCCGTCACTGCTGCACCCCCAAGGCTGTCAGTATTGTGGTGAATTTTGTTGTGGTTTCCGCGACTTCGTCATCGGGATCGGATTCGGCGACGATTCCGCCGCCGGCGTGAGCGATCGCCGTACGACGGTCGGCTGACAGCTGAGCGCACCGGATGGACACCACCCAACTGCCGTCGCCGCGCGCATCGCACCAGCCCACCGTGCCCGCGTAGAAGCCGCGGTCGCCTTCCAGCGCGGCGATGAGTTCTTTGGCGGCCTCAGTCGGCACGCCACCGACCGCCGGCGTGGGATGCAGCGCCAGCGCCAAATCGATTGCGGTAGTAGAGGTATCGCGTAGTCGCCCGGCGATTGGGGTGCAGAGGTGCCAGACTGCGGCGGTACGGTTCAGGTAGGGCTCGGATGCGATCTCCAGGTCGTCGCACAGGGGTTGCAGGGCTGCATACATTGTGTCGATAACCAACTGATGTTCGTGACGATTCTTGGCCGAGCCGGCCAGCGCAGCGCCGTTGGCGGCATCGACTTCGGGGTCGGCGGCGCGTGGCGCTGAGCCCGCGAACGGCTGGCAGATGACCCGGTCACCGGCTCGGGTGACCAGCAGTTCCGGGCTGGCACCCACCAGAGCTGCGCCCAGATAGGTGTCGCCGGCAGGGCTGAGGTCGACCAGATACCCGTACGATGCCGGATCGGCAGCGGCCAGCCTGCGCAGGAGGATACGAGCGTCCAGCGCGGCGTCGGCGCTAAACCGCAGCGCACGGGCCAGCACCACTTTGTGCAGCGGATTATCAAGTGCACCAAGCTGATCCCGTGCATTGCTGATTCGGGCGCGGTGGTCGACGAGCGATGGCACGGCGGCGCTGACGTGAACCTTCGGCAGCGGGCCGGTTGGCCACCCGGGCAGCGCCTCGAGGCGCCGAACCTGGTTCGGCACCATCAATGCGGCCGGTTTGTTGACGTCGAAAGGCAACGCCCCCACGATCATCGGCGCTGAACCGGAACGCAGCGCCGCCTGCGCCGCCCGCACGTCGCAGTAGTGTGCCCGCACCCCGTCGGCAACCAGAGTTCGTCCGGGCCCGCACAGCGCGAACGGCGGCTCAACGGGGCTCAATCGCCCGGATGCCATTTCACTCCCAGTGCGGTCAGCTGGCGTATCCCGTGCTCGAAACCGCAAATGCCGACCGAAGCGGTGGGCATATAGAAGCGGGTGCCTTCGGGCAGCGGTAATTCGAGCCAGCGAGTGATGACTGCGCGCGAAAAATGGCTGTGGCCGACGAACACGACGTCGCGTGACGCCATATGGTGCAGCGCGAGCGCCACGGCCCGGTCGGCGCGCTCGCTGACCTGCGCGACGCTTTCACCGTCGGGGCATCCGTGCGTCCATACCAGCCAGTCTGGTTCGATCTCACGGATCTGGGCCGTCGTCAGCCCTTCGTAGGCGCCGTAGTCCCATTCGGCGATCAGCGGAGATATCTCGTCGACCGTCAGCCCGGCTAACTCGGCTGTGGTCAGCGCCCGCTTTCGCGGGCTGCTGATCACCAGCGGGTTGTCGAGCGCGAGTTCGCCGAGGGTCTTTTCGGCCAGCCTGGCTTGTGTCCGGCCGGCAGGGGTCAGCTTGATATCGGTGCGACCGGTGTGCTGGCCCGATTTCGACCACTCGGTCTCACCGTGACGGAGCAGTAGCAGCCGGTGTTCGTCCACGCCCATGCTGACCGATTGTGCCGGACGACATGCCGGACCCGTCGCCCCTGCCAGACTGTCGGGCACGTGCCAGGATGGCACTGTGACAGAGACCCGGGTATTGGCGGTGGCCAACCAGAAGGGTGGGGTGGCCAAGACGACGACGGTCGCCTCCCTCGGCGCGGCGATGGTGGACAAGGGACGGCGGGTGCTGCTCGTCGACTTGGATCCGCAGGGTTGTTTGACGTTCTCGCTGGGTCACGACCCCGACAAGTTGCCGGTGTCTGTGCACGAGGTGCTGCTCGGAGAAGTGGAGCCGAGCACCGCACTGGTGACCACCATGGAAGGAATGGCGCTGCTGCCGGCCAACATCGACCTCGCCGGCGCCGAGGCGATGTTGTTGATGCGCGCTGGCCGGGAGTATGCGCTCAAACGGGCGCTGGCCAAACTCTCCGACCAATTCGACGTGGTCCTGGTGGACTGCCCGCCCTCGTTGGGGGTGCTCACGCTCAACGGACTCACGGCGGCCGACGAAGTCATTGTTCCTCTGCAGTGCGAGACGCTGGCCCACCGCGGCGTCGGGCAACTCCTGCGCACGGTCGCCGACGTCCAGCAGATCACCAACCCGAATCTGCGGTTACTGGGGGCATTGCCAACGCTCTATGACTCCCGCACCACCCATACCCGCGACGTACTGCTCGATGTTGCCGATCGCTACGGCCTGCCGGTGCTGGCCCCGCCGATTCCGCGCACGGTGCGTTTCGCCGAGGCAAGCGCATCGGGCTCGTCG
This sequence comes from Mycobacterium attenuatum, assembly GCF_900566085.1. GTDB lineage: Bacteria > Actinomycetota > Actinomycetes > Mycobacteriales > Mycobacteriaceae > Mycobacterium > Mycobacterium attenuatum. The sequence goes on from NZ_UPHT01000044.1 coordinate 55,543, forward strand.
GTCATGGCCGGGCGTAAGAACAAGGGCGCGGTGGCTTATCGCGACCTGGCTCAGGCGCTACTGAAGCACTGGAAGTCGGGTAAGCCACTGCCCACATTCGCGGTGGAGCTTTAGATGGAGCCGCGCGACCAGACACAGAATCGCATCAAATTAGTCGGCACTGCGCGATTCTGTGTCTGGTCGCGCAGCTAACCCAGCCAGGCCACCTAGCCCAGCTCGCCCCGGGCCGCCCGGCGGCGGGTTCAGCCCAAGGCCACCACGGCGTCACCACGCTGCTCGACGATCCTGGAACCAACAACGACCGGGATCACCGCTGAGCCGCTCGGCCGACGCTGCACCGGGATGTAGCGATTGTTGGCCCCGCTGATCGGATCGTAGACACCGATCCCGCCGGTGACCGGCACCAGCAGTTGACCGGCCATCATCACACCCGGCCCCAGCGGCGCCGCCGTCTCACCGGCGGCAATGGTGTAACGCTGGGTCAGCTTGCCGGCATCGAACACCATCAGCGCGTCGCCGGTCCACCAGGTCACCAGGTTGCCGGTCTGTGACACCGTGGCCTCAGGTGAGGGCGGCTTGGGCAGCAGCGTGCTTGCCACGGTGGTGCCGGTCTCGTCGATCACGTCGACTCGTGGCTGCGCGCCGGACTCCCCGGGCAAATACACCGCGGTGTTGTTCTGCGAGACGATTAGCACACGTGCGCCCGATCCGGGCCGAACCCCGGGCTCTGGCACGATCCGCTGTTCCGGTTCGTCTTCTTCCTTGCCCGGGCGCAGCAGAACCAGCCGCACATCGGCCTGGTTGGCGCACGCTTCGATGACGGCCACCGACGACGAACTGGCCGCGGCAGATTCCAGCGTGCAACCCGAGTGCAGACCCCGGTTTGCCGGCTTCACCCGGGCGTCGGTCTCGCCGTAGGACAGCATCCGGACCATGTCGGATCGCCACAGTTCCAGCCGGGTATTGCCGGCCGACAACACCGTCGTGCCATCCGCGGACAGGCGCACCTTCGGGTCGGCGTAGCTGCTGCGGGCGGGCCCGCGACGGCCGGTGGACCCGTCGATGGTGCTGACTTGGCCGCAGCCGCGGTCATCGCGGTAGACGGCGACGGCGTAACGGTAGACCCAGCTCACCCCACACAGGTCAGTGTCGCGGGTGTAGCTCCAGAGCGTCTCACCGGTGCCCGGATCTCGCCCGTCCACGTGGCGGCGGTTGCCGGTGACAACGGTTCCGCCTACGACGACGGGTACACGGGTGGCGGGGCTGGGCGCCGTCCAGAGTTGCTTCAGGGCGCCCGGGACTTCCCGGGCCGGAGTCGGGTTGGGCACCAAAGTCGCGGACGGCCGGCTGATGGTGGCGCGGGCATCGCTGGTCCACCAGATCAGCGCCGCGGCCACGGCTATGACCATGACGATGGCCGCGGCGGCCAGAATATCGCCCCTGGTGCGCCGCTCCGGTTTGACCATGCTCGAGCGTCGGCCTCAGGTGGCCGATGCCGTGGCGTTGTCTTGGACGCACGCGGGCTTGCCGCGTCGACGACGGCGTCGGGTGGTACCGGCGTTTGCCGCGGGGGAGCTTGATGCGGAACCGGTCCCGGTCTCTCCGGTTGCGTCGTTGGTGGCGGGATGTCCGGTAATCGGTTTGCCGCCTCGGGTGCGTCGCCGCCGCCGCGCACCGGCGCGAGCGCTCGCGGATTTTTCTGTCTGCTCGCCCTCCTGATCCGTGGCACGACGCTTGGGCTGCGACGCGCGGGGCGGACCGACGGTCGCGGCGGCCTCGGCCGGGATGGACAGCTCGGCGTACAGGTGTGGTGAGTTGGAGTAGGTTTCGGCGGGGTCGGGGGAGGCCAGGCCCAGCGCCGTGTCGATCATCGTCCAGCGCTCCAGCTCGTCCCAGTCCACCAGGGTGACCGCGACGCCGGTGCGTCCGGCCCGGCCGGTGCGCCCGATGCGGTGGACGTACATCTTCTCGTCCTCGGGGCACTGGTAGTTGATGACGTGGGTGACGTCGTCGATGTCGATGCCGCGCGCAGCCACGTCGGTGGCGACCAGCACGTTGATGTCGCCGCCGCGGAAGGCCTTGAGCGCCTTTTCGCGGGCTATCTGCCCGAGATCACCGTGCACGGCGCCGACCGCGAAGCCGCGCTCCTTCAGCTCGTCGGCGACCTTCTGCGCGGTGCGCTTGGTGCGGGTGAAGATCATCGTCGCGCCGCGGTCGCGGGCCTGCAAGATCCGGCTGACCAGCTCCACCTTGTCCAGGGCGTGGGCACGGTAGACGAACTGCTCGGTGGTGTCGTGCACGGCCAGGGAGTGCGGTGCCTCGGCCCGGATATGGGTGGGCTGGACCATGAAAGTGCGGGCCAGGGTGATGATCGGGTCCGGCATGGTCGCGGAAAACAGCATCGATTGCCGATCGGCGGGGATTTGCCGCAGTATGCGCTCGATGTCGGGTAGAAAGCCAAGGTCCAGCATTTCGTCGGCCTCGTCGAGCACCAGCACTGACAGCCCGCCCAGCTGCAGGTGGCCCTGCTGGGACAGGTCGAGCAGCCGGCCCGGAGTGCCCACGACGACGTCGGCGCCGGCGCGCAGCGCTTCGATCTGTGGCTCGTAGGCCCGTCCTCCGTAAATGGACACCACGGCAAACCGCCGGTTGTCTTCGGCCGTGAGGTATTTGGCCGCGGTGGCCAGGTCATCGGTGACCTGCAGGCACAACTCGCGGGTGGGCACCACCACCAGGGCACGGGGGGCGCCGCTCAGCGGCCGTGCCTCGGCACCCGAGCTGATGCGCTGCAGCAGTGGCACGCCGAACGCGAACGTTTTGCCCATGCCGGTTCGGGCTTGGCCGATCACGTCTTCGCCGGCGAGCGCCAGCGGCAGGGTGAGTTCTTGGATAGCAAAGGGGTGCTCAATGCCCTTTTCCCGCAGTGCGCGGACAATTTCGTCGCGGACTCCGAGTTGGGCAAAGCTTAATTCAGTTGTGCTTTTGAGTGCGGTCATACGCGGGTGGAGAGCCTTTCGGTGACGGGTATCGGTCTGGTGTCGGTACTTTTTTGTCGCGGATCCTCGCGCGCACGAGTTCCGACTCCGATATGTCGCCGAGTCGCCGGCCCGCTGCTCGATCTGGTGGGCCCAGCTACGTGCACGCACATTTCCCGGTAGCAGCAGCACAGATCTAGCCACTACCGAATCCCATGATAGCTGGTTGGCCAGCTGCCACCCGAACGCCAGTGGTTCCGGCGACTAGAGTGTTGCCATGACTTCGCCCACATCCGCCGACCAGGTGGCCGATTCGACCAGGCCACGGCTACCGGCGGACCACCCCGGCGTCAACGAGTTGTTCGCGCTGTTGGCCTATGGCGAGGTGGCGGCCTTCTACCGGCTGACCGACGAGGCGCGGATGGCGCCGAATCTGCAAGGGCGGATCTCGATGGCCAGCATCGCGGCCGCCGAAATGGCGCATTACGAGCTGTTACGCGATGCCCTGCAGCGCCGCGGTGTCGACGTAGTGCCGGCGATGTCGAAGTATGTGTCGGCATTGGAGAATTACCACCGGCTGACCATGCCTAGTACCTGGTTGGAAGCCCTGGTCAAGACCTATGTCGCCGACGCGCTGGCCGCGGATCTGTACCTGCAGATCGCCGACGGGTTGTCCGACGAGGTTGCCGACGTGGTGCGGGCGGCACTGGCCGAGACCGGGCACTCTCAGTTCGTGGTCGCCGAGGTGCGTGCCGCGGTCACCAGCAGCGGCAAACAGCGCAGCCGGCTTGCGCTGTGGTCACGTCGACTGCTCGGCGAGGCGATCACGCAGGCCCAATTGCTGCTGGCAGACCACGATGAGCTGGTCGACTTGGTGGTGGCGGGTTCCGGTGGACTGGGCCAGCTCAGCGCCTTCTTCGAACGTCTGCAACAGACACACGACCAACGGATGCGCGAACTCGGCCTGGCCTGAACGTCCTCAGCGAGTGCACGTCGCCAGAATCGAGTTGCTGGTCGAGGCCACGACCGGCTGCCCCTGAGCGTTGACGATCACGCAGTTGAGCCGACTGTAGATGCTGGTCGCGACCACCGACTCGGTCTGCACACCGGGATTGAGCACCACCATCTTGGTCCATGGCAGCGCCACGTTGAACTCGGTGACGGGGAAACCCCGCTCATCGGTGTAGACGACGTTGACGATATCGAGGAGCTGTTTGGTGCCGGTCACGCTGTAGACCACGGTCCGGGGACTCGGCGCGGCCGACGGCGGCGAGAGCGGCTGTTGCGGCGCGGCCGTCGGCATTCGTGTCGGTGCCGCACTCGGAATCGTCACTGTGGTGACGGTTTCGGGGGCCAGTGGGGGTGCCGACAGGTTGGGCCCTGCAGTTGTGCTCGGCGGTGGGCTCGGTGACGTGCTGGGCGGGGCCGTCGTTCGGGGCGTGGTGGAGACGACCGTCCGGGGTGCTGGCGCCCCCACGGGCGCCCCCACGGTCGCCTTTGTCGTGGCGCTGTCGCCGCTGTTGATGATGACTGCGGTCGCGACGGCGCCGAGCGCAACCACCGCGCCGAGGATTGCGCCGACCGGGCGCCACCGGCTGTGGGTTGACCAGACGAGCTCGCCGTAGCTGTCTTCGGCTTCGGCTTCGGCTTCGGCTTCGGCTTCGGCTTCGCCGTAGCTGTCGTGTCCGCTGTGTCCGCTGTGTCCGCTGTAGCTGTGTCCGCTGTGTCCGCTGTAGCCGTTGTAGTCGCTGTAGCCGGTTTCGGCGGCATGGCTGTCCTCGTCCGGGTAGTCCCGGACGTCGCGAGAGTGCTCGTGCAGGGTGTGATACATGTTGCTGATGAGGCCGATGTTATCGGCGCCTGCGGTGCTGCTCCGGCGCCGATCGGCGTGTTGATCCGAGTTAGACCCAATCGTGATGATGGCGCTACCGGGCCGCGGGTGCGGCCCGCACTGGCGGCGTCTACTAGCCTGCTGCTGAAACGCCTGCGACTTCAATTACTAACGGAAGGGGCCCCCGTGGAGGTCAAGATCGGTATCACGGACAGTCCGCGCGAGCTGGTCTTCGCCAGCACGCAGACCCCCGATGAGGTTGAAGAACTCGTCGGCGCGGCGCTGCGCGAAGATTCGGGTCTGTTGAGCCTCAGCGACGACCGCGGCCGCCGGTTCCTGATCGACGCCACCAAGATCGCCTATGTCGAGATCGGAGTCGCCGACGCCCGGCGGGTCGGCTTCGGGATCGGCGCGGAGGCGGCGCGGAGCTAGGAGCGGGCAAGGGGCACGTGCGACAGACCACCCCAGGCGAACTGCACCGTGCCCTCGACGGCGTCCGACTTGGAAATGGGGCGGTCGGAGTCCAGCCAGTACCGGGCGCAGTCGACGCTCATCCCGACCAAGCCCACCGCGATCATCCGGGCGCGGTGGGGGTCCAGCCCCGAGTCCTCGCTGATCAGGGCGAACACCGCGTCGATGCATGATTCGGTGGCAACGCGCACCTGAGCGGCGACCTCGGGCTCGGTGACGTAGTCGTTCTCGAAGATCAGCCGGTACCCCTGGCCGTCGTGATCGATGAAGTCAAAGAACGCTTGCACCGCCGCGTGGAGCCGCCCGCGGTTGTCGGTGGTGGTACGCAGCGCCTGCTGGACGCCGCACACCAGGTTGTCCACATGCCGCTTGAGTACCGCCAGATACAGTTCCAGCTTGCTCGAAAAGTGCTGATACAGAACAGGCTTGCTGACACCAGCGCGGTCGGCGATCTCGTCCATGCCGGCGGCGTGGTAGCCGCGGTCGACAAAGACGTCGCTGGCTACGACAAGCAACTGGCCACGGCGCTCATCGCGGGGCAGCCGATTGCCTTTGCGGTTCGGGGCCGGAACCTCCACTGGCCGCATGCGGTCGGCCGATCTGACGGCACGCCGTTGCGCGGCTTTGGCGAGATCGCTCATCGGTCCTCAATCTGGTCGCGCTGATTCGCGGGCAACTTGCCATCCCCGCGCCCGCACGGTTTATCGCAAGACATTACTACCGAGGCGGGCGCCAATCGGAACTAACGCCGTCGACGCTGGTTGCGCAGCGTCTGGCGGCAGATTCGGGCGCGCCAGGAGTGGCAGTCACGGCCGACTGTGCCATCCTGGGGAAATGACGTCCACCCGCCCGCCCGGCAGCACCGCTCGGGTGCCGGTGCTGCGGGAGCCGTGGCGTGAACCGCTGCGGGCCCAGCGTGACCCACTCGGTCAGGGTGCCGGACGGCCTCGAGCTGACCGCGACCGGCCACGCCAATGGCGCAAACAATCCTGGCTGGGGCGGTTCGTGTCGACCTACGGCTGGCGCGCGTATGCGCTGCCGATCCTGGTCGTGCTCACCGCTGTGGTGGTGTATCAAACGGTGACGGGGACGGCGTCGCCGAAGTCGGCGGTGGCCGCTACCATTCACGACCCGCCCTCCATCGGTTCGGTGGGGACCTCGATCATCGACACCCCGCCGCGCGGGCTGGTCGCATTCGATGCCAATTTGCCGGCCGGGACACTGCCGGACGGTGGCCCCTTCACCGAAGCGGGCGAAAAGTCGTGGCGCGTGGTTTCGGGGACGACGCCGCAGGTGGGGCAGGGTAGGGCAAAGGTGTTCCGGTACACCGTCGAGATCGAGAACGGGCTGGATCCCACGATGTACGGCGGCGACACCGCGTTCGCCCAGATGATTGACCAGACGCTGGCCAATCCCAAGGGCTGGACCCACGATCCGCAATTCGCGTTCGTGCGCATCGACGGGACCGACAACGCAAAGCCCGATTTCCGCGTTTCGTTGGTGTCGCCGCTGACCGTTCGGGAAGGCTGCGGTTACGAGTTTCGGCTCGAAACATCTTGCTACAACCCATCATTCGGCGCGGACCGGCAAGCGCGTGTTTTCATCAACGAGGCTCGTTGGGTGCGAGGAGCCGTCCCGTTCGAAGGAGATGTCGGGTCTTACCGGCAGTACGTGATCAACCACGAAGTCGGCCATGCAATCGGGTACCTGCGTCACGAGCCGTGTGACAAGCAGGGCGGCCTGGCTCCGGTGATGATGCAGCAGACGTTCTCCACGTCCGATGACGATGCGGCAAAGTTCGACCCCGAGTGGGTGAAGGCGGACGGCAAGAGTTGCCGATTCAATCCCTGGCCGTACCCCATCGCTTGACCGCCGCCCATGCTGGCTTCGGACATGAAACGTCATCGCAGCGCGCCGGCGATGTCGATGCGGACTCCGGGAAACAACAACGCCGGTCTCGGTGTTGACCTCATTGCCGTCGATTCGGACAGCTGCTGTGATGGGTCCCAGACGTGGAGACGAGGCCCAGACCGTTCAGGCACAACCTGCCTGCACAAACCGAATCGCAAGGATGACCGAGGAGATGTTCGGTGTCGACATCGCTGCCGCCACTAGTTGAGCCCGCACCAGCGCTGAGCCGTGAAGAGGTGGCCCGATACAGTCGCCATCTCATCATTCCCGACCTCGGCGTCGACGGGCAGAAGAGACTCAAGAACGCGCGCGTACTGGTAATCGGCGCCGGCGGGCTCGGATCACCGACGCTGCTTTATCTGGCTGCCGCCGGTGTGGGCACCATCGGCATCATCGACTTCGACGTCGTCGACGAATCCAACCTGCAGCGCCAGATCATTCATGGCGTTGCCGACATAGGACGGTCCAAGGCCCAGTCGGCACGTGACTCGATCGTCGCGATCAATCCGTTGATCGACGTGCAACTGCACGAGTACCGGCTCGAGCCCGGCAACGCCGTCGACCTGTTCAGGCAGTACGACCTGATCCTGGACGGCACCGACAACTTTGCCACCCGCTATCTGGTCAACGACGCCGCGATCCTGGCTGGCAAACCATACGTGTGGGGTTCCATCTACCGTTTCGAGGGCCAGGTTTCGGTGTTCTGGGAGGATGCGCCCAACGGGGTTGGGCTCAACTACCGCGACCTGTACCCGGAGCCGCCGCCGCCCGGCATGGTTCCGTCCTGCGCAGAGGGTGGCGTGTTGGGCATCATCTGCGCGTCGATCGCGTCGGTGATGGGAACAGAAGCGATCAAGCTGATCACCGGGCTCGGGGAGACGCTTTTGGGCCGGTTGATGATCTACGACGCGCTGGAGATGACCTATCGCACGATCAAGATCCGCAAGGATTCGTCGACGCCCAAGATCACCGAACTGGTCGACTACGAGCAGTTCTGCGGCGTGGTTTCCGACGACGCCGCGCACGCGGTCAGCGGATCGACGATCACCCCGCGGGAATTGCGCGCGCTGATGGACTCCGGTAAGAAACTGGCGCTGATCGACGTCCGCGAGCCCGTGGAGTGGGACATCGTGCACATCGATGGCGCGACACTGATTCCGCAGTCGTCCATCAAATCGGGCGAGGGTTTGGCCAAGCTGCCCCAGGACCGGATGCCGGTGCTTTACTGCAAGACGGGTGTGCGTTCCGCGGAGGCGTTGGCCGCGCTGAAGAAGGCGGGTTTCTCGGATGCGGTCCACTTGCAGGGCGGCATCGTGGCCTGGGCCAGGCAAATGCAGCCCGACATGGTGATGTACTGAGCCGGATACACCCGCTACACCTGATGATCTCTACTGTGGTGGATTTGTCGGGCTCCGCAGCGGGTCGTGTCGACCCGCAGCATCGCCCTATTAGGCTGACGCGTGTGAATGTCGAGCCACCGCCCGAGCACGTGCTGGCGGCGTTTGGTTTGACCGGTGTGCAGCCCGCCTCGCTGGGGTCCAGCTGGGAAGGCGGGTGGCGGTGCGGCGAAGTCGTGTTGTCGATGGTGGCCGACCACGCCCGCGCGGCTTGGTCGGCCCGAGTGCGTGAAACATTGTTTGTCGACGGGGTCCGCCTGGCCCGCCCGGTTCGCTCGACCGACGGCCGGTACGTGGTTTCCGGCTGGCGGGCAGACACTTTCGTCGCCGGCACTCCGGAGCCGCGCCACGATGAAGTTGTCTCGGCGGCGGTGCGCCTGCACGAAGCCACCAGCAAGCTCGAACGGCCACGTTTCCTGACCCAGGGGCCCACGACGCCATGGGCGGAAATCGATGTCTTCATCGCCGCCGATCGTGCGGCGTGGGAGGAGCGGCCTTTACAGTCCATTCCGCCCGGCGCTTGGTCGTCCCCGTCGACGGCCGATGGCGAGCGATCGATCGATCTGATCAATCAGCTTGCCACCCTGCGTAAGCCGACCAGGAGCCCCAACCAGGTAGTGCACGGGGACCTTTACGGCACGGTGTTGTTTGTGGGAGCTGCGGCGCCGGGGATCACCGACATCACGCCCTACTGGCGGCCCGCGTCGTGGGCGGCCGGGGTGGTCGTCGTCGATGCGCTGTCGTGGGGAGAAGCCGACGACGGACTTGTCGAGCGGTGGAGCGCTTTACCGGAATGGCCGCAGATGTTATTGCGCGCGTTGATGTTTCGGTTGGCGGTGCATGCCCTTCACCCGCGCTCGACTGCCGACGCATTTCCCGGTCTGGCCCGGACCGCAGCGCTGGTCCGCCTCATGCTCTGAAAGCCCGCGGGAACTCGTGGCGCACCTGGGCCAGTGCGACCTTGCCGTCGGTGCTGAGGACACCCTCGGCGCGCAACAATTCCAATTGCCGCGAGGTCAGATGCCGCGCCGGGCGCCCGGAGGCGGTGATCACCCGGTGCCAGGGCAAATCCGCGGAGTCGGTCCGCATGATCCAGCCGACGATGCGCGGACTGGAAAGTCCAGCTACATCGGCGATGTCACCATAGGTCGCAACCTTGCCGGGCGGTATGGCGGCAACCAACGCGCGCACCCGCTCGATCTGCTCGTCGGTCACCGGTGCCATGGCGAGGGCGTTCCCAGGTGTTGTCGGATCAGCGCAGCGACCTCGGTCGGCTTGGCGTGGGGCACCATGTGGTCACACTCGAAGTCGAGCAAGGCAAAGTCGGGTCCCGATCTTCTCCGGAGTTTCGTGACAAGGTCATCACTGACGTACGGGGGCGACGTCCGGGTTGCGCGCACCAGCGTCGTCGGCATTCCAGCCGGCGGCAGCACGATGTCGCGGGCCAACTCACTCCAATACGACATCATGGCGGGCAGGCAGACGCGCCAGCCGTACCGTCCGTTGGGCAGCCTGACCAGATGTTCGCGGAGATCTGCGTCGAGGACCTCGGGTTGCACGTCCGCCCATGAGCCGGTCGCCTTCTCCTGGCGGGCTTCTCCGGGGTCCGGGTAGTCGGGGGAGGAGGCCATCGCCTCGGCGATGTCGCGCATCCACCCGCCGTTCAAGCCCACCGCCGGGTCGAGCAGCAGCAGGGCGGCTACCAGGTCGGGGCGAGCTGCCGCCAGATGCAACGCAACAGCGCCGCCGAACGAATGTCCAACGACCACCACCGCGCGGCCGCTGTCGTCGTCGAGCAGGGTGCTCAGCGCCGAGACGTTGGCCTCGATGGTCCACGGCGCGGCCCATGACGACCTGCCGTGACCAATCAGATCGGGGGCGGCAACGGTGATTTCGGGCAGGTACCCGGCCAAGTGCTGCCAGCGCTGGCCGTGTCCGGTCAATCCGTGAAGTGCCAGCATCTGTACCGGGCCGGGCGGACCATAGCGGTTCACGTGGAGGTCGGCGGTCACGTGTCGATGGTGCCAGGCCGGATCGTTGCCGGTCGTCGAAGGGCGCTCGGTGCGACGGCGGCTAGCGGTCGAGGTCCGAGTCGTCGTCCGACAGCGGCACGACGTAGGCCTGATCGATCACGTCGGCCTCGTTGGCTTCGCGGTCCGCGGCGTCGCTCAGGTAGGCGGTGTCCAACCCCGCTTCGTCGTCGAAATCGACGGGGCGGTGTTGCTCTGCCGCGTCCGCTTCGGGAACCTGATCCTGCGGCCCTGATGCGTCGGCATTGCCCATAATCGATACTCCTGCCGTAGCTCTCCGGCGGCTAGCCGGTCTCGTTGGCCTGCAGCCTGGCCTGCGGTCTGGTGGTGTCGCACTGCCGCTGGGCGTTGGCGGCCGCTGGCTGCGATTCCCAGAACTTCCCGATCAGCCGTTCAAGACCACTGGCGACCGGTTACCTGCATTGTGCCACCCACCCGACGGGTCACTTCGCCGCCCCGTTGATTCGGGCCATCTCAGGCGCGCGGCACTGGGTGGTCTGATCCGGCCGCCGCCGGATTGGCCGCCGCCGAAATACGGTGTACACCAGGGTAATCGAGACGAGATGCGGACTCTGAATCGCCGAAAAAAATGGCCGGAATGCTTGCACTTGACCGGCTGAGGTGGTAGATAAAAACCTGTGACCATCAACATAGATAATCGTTGCGATTAGGAGGCGAAATATGATGTTGATGCGTTCAGATCCCTTCCGTGCGCTCGACCGTTGGGCCGAGCAGGCGCTGGGTACGCCGGCGCGCCCGGCCGTCATGCCGATGGATGCCTGGCGAGAGGAAGGCCAGTTCATCGTCGAATTCGACCTGCCGGGGGTAGACCCGGATTCACTCGACCTCGACGTCGAACGCAACGTGCTCACGGTGCGTGCGGAGCGCCCTGATGTCACTCGCGAGCGCGAGATGGTTTCTGCCGAGCGACCGCGCGGCGTCTTCAGTCGGCAGCTGTTCCTGGGTGACACTCTCGACACCGACAGAATCGAGGCCGGCTACCACGATGGCGTGTTGCGCCTGACGATTCCGATCGCGGAGAAGGCCAAACCGCGTCGTATCGAGATCAGCCACAACGGTGAGCGCACGCCGATCAATGCCTGACGGCGCTCGTTGCCGCCAATGTCGCAATGGATCTCGACGAGGAGGTGATGACGCCGGATTGACATCTGTGTGACGCTTGCGGCCCTCCGTGCCGTCCGTCCCCACAATCGACGCGCGACTGAGTCCGTAACCGCAGCGCATTGCCACCCATCCTGGTTGAGGTGAGGCTGTGCGGAGGGAGCCGGTAGAAGTGGGCGTGCCCGAACGGCGCGCCCACTTCCAGCAGCAACCCGCCGTCACTCACGAAAGGTGCGGTGCTACTCCATGATTGATCCGTACGCAATCCTCGGCGTGCAGCCGACGGCAACACCGACCGAAATCACCCATGCATACCGTCGCCAATTGCGGCGGTGTCACCCGGACATGCGGTCGGGCCAATCGAACCCGGGTGCCGACCAACGGCTGCGACAGGTTCTGGCGGCCTACCGGTTGCTGCGTGACCCGCAGCTGCGTCACGACTACGACCGCGCTGCCGGCGTGAAGCAACGCCAGCTGTCGACTCGAATCCCAGTCAACCGCAAGGACTCTGCACACGATGGTGCCCCATTGTGGGCGGGGCCGGTCCGCTGGCAGCCGTGACGAATTCGGCGTGACGAATTCGACGTGACCAACAACGGTTGCCTGCCGCCGGCAACTTCGGGCCGGTAGCCGTTGTTGGCTAGGCTGCGGCCGGGGCATTGCCGTTCTGCACCGCGTACTGAGGGCACTGGCCACTGGGGCGGGTCGCCGCCGTAGATGCACGCTCGACCGGGTAGCCTGCACCCGCTCGTGCAACCCGCGGTTGTCAGACCCTCATGGTTGCATGCGGCTGTGTCATTCAAGTCATTCAACTGGGCTACCGAGGCACATGAGCTTCTTGCGCCCGGATCGCGCGGCCTGGTCCGTATCCTGGGCGGCCCGGGGACCGGTAAAAGCAGCCTGCTGGTCGAGGCCGCCGTTGCGCATATCGCCGCGGGTGCTCATCCGGAATCGGTTCTGCTGCTTACCGGTTCAGGTCGGCTCGGGATAGCTGCCCGCAGCGAGTTGACGACGGCGTTGCTGCGGTCGAGCAGTGTTTCCGGCCGGTCCGCGGTCCGTGAGCCGCTGGTTCGCACCGTGCACAGCTACGCCTATGCCCTGCTGCGGCGGAACGCCGAACGTACCGGAGAGGCGCCGCCGCGGCTGCTCACCAGCGCCGAACAGGATGCGATCATCCGGGAGTTGCTCGCCGGCGATGTCGAGGACGCAGCGGCCTCCCAATCCGCCTGGCCACGGCATCTGTGGCCGGCGCTGAGCACCGCCGGATTCGCCACCGAGTTGCGGAATCTATTGGCGCGCTGCTCCGAACGTGGTGTAGACCCGTTGGATCTGGAGCGGCTGGGTCGTCGCTGCGACCGCCCCGAATGGAGCGCCGCCGGCCGCTTCGCCCGCCAGTACGAGCAGGTGATGTTGCTGCGCTCGGCGGTCGGCGGCGCGGCGCCACAAGCGACGGCACGCACGGTTGGGGCCGCTGAACTTGTCGGTGCAGCGTTGGAGGCGTTGGTGGTCGATCCGGGCCTGCTGGCCGCCGAGCGAGCCCGCGTCCGGCTGCTGCTTGTCGACGATGCGCAGCAACTCGATCCGCAGGCGGCCCGGTTGGTTCGAGTGCTGGCCGCGGGCGCCGAACGCGCGGTGGTCGCCGGTGACCCGAACCAGGCCGTGTTCGGTTTCCGGGGCGGCGAGCCCGCCGGCTTATTGGGCCGTGCTGGCGAAGGGGGCCGCTCGGTGACCTTGACGGTGTCGCATCGCTGTGCGCCCGCGGTGGCGCGCACCGTCAGCGGCGTCGCCCGGCGACTGCCCGGCGGCAGTGCCGGAAAACATATGGAGGGCACCGGAACGCAGGACGGCTCGGTTTCGGTGCGGCTCGCCGCGTCAGCGCATGCGGAAGCGGCGATGATCGCCGATACGCTGCGCCGCGCGCACGTGATCGATGGTGTGCCGTGGTCGCAGATGGCGGTGATCGTCAGGTCGGTGCCGCGGGCCGCCGCGCGATTGCCCCGTGCGCTGGCCGCTGCCGGAGTCCCGGTGGCGATACCCGCGATTGGCGGGTCCTTGGCGGCGGAACCCGCAGCGGCCGGGCTGCTCACGGTCTTGGCCGCGACGGCTGACGGGCTCGACGGTGACCGGGCATTGGCATTGCTCACCGGGCCCATCGGCCGGGTTGACCCGGTCGCACTCCGCCAGCTGCGCCGGACGCTGCAGCGCGGGCGGGCCGACGGTTCACCGGCTGATTTCGCTGACCAGCTAGTGCAGGCACTTGCTCCGGAAGCTGAATCGCACCAGTCGCTGCCGGGGTCGCAGGCTGGGGCGGTCCGGCGAGTGCGTGCCGTGCTCGCCGCGGCCGCGCGCTGCCACCGTCAGGGTCAGGATTCGCGATACACGCTGTGGGCGGCCTGGCATCGCTCAGGCCTGCAAAGCCGCTGGCTCACGGCCAGCGAGCGCGGCGGCCCGGCGGGTGTCCAAGCCACCCGGGATCTGGAAGCCGTGACCGCGTTGTTTGACATCACCGACCAGTACGTCTCCCGAACCGCGGGTGCGTCGCTGCGCGGACTCATCGAGCATGTCGCGGCCCTGCAGCTGCCGCCCGTCAACAGCGAGCCGGCGGTACCGCAAGAACAGGTACGGGTGCTCAGCGCGCACGCCGCCCTGGGACACGAATGGGATCTGGTGGTCATCGCCGGTTTGCAAGAAGGGCTGTGGCCCAACACAATCCCGCGTGGTGGCGTCTTAGCCACACAGCGGCTGCTCGATGAACTCGACGGCATCACCCAGGACGCTTCCGCCCGAGCGCCGCTGCTGGCCGAGGAACGTCGGCTGCTGGTGGCCGCGATGGGCCGGGCCCGGCACCGGCTGCTGGTGACGGCCGTCGACAACGACGCCGGCAGCGGAGGACAGGAGCCGGCACTGCCCTCGGCATTCTTTTCCGAGATCGCCCGTTGGGCGGACGACGGTGAATCCATTGCGGTGCAGCCGGAGCCGGCCCCGCGTGTCCTGTCGGCCACGGCGCTGGTGGGCCGCTTGCGGGCTGTGGTGTGCGCACCTGACGGAGCGGTCGAAGACACCGTTCGGTCATGTGCGGCAACGCAATTGGCGCGGTTAGCCAGGGCCGGCGTGCCGGGGGCCGACCCGTCGAGTTGGCACGGCCTGGTCCCGGTCAGCACCAGTGAACCGCTCTACGGCAGTGGTGACGTTGTCACGTTGACGCCGTCGACGCTGCAGCAGCTCAGTGAGTGCCCCCTGCGGTGGCTGACCGAACGCCACGGGGGAACCAATCCCCGTGAGCTGCGATCCGTCGTCGGTTCGGTGCTGCATGCGCTGATTGCCGAGCCGGGCAAGAGCGAAACTCAACTGCTGGCCGAACTCGACCGGGCCTGGCAACGGCTGCCCTTCGATGCGCGGTGGTATTCGTCCAATGAACTCGCCCGCCACCGGGCGATGATCCAGTCGTTTGTCGAGTGGCGAGCCCGGACCCGCAGCCAGCTGACCGAGGTCGGTGTCGAGATCGAGGTGGACGGCGTTCTGCAGACCCGCAGAGACGATGGCGGACAGATTCGCCTGCGCGGCCGCGTCGATCGGCTCGAACGCGACGGCGCCGGGCGGCTGGTGATCGTCGATATCAAGACCGGCAAGACGCCGGTCAGCAAAGACGACGCCCAACAGCATGCGCAGCTGTCGATGTACCAGCTGGCGGTCGCCGAAGGCATGGTGCCCGCAGGCGATGAGCCCGGCGGTGCCCGTCTGGTCTATCCCGGCAAGAGCGGGGCCGCTGGCGCCACTGAGCGCGAGCAGGATCCGTTGACCCCGGCCGCCCGCGTTCAATGGCACAGCTTGGTCCGGGCGGCTGCCGAGGCGATGGCCGGACCGCAGTTCGTCGCCCGGCGCAACGACAGTTGCTCCAACTGCCCGGTCCGGCCGTTTTGCCCCGCGCACGACGACAGGTCGCCGCTGTGACGAAGGACCGCTACAGTCCGGCCGAATTAGCTTGCGCCCTAGGGCTTCTCCCGCCCACGGACGAGCAGTCGGCCGTAATCGCAGCGCCGCCGGGCCCCCTGGTGGTCATCGCTGGAGCCGGAGCCGGCAAGACCGAGACGATGGCGTCCCGGGTGGTGTGGTTGGTTGCCAACGGCTACGCCGAGCCGGGCCAGGTGCTGGGATTGACGTTCACCCGCAAGGCCGCCGGGCAACTGCTGCGTCGCGTCCGGTCTCGGCTGGCGCGGTTGGCCGGGCTCGAAACCGGCCTGGTGGCATGCGAATCCGCGGGTACGCCGGTGGTCAGCACATATCACGCATTCGCCGGCTCGTTACTCCGCGACTACGGCTTGCTGCTACCACTCGAGCCCGATACCCGGCTGCTCACCGAGACCGAGCTGTGGCAGCTCGCGTTCGAGGTGGTCAACGGATATCCCGGCGAGTTGGCTACCCACAAGAGCCCGGCTTCGGTCACCGCGATGGTGCTGCGGTTGTGGGGCCAGCTCGCCGAGCACCTGGTGGACACCGAGCAGCTCCGCGACACCCACCTCGAGCTAGAACGATTGGTGCACACCCTGACGGCGGGCCCGTATCAGCGCGACCGCGGCCCGAGCCAGTGGTTACTACGGATGCTGGCCACCCAGAACGAGCGCGCCCAGTTGGTGCCGTTGCTGGATGCGTTGCAGGAGCGCATGCGGGCCGGGAAGGTGATGGACTTCGGGATGCAGATGGCGTCTGCTGCACGGCTGGCGGCGTCGTTCCCGCACGTTGGTCGCGAACTGCGAAACCAATTCCGGGTGGTGTTGCTCGACGAGTATCAGGATACGGGCCACTCCCAGCGGGTCGCCTTGTCGTCGCTGTTCGGTGGCGGGATCGATGATCGGCTGGCGCTGACGGCCGTCGGGGACCCGATTCAGTCGATCTACGGCTGGCGCGGTGCCTCGGCGACGAACCTGCCGCGCTTCACCACTGACTTCCCCCTGTCGGACGGCACACCTGCACCGATCCTGGAGCTGCGGACCAGTTGGCGTAACCCGCCGCGAGCGCTGCACCTGGCAAACGCCATTTCCGCGGAGGCACGCCGGCGATCGGTCGCGGTGCGTGCACTGCGCGCACGCCCGGACGCCCCGCCCGGGATGGTTTATTGTGCGCTGCTGCCCGACGTGCAGGCCGAGCGTGACTGGATCGCCGACCACCTCCACGATCACTACCTGCGGGCTCGGTCCGACGGGGTCGCGCCGCCGACTGCCGCTGTGCTCGTGCGTCGTAACGCTGATGCCGCACCGATCGCCGATGCATTGCGTTCGCGCGGAATCCCGGTCGAAGTGGTGGGGCTGGCCGGTCTGTTGTCCATTGCGGAGGTCGCCGGCGTGGTGGCGATGCTGCGTCTGGTGGCCGAGCCGACTGCTGGAGCCGCTGCGATGCAGGTGTTGACCGGTCCGCGATGGCGGCTCGGTGGCCGAGACCTCGCCGCGCTGTGGCGGCGCGCGCTGATGCTCGCGGGCGGCGCGAAGTCCGGCGAACCGTCGCCGGAGTCGATCGCGGCAGCGGCCGGTACGGACACCGGCACCCCATGTCTGGCCGACGCAATCACTGACCCCGGTCCGGCCGACTCGTACTCGGTGGTGGGGTACCGGCGCATTGTTGCGCTGGCCGGTGAACTCAACGCGTTGCGGGCACAACTTGACCATTGCCTGCCCGACCTGGTTGCCGAGGTGCGCCGCGTGCTGGGTGCCGATTGCGAGGCGCGCGCCACATCGGCCGCTACTGCGGAGTGGTCCGGCACTGAGCATCTCGATGCTTTCGCGGACGTGGTAGCCAACTACGCCGAGCGGGCTACGTCGTCGAACGCAGACGGGCCGGCAAAGGCGTCGGTGGCTGATCTGCTCGCCTACCTGGACGTGGCGGCGGACGTGGAAAACGGTTTGCCCCCCGCGCAGCCGGCGGTTGCGCGCGACAGGGTGCAGGTGCTCACCGTGCACGCAGCAAAGGGCTTGGAGTGGCAGGTGGTGGCGGTCGCGCACCTGTCTGGTGGAGTTTTCCCGTCGACCGCATCGCGGAGCACCTGGTTGACCGACCCCGGCGAGCTACCGCCGCTACTGCGCGGCGACCGTGCCTCGGCCGGGGCGCTCGGCATCCCGGTCCTGGACACCTCGGCGGTGACTAATCGAAAACAGTTGTCGGACAGTATCTCTGAGCATCGCGGTCAGCTCGATCAGCGACGTGTCGACGAGGAGCGCCGCTTGCTGTATGTGGCTGTCACTCGTGCTGAGAACACCCTGCTGATATCGGGTCATCACTGGGGCGCTACCGGGGTCAAGCCGTGTGGGCCATCGGAGTTCCTCTGTGAAGTCAAAGACATCCTTGACCACTCGGTCGCGGCCGGCGATCCGTGCGGGATTGTGGACCAGTGGGCCCCCGCACCGGCGGAAGGCGAACGGAACCCGTTGCGGGACAAGGTGGTCCAAGCCGTCTGGCCGGCTGAGCCGCTGGGCGCGCGGTGTCGTGATGTCGAACGCGGGGCCACGCTGGTGGCGGAGGCAGCCGCGGGCCAAACGATCGACGCCGGGGACGCTGACCCCGAGGGGTGGGTTAATGACGTCGATGCGCTACTGACTGAACGTGCGCGGGCGATGCAACCGCGGGCATGCGTGCTGCCGCGCCAGTTGTCGGTCAGCGGTCTGGTGGAGCTGGGCCGTGATCCTGTCAAGGCGCGGCAGCGGCTTGCTCATCGGCTACCGGCGCGCCCGGACCCACAAGCCTTGCTGGGCAATGCATTTCACTCCTGGGTTCAGCAGTTCTACGGAGCCGAATTGCTGTTCGATCTCGGGGACCTTCCCGGCGCCGCCGATTCCGACATGAGCAACACCGAGGAGCTCGCCGAACTGCGGGCGGCGTTTGCCGGATCGCCATGGGCTGCTCGCACACCGATTGCGGTCGAGGTGCCGTTCGAAATGCCGATCGGCGGCACCGTGGTTCGTGGCCGCATAGATGCGGTGTTCGCCGACGCCGACGGCGGTACCACCGTGGTCGACTGGAAGACCGGTGAGCCGCCGCGCGGGCCGGAAGCCAGGCGCCACGCTGCCGTGCAGTTAGCCGTCTATCGGCTGGCCTGGGCAGCCCTATGCGGGTGCCCGGAGTCGTCGGTGCGCACCGCCTTCTACTACGTCCGCACTGGTATCACCGTGGTTCCCGATGAGTTGCCCAGTGCTGCGGCACTGGCCGGACTGCTGGCCGACTCCGCTCTCCGTTGCGACAGCTGATCGTGGTTACATGTTTCTCGTGCCTGTGTCGTGCTCTGGGATCAGCCGATGACGGATTTCCGTGGCAAAAGGTAGTTGGCGGCTGAGGCGTCTTGACGAGCGGTTGACCGTCCAGCCCAGTTACGCACTCGTCGGGGTGTTGCGCATTCCTCAGGGCCGGGCCAGCCCCGCGCGTATCATTGCGCGCCGCGTGGCTATTGCCTTGGCAGCGTTATTCATCGGCGCCATCACCGTTTACGTCGATCGCGACGGATACCACGACTCGCAGGGCGACCAACTGACGTTCTTGGACTGCCTGTACTACTCGGCGGTGACCCTGTCGACGACCGGCTATGGCGACATCACACCTATCTCCGAATTCGCGCGCGCGACGAATGTCTTGATCATCACCCCGCTGCGCATCGCGTTCCTGATCCTGTTGGTCGGAACGACGCTCGAAGTGGTCACCGAGACGTCCCGCCAAGCACTGAAGATCCAGCGTTGGAGGAACAGAGTGCGCAACCACACCGTCGTCATCGGCTACGGGACCAAAGGCAAAACGGCGATCACCGCGATGCTCGGCGACGAGGTGGTCCCCGGTGAGATCGTCGTCGTCGACACCGACCGGGCCGCCCTTGACCGCGCCGCGGCGGCGGGCTTGGTCACCGTACACGGCGACGCCACCAAATCCGACGTACTGCGATTGGCCGGCGCTCAGCATGCGGCTGCGATCATCGTTGCTGCGAGCCGCGACGACACTGCGGCGTTGGTGACCCTGACCGCCCGCGAGATTTCGCCCAAGGCCAAGATCGTGGCTTCTATCCGGGAGGCCGAAAACCAGCATCTGCTTGAGCAATCGGGGGCGGACTCGGTGGTGGTGTCCTCCGAGACCGCCGGCCGATTGCTGGGGCTCGCCACCACCACACCCAGCGTCGTGCAGATGATCGAGGATCTGTTGACACCCGACACGGGGCTGGCCATTGCAGAACGCGAGGTGGAGTCGAGCGAAGTCGGCGGGTCTCCAAGGCATCTGAAGGACATCGTGCTCGGCGTGGTCCGCAACGGACAACTATTACGTATCGGGACACCTGAAGTAGATGCCATCGAGGCCAACGACCGTCTGCTCTACGTCCGCAACACGGGGCACTAATGGCGATCGCGAGCGCGGCGGAGCCGGGCGTGGCGGGTCGCCATGTGGTGGGTTGCGTGGCGATCGCGAGCGCGGCGGAGCCGGGCGTGGCGGGTCGCGATGTGGTGGGTTGCGTGGCGATCGCGAGCGCGGCGGAGCCGGGCGCGAGGGCCTAGCGTGGACTTTCGGCTGCGGGACGTTCCGTTTCTATCGCGTATCGGCGCCGACCGCGCTGACCACGTGCGGACCGATGTCGAGGCGGCAGCTGGCGGTTGGGCCGACGCGGCGCTATTGCGGGTCGATCCGCGCAATCAGGTGTTGGTTGCAGACGGCCGCGTGGTGTTGGGTCGGGCCGCCGCGCTGGGCGACAAGCCGCCGCCTGAGGCGGTATTCCTGGGTCGCATCGCGGGTGATCGCCATTTGTGGGCGATCAGAGCCGCGCTGGAACCACCCGAGCAGCAGGGGGTTAACGCCGAGGTCGGGGACCTGCGCAGGCTCGGTCAGATCATCGATGACACCAGCAGCCAGTTGGTGTCCTCGGCAACGGCGTTGCTGAACTGGCATGACAGCGCGCGCTTCAGTCCGGCCGACGGCAGCCCGACGAAACCGGCCAGGGCCGGATGGTCGCGCGTCAACCTGATCACCGGTCACGAGGAGTTCCCCCGAATCGACCCCGCGGTGATCTGCCTGGTGCACGACGGCGGTGAGCGCGCGGTGCTGGCCCGCCAGGCGGCATGGCCGCCGCGGATGTTCTCGCTGCTGGCGGGATTCGTCGAGGCGGGCGAATCCTTCGAGGGGTGCGTGGTGCGCGAGATCCGTGAGGAAATCGGTCTGACCGTGCGCGATGTCCGTTACCTGGGCAGCCAGCCCTGGCCGTTCCCGCGTTCGCTGATGGTGGGCTTTCATGCCGTGGCCGACCCGGATCAATGCTTTTCATTTCACGACGGCGAGATCGCCGAGGCTGGCTGGTTCATCCGCGACGAAGTGCGCGCGGCACTGGATGCGGGCGACTGGACCACCGCAACGGAGTCGCAGTTGCGGCTGCCGGGGTCAATCTCGATCGCCCGCACAATCATCGAAGCCTGGGCGGCAGCACGAGACTGAACCGCGCTATCGGCTACTTGACTCGGTCGCAGATCGCGTCAAGCACCGTAGCGGCGATCCGTTCAGCTGGTTCGATGCCTAAAACGCCGACAGAAATCAACACCGTATTTTTTGCGCGATACAGGTGACTCCAGCCAGCGTCGGTGATCCTCAGCGTGCTGGCGTCCGGCTTGTCCACGGTGAAGGTGTACTTGGGGTCGTGCAATGCCATGCACGCGTTCAGCGAGGTTTCGAGCTGCTCGAGCGCTGCGCGCGCCGCATGCGCATCCGGGTAGATGGCGACGGCCTGACTGACGGAATCGACCATCACCATGCCGCCGGGGTCAATGTCGTCGGTCACCCCGCTGTAGCCCGCACTTCGGAACTCTGTCCAGCCGCCGGCGAAAGTGAGGTCACTGGTGCCGGCCGCCCTGCAGGGACCCGGCGCGTTCAGGTCACCCGGCGGCGGACGACGCAAGTCCGCGTGTGAATGCGCGGTCAATTCCTCGTAATTGGCGATGCGCCGTACCTCTTCGACACTGATGATCAGCGCATCGGCACCCGACGCGGGCGCCGTGGTGCTCGGCTTAGCTGACGTGCCTTTGTGCGAACACGCCGTAATCACCAATAGCGCTGTGCAGACGATGAAGACCGACTTGCCCGTGCCTGCCAACGCGGCGCGAAGAACTGACGCTTGCCGCTTCAGCCGGAGCGCCAGATACGTCACGCTCGCGCGGGTTGAGCCGGTTGGCCTCATCGTTGATAGCCATTTTCTGCGGACCACCGTCCGCGGTCGGTGTTGGCGCTATGGTGCCGGCGGATGATGCCGGTAGGTCGACGCCGTGACTCTTATCGTACGGGCGACTGGACCTGTTGTTGGGCACCAATGCTCGGGCGAACGGCCGTGTCTGGGCACGCCGTCCGAATCGATGGCCGACACCGGGCGGCCTTAGCCGCCGACTTCGGCCAGTTTGGCTTTGACCACGTTGGCGCTCGGGTTGGTCAGCGTCGACCCGTCGGCAAACTTGACCGTCGGGACCGTTCTGTTGCCTCCGTTGACCGAGGCGACAAACTCAGCAGCCGCGCCGTCTTGTTCGATGTCGACCTCGTCATAGGAGATCCCCGCTGTCTTGAGCGCCGTCTTGAGCCGGAAACAGTAGCCACACCATGTCGTCGTGTAGATGGTGAGCGCAGCGTTGGTCATAGCTGGTAAACGTAGCCCGACGACCGTGCTCGTGTCGGAGCGGGCCGGGGTGACGTGTAGCGCCGGGCGGCGCTGCGCCACACCGCCTTGTCGGCCGCTGCTGCCAAGATGGACGCTATGCCGATGGTCGCAGACGCACTGACCGGCGCACTGGACGACGAGCAGCGCCAAGCCGTATTGGCTCCTCGCGGACCGGTCTGTGTGCTTGCCGGAGCCGGAACCGGGAAGACACGCACCATCACGCACCGGATCGCCCATCTGGTCAGCAGTGGTCATGTCGCCGCCGGACAAGTGCTGGCGGTGACGTTTACTCAGCGCGCGGCGGGGGAGATGCGCAGCCGGTTGCGTGCGCTGGGCGCTTCCTTGCAGATCGGTTCGGGTGTCGGCGCTGTGCAGGCGCTGACCTTTCACGCGGCGGCGCATCGCCAGTTGCGGTATTTCTGGCCGCGCGTGGTTGGTGACATCGGCTGGCAGTTGCTGGACAGCAAATTCGCCGTCGTGGCGCGCGCGGCCAGCCGCGCCAGGGTCCAGGCCAGCACTGATGACGTCCGGGATCTCGCTAGCGAGATCGAGTGGGCCAAAGCCTCGCTGATCGGTCCCGAGGATTACCCGACCGCGGTGGCGGCCGCGCGCCGCGACACCCCGTTGGACGCCGCGCACATCGCTGCGGTCTATTCCGAATACGAATCCGTCAAAGCCCGCGACGACAGCGTCACTCTGCTCGATTTCGATGACCTGCTGCTGCACACCGCGGCCGCTATCGAAAACGACACCGCGGTGGCCGAGGAGTTCCGCGATCGCTACCGATGCTTCGTTGTCGACGAATACCAGGACGTCACACCGTTGCAGCAGCGGGTCTTGTCGGCTTGGCTGGGGGGGCGCGACGATCTGACCGTCGTCGGCGACGCCAATCAGACCATCTACTCGTTCACCGGCGCCTCGCCGCGCTTCCTGCTCGACTTCTCGCGCAGGTTTCCGGACGCCACGGTAGTGCGCCTGGAGCGTGACTACCGGTCCACCCCGCAGGTCGTGTCGCTGGCCAATCGGGTGATCGAAGCCGCCCGGGGCCGGGTCGCGGGAAGCAAGTTGCGGTTGTCTGGCCAACGTGAGCCCGGTCCTGCCCCCTCGTTCCACGAGTATCCCGATGAGCCCGCCGAGGCTGCCGCGGTGACGGCTTCGATCGCCCGGCTGATCGAATCCGGCACGGCGCCTTCCGAAATCGCCATTCTGTATCGCGTCAACGCGCAGTCGGAGGTCTACGAGGAAGCGTTGACCGCGGCGGGCATCGCCTATCAGGTTCGCGGTGGCGCGGGCTTCTTCGACCGTCAGGAGATCAAGCAGGCGTTGGTGGCGCTGCAGCGTGCCGCTGAACGCGGTTCCGACGCGGCGTTGCCCGACATGGTTCGCGGCGTTCTGGAACCGCTGGGATTGACAGCAGACGAGCCTGTGGGCGCCCGCGCCCGGGAACGTTGGGAGGGGCTGACCGCGTTGGCGCAACTGGTCGACGACGAGGTGGCGCAGCGTCCGCACTTGCAGCTTCCGGCACTGCTAGCGGAGCTTCGGGCCCGGGCCGACGCGCGGCATCCGCCGGTGGTTCAGGGTGTCACGCTCGCCTCACTGCATGCGGCCAAGGGCCTGGAGTGGGACGCGGTGTTTCTGGTCGGGTTGGCCGACGGCACCTTGCCCATCTCGCATGCGCTCGCACACGGCCCCGACAGTGAGCCGGTCGAGGAAGAGCGTCGCCTGCTCTACGTCGGAATCACCAGAGCGCGTGTGCATTTGTCCCTCAGCTGGGCGCTGGCTCGGGCGCCGGGCGGCCGCCAGAGCCGTAAGCCGTCGCGCTTCCTCAACGGCATTGCGCCGCAGACGCGTGCCGATCCGGGACCGAGCAAATCCCGGCGCAACCGCGCCGCCTCCCGGTGCCGGGTCTGCAACAAGGAGCTGAGTACGCCGGCCGCCGTCATGCTGCGGCGCTGCGAAACGTGTGCCGGAGACGTCGACGAGGAGTTGCTGCTGCAGCTCAAGTCCTGGCGGCTCAACGTCGCCAAGGAACAGAACGTGCCGGCTTACATCGTCTTCAGCGACAACACACTTGTGGCGATCGCCGAGCTGCTTCCCGACAGCGACGAGGCGCTCATTGCCATACCGGGTATCGGCGCCCGAAAGCTGGAACAGTACGGAGCCGACGTGCTCGACATGGTCAGACAGGCCCGCTGAGCAACAAACTCGCAGGTCAAAAATCGGTTGTGATCGACCGCTGGGACCGATTACCCTCGAAACGCATCTGCTGCTGGTGCTGCCGGCTGCCAATTGAGCGACACGAAAGGAGGGTAGCCACGATGCTGAACATGAAAGCGTGCGGTTTGCGCGTGGCTATCCAGGCGCCAAACGCCGGAGCCGGCCATGCCGCCGCACCGGCGGCAGCGGCTAAGCACCGCGTCACCGCCGCGACTGACGCGTCCGTGGATCGGAGCCCAACGTAGGTACTGCGTAGCGCTCCAGATTTGTCGAATGGCCACGGACCGAAGTCATCAGGATCCGTGGCCATAGTTTTGGGTCAACCTCCCTCACCTGGTCCGGATCACCTCCGAAACACAGCCCCAAGACCAGGAAGCAGGTGAGCCAAGACATGTCAGCACTGACAGTCCCCGCAACCAGGCTGCCGGCGTTGCCATGCCATGTGGGTAATCCCGACCTCTGGTTCGCCGACACGCCAGCAGATCTCGAGCGCGCCAAGACGCTGTGCGCCGGCTGTCCGGTCCGGCGTCAATGCTTGGCGGCCGCGCTGGAACGTGCTGAGCCGTGGGGCGTCTGGGGCGGCGAGATATTTGAGCGAGGCGCGATCGTCAGTCGCAAGCGTCCGCGGGGTCGCCCCCGCAAGGCCGCTGCCTAGGACCTAGGTGACGAAGGCCCAGCTCGTCGAGACGGTGATTTCGTGGATTCGCACCGCGACACCGCATTCTCGATGAGCTGGGCACGGTCTTGTGGAGGCATCTGGGTACTGTTCGGGCAAGCCGTAAGCCCGCCGCTGACCATGTCTGTGCCGCCTACCCGGCAGCACGGTTTGTCAGACGGCAGCCGTATCGGGCTCGGCGAAGCCGGGAATCAGCTCTTCGGTCAGTGACTTGATTGGCACATGCGCGTTCAGCTGGCAAAGGATGGCGGCCACCGATGCGATGACCCGCATCGGAATGGCCAGCTTGGCCGGCAGGTCCATTTGACGCGCCACCTTAATCTGCGCGACCGACCGGTCAAACTGACTTACGGTCATGCGCTGCAACCACTTTCGGGTGTAGTGGAAGAGGTCCACTTCGACGGGTTCGACGTACTGGCGCAGCATCTCGTCGATCTCGCGAACCGAGACCTGCTGTCCCCGCTGGATGAACCCGGCCTTCTCCATGGTCGGCAACAGCAGGTCGTAATTCTTGTCCCGGGCCAGTCGGATGGTCATCCCGAGTTCGATGGGATAGCCGCCGGGCAGCGGTGCCACGGCGCCGAAGTCGATGACACCCATGCGATCGTCGGGCAGCAGCATGAAGTTTCCCGGGTGGGCGTCACCGTGCAGCATGCCGAGTCGGCGCGGGGCGTCGAAGGTGAGTTCTATGAGTCGGGTTCCGATCAGGTCACGCTGCTCCTGGGTGCCGCTGCGGATGATCTCCGACATTGGAACCCCGTCGATCCACTCCTGGATCACCACCTTTGGTGCGCTGGCCACCACCCGCGGCACCGCAAAGTGTGGATGGCCGTGGTAGGCCTTGGCGAAAGCGCGCTGGTTGTCGGCCTCCAACCGGTAGTCGAGCTCCATCTCGGTGCGTTCGATCAGTTCATCGACAACACCTTGCACGTCCGCGCCCGGGGAGAGCTGTTTGAGCACACCGACCATGCGCTGCATGGTCTTCAGATCGGCTCGCAGGGCCTCGTCGGCGCCGGGGTACTGGATCTTGACGGCGACTTCGCGGCCGTCGGACCACACCGCTTTGTGCACCTGCCCGATACTGGCCGAGGCAACCGGGGTGTCGTCGAACGAACTGAACCGCTCCCGCCACTTCGTGCCCAACTGGGCATCGAGCACGCGGTGGACCTTGGCCGCGGGCAGGGGCGGGGCGTCCTTTTGCAACTTGGTCAGCGCATCGCGATAGGGCTCACCGAACTGTTCGGGAATGGCCGCTTCCATCACCGACAACGCCTGGCCGACTTTCATCGCCCCGCCCTTGAGCTCGCCCAGGACGGTGAACAACTGGTTTGCAGCCTTCTCCATCAGCTCGGCGTTGACCTCGTCTTTCGACTTGCCGGTCAGCCGTTTGCCGAAGCCAAGAGCCGCCCGGCCGGCCATGCCGACCGGAATACTGGCCAGCTTGGCGTTGCGCGCGGCTCGGCCGCGTTTGATGTCTGACACACACCCATCATCCATGACGGTTGCTGCAACCGGGTATTGATCTGGTGTCAACCGCCGTGTGTGCACGCCGGGCACGGGCCGCCGAATACCGCACCGACGATCCCCACCGCGCTGATCGGTCCCGGCCGGGCACCGCCAAACGACATCGACGAATCATACTGCTGCCGCGCGTGCTCGCCTCGATTTTCACCAGGTCGCCGCACGCGCTATGTAGTCTCTTGCTCGTCGCAATGGTGTGACGCATCGATCTCCACGTCCGGAGGGTGGACCGCTAAAGCCATGGCAGCAAAACAAACGCAGCACGACGCCGCCGACGCCTTATTCAGGGCGATCATCGAGACGCTGGACAAGCACCGCAAAGACGGCACGCTGACCGAAGGCGTACTCGATGATCTGTCCAGGGCCTATGCTGCGGTCTCCACGAACGTCCCGGAGCAGGGCCGGCTCGGGTAGGCGCAGTCGAGACCGGCGTCAGCAAGAACACATGGGATGCCGGGTCCACTGGCGTGCCACGATGGAGCCGGCGTTGAGGTCGAATTCCAGCGTGGCGTTGAGGGCCGACGGCGGATCGTGGTCGGTTTGTTCACCGCGGACAGCGGCCATTACCCGGTTGACCTGGCTGAGGGCCAGCGCGGCTGTCGCCAATAACGTCGCTCGGTCGGCCATGCCGACGGTGCCACGCAGTTGGGCAGCGATTGCCGGCCATGCGCGGTCCAGGTCGCTGCGGTGCAGGTCCGCGCAGCGCAGGCAGCTGGTGACCCCCGGGATTACCAGCGGTCCGACCAGGCCGGTGCCGTCACGAACCCGAACGAGGAGGTGCGGAATGCCCTCGTTGTGCATATCGCGCACCAACCGCGGATCGGCCACCAGGTAGTCGGATAACACCACCAAGTCCACCATGTCGGCGCTCACCGCAGCATGCGGCTGACTGCTCTGCCCGACCCGCGCCCCGGAGCAGCGCAAGGCCTGCATCAGCAGGTCTGACAATGGTCCGCAACCGTGGATCCGGATGGACGCGGCGCGGCCTGAGCAACCTCGCTGTCCGCGGGTCGCGACGCCGGCGTCAACCAATTGCCTGACGAGGCTGGCGACCTCCTCGCCGTCCAGCAATCCCTGGCTGAGGGCTTGACGCTGCAACTCGGTTATCGGCGTCGGTGTGTGCATGGACCGCAGCAGCGCGGCCGCCGAGGCAGCGGTCAGCCCGCCTGGCGGATGTACCAGCACGGCTCGACGCGGATCCCAGCCCACTTGCACCGCACCGTCTGGCCGCAGGAGTACCGGCATCGCCGGATCAAGCGAATACAAGGTGGGAGCGGCCGGCATGAGCACACACTGTGCCACCCCGGGCGCGGATAGCGGTTCAGTTATCCACAGGCCCTTGTCCGGAGCCTTCCGGACCGCCGCTATCGCGGTCGAGTTCGGCGATCGCCTCGTCGATACCGCTGGTGTCACCTCCGATGACCTGGTCGATGAAAGCGGCCGGGTCGTCCAGATCATCGGCGGCGGGCAACAGGTCAGGGTGTTGCCACACCGCGTCCCGGGCGTCCACACCGGCGGCCTGGGTCAGACGCTCCCACAGCGCGCCGGCCTCCCGCAGTTTGCGCGGTCGCAGTTCCAACCCGACGAGGGTCGCGAAGGTCTGCTCGGCGGGACCGCCGCTGGCCCGGCGGCGACGCAGCGTCTCACTGAGGGCGGCGGTACCCGGAATGCGCTCGCCGAGGGCGTCGGTCACCACCGTCTGGACCCAGCCCTCGATCAAGGCGAGCAGCGTCTCGAGGCGCTCGAGTGCTTGGAGCTGGGTCGGGGTCGCCTTGGGCTCGAATACTCCCTCGCTGAGCAACTGTTCCATGGCTGCGGGATCGGTCAGCGATGCCGGATTGAAGTCGCGGGCCAGCTCTTCGATGCCGGTCATGTCGATCTTCATGCCCTTGGCGTAGGCCTCGACAGCGCCCAGCAGCTGGCCTGCCAGCCAGGGAACGTGACCGAACAGGCGATGATGGGCGGCTTCACGGGCAGCCAGGAAGGTCAGAATCGCGCTGCGCGGCTGCTCGAGGCCGGACGAAAAGTCCTCGACGGCAGCGGGCAGGATGGCGGCCACACCCTGAGGCCCCAGGGGCAACCCGATGTCGGTCGACGTCAGCACTTCCTGCGACAACCGGCCGAGTGCTTGGCCCAGCTGCGAACCGAACGCGATGCCGCCCATCTGCGACATCACCGTGAGCAGCGGGCCGGCCATGCTCTTGGCCTCCTCCGGCAGCGACGACGCCCACACCGTCGAGATTTGCTCCGCCATCGGGTCGCACAGCCGCTTCCAGACGTCGAGGGTGTTGTCGACCCAGTCGGTGGGACTCCAGCCGACCGCCCTGGTAGTGCCCGCGGGCAGGGAGGTGGCCCCGTCGAGCCACGTCTCCGCAAGGTGCACCGCGTCGGCGATGGCGGAGTTGGTGGCCTCGGGGATGGGCGCCGTGAAACCGACCGAGCTGGCGGCCACTTGGCGGGCCAAGGCGTAATTGACCGGCCCGGCGCTCTGGCCCGCGGTCATCGCGCTGCCGACACCGCCGAACATCTCCCCCAAGCGGGTGAAGATCTGACCCAGGTCGGCCATGGCGAAATCCCCGCTGATGCCGAAGGGGCCCAGCGGATTCGGACCCGAGCCGGGATCGGGATCGTTCTTCGCGCGCTTGTCGCGATCGGGGTCGTCTCCAGAGGAGAAGCCGAAAGGCAGGTCAGCCATACGTCAACGGTACCCATCGGGGACGCAGAAAGCGTCATCCGCCGTCACGCTCGCAGCTGAACCGGTCTCGTCAGGGTCGGTCTAGTCTATGCGGCGTGAACAGGCGGATTTTGACGTTGATGGTCGCGCTGGTGCCGATCGTGTTGTTCGGTGTGTTGCTCGCGGTCGTGACGGTGCCGTTCGTGTCGCTGGGGCCCGGCCCCACGTTCGACACCCTCGGTGAAGTCGACGGCAAGCAGGTGGTCGACATCGAAGGCACTCAGACGCACCCCACGTCAGGCCATCTCAACATGACGACCGTGTCCCAGCGTGACGGTCTGAGTCTGGGCGAAGCCATCACACTGTGGCTCTCGGGGCAAGAACAGCTGGTACCCAGGGATCTTGTTTACCCGCCGGGCAAGTCGCGCGAGGAGGTCGACAAGGCCAACAACGCCGATTTCAAGAACTCCGAAGACAGCGCCGAGTACGCGGCCCTGGGCTATCTGAAGTATCCGGAGGCGGTAACTGTCGCGTCGGTCAACGATCCTGGCCCGTCGGCGGGCAAGCTGAAAGCCGGTGATGCGATCGACGCGGTCAACGGCACGCCCGTGGCCAATGTCGAGCAGTTCACCGGATTGCTGAAAAACACCAAGCCGGGACAATCGGTGACCATCGACTTCCGTCGCAAGAATGAGCCGGTCGGTGTTGCGCAGATCACGCTCGGCACCAACAAAGACCGCGACTACGGCTTCATGGGGGTGGCGGTGCTGGATGCGCCGTGGGCGCCGTTCGTAGTGGATTTCAACCTCGCCAACGTGGGCGGGCCCTCGGCCGGATTGATGTTCAGCCTTGCCGTGGTCGACAAGCTCACCACGGGTGATCTGGTCGGGTCGACCTTCGTCGCGGGCACCGGCACCATCTCTATTGACGGCAAGGTTGGCGCTATCGGGGGCATCACGCACAAGATGGCCGCCGCCCGCGCCGCGGGCGCCACGGTGTTTTTGGTGCCGGCGAAAAACTGCTACGAGGCGGCCTCCGACACCCCGCGCGGCCTGCGGCTGGTCAAGGTCGAGACACTCGGCCAGGCGGTGGACGCCTTGCATGCCATGACCTCCGGGGCGCCGACGCCAAGTTGCTAACGCTCCGGGATGCGTACAGTTGTGACCGACTAGACAATTCTCTAGCAGCAGCCAAAACCGAGCAGGGAGCGTAGCTAGTGGGGATGCGGCCCACCGCACGGATGCCGAAGCTGACCCGGCGTAGCCGGATTCTGATCTTGATCGCGCTGGGTGTCATCGCGGTGCTGCTTGCCGGACCGCGCCTGATCGACGCGTACGTCGATTGGCTGTGGTTCGGCGAGCTGGGCTACCGCTCGGTGTTCACCACGGTGCTGGTCACCCGGATCGTGGTGTTCCTGGTGGGGGGACTGCTGGTCGGCGGCATCGTCTTTGCCGGGCTGGCGTTGGCCTATCGCACCCGGCCGGTCTTTGTGCCGAACAACGACAACGACCCGGTGGCGCGTTATCGCGCCGTCGTGCTGACCCGGCTACGGCTGGTGGGCATCGGTGTGCCGGCGGCCATCGGACTGCTGGCCGGCATCGTGGCGCAGGGATACTGGGTTCGGATCCAGCTGTTCTTGCACGGCGGCGACTTCGGAGTCAGGGACCCGCAATTCGGTAAGGACCTCGGCTTCTACGCCTTCGAGTTGCCGTTCTACCGGCTGATGCTCAGCTATCTGTTCGTAGCCGTGTTCCTGGCGTTCGTGGCAAACCTGGTGGCGCACTATATCTTTGGCGGCATCCGGCTTTCGGGTCGCACGGGCGCGCTGAGCCGCTCGGCGCGTGTGCAATTGGTCAGCCTGGTCGGGATGCTGGTGCTGCTCAAAGCCGTCGCCTACTGGTTCGACCGCTATGAGCTGCTGTCGCACAGCCGTGGCGGTAAGCCGTTCACCGGCGCCGGGTACACCGATATCAACGCGGTCCTGCCGGCCAAGCTGATCCTGATGGCGATCGCATTGATCTGTGCGGCCGCAGTGTTCTCCGCAATCACCCTGCGGGACTTGCGGATTCCGGCTATCGGTCTGGCCCTGCTGCTGCTGTCGTCAGTGATCGTAGGTGCCGCCTGGCCGATGATCGTCGAGCAGATCAGCGTCAAACCCAATGCCGCGCAGAAGGAAAGCGAATACATCAGCCGCAGTATCACCGCGACTCGGCAAGCCTACGGCCTGACGTCGGACGTGGTGACGTATCGCAACTACACCGGCGAGGGGCAGGCGACCGCGCAGCAGGTCGCCGCCGACCGCGCCACGACCTCCAACATCAGGTTGCTCGACCCCACGATCGTCAGCCCGGCGTTCACCCAGTTCCAGCAGGGTAAGAACTTCTACTACTTCCCCGACCAGTTATCGATCGACCGCTACGTCGACCGTAACGGCAATCTGCGTGACTACGTCGTCGCGGCGCGTGAACTCAACCCCGACCGGCTGATCGACAACCAGCGCGACTGGATCAACCGGCACACCGTGTACACCCACGGCAACGGATTCATCGCCTCGCCAGCCAACACCGTGCGCGGGATCGCCAACGATCCGAACCAGAACGGCGGTTACCCCGAATTCCTGGTCAACGTCGTCGGCGCCAACGGCACCGTGGTGTCCGACGGGCCGGCGCAGCTGGACCAGCCGCGGGTCTACTTCGGACCGGTCATCGCCAACGCGTCCGCGGACTACGCGATTGTCGGAAAGACCGGCGCAGACCGGGAATACGACTACGAAACCAGCACGGAGACCAAGAACTACACCTACACCGGCAGCGGCGGTGTCCCGATCGGCGGCTGGATTTCCCGCACCGTGTTCGCCGCGAAGTTCGCCGAGCGAAACTTCTTGTTCTCCAACGTGATTGGCTCCAACAGCAAAATCTTGTTCAACCGGGATCCGGCGCAGCGGGTGGAGGCGGTGGCGCCGTGGCTGACCACGGACAGCGCGGTGTACCCGGCGATAGTCAACAAGCGACTGGTGTGGATCATCGACGGCTACACGACCTTGGACAACTACCCGTACTCCGAGCTCACCTCGCTGTCGTCGGCGACGGCCGATTCCACCGAGGTGGCCTTCAACCGGTTGGCGCCCGACAAGAAGGTCTCCTACATCCGCAATTCGGTGAAGGCTACCGTCGACGCCTACGACGGCACGGTCACGCTGTACCAGCAGGACGAACAGGACCCGGTGTTGCGGGCCTGGATGCAGGTGTTCCCAGGGACCGTCAAGCCCAAGAGCGACATCACTCCCGAGCTTGCCGAGCATCTGCGCTATCCCGAAGACCTGTTCAAGGTGCAGCGGATGCTACTGGCCAAGTACCACGTCAACGACCCGGTGACATTCTTTTCCACCTCCGACTTCTGGGACGTGCCGCTGGACCCGAACCCGACCGCCAGCAGCTACCAGCCGCCGTATTACATCGTCGCGAAAAACATTGCCAAAGACGACAATTCGGCTGCCTACCAGCTGATCAGCGCGATGAACCGGTTCAAACGCGACTATCTGGCCGCGTACATCAGCGCCAGCTCAGATCCCGCGACGTACGGCAAGATCACGGTGCTGACCATCCCCGGACAGGTCAACGGTCCCAAGCTGGCCAACAACGCGATCACCACCGACCCCGCGGTGTCGCAGGATCTCGGCGTGATCGGACGCGACAACCAGAACCGGATCCGGTGGGGCAACCTGCTCACCTTGCCGGTGGCCCAGGGTGGGCTGCTGTACGTCGAACCCGTCTATGCCTCGCCCGGTGCCAGCGACGCCGCCTCGTCGTACCCGCGGCTGATCCGGGTGGCGATGATGTACAACGACAAGGTCGGATACGGCCCCACCGTGCGTGATGCGCTCAACGGGCTGTTCGGGCCCGGTGCCGGTGATGCCGCCACCGGAATACAGCCGACCGAGGCCGGTGTGCCGGCGAATTCGCCCGCCAATCCGCCACCGCCGGCCACTGGTCCGGGTGGAACCCCGCCGCCGACCGCGGTGGTACCGGCGCCCCCGGATGGAGCTGCGACCTTGTCGCCGGCCAAAGCCGCTGCGCTGCAGGAGATTCAGGCCGCGATCGGTGCCGCCCGGGACGCGCAGAAGAAAGGCGATTTCGCCGCCTACGGGTCAGCGCTGCAGCGGCTGGACGAGGCCATCACCAAGTTCAACAACGCCAAGTAGGGCTCCAGCGATCCCAGTGATCACTGCCCCTTGACGTTCATGATCTGCCGCAGCGAGGTCACGACGTCGACGAGCGGTTCGGCATCGGCCATGACGCGGTCGATGTCCTTGTAGGCCTGTGGGATCTCGTCGATCCACTCTTTGCCATGGCGGTATTCGATGCCCACCATCGCCGCCGCCAGATCCTGCTCGGTGAACAGTTGCTTCGCCTTGGTCCTGCTGAACCGGCGACCGGCCCCGTGCGGGGCCGACCATAGGCCGTCGTGGTTTCCCTTGCCGCGCATGACATACGAGCGGCTACCCATGGATCCCGGGATGACTCCCAGCTTGCCCTCGGTGGCGTCGATCGCACCCTTGCGAGTCAGCCACACGGTTTCTCCATCGATCCGAGTGGGGGCCGTGTAGTTGTGGTGACAGTTGATGCGTTCGGTCTCCACGTGTTGCGGTTGCACACCCAGCCACGACGCGAAGACGTGGATGAAGCGATCCATCATCTCCGCGCGGTTGAGGTAGGCAAAGTGCTGCGCCCACTTCAAATCCCTGATGTAGCAGTCGAACTCGGGTGTGCACTCGTTGAGGAACGCCAGGTCGCGGTTTGGCAGCTTGGTCAACGGATCGCCCGAGCACTGCTGCAGGGCGATGTTGATGTGCCGCTGGGCGATCTTGTTGCCCACGCCGCGGGAGCCGCTGTGCAGGAACAGCCAGACGGTGTTCGCGAGGTCGACGCAGAGTTCGATGAAATGGTTTCCGCCGCCGAGAGATCCCAACTGCTGCATCCATTTCGGGCTGCGGGAGAGGTCCACATCGAGTTCTGCCTGCAGTTCGAGGAGCTCGTTGTGCTTCTTGGCGGTGAACGGGAACCGTTGCAAGCTCTTGTTGTAGTTCCCCGGCGACAGCGGTATCGCGTCCTCGACCAGGCGCCGCAGCGTGGGCAACTCTTGGGCGTACTCGCCGTCGAATCGGGCTGCCAGGTCGGCCTCGGTGAACCGCGTCTTGGCCGCGACCATGCCGCAGCCGATGTCCACTCCGACGGCCGCGGGGATCACGGCGCCCTTGGTGGGTATGACGGTGCCGACGGCCGAGCCCTTACCAAGGTGCGCGTCGGGCATGAGCGCGACGTGCGGATGGACGAAGGGCATGGATGCGGTGAGTTTTGCCTGCTCGACGGTGTTGCCGTCGATTTCGCTAGCAAAGTTGAGTAGCTTCGGCCCGAGGCGTTGGGGCATGGTAACTCCTTCGGACGCGATTATAGTCGGCGGGCTTGAGTGCGGGTGCGGTAGCGAGCGTGGATCATGTTGCAGCTGTGGGGTGTTCGCCGCAAGGGCGTTGAGTTGCAGTGCGGTCGCCGACCGTGGTGACTTAGCTTGCACCAGCCACGGCCTGGGATGCTATCTGCCCGAAATGGCCGGGCGCAAAGTATTTTCGGGTGGCTGGTTGGAGACCGGTATGGGTGGCCACGGCTTGGTGGAGGCGCGTTAGGCGCAGCTGGACGTCGTCGTGGGGCGGCTCTCCGACGGCGCGGTGAATGTGACTGGTCGGTTCCTCCGACTAGGGGAGTGGGGCGACGTGCTGGGACGGTGTCATGGCTACGGAGGGGAATTCTGAGTTGCTGCAAGAGCAGCGTCGAGTTGAAGCGGCCTGCGCCGCCCAGGGCCACATGCACGGGCTCGCCTGTTTCGGCTACGCCGGGTCTGCTGGCCTGCGATTTGGTCCAGGGTCGTAATGTTCGGTAACCTGGCATTCACCAACGCGGGGTGGAGCAGCTCGGTAGCTCGCTGGGCTCATAACCCAGAGGTCGCAGGTTCGAATCCTGTCCCCGCTACCAGCGGAAATGGCCCCCAGGCGCAAGCCTGGGGGCCATTTTCATGCCATTTGGACACGCGCTTGGACACATTAGGCATGCTAAGCATCAACGATTGTGTCGCTTGCCAGGGTGATGGGACCACCTGATTGCCAGGGGGATGGGACCACCGTGGCGCGTTATTGAGGATGGTCGTTGGGATGGTCGGGGTCAAGTTGGCCGGGTCGGGTGCGTTGGCGGTAGGA
>NZ_UPHT01000011.1 GCF_900566085.1 Mycobacterium attenuatum
AGGGGCGGGCAGCTGTTGGGTGCCGGCGGTGCCGGCGGAGCCGGGGGCGACGGCGACGCCGACGGAGCCGGTGGTGCCGGCGGGGCCGGCGGCGTCGGCGGCAACGCCGTGTTGATCGGCAATGGCGGCAATGGCGGCAACGGCGGGACCGGCGTCACCACCGGCGGCTCGGGCGCCGGCGGAACCGGTGGACTCCTGCTGGGCACGGGCGGGCTGCACGGCTTGCCGTAGCGGACTCACCCGTTGGCACCGCGGTGGCGGTGTTATGGGTCGCGGGGAAGGCCCAGTAGCCGTTCGGCGATGATGTTCAGCTGCACCTCCGACGTGCCGCCGTAGATGGTGGTGGCCCGGCTGGCCAACAGGTACTCGCCCCACTTGCCGGGCAATTGGTCAGGGTCACCGATCGCGGCATCCGTGCCAAACGATGCCACCGCGAATTCCGCGTAGCCCTGCCCGGTGCGCATCGACAACAGCTTGGAGATCGCCGCCGACGGCATGGCGTCACCCCCGGCAATCGTCAACAGCGTGGACCGTAGGTTGAGCACCTTGACCGCATGACCCTCGGCGATCAGCTGGCCGGCGCGGTGGTGGGCGACCTGGTCGAAATGGCCGTCGCGGACGAATTCGACGAATTGCGGCAGGGTAGCCAGGAAGTTGGCGTCGCTGCTGCCGATCGACACACGTTCGGCGGTCAACGTGTTGCGGCTGACCTCCCAGCCCCGGTTCACGTCACCGAGCACCAGCTCGTCGGGGACGAACACGTCGTCGAGGTAGACGGTGTTGAACATCGCGTGACCGGTCAGTTCCCGCAGCGGCCTAACCTGCACGCCTTGGCTTTTCATGTCCAGCAGAAAATAGGTGATGCCGCTGTGCTTCGGCGCGTTCGGGTCCGTCCTGGCTAGTAACGCGCCGTAGTGCGCGAACTGGGCGGCGGTGGTCCAGATCTTTTGACCGCTGATGCGCCAACCGCCCTCCACCCGGGTCGCTTTGGTGGTCAGCCCGGCTAGGTCCGAGCCGGCGCCGGGCTCGGAAAACAGCTGGCACCAGATCATTTCGCCGCGGAAGGTAGGCGGCAGGAAGCGCTGCTTCTGCTCTTCGGTGCCGAACGTGACGATCGACGGGACGACCCAGTTGGCGATACCGAGCTGCGGCCGCTTGACCCGGCCGCTGGTGAACTCCTGGGCAATGATGATCTGCTCGACCGGGCTGGAAGCGCGCCCCCACGGCTTGGGCAGATACGGCAGCGCCCAGCCGGCCTCGGCAATCGCGACCCTGCGTTGCTCGCGCGGCATCGCTTTGAGGGCGGCTACCTCGGCCCGAATCTCGGCCCGCAGTTTCTCGGTGTCGGGGTCCAAGTCGATGTCCACGGGCCGCATCCCCGTGGTGGTCGCGGTGTCCACCACCCGCTGTGGGTAGGTGGTGTGGCGGCCGAAGCAGGCGGCCAGCATCAGCGCGCGGCGGTAATACACGTTCGTGTCGTGCTCCCAGGTGTATCCGATGCCGCCGTGCACTTGGATGCAGTCCTGGGTGCAGCGCTGGGCTGCGGCCGGCGCCAGGGTTGCCGCCACGGCGGCGGCGAACTCGACGTCCGGGCTGCCCTCGTCTAGGGCGCGAGCGGCATCCCACACCGCGGCGGTGGCGCGTTCGGTGTCGGCGATCATCTCGGCGCACTTGTGTTTGATCGCCTGGAACTGGCCGATCGGCCTGCCGAACTGTTCGCGGATCTTGGCGTAGCCGGCGGCAGTGTCGGTGGCCCAGCGCGCCACACCGACGGCCTCGGCCGAAAGCAGGGTCGACATCAGCGCGTGGGCGGCGGTCATGCTCAGATTGCTCAGCACGACGTCGTCTGTGACCTCGACGGCGTTGGCCCGCACGTGTGCGATGGGCCGCAGCGGGTCCAGGCTGCGGACCGGCTCGATTTCGAGCTGCTCGGCCCGCAGTACTACCCACTCCTCACCGCTGTCGATGGCCACCGGCAGCACGAGAATGGCCGCCTGAGCCGCCGCGGGAACCGCGCGGACCTCGCCGCGGATCACCAGGATGTCACCCTGACGGGTGGCGATCAGCCCGGAATCCAGCGCGTACGCGGCAATGGCCACCCCGGTGGCCAGTTCGGAAAGCACCTTGGCCTCGGGGTCGTGCACCGCAATCAGCGCGCTGGCAATGGCCGACGGGACGAACGGTCCGGGCACCGCCCCGTGGCCGAACTCGGCCAGCACCACGGCCAGCTCGAGGATGCCGAATCCCTGACCGCCCACCGATTCGGCCAGGTGTACCCCTTGCAATCCTTGTTCGGCGGCTGCCTGCCAGTACGCCGGCGGGTTCGCAACCGGGGTTTCTAGAGCAGCATGCAGCATCTCAGATGGCGCCACCCGCGCCACCAGCGAGCGCACCGAATCGGCGAGGTCTTGATGTTCACGGGTGATTGCGATCGGCATTGTTCGCCTTCCCTTGCGTGAGTTCCTTCCAAGCTAACAACCGGTGGGTTGGTTGACCAGGTTGGCCAACGGCTGCCCGTCGCGCAACCGCCGGCAATTCCGGACGGCCTCGGTCAGATAGCGCCGCATCGTGTCGGCGGTGTACCAGCTGACATGCGGTGTCAGCACGACGTTGTCCAGCGTTAGCAGCGGGTTGTCGGGCGCAACCGGCTCAGTGGCGAAAACGTCTAGCCCCGCAGCGGCCAGCCGCCCCCTGCGCAACGCGGCCACCAGGGCGCCTTCGTCGACCACGGCCCCCCGAGACGTGTTCACCAGCACCGAATCCGGCTTCATCCGGGCCAACGCTCCGGCGTCGATCAGCTGCTCGGTGTCGGTGGTCAACGGCACGTGCAGGGAGATGACATCACTGGTGGCCAACAGTTGCGGTAGCGGCCGCCAGCCGGGCCGCCCGTCGTCGCGGGTGCTCGTGTGCAGGACGGTGGCCCCCATCGCGGCGACAATGGCCGCGACGCGTTTGGCGACGTTCCCGTAGCCGATCAACCCGACCGTGCAACTGCCGATATCGCGCACTGTCTCGCCCAGTTGCGGGTTTGCCGGCCAGCCGCGATCCTGGCGCACCGCCGCATCGAGCGTCGGTAGCCGGCGCAGCGCGGCCAGCATCAGCAGCACCGTGCCCTCGGCGACCGAGGGAGCGTTGGCCCCCGGCATATTGGCCACCGCGATACCGCGCCGCGTCGCCGCGGCCACGTCGATGGTGTTCACCCCGGCGCCGAATTTGTGCACCAGCCGCAGCCGGGGTCCTTGCGCCAAGTCGTCACCCGTGAGTGGGCGAAGCACATGCCATATCACTTCCGCTTCGTGCAGTTCGCGGTAGAAGCCGGCGTCGTCATTGTCTGCGCACCATCGGATGTCGAGCCAATCACGTTCCGCCGCAACGAGATCAACGACCTTATCGCCGGGTGTGAAGTGGGCGAGAACTCTTAGCGCCACCGCTCGCCGATCCAGTTGGCGATGGTGTCGGCCTGCTCGTCACGCGCACCCGGGGTGGTGAAGTAGTGGTCGGTGTCGATCGAATTCCGGGACTTGTCGGTGCTGGCGAGCGCATCGTAGATGCGTTGGGCGTCAGAGGGAAACACTCCGGTGTCGGCGTCGGCGTTGATCACCAGCGCCGGGCAGATGATGCGGGCCAAGTGCGGCTCGGCGCGGGTCTGGGCCTCCCGCAGACTCCACATGCCCAGCCAGTTGCGCAGTGTGCAAGCCGCGGCGATGCCATGCGCGGAGCGGTTGGCTTTCAGCGGCGTGCCCGCGTAGCACGAGTTTGGCTGACGTTTGGTCGGTTCGATGGTGGCGTCGACCATGCGCGGGTCGGCCCAGGTTCGCATCACGGCAAACGGCCGATCCGAAAAACCTGCGGCGCGTATCCGTTTCAGCTCGGCTTGCGCCCATTCGGTAATGCGCTCGTTGCGCGCTACCTGAGCGGCGCGATATCGGACGAGAAACTCGGGGGAGTAGGGCGGTCCGTTGTCGGTGTTGAACAGGTCCAGATCGGGATCGGTTGCCACCGGGTCATTTTCGTCGACGACGGCGGCGTCCATCCAGGCGGTGAGCACATCAGGGCGGCCGGGGTGGGCGGCGGTGGCGACGTAGCCGTCGGCAGTGGGCAACTCGGTCACCCCGGCAGCCGGGCGCATATCGTCCAGCGGTGTGACGTTCGGGTCGACGGCCTGTGACTGATAGGCGGCCATCAGCGACCCTCCCCCCGAATTACCCAGTAATATCACCGTTTCCACGTCCTTGACCTCGCGCAGCCAGCGCACCCCGACGCCGATGTCGACCAGTGCGTGGTCGAGCAGAAAATTGCTTTCGAAGCCGCGAAACCTGGTGTTCCAGCCCAGAAATCCGACGCCTCGGGTGGCCATGTACTCGGCGAGGTAGTGCTCGGAGAAGTCGATCTGGTAGTGGGTGGCGATCATCGCCACCGTGGGTTTGGTTCCGGCGACGTGGTGGTAGAGGCCCTGGCACGGGTATCCGCCGGCACCGGCGCGTCCGGCGGTCGGCGACGGCAAGCCGACGAATTCGCGAGCTACATTGGGCAATTCAGCGAACCTCCTCGCCATAAATGGCCCGGTAGTAGATGTTGGCCAGGGTACGAATGCAGGCCTGGTCGTCGGGTTCTCTGGCACGGGCACCGCTGAGCTGCAGGTAGCAGAACTGGTTGAACATGGCCACGATCGCCTCGGCGACAAGCTGGGGGTCATCGCCGGGGCAAAACCCTTGCGACTGGGCGCGCTGGACCGTTTCGGTGATGAAAGTAATTGGAATCGAGCATATCTCGGACCAGTATTGCGCGAAGTCGTCGTTGACCATCGCCAGCTGCGACACGCTGATCATCTCCGCGAGCCGGTTGCGGTAGGTGTGCCAGTGCGCCGCCGCGGCCTCGTATGCGCGCTCACGGTTGGACAGGCCATGCCGGGTCACGGACTGGGCACGCTCGTTGGCTTCGTCGCGGAAGAACAGTGCCCACTGACGCACCATGGCTTCCTTGGAGTCGTAGTAGTTGTAGAAGGATGCCGTCGATCGGCCGGCCTCGGCGGCAATGTCGGCGACGGTCGTGGCCAGGATTCCCTTGCGCGCGATAACCGTTCGAGCGGCCGTGTCGATCGCCGCGTGGGTCCGCCGGCCGCGGTGCGTCGGAAACACGGACACCGGGCGCACCTCCTCTGGAGCGAAACTGAACCTGATGTTAGATTCATATTTACGTCTTAGCCAGGGGTCGGGGGACCGATCGGAGTCGCATGATGATCAAGCCGCACAACACCAATACCGAGTTCCAACTCGGCGGAATCAACCACGTCGCGCTGGTGTGTTCGGACATGGCGCGCACCGTGGACTTCTACAGCAACATCCTGGGCATGCCGTTGATCAAGTCGCTCGACCTGCCCGGCGGCCAGGGACAGCACTTCTTCTTCGACGCCGGCAACGGTGACTGCGTCGCGTTCTTCTGGTTCGCCGCCGCGCCTGATCGGGTACCGGGCATCTCCTCGCCCGGCGCCATCCCGGGGATCGGGGACATCACCAGCGCGGTGAGCACCATGAACCATCTGGCGTTCCACGTTCCAGCCGAAAAGTTCGACGCGTACCGGCAGCGGCTGAAGGACAAAGGGGTGCGGGTCGGTCCGGTGCTCAATCATGACCACAGCGAGATGCAGGTCTCGGCGACGGTGCATCCGGGGGTGTACGTGCGCTCGTTCTATTTCCAGGATCCCGATGGCATAACCCTTGAATTTGCTTG
Source organism: Mycobacterium attenuatum (assembly GCF_900566085.1). Taxonomy (GTDB): domain Bacteria; phylum Actinomycetota; class Actinomycetes; order Mycobacteriales; family Mycobacteriaceae; genus Mycobacterium; species Mycobacterium attenuatum. The sequence continues at coordinate 5,731 of NZ_UPHT01000011.1, forward strand.
TTGGGTAAAGGAATTCACCGAGAACGACACCCCTGCCGTCCCCCGGGCGGCGGCTGACCGGCGCCCCGCGGCGGTGACTAGCAAGCCGTGACTGACGGCATTTTGAGCGACGACCAGATCGCCGCATTGAGTCCAGAGCAACGGCGAGAGCTCATTTCCCGGCTGGAGCGGCCATTGGGTGAGTTGGTGGATGAGACCACCCTCGCGCGCACGCGGCGCATCCGGTTGCGTCTGGTCATCGGCTGCGCTCTGATCCTGATTCCGTGGACGGTGTTTCTGGGGCTGACCTTGCCGGCCGACTACGTCGCGAACAACTGGCCGGCAACCTGGGTGGGTTTCGATATCCTGTTGGTCGGGTTCATGACGGCGACGGCGGTACTGGGCTATCTGCGCCGCCAGCTGTTGCTGCTCACCGCGTTCACCACCGGGGTGCTGTTGATCTGTGACGCCTGGTTCGATTTGATGACAGCCGGGCCGGACGAGCGGTGGTGGTCGGTGCTCACCGCGATCTTCCTCGAGCTGCCGGTGGCCATCGTGATGATCATCAGCGCGCAGCGCATCATGCGCCTTACCCTCGCGCGGCTCTGGTTGATCCGACCCGGGACGCGGTTATGGCACCTGCCGCTGTTTCCGTGAGGTGGTACAGCCTCGGGTTGGCGAGTTCGTCGAGCAACGATGCGAGCTGGTCCACGAGCTGGTCCGGGTCGAGTTGTAGGCTCCCGGCGAGCCAGGCGCTGATGGTCTGACCGACACCCCCGACGACAAAGTGCGCGCCCGCTTTGATGTGCTCGTTTGCGGGGATGCGCAGCGCGTTACCGGCATGCTGACCGGACAACATGGCGAACAGCGCGCTGGATTCGGCACGCTTGCGCATTACCACGGGATTGGCCAGCTGAGTGCTGAACAACAGGCGACCGATACGCGCGTCGCCGGCGATGGCCCGCACCACGTTGGCCATCCCGGCGCGAGCCTGCTCGCGTGCCGGCACCGCCGCTACCGCGGCCTGGGTGGTGGCGGCCAGCTCGGCGACCACCCAGTCGAACACGCCGCTGACGAATTCGTCTTTGTCCGTGAAGCTTTCGTAGAAGTAGCGGGCGGAAAGGCCGGCTCGGCGGCAGACGCCGCGGACCGTGAGCTCAGTGATGTCGCCGTCGTCGCAGCCCAGCAGGTCTAAACCGGCGTCCAGGAGTTGACGACGGCGCGCCGCCAATCGCTGGGCCGCCTCGACGCCGCGGTACGGACGTGCGGAGGGTTCGACTGAACCGGAGTCTGGGGCCACGGATGCCATCTTGACACCAGGGCGAGGATTCGGACAAGATCAGGAAACGGCTGTTAGCACAATTTGCGGGCCGGCTCGGCAGGAGGACGTATGGTGGCAACTTCCGCTGCGGTTCGCCAGCCCATTTCCCATGTCGAACGTCCGGTGGCCGACCCACCCCGGCCCGGGCGGGCCAGGCGCGGGCGGTCGTCCGCCACCGAGGACAACTTGATGGGTATCGCGCTGCTGGCCGGTCCGGCCAACGTCATCATGCAGCTGGCGCGACCCGGCGTCGGCTGCGGCGTGGTGGAGAGCCGGGTCGAGAGCGGCCGTTTGGACCTGCACCCGATCAAGCGGACGCGCACCACCTTTACCTATATCGCGGTGGCCATGGCCGGCAGCGACGAGCAGAAGGCCGCTTACCGCCGCGCGGTGAACCGGGCGCACGCTCAGGTGTACTCGACATCCGAAAGTCCGGTGCAGTACAACGCGTTTGACCCCGAGTTGCAGCTGTGGGTGGCGGCATGTATGTGCAAGGGCGCGGCCGATGTGCACCGCATCTTCGTCGGCGAACTGGACGACGCTGAGGCCGAGCGACATTACCGCGAGACGATGGCGCTGGCCACCACGCTGCAGGTACCCCCGGAGATGTGGCCGCCCGATCGAGCTGCTTTCGACCGGTATTGGCAGGAGTCGCTGAACAAGGTGCGCATCGACGACGCCGTTCGCGACTACCTGTATCCGATTGCCGCAGCCCGGATACTGGGTGTGCCCGTACCCGGCGTGCTGCGCAAGGTTCCGGAAAGTATCGCCCTGCTGATCACCACTGGCTTTCTGCCACAACGGTTTCGCGACGAGATGCGGTTGCCCTGGGACGCCGGCAAACAGCAGCTCTTCGATCGGTTGATGGCGGTGATAGGAACGGTGAACGCCATGATGCCGCGGGCCGTTCGGCAGTTCCCCTTCAACCTGATGCTGTGGGACCTGGACCGACGGATCAAGGCCGGGCGCTCGCTGGTGTAGCGGGCGACAGCCCGGCCTTGAGTGGCGACCTTGTTTGGGTGCTTGCCCACCAATGCCGGCATTGCTCACGAAACCACGCTTGCCGTAGCGCAGCCCGTCCGGCTAGGCCAACCCGTTCAACCCGTCCGCGCCGACCAGCCCGCCGGTGCCGCCGGTGCCGGCCTTGCCATTGGTCGCAGCCTTCCCGCCGTTACCGCCGTTGCCGCCGTCGCCGACCAGGACGGCGTTGCCGCCGTTGCCGCCGTTGCCGCCGGTGCCATTGGTCGGTCCGGCGTCCCCGCCGGCGCCGCCATTACCG
>NZ_UPHT01000075.1 GCF_900566085.1 Mycobacterium attenuatum
TCATCACCGGCACCAAACCAGCACACGACACGAGATTGTCATCATCGAACACCGCCGACGAGGGCGCGAACCTGTGACACACTCTCACCGAAAGTGCCTTTCTTGAGCTGGACGATTGTTGTCTGGAAACTCCAATCATCCCAGGTCAAAAGGCACTTTCCTCATCTCGACACCCGAAACGAACCCAATCCATCCGTGGATCGAGGCTAAGTGCGTCGCTTTCAGACAGTTTCGACCTTGGCTTGCCGGAGCTGATCGCCGCGCTCAACAGTGGCTTTAGTGGACTGATTCATACGGGCCAGGCCCTGACCGGCAACGTGCTCGTTGGCTTCAGCAGCGGGCTCGGTGAGCTTATCCAAACGGGCGGAAGCCTACTGACCAACTTCGGGGGCAGCTTGGCTGAGCTTGCCGCCCACCTGAATGGTGCGTTCTCCGCGACATTGGGTGGGTCGTGGCCGGGATTGGTGGGTGCGCTCAACGGCGGTATCAGCGGTCTGGTGCAGACCGGGCAGTCGTTGGCGACCAGCTTGGTCGGCAGTTTGGGTGGTGGGTTGCATGCGCTGGTCCAGACCGGAGAGAACTTCGCGGCCAGCCTGGCCGGCAGCTGCAATGCCCCGGCGTTGGCCGCACAGCTCGGCGCAAGGTTGCAGGCCAGTCTCGGTGAGCGGCTCAGATTGGTAGAGCGCTCGGTGGCGCCTTGCAGGCAAGCCTCGGCGTCGGCGCTCCGGGGCTGTCCCAAGTCGGTCTGACGCTGGCTACCGGGATTGCCAATGCCACCGCCGGATTCGCCCAAACTGGCGGCGTCATCTTGACGGTTTTGGACAACGCAGCTCTTGGACTCGCCGCTGATATTGGCGCTGCCATAGCCAACCTTCAACTCGCCATCCAGGCGGCGTTGAACGCCAGCCTCGGGGTCCAGGTTGGTGGGTAGCCAACCCGTTGCACTAAGGCATCACCCCGAGCGGCAAAGGGCGCTCTGCCCGACGCACTGCAGAATGAATTTGCAAACACCTGCATAACCATGCAGAATTGGCGGATGGCCGATGCGACAAGGGTGGCGGTTGCCGGTGCCAGCGGCTACGCAGGCGGTGAGATTTTACGCCTGTTGCTGGGGCATCCGGCCTGCACCGCTGGCCGGTTGACGATCGGTGCGTTGACCGCCGCGGGCAGCGCGGGCAGCGCGCTGGGCGAGCACCACCCGCACCTGGTGCCATTAGCGCAACGAATTCTGGAACCCACGGAGCGCACCGTGCTCGCCGACCATGACGTGGTATTTCTTGCTCTGCCGCACGGGAATTCGGCGGCACTGGCCGCTCAACTCGGGTCGAAGACCCTGATCATCGACTGCGGAGCGGACTTCCGGCTGGCGGACGCGGCGGTCTGGGAGCGGTTCTACCGGTCCCCACACGCCGGGAGTTGGCCCTATGGTCTACCCGAGTTGCCCGGTGCGCGAGAACGCCTGAAGAGCGCACGCCGCATCGCAGTTCCCGGGTGTTATCCAACCGCCGCGTTACTGGCGCTGCTGCCCGCGGTCGCCGACGACCTGATCGAGCCTGCGGTGACCGTCGTCGCCGTCAGCGGCACCTCCGGCGCGGGCCGCGCGGCCAAGACGGACTTGCTCGGATCGGAAGTCATCGGGTCGGCTCGGGCCTACAACATTGCCGGTGCCCACCGGCACACCCCCGAAATCGCGCAGGGGCTGCGTGCAGTCACCGGCCGCGACGTTACGGTGTCGTTCACTCCGGTCCTCATTCCGACCTCGCGCGGCATATTGGCCACCTGCACCGCGCGTACTCGCTCGCCGATCGACCAGCTAAGGTCAGCTTACGAAAAGGCCTACGATGCAGAGCCATTCGTACATCTCCTACCTGAGGGGCAATTACCCCGCACGGGTGCGGTGATCGGTAGCAACGCTGCGCACATTGCCGTCGCCGTGGACGAGGAAGCTCAAACGCTGGTCGCGCTGGCTGCGATCGACAATTTGGTCAAAGGAACGGCCGGCGCCGCGATCCAATCGATGAACCTGGCGCTGGGCTGGCCCGAAACCGACGGCCTTACGGTAGTCGGAGTGGCGCCATGACCGAAGCACCAACCGCCACAAGGTTGCTGCGTGCTCAGGGGGTCACGGCGCCGGCCGGCTTCCGAGCCGCCGGCATCGCTGCGGGGATCAAAGCTTCCGGCGCCCCAGATCTCGCGCTGGTATTCAACGAGGGTCCCGACTATGCCGCCGCGGGCGTCTTTACCCGAAACAAGGTGAAGGCCGCGCCGGTGTTGTGGACTCAGCAGGCGTTGACCACGGGACAGTTGCGAGCGGTGATCCTCAACTCCGGCGGCGCCAACGCCTGCACCGGGCGAGGCGGCTTCCAGGACACCCATGCCACCGCCGAGGCGGTCGCCGCCGCGCTGTCGGACTGGGGAACCGAGACCGGAGCCATCGAGGTCGCCGTCTGCTCCACCGGCCTGATCGGCGACCGGTTGCCGATGGAGAAGGTACTCAACGGCGTTCGAGACATCGTGCACGAAATGCACGGCGGGCTCACCGGCGGCGACGACGCCGCGCACGCCATCATGACCACCGACACCGTACCCAAACAGGTTGCGCTGCACCACCAGAAGTGGACGGTCGGCGGGATGGCCAAGGGCGCCGGCATGTTAGCGCCGTCGCTGGCCACCATGCTGTGTGTGCTCACCACCGACGCCGTCGCGGAGCCCGCGGCACTCGATCACGCGCTGCGCGCAGCCGCCGCCCGCACCTTCGACCGTCTCGACATCGACGGCAGCTGTTCCACCAACGACACGGTGCTGTTGCTGGCTTCGGGCGCCAGCGAATTCAAGCCGTCGCAAGCTGACCTCGACGAAGCGGTGCTGCGGGTCTGCGACGATCTGTGCGCTCAACTTCAAGCCGACGCCGAAGGTGTCACCAAACGCGTCACCGTAACGGTGACAGGAGCTGCCAACGAAGACGACGCGCTGACGGGCGCCCGGGTTATCGCCCGCGACAGTCTGGTCAAGACGGCGGTCTTTGGATCCGACCCGAACTGGGGCCGGGTGCTGGCGGCCGTCGGGATAGCACCTGTGACACTGGACCCCGAACGAATCTGCGTGTCGTTCAACGGTTCACCCGTCTGCGTCGACAGCGTCGGCGTTCCGGGAGCACGTGAGGTCGACCTGTCTGGCGCCGACATCGACATCACCGTCGATTTGAATGTCGGAAACGGGCAGGCCACCATCAGGACCACCGACCTGTCGTACGCCTACGTCGAAGAGAACTCGGCCTACAGCTCATGACCGCGGTGGCGACGATGCAGTGGGGGCACCGCCCGCTTACGGGGGACGAAGCGATGAGGTGGGGGCACCTCCCACTTGCGGGGGAGAGCGGCGCTCATGACCATTGAGGCACTGCCCACTCAGGTCAAGGCGCAGGTGCTCGCCGAAGCGCTGCCCTGGCTTAAACAGTTGCACGGCAAAGTTATCGTCATCAAATACGGTGGCAACGCGATGACCGACGATACGCTTCGGCAAGCATTCGCGGCGGACATGGCGTTTTTGCGCAACTGCGGAATCCATCCGGTCGTGGTGCACGGCGGGGGACCGCAAATCACCGCAATGCTGCGGCGGCTGGGCATCGAGGGTGACTTCAAGGGCGGATTCCGGGTCACCACACCGGAAGTGCTCGACGTGGCGCGCATGGTGCTGTTCGGTCAGGTGGGCCGCGAGCTGGTGAACCTGATCAATGCGCACGGTCCCTACGCCGTCGGGATCACCGGCGAGGATGCCCAGCTGTTCACCGCGGTGCGGCGCAGCGTCACCGTCGACGGCGTGGCCACCGACATCGGCCTGGTCGGCGACGTCGACAAGGTGAACATCGAAGCGGTCGTGGACCTTATTGGTGCACGCCGCATTCCGGTTGTCTCGACGCTGGCGCCGGACACCGACGGTGTGGTGCACAACATCAATGCCGACACGGCTGCGGCGGCACTGGCCGAAGCTCTGGGCGCCGAAAAGCTGCTGATGCTCACCGATGTCGAGGGCCTTTATACCCGTTGGCCCGACCGCAACTCCTTGGTCAGCGAAATCGACACTGCCACACTGACACAACTGCTGCCCACCCTGGAAGCGGGAATGATCCCCAAGATCGAGGCGTGCCTGCGAGCCGTCGACGGCGGCGTACCCAGCGCGCACGTCATCGACGGCCGGGTCAAACACTGCGTCTTGGTGGAACTTTTCACCAACGAGGGTACCGGCACCAAGGTGGTGAGCCGGTGACGCAAACCGACAGCATGCGACAACGGTGGCAGGCCGTCATGATGAACAACTACGGCACCCCACCCATTGCGCTAGCCAGTGGCGACGGGGCCGTCGTCACCGACGTGGACGGCAAGACCTACGTCGACCTGCTCGGCGGCATCGCGGTCAACGTCTTGGGCCACCGCCACCCAGCGATCATCGAGGCTGTCACACAACAGCTCTCGACGTTGGGCCACACCTCGAACCTGTATGCCACCGAACCCGGTGTTGCATTGGCCGAAGAGCTGGTGGCCCTGCTGGGCGCCGAAACCCGAGCGCGAGTGTTTTTCTGTAACTCCGGTACCGAGGCCACCGAATTGGCATTCAAGCTGTCCCGGCTCACCGGCCGCACGAAACTGGTTGCCGCCCAACAGGCTTTCCATGGCAGGACGATGGGTTCGTTGGCGCTCACCGGACAACCAGCCAAGCAAGCGCCGTTTCAGCCGCTACCAGGTTACGTCACCCACGTCCCCTACGGCGACGTCGACGCATTGTCCGCCGCGGTCGACGACGGCACCGCCGCAGTGTTTCTCGAGCCGATCATGGGGGAGAGCGGTGTGGTCGTCCCGCCCGAGGGCTACCTGGCGGCCGCCCGCGACATCACCTCGCAACACGGCGCGCTGCTGGTGCTCGACGAGGTGCAAACCGGAATGGGCCGCACCGGAGCCTTTTACGCCCACCAGCACGACGGCGTCACCCCGGACGTGGTGACCCTGGCTAAGGGACTAGGGGGCGGGCTGCCGATCGGTGCGTGCCTGGCCGTCGGGCCGGCCGCCGAACTGATGACCCCCGGACTGCACGGCAGTACCTTCGGCGGCAACCCGGTGTGCACCGCGGCGGCGTTGGCGGTACTTCGCGTACTGGCGGCCGGCGATCTGGTCCGCCGGGCCGACGTACTGGGCAAAACGCTGAGGCACGGCATCGAAGCGCTGCGCCACCCGCTGGTCGACCATGTCCGCGGTCGCGGACTCCTGCTGGGCATCGTGATGACTGCCCAGCGCGCAAACGCCGCCGAAGGGGCCGCCCGCGACGCCGGGTATCTAGTCAATGCGACCGCGCCCGACGTCATCCGGCTGGCGCCGCCGCTGATCATCACCGAATCCCAGCTCGACGGCTTCGTGGCCGCACTGCCGAATATCCTCGACACCGCCGGAGCACAGACATGACCAGACATTTTCTGCGCGACGACGACCTGTCGCCCGCCGAACAGGCCGAGGTGCTCGAGCTTGCCGCGGTACTGAAGAAGGACCCGTTCAGTCGCCGCCCGCTGCAGGGGCCGCGTGGGGTAGCGGTCATCTTCGATAAGAATTCCACCCGCACCCGGTTCTCCTTCGAGATGGGCATTGCGCAACTGGGTGGGCATGCCGTCGTCGTCGACGGCAAAAGCACCCAGTTGGGTCGCGACGAAACTCTGCAGGACACCGCAAAGGTGTTGTCCCGCTTCGTCGATGCGATCGTCTGGCGGACGTTCGGTCAAGACCGCCTCGAGGCAATGGCCTCGACCGCCACAGTGCCCGTCGTCAACGCGCTGTCGGATCAGTTTCATCCCTGCCAGGTGCTGGCGGATCTGCAGACCATCGCCGAGCGCAAAGGTTCGCTGCGCGGCCTGCGGCTGACTTATCTCGGCGACGGCGCCAACAACATGGCCCACTCGTTGCTGCTGGGCGGGGTCACCGCAGGCATCCACGTCACCGTCGCCTGCCCGCAGGGCTTTGCACCGGACCACACCGTGCTGGCGGCCGCCGACCAGCGTGCCCGGGCCACCGGGGCTTCGGTGACGGTGACCAGTGACGCCGATGCCGCCGCCTCCGGCGCCGATGTCCTGGTGACCGATACCTGGACGTCGATGGGGCAGGAGGACGACGGGCTCGATCGCGTGAAACCGTTCCGGCCGTTTCAGGTCAACGAGCGACTGGTGAGCATGGCTGAGTCGGAAGTCGTTGTGTTGCACTGTCTTCCAGCGCATCGCGGCGAAGAGATCACCGATGAGGTGATGGACGGCCCGGCCAGCCTGGTCTGGGACGAGGCCGAAAATCGGCTGCATGCGCAAAAGGCCTTATTGGTGTGGCTGCTGGAGCGGTCGCGATGACGCCGCCCGGACGACGATGCAGTGGGGGCACCACCCAACTGCTGGGCAGCGGAGCATCGCAATGACCCCAGGCGGATCGAAGGCCACCTCGGAAGTCACTCGCGTCGGCCGGCAGGCCCGCATCGTGGCGATCCTGTCCACCCAATCGGTCAGCAGCCAAAGCGAACTGGCGGGGCTACTGGCCGCGGACGGTATCGACGTCACCCAGGCCACGCTCTCGCGCGACCTCGAAGAACTAGGCGCGGTCAAGCTGCGCGGTGCCGACGGCGGCGTCGGCGTCTATGTCGTCCCAGAGGACGGCAGTCCGGTGCGGGGGGTCACCGGGGGGACCGGACGCCTGTCTCGACTCCTGGGCGAGTTGCTGGTGTCCACCGACGTCAGCGCCAACCTCGCGGTGCTACGCACTCCACCCGGCGGGGCCCACTACCTGGCCAGCGCGATCGATCGCGCGGCGCTACCCTACGTCGTCGGCACCATCGCCGGCGACGACACCGTATTCGTGGCTGCCCGCGAGCCGATGACCGGCGCCGAGTTGGCGTCGGCGTTGGAAAATTTGAAATAAGGAGTTGCTTCATGTCAGAGCGCGTCATCCTGGCGTATTCGGGCGGTCTGGACACCTCGGTGGCCATCAGCTGGATCGGCAAGGAGACCGGCCGTGAGGTCGTCGCGGTGGCGATCGACCTCGGTCAGGGCGGCGAAGACATGGAAGTGGTGCGGCAACGGGCGCTGGAATGCGGCGCTGTCGAGGCCGTCGTCGTCGATGCTCGTGACGAGTTCGCCGAGGGCTACTGCCTGCCCACCATCCTCAACAACGCGTTGTATATGGACCGCTACCCGCTGGTGTCGGCGATCAGCCGGCCGTTGATCGTCAAGCACCTGGTGGCGGCCGCCCGTGAGCACGGTGGCGGCATCGTCGCCCACGGCTGTACCGGCAAGGGCAACGACCAGGTCCGTTTTGAAGTCGGATTCGCTTCGCTAGCACCGGATTTGGAAGTGCTGGCACCGGTGCGCGACTATGCGTGGACGCGCGAGAAGGCGATCGCGTTCGCCGAGGAGAACGCCATCCCGATCAATGTCAGCAAGCGCTCACCGTTTTCGATCGACCAGAACGTGTGGGGCCGTGCGGTGGAGACCGGATTCCTAGAGCACCTGTGGAACGCCCCCACCAAGGACATTTACGCCTACACCGAAGACCCCACGGTCAACTGGAACACTCCCGACGAGGTGATTGTGGGGTTCGAAAAGGGCGTCCCGGTATCAATCGACGGCCGGTCGGTGTCGGTGCTGCAGGCCATCGAGGAACTCAACCGGCGCGGTGGCGCGCAGGGCGTCGGGCGTCTGGACGTCGTTGAGGACCGCTTGGTCGGCATCAAGAGCCGGGAAATTTACGAGGCACCGGGTGCGATGGTGCTCATCACCGCGCACACCGAGCTCGAGCACGTCACTCTGGAACGCGAGCTGGGCCGGTTCAAGCGTCAGACCGATCAGCGCTGGGCCGAGCTGGTGTACGACGGGTTGTGGTATTCACCGCTGAAGATCGCGCTGGAAAGCTTCGTCGCCAATACGCAAGAGCATGTGTCCGGCGAGGTCCGCATGGTGTTGCACGGCGGCCACATCGCGGTCAACGGCCGGCGCAGCGCCGAATCCCTCTACGACTTCAACCTGGCCACCTACGACGAGGGCGACACCTTCGACCAATCGGCCGCGAAGGGCTTCGTCTACGTGCACGGGCTGTCGTCCAGGCTCTCCGCCCGCCGGGACCTGCGGTGACGTTCCTCCAGCGGTGTTCGCCGGGCACTGCCCGGCCACCAGACGCAAAAGTCCCCGACATACCGGGCGTGGAGGGGCTTTTGCGTCTCCTCGTGAGGGAAGCCCTGTCCCCGGAGGCGAAGTGAGCACCAACGAAGGGTCGCTGTGGGGCGGCCGGTTCGCCGGCGGCCCGTCCGACGCGCTGGCCGCGCTGAGCAAGTCCACCCACTTCGACTGGGTGCTGGCGCCCTACGACATCACAGCCTCCCAAGCCCACACCAAGGTGCTCTTCCAAGCAGGTTTGCTCACCGCAGAGCAATGCGACGGCCTGGTGGCCGGCCTGGCCAGCCTGGCTCACGACGTCGCCGACGGCAGTTTCAGCCCCAAAGCCACCGACGAGGACGTGCACGCCGCGCTGGAACGCGGGCTGATCGAACGGGTCGGGCCGGACCTGGGCGGGCGGCTAAGAGCCGGCCGCTCGCGCAACGACCAGATCGCCACCCTGTTCCGGATGTGGCTGCGCGACGCGGTGCGCCGGGTCGCCGACGGTGTGCTCGACGTCGTGCAAGCCCTGGTCGACCAGGCCGCCGCGCATCCCACGGCGATCATGCCGGGCAAGACGCACCTGCAGTCCGCCCAGCCGATCCTGCTGGCACACCATCTGCTGGCACACGCCCATCCGTTGCTGCGCGACGTGGAACGGATCGCCGACTTCGACAAGCGTGCGGCAGTTTCCCCATACGGCTCGGGTGCGCTGGCCGGCTCGTCGCTGGGCCTGGACCCCGACGCTATCGCCGCCGATCTGGGGTTCAGCAGCGCCGCCGACAATTCCGTCGACGCGACCGCAGCGCGGGATTTCGCAGCCGAGGCCGCATTCGTGCTGGCCATGATCGGCGTCGACCTGTCTCGGCTGGCCGAGGACATCATCATCTGGAGCACGACGGAATTCGGCTACGTAAGCTTGCATGACTCCTGGTCCACGGGTAGCTCGATCATGCCGCAGAAAAAGAACCCCGACATCGCCGAGTTGGCGCGCGGCAAGTCGGGGCGGTTGATCGGAAACCTCGCCGGACTGCTGGCCACGCTGAAGGCCCAGCCATTGGCCTACAACCGCGACCTGCAGGAAGACAAGGAGCCGGTGTTCGATTCGGTAGCTCAGCTGGAGCTGCTGCTGCCGGCGATGGCCGGCCTGGTGGGCACTTTGACCTTTGACGTCGAGCGGATGGCGGCGCTGGCGCCCGCCGGCTACACGCTGGCCACCGATATTGCGGAATGGCTTGTGCGCCAAGGTATTCCGTTTCGCACCGCGCATGAGACCGCCGGCGCGGCGGTGCGTGCCGCCGAAGCCCGTGGCGTGGGGCTGCAGGAGTTGACCGACGACGAGCTCGCCGCCATCAGTGCTGATCTGACGCCGCGAGTTCGTGACGTCTTGACCGTAGCGGGCTCGGTGGCATCGCGCGACGCCCGGGGTGGTACCGCGCCGAACCGGGTCGCCGACCAACTCAACGTCGTCAACAATGCCACCGACCGGTTGCGCCAGAAATTAACGCCATCGGCGAAACCGTGCTCCCGCCCGTTCTCGGCAGACTAGACTTCTGCATCTAGGTAAGCTAATCGAACGTTTCGGCGTTGATGTTCGTGTTAAAGGGGTGGGACCAATGAGCGTCATCGCCGGTGTATTCGGTGCTTTGCCGCCTTATCGCTATAGCCAGCGGGAACTTACCGAGACCTTTGTCAACATCCCGGATTTCCGGGGTTACGAGGACGTGGTTCGCCAGCTGCATGCCAACTCGAAGGTAGACAGTCGTCATCTGGTCCTGCCGCTGGAGAAGTACCCGAAGCTCAACGACTTCGGCGAGGCGAACGAGATCTTCATCGACAAGGCTGTCGACCTTGGCGTGGAGGCGCTGATGGGGGCGCTGGAGGTGGCCGGGCTGCAGCCCGAGGATCTCGATCTGATCATCACCACCACCGTCACGGGTGTGGCGGTGCCGTCGCTGGATGCGCGCATCGCCGGCCGCGTCGGGCTGCGTCCGGATGTGCGGCGGTTGCCGCTGTTCGGCCTGGGGTGTGTGGCCGGAGCGGCTGGGGTGGCCCGGCTGCGTGACTATCTGCGCGGTGCCCCGCGGGGCATTGCGGCCCTGGTTTCGGTCGAGCTGTGCTCGCTCACCTACCCCGGATACAAGCCCTCGCTGGCCGGCCTGGTGGGCAGCGCGTTATTTGCTGACGGCGCTGCCGCGGTGGTGGCGGTCGGAGAGGACCGCGCCGACGAGGTCGGTGCCGAGGGCCCCGACATCGTGGATTCGTGCAGCCATCTCTACCCGGACTCGCTACGCACCATGGGCTATGACGTCGGCTCTGCGGGGTTCGAGCTCGTGCTGTCCAAGGATCTGGCGGCCGTCGTCGAGGAGTACGTAGCCGAAGACGTCAGCACTTTCCTGGCCGCGCACGACTTGAGCACTACCGACATCGGCGCCTGGGTGACCCACCCCGGCGGTCCCAAGATCATCAACGCGATCACCGAAAGTCTCAACCTGCCGCCGGAGGCCCTGGAGCTGACCTGGCGCTCCCTGGGCGAGATCGGCAACCTCTCCTCGGCGTCGGTGCTGCACGTGCTGCGCGACACCATCGCCAAACCACCGCCCAGTGGAAGCCCGGGATTGATGATGGCGATGGGCCCCGGCTTCTGCTCCGAGCTAGTTCTGCTGCGCTGGCACTAATCGACGTGGACTGGCTGCTCGGTCGGGGGGTTTCGGAGGCGGCGTGCCGGTCGCGCCGGTTCTCGGAGTAGTACGAAAGACCGCGTGGTATGGACAGCACCCCAGAACAACTCATCACGGCGCTGCGCAAGACGCTCAAGGAAAACGAGCGGCTGAGGCGGGAAAACCGTGACTACCTGGCCCGCACGACGGAGCCGGTGGCCGTGGTGGGAATGGCCTGCCGCTATCCGGGTGGCATTGACAGCCCCGAAAGCTTGTGGGACATGGTGGCCGCCGGCCGTGACGTGGTCTCAGATTTTCCCGGCGACCGAGGCTGGGATCTGGCGAATCTGTTCGACCCGGACCCCGACTCGGTGGGCACGTCCTACACCCGCAGCGGCGGATTCCTGACCGATGTCGCCGGCTTCGACGCCGAGTTCTTCGGCATCGCGCCCAGCGAGGCGCTGGCGATGGATCCGCAGCAGCGGCTGATGCTGGAGGTGTCCTGGGAAGCCTTGGAGCGCACCGGAATTGACCCGACCACCCTGCGCGGCTCGGCTACCGGTGTCTTCGTCGGTGTATTCCACGGCTCGTATGGTGGCCAGGGCCGGGTGCCCGGTGACCTCGAGAGGTACGGGCTGCGGGGTTCGACGTTGAGTGTGGCTTCGGGTCGGGTGTCGTATGTGCTGGGGTTGGAGGGCCCGGCGGTGTCGGTGGATACGGCGTGTTCGTCGTCGTTGGTGGCGTTGCATCTGGCGGTGCAGTCGTTGCGGTCGCGTGAGTGTGACATGGCTTTGGTAGGTGGGGTGACGGTGATGGCCACCCCCGCGATGTTTGTGGAGTTCAGTCGGCAGCGGGCGCTGGCCCCCGACGGGCGGTGCAAGGCGTATGCGGGCGCTGCCGACGGCACCAGCTTTTCCGAAGGTGCCGGGGTGCTGGTGGTGGAGCGGCTCGCCGATGCGCGGCGGTTGGGGCATCCGGTGTTGGCGTTGGTGCGGGGTTCGGCGGTCAATCAGGATGGTGCCTCCAACGGGCTTACAGCGCCGAATGGGCCGGCGCAGCAGCGGGTGATTCGGGCGGCGCTGGCCAGTGCGCGGCTGGGGGTGGCCGATGTGGATGCGGTGGAGGGGCATGGGACCGGGACCATGCTGGGGGATCCGATCGAGGCGCAGGCGATTGTGGCCACTTATGGGCAGCGTGGTGATCAGCCGGGCGCCGAGCCGCTGTGGTTGGGGTCGATCAAGTCCAACATGGGTCATACGTCGGCGGCGGCGGGGGTGGCCGGGGTGATGAAGATGGTGTTGGCGATGCGCCAGGGGGTGTTGCCCAAGACGTTGCATGTGGATGTGCCGACGCCGCATGTGGATTGGTCGGCGGGGGCGGTGTCGTTGTTGGTCGAGTCGCGGCCCTGGCCGGCTGAGTCGGTGCTGGGTCGGCCGCAGGGCCGGGTTAGAAGGGCGGCGGTGTCGTCGTTTGGGATCAGCGGCACCAATGCGCATGTGATTCTCGAGCAGGCGCCGGTGGTCGATGGTGTGGTGGTCAAGCCGGATGACGGGGCTGAGTGCGTCGGCGCGGTGATGCCGTGGGTGCTGTCGGCGCGCTCGGCGGCGGCGTTGGCTCATCAGGCGCGGCGGTTGTGGGCGTGGCTAGAGCAGCGGCCTGATCTGGATGTGGTGGATGTGGGTTGGTCGTTGGTGTCGACCCGTTCGGTGTTTGAGCATCGGGCGGTGGTGGTGGGCGCCGATCGGTCCGAGTTGGTGCAGGGGCTGGCCGGTCTTGGCGCCGGCGAACCCGATGCGGGTGTGGTGGCCGGTCGCGCCCAGCCGACCGGCAAGACCGTGTTCATCTTCCCCGGACAAGGTTCGCAATGGACCGGCATGGGAGCTCAATTACTCAACACATCAACGGTTTTCGCCAACCATATGCGCAGCTGCGACAAAGCGCTGGCCGAGTATGTGCCCTGGTCGTTGCTCGACGTCGTGCGTGGGGCGCCGGGCGCGCCCGGTCTGGATCGGGTGGATGTCGTGCAGCCGGCGCTGTGGGCAATCATGGTGTCGCTGGCCGAGCTGTGGCGATCGGTCGGGGTCGTGCCCGACGCCGTGATCGGACATTCGCAGGGCGAGATCGCCGCGGCCTGTGTGGCGGGAGCTCTGTCGCTCGACGATGCGGCACGGGTGGTGGCGCTGCGCAGCCGGCTGTTGGTGAAGTTGGCCGGGGCGGGCGGGATGGTGTCCGTCGCCTGCGGAGCCTCCCGCGTCCGGGAGCTGCTATCCGACTGGGACGGCCGGTTGAATATCGCTGCCATCAACGGTGTTTCGGCGGTCGTCATCTCCGGTGACGTGGATGCGCTCGAGGAATTCATGCGCCGGTGCGCGTCGGAAAACATTCGCGCCCGCAAAATCGACGTCGATTACGCATCGCACTCGGCCCAGGTCGATGCCATCCGCACCGAACTCACCGGCGCCCTCGCCGGTCTCGAGGCCCGACAGGCGCCCATCGACTTTTTCTCCACCGTAACGGGCCAGCGCATCGATACCGCGGCCCTCACCGCACAGTATTGGTACCAAAACATCCGCCAGACGGTGAGATTCGGTGATGCCATCCGCGCTGCAAACGACGCCGGATGCCACGTGTTCATCGAGTCGAGCCCGCACCCCGTCCTGACCGCCGGCGTCGAAGAGACGCTGGCCGAAGGCAATCGGCCCGACGAGCCGATTGTCGTGCCCTCGCTCGGCCGCGACGACGGCGGGCTGGACAGGTTTTGGCTGTCGGCCGCGCAGGCTCACGTCGCGGGTGTCCGGGTGGACTGGGCCGCGGCGTTCGCCGGTCTGGAAGCTCAACGCGTGGAATTGCCCACCTACGGATTCGTCCATCGCCGGTTCTGGCTCGACCAACCCGAAGACAGCCGAACCGCTGCCGGGCGTCTGGGATTGACCGGCGCGGCGCATGGCTTGCTGGGCGCGGTGGTGGAGCGGCCCGACTCCGGCGGAGTCGTGCTCGCGGGCCAACTTTCGGTAACGGCACAGCCATGGCTGGCAGACCACGCGGTGGCCGGGGTGGCGCTGTTCCCGGGTGCGGGATTCGCGGAGCTGGCCGTCCGTGCGGGCGACGAGGTCGGCTGCGCCACGGTGGCGGAGCTGACGGTGTCGGCACCGATGCTGCTGCCGACGGCCGGCGCGCTTCAGGTGCAGGTCGTGGTGGGTGCCGCCGACACCTCGGGGCAGCGCACCGCATCGGTGTATTCCCGTCCTGCCCAAACCGATTCGTCCTGGACGTTACATGCTGAGGCGACGTTGCGGCCCGGCGTGCTCGCTGCGGAAACAGACTGGTCGGTATGGCCGCCGGCGGGCGCAACACCGTTGGACATGACCGGAGCCTACGAGCGGCTGGCGGCGCGGGGCTACGCGTATGGTCCGGCGTTTCGTGGTCTGGCGGCGATGTGGCGGCGGGGCGAGGAGATCTTCGCCGAGGTGTCCCTGCCCGAGCACGCCGGCCTGCAGGTCGGCACCTTCGGCATCCATCCGGTTCTGCTCGACGCGGCACTGCATGCGCTGGGAGTCGCCGGCGGGCGGCAGGATACGGTGTTGCCGTTCGCGTGGCAGGGGCTGTCGCTGCATGCCGCGGGCGCGTCGCGAGCGCGGGTTCGTCTGGCGCCGGCCGGCCCGGACGCGGTGTCGCTGGAGTTGGCCGATGCGGCGGGTTTGCCCGTATTGACCGTACGAAGCGTGGCGCTTCGTCCGTTGCCCGGCAACGGGTTGTCCTCGGCTGCGCCTGGCGAGGGCGGCTTGTTCGAGGTCGTGTGGTCTGCAACGGAACTCGTGGACAACGGTATTGGCGACACGCCCGCCACGGTGTGGGAGTTGGCTTCCCAGGTGCCGCCGCAGGCAGACATGGCGAAATCGGTGCGCGCGGCCACCCATGCGGCACTAGCGGCGTTGCAGTCGTGGTTGGCCGGCGACCAGCGCGGTGTCTTGGTGGTGCAGACCCACGGGGCAGTGGGTCTGGCGACCGAGGACGTCTCGGACCTGCCCGGCGCGTCGGTCTGGGGACTGGTGCGTTCGGCCCAGGCCGAACACCCAGGTCGGGTGGTCCTGCTCGATTCGGACGGGTCGGTGGCCGTTGGCGCGGCAATCCGTTGCGGCGAACCGCAACTGGTGGTCCGCGCCGGTGCGGTCTACAAGGCCCGGTTGCAATCGGCCGACCCCATACTTCGGCTGCCCGAGAGCCAGTCGGGTTGGCGGTTGATCCCTGGCGGCGCGGGAACACTCGACGACGTACGGGTCGGTCCGTGTGAACGAAGCGACCTCACTGCCGGGCAGGTGCGGGTGGCGGTGGCAGCGGTCGGGGTGAACTTTCGCGACGTGCTGGTGGCGTTGGGCATGTATCCGGGCGGCGGCGAACTCGGCGTCGAGGGCGCGGGAGTCGTGGTCGAAGTAGGGCCGGGTGTTTCCGGTGTGGCCGTAGGCGACCCGGTGATGGGGCTCCTGGGCGTGGCGGGGCCCGAGGCGGTGGTGGATCAACGGCTGGTGTCCGCGGTTCCGGCGGGCTGGACGCTGGATGCGGCTGCCGGTGTGCCGGTGGTGTTCTTGACGGCGTTCTATGCGCTGTCCGTGCTGGCGGGAGTGCGACCCGAGCAGAAGGTGTTGGTGCACGCCGCGGCCGGCGGGGTCGGTATGGCCGCGGTGCAGCTCGCTCGGCACTGGGGGCTGGAGGTTTTCGCTACGGCCAGTCGCGGCAAATGGGATACCTTGCGGGCAATGGGTTTTGACGACGACCACATCGGTGACTCCCGCACTGTGGAATTCGAGGATAAGTTCCGCACAACCATCGGCGGAGGCGGGGTCGACGTGGTGCTCAACTCGCTGGCGGGTGAGTTTGTCGACGCGTCGCTGCGGCTGTTGAGCCCGGGCGGGCGCTTCATCGAAATGGGCAAGACCGATATTCGGGACCCGCAGACGATTTCCGAGCGGCACCCGGGTGCCGGTTACCGTGCCTTCGATCTGATCGAGGCCGGGCCGGACCGGATTGCGCGGATGCTGGCCGAGCTGATGACGATGTTCGCCGCCGGAGCGTTACAACCGTTGCCGGTCAAGACTTTCGATGTGCGGCAGGCCCGGCAGGCGTATCGCTTCGTCAGCCAGGCCCGCCACATCGGCAAGGTGGTGTTGAGGCTTTCCGGCGCCGCCGGGCTCGCCGGGAGCACCGTCGTGATCACCGGGGGGACCGGGATGGCCGGTGCGGCGCTGGCCCGCCACGTCGTGTCCCGCCATCGGGCGGCCCACGTGATGCTCGTCAGCCGATCCGGCGACCGGGCACCAGGGATTTCGGAGTTGGCGGACCAGCTGCGGGATGCCGGGGCGCAGGTGTCGGTAGTGGCGTGTGACGTGGCTGACCGCGACGCGGTAGCGGCTCTTTTGGCGCGGGTGCCGCCGCAGCATCCGCTTCGGGGGGTGTTTCATGCCGCCGGGGTTCTCGATGACGGGCTGATCGCCTCGCTGACGCCCGACCGGATGGATGCGGTGTTGCGCGCCAAGGTCGACGGGGCCTGGAACCTGCACGAGTTGACCCGGGATCTGGATGAATCAGCTTTTGTCCTCTTTTCGTCGATGGCCGGCATCATGGGCACCCCAGGTCAAGGTAATTACGCGGCGGCAAACAGCTTCCTCGACGGGCTGGCGACACATCGACGTGCGGTCGGGTTGCCGGGTTTGTCGGTGGCGTGGGGTCTTTGGGAACAGGCCAGTGCGATGACCCGGCACCTGGAAGATCGCGACAAGGCCCGGATGAGTAGAGCGGGTCTGGCAACTCTGTCAACCGGGCAGGCGCTCGAACTGCTCGACGCCGCTATGGTCACCGGTCGCGGTGTCGTGGCGGCCACCCGACTCAACTCCCGCGCGCTCGGCACCGACAGCACCGCGCAATCACCGCTGTTCGGTGGGTTGGCCGCTCGTCCGGCTCGACGCGTCGTGGACGATGCCGACACCGCCGGCTCCGCAACGGGGTTGGCCGCCCGACTGCGTTCGCTTAGTCCGGAGCAGCGACACCGCGAGCTGGCCGGTGTGGTCTGCAGCAACGCTGCCACCGTGCTGGGACGCTCCAACAACGCTGACGTCGACGCCCGGCGCTCCTTCCAGGATCTGGGCTTCGATTCGCTGACCGCTGTCGAACTGCGCAACAGGCTGAAAACCGCTACGGGCCTGACTCTTTCGCCCACCCTGATCTTCGATTACCCCACGCCCGCCGCCCTTGCCGAACATCTCGACAGTCGTCTGGCTGTCGGCACCCCCGACGAAGCCGATCGGATGACACGCTGCAACGACGTTGCCGGTCAGCTCGACAGGCTGATCAGCCAAGGCGACTGGGCACCAGAGGACAAGGCTCGGCTGGCGGACCGGCTGCATGCCTTGCTGGCCCAGCTATCCGCCGACGACGACATCACCACCGCCAGCGAAAGCCAACTCTTCGCCATCCTCGACGAAGAACTCGGCTCCTGAGCCAGCCACCAAGGAGCAGCTTTGACGGGCACCGCCAAACACGTTGATTACCTCAAACGGCTTACCGCCGATTTGCGACGCACCAGGCGCAGGCTTGCCGAACTGGAGGACAGGCTGGCGGAGCCGGTGGCGATTGTGGGGATGGGTTGCCGTTATCCCGGCGGTGTCGACTCGCCGGAGTCGTTGTGGCAGATGCTGATTGACGGCCGCGATGCCATCACCGAATTCCCGGCCGATCGCGGCTGGGATATCGAGGGGATGTACGACCCGGATCCGGACGCGCCCGGGAAAACCTACTCGCGACGGGGTGGCTTTCTCGACGAGTCGGGTGACTTCGACGCCGGCTTCTTCGGTATCGGCCCCAGTGAGGCGCTGGCGATGGATCCGCAGCAGCGGCTGATGCTGGAGGTGTCCTGGGAAGCCTTGGAGCGCACCGGAATTGACCCTACCACCCTGCGCGGCTCGGCTACCGGTGTCTTCGTCGGCGTCATCCATGCCGGCTACGGCGGCGAGGTCAAGGGTGAGCTCGAAGGGTACGGCCTGACGGGTTCGACGTTGAGTGTGGCTTCGGGTCGGGTGTCGTATGTGCTGGGGTTGGAGGGCCCGGCGGTGTCGGTGGATACGGCGTGTTCGTCGTCGTTGGTGGCGTTGCATCTGGCGGTGCAGTCGTTGCGGTCGCGTGAGTGTGACATGGCTTTGGTAGGTGGGGTGACGGTGATGGCCACCCCCGCGATGTTTGTGGAGTTCAGTCGGCAGCGGGCGCTGGCCCCCGACGGGCGGTGCAAGGCGTATGCGGGCGCTGCCGACGGCACCAGCTTTTCCGAAGGTGCCGGGGTGCTGGTGGTGGAGCGGCTCGCCGATGCGCGGCGGTTGGGGCATCCGGTGTTGGCGTTGGTGCGGGGTTCGGCGGTCAATCAGGATGGTGCCTCCAACGGGCTTACAGCGCCGAATGGGCCGGCGCAGCAGCGGGTGATTCGGGCGGCGCTGGCCAGTGCGCGGCTGGGGGTGGCCGATGTGGATGCGGTGGAGGGGCATGGGACCGGGACCATGCTGGGGGATCCGATCGAGGCGCAGGCGATTGTGGCCACTTATGGGCAGCGTGGTGATCAGCCGGGCGCCGAGCCGCTGTGGTTGGGGTCGATCAAGTCCAACATGGGTCATACGTCGGCGGCGGCGGGGGTGGCCGGGGTGATGAAGATGGTGTTGGCGATGCGCCAGGGGGTGTTGCCCAAGACGTTGCATGTGGATGTGCCGACGCCGCATGTGGATTGGTCGGCGGGGGCGGTGTCGTTGTTGGTCGAGTCGCGGCCCTGGCCGGCTGAGTCGGTGCTGGGTCGGCCGCAGGGCCGGGTTAGAAGGGCGGCGGTGTCGTCGTTTGGGATCAGCGGCACCAATGCGCATGTGATTCTCGAGCAGGCGCCGGTGGTCGATGGTGTGGTGGTCAAGCCGGATGACGGGGCTGAGTGCGTCGGCGCGGTGATGCCGTGGGTGCTGTCGGCGCGCTCGGCGGCGGCGTTGGCTCATCAGGCGCGGCGGTTGTGGGCGTGGCTAGAGCAGCGGCCTGATCTGGATGTGGTGGATGTGGGTTGGTCGTTGGTGTCGACCCGTTCGGTGTTTGAGCATCGGGCGGTGGTGGTGGGCGCCGATCGGTCCGAGTTGGTGCAGGGGCTGGCCGGTCTTGGCGCCGGCGAACCCGATGCGGGTGTGGTGGCCGGTCGCGCCCAGCCGACCGGCAAGACCGTGTTCATCTTCCCCGGACAAGGTTCGCAATATCTGGGCATGGGTCGCGGATTGTACGAGCGATTCCCGTTGTACGCCAAAGCGTTCGATGCCGTCGCCGACGCGGTGGACGGGCACCTGAGATTGCCGTTGCGGCAGGTGCTGTGGGGCGCCGATGAGGCGCTGCTGGAAAACACCGAGTTCGCTCAACCGGCGCTGTTCGCCGTGGAAGTGGCGTTGGCGGCGCTGTTGGCGGACCTGGGCGTGGTGCCGGACGTGGTGCTGGGCCATTCGGTGGGCGAGATCGCGGCGGCCCAAGTGGCCGGGGTGTTGTCACTGGCCGATGCCGCACGCGTGGTGGTGGCTCGCGGTCGGTTGATGGCCGGATTGACGGCCGGTGGGGCGATGGTGGCGGTGGCCGCTTCCGAAGACGAGGTGGCGCCGCTGCTGGCGTCCGATGTCGAGATCGCGGCGGTCAATGCCCCGGAATCAGTGGTGATTTCGGGTCCCGAAGCTGCGGTGGATGTCGTCGTCGATCGGCTGGTGGCGCTGGGGCGCCGAGTGCATCGGCTGGCCGTCTCGCACGCCTTTCATTCGGGATTGATGGAGCCCATGCTGGCGGAATTCGGCACGGCTCTGGCCGATCTGACCCCGGATCGGCCGCGGATCGGGTTGGTGTCCAATGTCACGGGTCAGTTAGCCGGTTCCGGGTACGGGTCGGCATCGTATTGGGTCGAGCATGTGCGCAAGCCGGTGCGGTTCGCCGACAGTGTGGCGTTCACCGAGTCGCTGGGTGCCGCGACGTTCGTGGAGGTTGGTCCCAGGGCCGGGTTGACCTCATCCGCGCCGTTGTTGGTCAAGGACCGACCCGAAGCGCAATCCGTGTTGACCGGGCTAGGCGAATCGTTCACTCGCGGTGTGCCGGTGGACTGGCGCGCGGTGTTCACCGGGTTGGGCGCCCAGCGGGTCGAGCTGCCCACCTACGCCTTTGTGCGGCGCCGGTTTTGGCTGAAAGAACTCGGCGTCGACCAGACCTCGCTGAGCGGTGTCGGGCTGACGGGGCTCGGTCATCCGCTGCTGGGAGCGGTCGTGGAGCGCCCCGACGCCGGCGGCGCGGTGTTGACTGGGGTGCTCTCACCGGAACTGCAGGGGTGGCTGGACGACCATGTCGTGGGCGGCGTGACGCTGTTCCCCGGGGCCGGATTCGTGGAGTTGGCGCTGCGAGCCGGCGACGAGGTCGGCTGTCCGGTGGTGCAGGAGTTGACCTTGCTGTCGCCGCTCGTATTGCCGGCGGGCGAAAAGGCGCGGATACAGGTTGTGGTGGGCGCCGCTGACGGGGCCGGCAATCGCAGCGTGTCAGTGTATTCGACTCGGGCAGCAGGTGATTCGTGGGTGCAACATGCCGACGGTGTACTGCGGGCCGGCGGGCCCGGCCACGGAGCAGACTTGTCGGTGTGGCCGCCGGTGGGCGCATCGGCGGTGGATATGACCGGCGTCTACGAGCGGCTGACAGAACGTGGTTACGGCTACGGGCCGGCGTTTCGTGGGCTGCGGGCGGTGTGGCGGCGGGGGCGCGAAATCTATGCGGAGGTGGTGGCGCCAGAGGACGTCAAGGTGGCGGGGTTCGGCATCCATCCGGCGGTGCTGGATGCCGCGCTGCACGCGTGGGGCTTCTCGGCGGCTACCGACCAATTGGCGTTGCCCTTCTCCTGGCAGGGAGTGTCGCTGCACGCGGCCGGTGCATCACGGGTCCGGGTCCGCATCACTCCGGCAGATGCCGGCTCGGTGTCGGTGGCGCTGGCCGATTCGGCGGGACTGCCCGTGTTGTCGGTGCGTGAATTGGCAATTCGTCCGGTGTCAGGCGACGCGTTGTCGGCAGCTGCACTGGCTGCCGGAGCCGTCGTCGGTGACCGGTTACTCGAAGTGGTGTGGTCGCCGATTACGTTGGCCCCCCGCGGCGCCGGCACCGGCGTGGTCGTGTGGGAGTCCGACGCAAATGCCGGCGGCGTCACCGAACGCGTGGTCACAGCGCTGGAGATGCTGCAGCGCTGGTTGACCGAGGATCGCCCCGAAGTCCTCGTGGTGCTGACCCGCGGTGCGGTTGCTGTGGGCGGTGAGGGCGTCTGCGACTTGGCGGGTGCGGCGGTCTGGGGGCTGATGCGGTCGGCCCAGGCCGAGTATCCCGGGCGGGTCGTCCTGGTGGATACGGACGGATCCCTGGCCGCCGACGCCGTCATCGCTGCCGGCGAACCACAGCTGGTGGTGCGTTCTGGCCTGGTGTATGGCGCCCGGTTGACGGTGGTGCGTGCCGGCTTGACGTTGCCGGATCGGTTGTGGCGGTTGAGTGTCGGCGGCGGCGGCACCTTGGAGGATGTGACGGTACGGCCGTGCCCGCGGGCGGACCTGATGGCCGGGCAGGTGCGGGTCGCGGTCGGTGCCGTAGGGGTGAACTTCCGAGATGTGTTGGTGGCCTTGGGGATGTACCCAGGTGGTGGTGAGCTGGGGGCCGAGGGCGCCGGCGTGGTGATGGAGGTCGGCCCCGGGGTGACCGGGTTGTCCGTTGGCGATGCGGTGATGGGTTTGTTGGGCGTGGTGAGTTCCGAAGCAGTGGTGGACGAACGGTTGGTCACGACGGTGCCGGCGGGCTGGTCGCTGATCGACGCTGCGGGTGTGCCGGTGGCGTTCTTGACGGCCTGGTACGGGTTGTCGGTATTGGGCAGTGTACGAGCCGGCCAGAAGGTCCTGGTGCACGCCGCCACCGGCGGTGTGGGCATGGCGGCAGTGAGGCTGGCGCGGTACTGGGGTGCGGAAGTCTTCGTCACGGCCAGCTCAGGCAAATGGTCGACGCTGCGGGCAATGGGCTTTGACGATGATCACATCGGCGATACCCGCACGCTCGAATTCGAGGAGAAGTTTCGCAAAGCCACCGGGGGCGGCGGGGTTGACGTGGTGCTCAACTCGCTGGCGGGGGAATTCATCGATGCGTCTTTGCGGCTGGTGAGGCCGGGCGGGCGGTTCATCGAGATGGGCAAGACCGACCTGCGCGACCCACAGGCCGTGACCGAACAGTATCGTGGAGTGGGCTATCGGGCATTCGACCTGATGGAGGCCGGCCCGGACCTCATCGCGCAGATGCTTTCCGAGCTTCTCGGATTATGGTCTAGCAATATCTTGAAACCGTTGCCGGTCAAGGCCTTTGACGTGCGCTGCGCGCAGCAGGCGTATCGGTACGTCAGCCAGGCCCGCCATCTCGGCAAGGTGGTGTTGACCATCCCACAGGGACCCGCGGCGCGGTCGGTGCTGCATGGGGGCACCGTAATCATCACCGGTGGAACCGGAATGGCCGGGGCGGCGGTGGCGCGGCATCTGGTGGACCGCCACGGGGTGGGACACGTGGTGCTGGTCAGCCGCGCCGGCGAGCAGGCCCCTAGCAGCGCGGAGCTGGTAGCGCGATTGCAGCAGGGCGGCGCCCAGGTCTCGGTGGCTGCCTGCGATGTGGCCGACCGGGAAGCGGTCAAGGCAGTGCTGGCGCAGTTGCCGGAACGGTTCCCGCTCAAGGGGGTGTTCCATGCCGCCGGTGTGCTCGACGACGCGGTGGTCGCGTCGCTGACCCCGGACCGGGTCGAGGCGGTGTTGCGGGCCAAAGTCGCAGGGGCCTGGAACCTGAATCAGCTGACTCAGGATGTGGATCTGGCCGCGTTCGTGATGTTTTCGTCGATGGCCGGGATCGCGGGATCGCCGGGTCAGGGCAGTTACGCGGCCGCCAACGCGTTCTTGGACGGTTTGGCGGCCTATCGGCGTGACCACGGCTTGGCCGGACTATCGGTGGCCTGGGGATTGTGGGAGCAGCCCAGCACGATGACCCAGCACTTGGGGGACCGGGATTTGGCCCGAATGAAGCAGGCAGGACTGGACTCGCTGACCACCGAGCACGCGCTACGACTGCTGGACGTCGCGCTGCTGACTGATCGTCCTGTCGTGGTCGCCGCCGAGATCAATACTTCAGCGATGGCAGCTCACACCGAAATACCCCCGCTCTGGCGGGAATTGGTCATTCGCTCGGCGCGGCGGGTCATCGACACCAGCGACTCGGCGGCGTCGGTGCCGGGCCTGATCTCACGCCTGCAGTCGTTGAGCCCCGAGCAGCGCCAGCGCGAACTCGTCGACGTGGTCACCACCAACGCCGCGACCGTTTTGGGACATTCCGGCACGATCGACATCGATGCCCATAAACCCTTCCAGGATCTCGGGTTTGACTCGCTGACCGCCGTGGAACTGCGTAACCGCATCAAGTCTGCGATCGGGCTCACCCTTTCTCCCACGCTGATCTTTGATTATCCGACCCCGGCAGCGTTGGCCGAACATCTCAGCGCCCAAATCGATTCCGCCATTGCTGCGGTCACCGACGAGCAGCCGGACCGGCTGGCCCGCTTCAACGACGTTGTCCGCGAACTCGATACCCTGGTGACTCGGCCCGACTGGACCTCCGAAGAAAAGAACCTGGTCTCCGACCGGCTGCGCGCCATGCTGGCCGAGCTCACCACGCCCAGCGAAACGATCGTCAGTCACGATGAGGACATCACGACCGCCAGTGAAAGCGAGCTGTTCGCCATCCTCGACGAGGAACTCGGTCCGTGAATCCGGATGACATCGCAATTGTCGGACTGGCATGCCGGTTTCCCGGCGGCGCCGGCCCTGGTGAATTCTGGCGAGCGCTGCGCGACGGTCGCGAAGCCGCCGGGTTCACAGTCGGTAGCGCAGATTTCGACGCGGAGTTCTTCGACGTCTCGCCGCGCGAGGCCTGCGCGATGGATCCGCGGCAGCGGCTGGCGCTGGAACTGACCTGGGAGCTATTTGAAGACGCCTTAATCGTTCCGGAAACGGTTAGGGCACATAATATCTCGGTCCACCTCGGAGCCATGAACGACGATTATTCGTTCTTGACGCTGCGCGGTGCTCCGGAAAACGTCGATTACTGCTCGTTTGCCGGCGTCAGTCGGGCAATGATCGCCAACCGGGTCTCGTATGCCTTCGCGCTGCAGGGTCCCAGCATGACTGTTGACTCCGGTCAATCGTCATCGCTGCTCGCGGTTCACCTGGCCTGTGAGGGCCTGCGCGCCGGAACCTCCGTGTTGGCGATCGCCGGCGGGATACATCTCAATGTGGCAGGCGAAACCGCCCTGCTGGAGCACGAGTTCGGTGCCGTGTCGGCCTCAGGCCATACCTATGCGTTTGACGCACGCGCCGACGGCTACGTTCGCGGGGAAGGCGGTGGCCTCGTTCTGCTGAAGCCGCTGCGCGCGGCGCTGGCGGACGGAAACCGGATCCGCGCGGTCATCGTGGGTAGCGCTGTGGGCAACGCCGGGCACAGTTCCACCGGCTTGACCTCGCCGTCGGTTTCGGCGGAAGCCGACGTGATCCGGCGTGCGCTGGGCCAGGCCGGCCTCGACTGCACCGAGGTCGATTACATCGAGGCGCACGGTACCGGCACCAGAGTGGGCGACCCGGTCGAGGCGACGGCGCTGGGCCAGATATTCGCGGCGCGTCGTCTTCCCGTCCTGGTGGGCTCTGTGAAGACGAACATCGGCCACGCCGGGGCGGCCGCTGGAATAGCGGGACTGATCAAGGCGGTGTTGGCCATCGAAAACGAGTCGATTCCGCCGAGCCTCAACTACGTCAGCGCAAGCTCTAGGATCGATCTGGAAAACCTTGGACTGCAAGTCAATACCGTTCTATTGCGATGGCTTGACCGGGGTCGGCCACGGCGGGCCGGGGTGTCGTCGTTCGGGATGGGCGGCACCAACGTTCACGTGATCCTTCAGCAACGGCCCGTAGCCGAAAGCTCTGCGCCACGACGTGTTGACCGATCATGCAGTTTGCCGTGGGTGCTGTCAGCCCGGTCAGCTCGAGCGTTGGCCACGCAAGCGCAGCGATTGCTGGCGTGGGTGAATGAGCACCGCGATCTGGATGTGGTGGATGTGGGCTGGTCGTTGGTGTCGGCGCGCTCGGTGTTCGAGCACCGCGCGGTGGTGGTGGGCGCCGACCGGGCGCAACTGCTGGACAGCCTTTCCGGCCTGGCCGTCGGCGAACCGGGCGCCGATGTGAAGGTGGGCCGGGCACAATCGGTCGGCAAGACCGCGTTCGTATTTCCCGGTCAGGGGACCCAATACCTGGGCATGGGCCGTGAACTCTGCGAACGGTTCCCGGTGTTCGGCATGGCTTTCGATGCGGCCACCGACGCGCTGGATCAACATCTCAGGCTACCGCTGCGCCGGGTGATGTGGGGTACGGATGCGGCGGCGCTGCAGAGCACGGAGTTTGCCCAGCCGGCGTTATTCGCCGTGGAGGTGGCGCTGGCGGCGTTGCTGCGGGATTGGGGCGTGGTGCCGGACGTGGTGCTGGGCCACTCGGTGGGCGAGATCGCTGCGGCCCACGTGGCCGGGGTGTTGTCACTGGCCGACGCGACGCGGGTGGTCGCGGTTCGCGCCCGCCTGATGGCGGGATTACCGGCCGGCGGAGCGATGGTGGCGCTGGCCGCTTCCGAAGACGAGGTGGCGCCGCTGTTGGCACCGGATGTTGAGATTGCGGCGGTCAATGCACTTGATTCGGTGGTGATTTCCGGCCGCGAGGTTGCGGTGAACGCTGTGGCCGGCCGGCTGGCCGAGCAGGGTCGGCGGGTGCGTCCGTTAGCGGTGTCGCATGCGTTTCATTCGGCACTGATGGAGCCGATGTTGGCGGAGTTTGGTGCGGCACTGGCGGAGCTGGCGGTTAATCAGCCACGGATCTCGTTGGTGTCCAACGTCACCGGCCGGCTGGCCGGTGACGACTATGGTTCAGCCGCGTATTGGGTTGCGCATGTGCGCCACCCGGTACGGTTGGCCAAAGCTATCTCATCGGCCGAATCGTGCGGAGCCACAATATTTCTCGAGATAGGACCTAGCGCGGGCCTGACAGCTTCGCCGGTGTTTTTGGCCGGGGATCGCCCTGAAGCTGGATGCATGCTGGGCGCGATGAGCCAACTTTTCACCAGCGGTCTGAACATGGACTGGTCCAAGACATTCGCCGGCCTGGATGGCCGGCTGGTCGAACTTCCCACCTACGGGTTTGCGGGGCGGCGCTTTTGGCTAGGCGAGGGTACCCATCGCGACACCGAACATGCCGACACGTCCGCGCTGTCGCGCCGCTTGAACGAACTCGACCCGGCCCAGCGTCATCGTCAGCTGCTCGATTTGGTTTGCCGTAATGCCGCCGCGGTGTTGGGTCTATCGAGCAGCCGCGACGTCGACGCAGAGCGCGCTTTTCAAGATCTCGGGTTCGAATCGATGGCGGGGGTCGAGTTGCGCAACCGCTTGGCGTCGGTCACGGGTTTGGGGCTGTCGCGCACCCTGATCTTCGACTATCCCTCTCCCGCAGCGGTCGCCAGTTACCTGGGCCAACAACTGTCGCTGAATCATCTGGACGAATCCGACGACGAGCAGGTCTGGTCGCTGCTGAGAAGCATTCCGTTGCGCGAGCTTCGGCGAACCGGACTGCTGGACAAACTCTTGGTGTTGGCCGGTGAGGCCGAAGATGCGGGCCGTGTGCCAACCGCCACCGACGACGTCATCGATTCGCTTAGCCCCGAAGCACTTGTCGCAATGGCGCTCGAGGCAACCGACGACGATGACGTCCAATGACGAAACCTGGCTGTGCATACGCCATTCCCGACACCGGCCGCGCCTGTAATGCGACATATGTTGAATACCCACGGTTTTGCGAGACCGCTTGAGGCCGCATAGACTTTGAAGTCGCTTCGGGTGGGTGGCCGACAAATAGCGGTAAGGGTAGGGCCATGAGCGTTATTGCAGGGGTGTTTGGTGCGTTGCCACCGCATCGCTATAGCCAGAACGACATCACCGATTCGTTTGTCAAGTTCCCCGGCCTGAAAGACCACGAAGAGATTGTTCGGCGCTTGCATATCGCCGCCAGGGTGACCAGTCGCCAGTTCGTTCTTCCGCTGGAGCAGTACCCGGGGCTGACCGATTTCGGGGATGCGAATGAGATCTTCATCGAAAAAGCCGTCGATCTGGCCGTCGAGGCACTCATGGGTGCGCTGCAGGAGGCCGGGCTGCAGCCGCAGGACATCGACGTCATCGTCACCACGACGGTCACCGGTGTCGCGGTGCCGGCGCTGGACGCCCGGGTCGCCGGCCGGCTCGGCCTGCGCCCCGACGTACGCAGGGTGCCGCTTTTCGGTCTGGGCTGTGTGGCCGGGGCGGCCGGAGTCGGCCGCCTGCACGACTATTTGCGCGGTGCTCCCGACGACGTCGCCGTACTGATCGCCGTCGAGCTCTGTTCGCTCACCTACCCTGCGGTCCAGCCGACCGTCTCCGGACTTATCGGGACCGCGCTGTTCGGCGACGGCGCAGCCGCCGTCGTGGCAGTGGGCGACCGGCGCGCCGAACAGCTGCGCATCGGCGGACCCACCATCGTCGACTCTCGCAGCCGGTTGTACCCCGAATCGCTGCACATTATGGGCTGGGACGTCGGTTCTCACGGCCTGCAGCTGCGGCTTTCTCCGGAACTGCCCAGCCTGATCGAGAAGTACCTGCCGGGCGACGTGGCCGGATTCCTTTCCATGCACGAGCTGTCCAAGGGCGACATCGGCGCATGGGTGAGCCATCCCGGCGGTCCCAAGGTCATCGACGCAATCACCAACAGCCTCGAACTGGCTTCTGACGCACTCGAGCTGACCTGGCGTTCACTTGGCGAAATCGGCAACCTCTCGTCGGCATCGGTGCTGCACATCTTGCGCGACACCATCGCAAAGCGGCCACCGAGCGGAAGTCCCGGACTGATGCTGGCCATGGGTCCCGGATTCTGCGCGGAGTTGGTGTTACTGCGCTGGCACTGAGTCGACGACATCGACGGTCAGGCCCGGCTTGGGCGACAGCGCGGCAACGTTAGCCGCACGGATGCGCTGCGCAGGCAAGTGAAGCCGTGTGCGGGCGAGCAGCCGGGCCAACATCACCGTCATTTCGGTGGTTGCCATGACGGCCCCGATGCATCGGTGCAACCCACCGCTGAACGGGATGAATTCGTGCGGCGCGGGCTTGCGGTAGTCCGGCGTGCTGGGGTCCCACCGCTGCGGACGGAATTCTCTGGGCGCAGACCATATTTCGGGTAGCCGGTGGGTGACGTACGCGCTGAAGATCAGCAACCGGCCCGACCTGATCCGGCGTCCGTCGAACACGAGGTCACGCATCACCTTGCGAGCCGAGATGACGCCGGGAGAGTACAGCCGAAGTGTTTCGTGCACAACGCCATTGAGGTAGGTAAGCGCGCCGATGTCGGGGAAGGTCGGCGCAGCGCCGCCAAGCACGTCCTGCACCTCGCGTGCCGCGGTCTCCCAGGCGCCGGGCAGCGTGAGCAACGTGTACACCGCCCAGGCGAGTGCCCCGCTGGTGGTCTCGTAACCGGCGGTGATCAGCGACACGATCGAGTCACGAATCTCGTTGTTGTCCAACGTTGTTCCTTCGTCGGAGCGGCCGTTGAGCAGTGTGGTCAACATGTGGTCGTCGGCCTTGGGCCGGGCGCGCGCGTCGGCGATTTCGGCGTCGATGAGCTCGTCGATGCGTGCGCGAGCCGCCATCGCACGTCGCCAACCCGGTGAGTTGAGTTGTCGCTGCAGGCGCATCACCTGCGGTGGCCGGTGGGTCAGATCCAGCAGGGGCTGCAATTGCCTTCCCAGGAAGTCGGAATGGGCGGCCAGACGGCGGCCGAACAGGCTCTCGGCGGTGCTGCGCCGCACCGCCGAACGCAACTCCCGATAGAGGTCGAGCCGCTGGCCGGGGCGCCAGCCGTCGATGAGGGTGTCGACGGTGGCCACCATGGTCTGCACGTACTCCTGCACCTGACGGTGACGCAGCCCCGGCGCAATTACACTGCGCCGGCGCCGGTGGTCGTCGCCGTCACTGACAATCAGCGCGGTCGGCCCGTCGACAGGAACCAGGGTTTGGAACGTCTCGCGCCAGCTGAAGGCGTCGGCGTTGGCGAACACGAATTTGTTCGCCTCAGGCCCAAGCAGATACACGAGTCCGTGCCGCCCCACGCCGGCGTCGATCACCGCACCGCGGTGCCGATACAGCGCCAGTAACGCCTCGCCGGGCGGATACGGCACCGTTTGATACGCGCTCATTCCAGCACCTCCGAAATGTCCAGCCAACGCTGCTCTGCCGCACCAACCTCGTCTTCGAGCGCGCGCAACTCCTGGGTCAGCCGAGCAAGGCCGACGTGGTCGGACTGGTCATGCTCGGCAAGTTCGAGGTGTTTGGCCGCGATCCGGTCGGCCAGGCGAGCAAGCTGGCGGTCGACGGCGGCCAGTTCCTTCTCGGCGGCACGGCGTTGCGAACCCGATATCTCTTGGGGCTCAGGTGCTTTAGCAGTCAACGTCGGTGGCTGGCTGGCGGCCAGCCGCAGGTATTCGTCGATGCCGCCGGGCAGATGCCGCAGCCGGCCGTCCAGGATTGCATACTGCTGATCGGTGACCCGTTCCAGCAAGTAGCGGTCATGGGAGACGACGATCAGGGTGCCCGCCCATGAGTCGAGCAGATCCTCTGTGGCCGTTAGCATGTCGGTGTCGACGTCGTTGGTGGGCTCGTCGAGTAGTAGCACATTGGGTTCGGAGAGCAGCGTCAGCATGAGCTGCAGGCGGCGCCGTTGGCCGCCGGACAACTCGCCGACTCGCGCCGACAGCTCGCCCCGGCCGAAGCCAAGACGCTCCAGCAGCTGGGCCGGTGTGACCTCACGGCCGTCGACCTCGTAGCCGCCGCGCAGTCTGACCAGTAGGTCCGCGATCCGGTCCTCGGCGACCCCGGCCAGCATGTCGCCTTGTTGGTCGAGGACCGCCAGCCGGACCGTCTTGCCGCGCTTAATGCGTCCGGTGTCCGGCTGGATAGTGCCGGCGACCAAGCCCAGCAGGGTGGATTTCCCTGCGCCGTTGGCGCCGACGATCCCGGTGCGTTCGCCCGGCGCGATCCGCCATTCGATATCGCGAAGCACCGGGCGGCCATCGAAGCAGACCGACACGTCCAGCAGATCGATGACGTCCTTGCCCAGCCGGGCGGTGGCCAGCTTTGCCAGCTCGACGGTGTTCCGCAGCGGCGGCACGTCGGCGATCAGCTGATTGGCGGCCTCGATGCGGAACTTGGGCTTGGAGGTTCGCGCCGGCGGGCCACGGCGTAGCCAGGCCAGCTCCTTGCGCATCAGGTTTTGCCGCTTGGCCTCGGCCGCAGCGGCCAGCCGGTCACGCTCGACCCGCTGCAGCACGTACGCGGCGTACCCGCCTTCGAATGGCTCGACCACGCCGTCGTGCACCTCCCAGGTGGTGGTGGCGACTTCGTCGAGAAACCAACGGTCGTGTGTGACCAGCAGCAGCCCGCCGGTGTTGCGGGCCCAACGTTGCCGGAGATGGCCGGCGAGCCAGGTGATGCCTTCGATGTCGAGATGGTTGGTGGGCTCGTCGAGCGCGACCACGTCCCATTCGCCGATCAGCAGCTGAGCCAATTGGACGCGGCGCCGCTGGCCACCGCTGAGTGTGGAAACCGTTGCACGCCAGGGGATGTCGGAAACCAGGCCGGCGATCACGTCACGCACGCGTGGGTCGCCCGCCCAGTGGTGTTCGGGTTGATCGCCGACCAGCGTCCAGCCCACGGTGTGGCCGGGTTCCAGGGTGTCTGCTTGACTCAGGGCGCCGACCCGCAAGCCGCTTCGTTGAGTGACGCGTCCCGAGTCCGGTTGGATTTGCCCGGTCAGCAGGCCCATCAGGCTGGACTTGCCGTCCCCGTTTCGCCCGACAATGCCAACGCGTGCCCCGTCGTTGACTCCGAGCGTGACCGATTCGAACACCACCTGGGTGGGATACACCAGGTGGACAGCCTCGGCTCCGAGCAGGTGCGCCACCGGGCCGACCTTAGCGTGGCGACGATGCCGGCCTGGTGGGGGCCGGAGAAGGAGCTGCGCGATTGGGTCGAGCGTGGCGACGATGCCGGCCTGGTGGGGGCCGGAGGAGGAGCTGCGCGATTGGGTCGAGCGTGGCGACGATGCCGGCCTGGTGGGGGCCGGAGGAGGAGCTGCGCGATTGGGTCGAGCGTGGCGACGATGCCGGCCTGGTGGGGGCCGGAGAAGGAGCCAAAATTACTAACTGATAAAAACTATTGCCATTGTGCACGATGCGCTTCGGCGCCTAGCATGGTGCGCCGGCGACAGATGCTGATGTGAGGGGTTTTGGTGAGTGGTGCAGTCAACGTCGCACAGGCTTCGTCGGCTGCGTGGCCGTTGCCCGATCTCGGCTGGCCTCTCGCGGCTCGGTGGCGGCTACGACATTCAGCCACGCTGTCGACCGCCGACAACGCGGGTCCGCTGAGGCTGGCCGCGTGACCGCCCCCATTGTCCAAGCGGGTCCGAAATTCGAACGTGCCCGTAACGGATACGACCCGGTCGCAGTCAATCAGTACGTCGCGGAACTGCTGCTGCAGCGGCAGGCGCAGCACTATGAACTGGACAAGCTGACAGTCGAACTCGCTGCGCTGCGTGATGAAAACGCGGCGCTGAGGGATACGTCGGTTTCAGCGGGCGCGGTTACGAACCGGATGGCAAAGATGCTCCGGTTCGCAGTTGATGAGGTGTTCCAAATGCAATCCGAGGCACGTGCTGAGGCTGCGGCTTTGATCGGCGCGGCCAAGGATGAGGCCGAAGCGGAGGTCGCGACGAAGCGAGAGATGCTCGCGCAACTGCAGGCGCGGCAACGAGCTTTCGAGTTCGAGCACGCTGAGGCGACACGGCGGGCTCGGGAAGAAGCTGAACAGCTCAAGGCCCAGGCGGCAAACGAGATCGAGGCGATGCGGGTTGCCGATGCCCGACGCCGCGAGAAGGCCGAACAGGAACTTGATGCCGAGTTGATACGGCTTCGTTCCGACGCTCGATTCCAGATCGACGACCAGCTGCGGACTACTCAGCAGGAGTGTGAGAAGCGACTCGCAGATGCCAAGGCCGAAGCCGATCGGCGCCTGCTGTTTGCCGACGAGCAGATTGAAAACCATCTCGCCACGGCTCGCCGAATGTTGGACGACATCAACGAACGTCGGCGGGCCGTAGTGGAGCAACTGGCGCGCGTTCATGCCAAGCTCGACGACGTTCCAGGGATCCTTGAGTCCGCCAGGCATAACGAGGCAAGCATGTTGCACTCGATGAACGGTGCGTTTGCCGGGCTAAGAGCCATCTAGCGAATAACTCCCACCCAGCGGTTCGGCCGCAATCATGTTTCGCGTCAAGATATTCGAACGTCGTACTAAGTGAATCAATGCGGTTGCCGCAGTGGATAAACCGCAAGTTGCAAACGAAAGTTGTTGGAACGCAGGTCTTCATGCGTGAACGCCGACCGGATTATCGAAAGGACAACTTCATTGAACATGCGCGCGCCGTCCGACAACTCGACGGCCAAACCTCAAAACTACGACCACGCCGTGGAGTTGGAACCCGATCCGCGGCACTTCGCCAAGTGGGCGAGCCGCAAACGTTGTGCCGCTATGGCCTTGGGGGCCTTAGCGCTAACAAGCGGTGTCACCGGCACCGTTGACGCCATGATCCCCACCGCCGACGGAGCCACTATCGGCGCTGGCAGACTCACCATCGCGCTAGCCGCCCGCCACGGCTTCAAACTCGATACGTGCACAACCTCAGGGTCAAACGATGATAATTCGACCATCAACCAGGGCGCCACTACGACCGATTTTCCCAACGATACAGCTGGCACCGATGCAGGAAATTCTGGCAACTCGAACACCATCTCCAGCTACGAACCCATCGATGTCGTTGGCGAAGGTGGATTAAACGCCGCTAACACTGAAGTGGTGGAAATTTCTGACAAACCCACCGATGCCACAAATATCATCGTCGATGACAACATCAATATCGTCCCCGGTGGATTGGATAACGTTCTCGATGATAACAATGTTGGCGTCGCCAACAACAACAACAACAACGTTGTTCTTCAGGCACCTGGAATCATGTGGCCAGACGGCTTTCCGCGATGGGCTAATCTGAATGGCTACGACCCAGGGACGGATCCTGACCAGAACTAAATCTCTGGTCCCAGACGAGCTGGCCGCCCATCTCATCCTGGATAACTACAGCACTCACAGGCATGCCGAAGCCGCCCGATGGCTTAACCGCCACAAGCGGTTTCACCTGCACTTCACCCCAATGTCGTCGTCCTGGCTCAACCAGTTCGAACGCCTGGTTTTGCGGCCTCACCGATAAGAGCCTGCGCTCGGGAGTCTTCGCCAGCGTGCCTGACCTGATTGTCAGCATCTACGAATGCTTCAACGCCCGCAACGCCCGCAACGTCCACCTCAGGCCTTACATCTGGACCGCCACCGCTGAATCCTTCCTATGTGAATCGAATCGACCGAAGTGAGCTCAAAGATGCATTAACCTGAGCCGCGGGAGCCGTAGTACTCTGCGAGTGACGGAGGTATGTGATGTTTGTGCGAGTTGCGCCCGAGCTGGTGGAGGCGGCTTGCTCGGATCTAGGCGAGATTTATTCGTCGGTTAGCGCGGCCAATGTGGCAGCGGCTGCTTCGACTACGTCGGTGCCCCCTGCTGGGTTTGATGACGTGTCGATAGCCGTAGCGCAGTTCTTCGGTTCGCATGCCATTACCTACCAGGAGATCAGTGAGCAAGCATCGGAGTTTTATAACGAGTTATTGGCAACGCTGAAGGCTTCTGGCGCGGCCTATGCGATAACCGAGTGGATTAACAGCCTGCCGGCGCCGCCTTACGTCTATTGGGAGGACCTCCGCATATTCTTGCAGGGGCCTGCATTCCAAGCATGGCTCGCTACAAGTATCGCGAGGTGGGAGCAGACGTGGGCGGCACTTCACGGGTAAGGCGGTTTCTGTTCCCCTAGTGGTCCGTGTTTGAAGTTGGTTGACGGTTTGCTTTCTTGAGGATTTCGTCGGCGGTCTTGGTCCAGACGAATGGGTGGACGCGTTTGTTCCAGCTGGTGATGTAGGTGCGGATCGCTTGAGTC
>NZ_UPHT01000003.1 GCF_900566085.1 Mycobacterium attenuatum
TGAGTTGTTCACGCAAGAGCACGATTGCGGCGATGACCTCGTCGGTGACCGCGCGGGGGTTGCTGGCGGGCCGCCGCGAGCGTGCCTCGACGGCGTCGAGGCCGCCGAGCTGGTAGCGCTGGAGCAGACGGTAGATGTGTTGCCGGGACAGTCCGTAGGCACGGGCTGCAGCCGTCACTGAGAGGTGGCCGCTGGTGACTTCAAGGACGACCACACGCGCTTTGGACATGAATCACGACTGTCACCTATGACCCGACTCATCGAGGGTCATTGCAGGTGTCACCTATGACGCGACTCATGTGTCACCTATGTCATGAACCCAGACACCCTAGGCTCCACCAAGTCGAATGCTGCGTCGCCGGCTAGCACTAAGGCGCCGGGATCCTGTCCTTGAACAACCGCCGTGCGTTGCCGGACGCGACCTTGCGCCGAAGCTCGTCGTCGAACGGGAAGCCGGCGAGAAACTTCGCGCCGGCAATATTGTCGTCCATCGGATAATCGACCGAGAACATCACCCGCTCGGCCGACATGACTTCCAGTGTGCAAGCAAAGGCCGGCGCCGAGAAGTTGCCGCTGGTCGTCACATAGAAGTTCGAGCGCAGATATTCCGACGGCAACCGGAGCAGCTTGTGGCCGGCATCAAGATCGCCGGCAAGGCCGTAGTAGCGGTCGATCCGGTGGGCGGCGAACGGCAGCATCTCGCCCAGGTGGCCCAGGATCATCTGCAGCCGCGGGAAGCGGTCGAACAGACCCGAGTAGATCAGCCTCAGCGCATGGGTGCCGGTCTCCACGCCGAAGCCCCATGACGCCAGGTGTAGACCGGCACCGAGATACGGCTTGAACCAGGCCTCCATCACCGCGGGGTGCGGTGTGGTCGGGTGCAGATAAATCGGCGCCTGCAGCGCCTCGGCGGTTTCGAACAGCCCGTAGTAGGCCGCGTCGTCCAGATAGCGTCCATGGGTGTGCCCGTTGACCAGGCCGCCGACGAAGCCCAATTCGGTTACCGCGCGGGTCAATTCGGCCGCGGCCGCCGTCGGATCCTGAGGCGCCAGAGTGGCAAACGCCCCGAATCGGTCCGGCATCGCGGTAATCGTCTCGGCCAAGTCGTCATTGGCCCGACGCGCAGCATCGACCGCCCGCTGGACGTCGCGGTCGGCCTGAACCCCGGGGTCGAACAGCGAAAGGATCTGAAAGTCGATTCCTGCGGCGTCCATCTGCTCTAGCCGCAACGGTCCCCGGTCGTAAAGCCGCTCGTATGCGGTGCGGTTGTGCAGCCGAAGCCAGCTGCCGACGGCATTGTCGGCGCTGATCGGATCCCATGCGTAATGCTCTTCGAGCGCAATCAACGACATGGCACGGGCGGGCCCCGAGCGCCCTACGGGCGCGGCTAAACGTCCACACTGGGCGGGCGGGGCGAGGGCTCCGGGCGCGACGAGCGCCGCACGATGCTGAATGCCACCGCGCCACCGGCCACGACGACGACAGTGGCCGCTCCGGCGATCACCCACACCCGTTTCTTGCTGCGCCGCTGGGACCGGCGCGCTTCCTGAAGTACCTGGGGCAGGGTGGCCACCACTTCCTGGGCGGCGGCCAGTTCCTGGGCAAGCGTTTGTTGGGCAGCGGCGATCTCGCGGGCCAGCCGGCCTTCGCGGTACCGGCGACGCAGTTCCGAGGCGGTCGATTGCGCGGACTGTACGCCGAGCCCGACGACGCCACGGGTCACGTCCACCGGGCCCACCGCCGAATAGGTCAGGCCGCGGGTCAGCCGCTCCCGCGGACTCAACCGGGTATCCACCTTCTCGCTCATCTGCCGCCTTTCTGGTATCTGGCTGGTCGATTCCCTAGCCCAGAGCCGCTGCGATACCCCCACAGACTGCCACCACAACGACGTCCGCGGGCCTATTGCCTCAATACCGCCGCCATTCGCGTCGGGTGACACCGGATGCGGTCGCGCCCGCGCGTAATGGCAGACTGTGATCCCGTGACTAACAGCCCGTTTCAGACTGCCACCGCCACGCTGCACACCAACCGCGGAGACATCAAGGTCGCCTTGTTCGGAAACCACGCGCCCAAGACCGTCGCCAACTTCGTCGGCCTGGCGCAAGGCACCAAGGATTACTCGACCCAAAACGCGTCCGGCGGCACCTCCGGCCCGTTTTACGACGGCGCAGTCTTTCACCGGGTAATCAACGGCTTCATGATCCAAGGCGGTGACCCGACCGGGACCGGCCGCGGCGGGCCGGGCTACAAGTTCGCCGACGAGTTCCACCCCGAACTGCAATTCGACAAGCCCTACCTGCTCGCGATGGCCAACGCCGGGCCGGGCACCAACGGCTCACAGTTCTTCATCACCGTCGTCAACACTCCGCATCTGAACCGGCGTCACACGATCTTCGGCGAAGTGACCGATCCGGAGTCCCAGCGTGTCGTCGACGCCATTGCCACAACGCCGACCGACGGCAATGACCGGCCTGCCGACCCGGTGGTGATCGAGTCGATCACCATCTCCTGAAGCGCCGCGGTTATTCGCGTCGTCGCGGGCCGGCGTAGCCGGCCGCGGTCAGGGCATCGAGCACGTTCAGCGGGTTGGTCCCGAGGTCCCAATGGGACAAGATGAACAGCCGTTCGTCGACCGTCTCGATCTCGAGGAGCCGAACGCTGCGCGCGTAACGCCGGAACTCGGAGATCCGGATGATCTTGATGTCGGGACGCCGCAATAACTGCGTCCGGAGCCACCCCCGAATCGCCAGACCGTCACCGGTGATTGCCAGCTTCGGCCGTGCCCGCCAGGAAACGCCCGCAAACAAGATCAAACCCAGTGCGGCAACGCCGGCCAGCACGCGCCCCGGCGGGTCTGTGACCAAGGTCACAGACCCGATAGCCATCAATACGCCTGCGACCCCGCAGCCAGCGATTCCTGCCGCCGGAGGCGCCCACCGTGTTTGCTGCATGCGCTATCCAGACCCTCCGACCACCGCAGATCCAGTTATCCACAGACGCTATCAACAGTGGGGATAAATCACATCCGTGTGATTGACCGCTCCCGAGGTTGCTGGATCAGTAACGAACCCCTCATTAAATGAATTCATTTCGCATGCGTTGAGGCTCAGTGCCACCGCATCGTGAGCAACAAACCGGTGATCATGAAAGCGAACGCGATCGCGTAGTTCCACGGGCCCAGATCCGCCATCCACTGCAGCGCCTTGGGGGCCTGACTACCCAGGGCCGCCAACTGAAACACCATCAACCAGACGAGCCCGATCAGCATCAACCCGATGAACAAGGAGACGAACCAGACACTGGACGGTCCGACCTTCACTTTCACGGGCGTGCG
The DNA here is from genome assembly GCF_900566085.1 of Mycobacterium attenuatum. Lineage (GTDB taxonomy): Bacteria > Actinomycetota > Actinomycetes > Mycobacteriales > Mycobacteriaceae > Mycobacterium > Mycobacterium attenuatum. The sequence continues at coordinate 3,335 of NZ_UPHT01000003.1, forward strand.
GCTCACCGGCTTGACGGTGAAGTCGTTCTTCTTGCGGACCTTCGACTTGGGCATGTAATACCTCGGGATACCTCAACAACACGGTGAGCGGACAAAGTGCAACGATTGCGCTTGCTAGTTGCAGCAAAAGCTTGGCTACGAGACTAACCCAACCGCCCCCGCGACCAGGAAACGGAGACGTGATGAGCGATGAGCGCCGCTCGCCATGGCGCTTCGGCGTTCCGCTGGTCTGCCTGTTCGCCGGCGTGTTGCTGGCCGCGACGCATGGGGTCTCCGGGGGCACGGAGATCCGCCGCAGCGACGCGCCGCGGCTGGTGGACCTGGTCCGTCACGCTCAGTCGTCGGTGAACCGGCTGGATGCCCAGCGCGATGCCCTGACCAAACGGATCGACGCGACACACGCCCCGTCATCGGATACCGCATTGGCGGCAATGCTCAGGCGAGCCGCCGAACTGGCCCCAGAGGCGGGCATGGACCCGGTACACGGCCCCGGACTGGTGGTGACGCTCAACGACGCGCAGCGCGATGCCCACGGCCGCTTTCCCCGCGACGCCTCCCCCGACGACCTGGTAGTACACCAGCAGGACATCGATGCGGTCTTCAACGCGGTGTGGAGCGCCGGAGCGGAGGCGGTTCAGATGCAAGACCAGCGCATCATCGCGACCTCGGTGGTGCGATGCGTTGGGAACACCTTGTTGCTCAACGGACGCACCTACAGCCCGCCCTACACGATCACCGCGATCGGCAACCCCGCGGCGATGCAAGCGGCGCTGGCCGCGGCGCCGCTGGTGACCCTCTACAAGCAGTACGTGGTCCGGTTTGGGTTGGGCTACCACGAAGAAGTCAAGGCCGATGTACAGGTCGTCGGACATTCCGAACCGGTCCGGACGCATTACGCGCAGCCGCTGGGTCCGGTTGGTTACTGAGGCCGGACGGTAACCTGTCACGATGCGGATTCTGGTCGTCGACAACTACGACAGCTTCGTGTTCAACCTGGTCCAGTATCTGGGCCAATTGGGCGTCGAGGCGGATGTGTGGCGCAACGACGACGCCCGGCTGTCGGACGTGACCGCCGTCGCCACCCACTTCGCCGGTGTGCTGCTGAGCCCCGGCCCGGGCACGCCCGAACGCGCGGGCGCATCGATAGGCATGGTCGCGGCATGCGCCACGGCGCGAACCCCGCTGCTGGGCGTGTGCCTGGGACATCAGGCCATCGGCGTGGCTTTCGGTGCCACCGTCGACCGCGCGCCTGAGCTGCTACACGGCAAGACCAGCAGCGTGTACCACGCGAATGTTGGTGTGCTGCAAGGTCTTCCGGATCCGTTTACGGCAACGCGGTATCATTCGCTGACCATCCTGCCGGAGTCGCTGCCGGCTGAGCTGGAGGTCACCGCCCATACCCGCAGCGGAGTGATCATGGGCGTGCGGCACCGCGAACTGCCGATTCACGGTGTCCAATTCCATCCCGAGTCGATCCTGACCGAGGGCGGACACCGGATGCTGGCTAACTGGTTGACCTACTGCGGATGGGCGCGTGACGATACCCTGGTGCGCCGCCTGGAAAACGAAGTACTCACCGCCGTGCGGCCGCACCTGCCGACCACCGGAGCCGGCCCAGCAGCTGGGGCTACTGACCGAACTTCAGCGTGATGATGCCGTCGCGGTTGACACCGGAGCCGGCCGGCGGGCTCTGGTAGACGACCCGGTTGTGCTGGGAACCGCCGGCGTCGACGTCGGGCCCCTTGTCCAGCACCCCGGTCCAGCCCAGGGCGCGCAACCGAGGTTCGGCATCGGTCCAGAACATGCCCGACAGGTCGGGCATGACGAACTGGTTGCCCTTGGACACTTGTAGTTCGATCACCGAGTCGACCGGAACGGTGGTGCCCGCGGGCGGGTTGGTGGCGACCACATCACCCGCCGGCTTCGGGCTGTCGACTTGGGCCTGGCTGAACTTGGTGAACCCGTAGACGGTGAGGTTCTTCTGCGCCAGGTCGGCGGTTTGACCCGCGACATCGGGAATCTGTTTGGTCTCGGGTCCGGAGCCGACGATGATCGTGATCACGTTGGTGATCGCAGAAGTCTGGTTCGCCGGCGGGTTGGTCCCGATGACCCGGCCCGCCATCTCGGGCGTCGATGGCGAGGCGGCCTGCTTGAACTTGCTGAACCCGGCGGCGGTCAGCTTCTTGACCGCTTCGGAATAGGTCAGCGACGAGACATCGGGTAGCTCACGCTGCTCGGGACCGGTGGAGACGTTGATGGTGATCTCGGCGCCCGCACCCACCGAGGCGTTGGCGGCAGGGTCGGTCCCGATGACGTGGTCGGGCGGGATCGTTGAGTCCGGCTTCTGCAGCGTACGGGTCTTGAAGCCGCGGTTTTGCAGTGCCGCAATGGCGTCGGCGGATGCCTGGCCACGCACATCGGGCACCTGGACCTTGCGGGTATTGCCGCCGAAGGTGTTGATGGCGATGGTGACGACGATCGTGAGCACCGCCAGCACCGCGACCACGGCGACCCAGCGGCCCACCGAAGGGGTGGTGCGGTCGCGATCGGTGGCGTCGAGGAACTGGCGAGGCAGCGGATCGGTACGCGGGCTCGCGGGAGTGCCGGGAGTGGCGGCCAACAACGAGCGCCGTTCGGCGCCGCTGAGCACTTTGGGTGCCTCGGGTGGCTCACCGTTGTGCACCCGGACCAGGTCGGCGCGCATTTCCGCTGCGGTTTGATAGCGGTTTTCGGGGTTCTTGGCCAGCGCCTTGAGGACCACCGCGTCCAGGTCGGCAGAGATGCCCTCGTGGCGCTCCGACGGTGGGATGGGGTCTTCCCGGACATGCTGGTAGGCCACCGCCACGGGGGAGTCCCCGGTGAACGGCGGCTCGCCGGTCAGGATCTCGTAGAGCACACATCCCAACGAATAGACATCGGATCGCGCATCCACCGCGTCACCGCGTGCCTGTTCGGGGGACAGATACTGCGCCGTCCCGATCACCGCGGCCGTCTGGGTGACGCTGTTGCCGCTGTCGGCGATTGCCCTGGCAATGCCGAAGTCCATCACCTTCACCGCATTGGTCGAGCTGATCATGATGTTGGCCGGCTTGACGTCCCGATGGATGATGCCGTTCTGATGGCTGAAGTTCAGCGCCTGGCAGGCATCGGCGATCACCTCGATGGCCCGCTTCGGCGGCATCGGTCCTTCGGTGTGCACGATGTCTCGCAGAGTGACGCCGTCGACGTACTCCATCACGATGTAGGGCAGCGGACCGGCGGATGTCTCGGCTTCGCCGGTGTCGTATACCGCCACGATCGCCGGGTGGTTCAACGCCGCCGCGTTTTGTGCCTCACGCCGGAAGCGCAGGTAGAAACTGGGGTCGCGGGCCAGATCGGCGCGCAACACCTTGACCGCCACGTCTCGGTGCAAGCGCAGATCCCGCGCCAGATGCACTTCGGACATTCCCCCGAATCCGAGGATGTCGCCCAGTTCGTAGCGGTCGGAAAGGTGGCGAGGGGTGGTCATTGCGATGTCTCGTATCGATCCAGCGACGCGCGGTCATTCGGCCCCAGCGGGGCCTTCTGGCCGATTTCCGCACGATCCATCCCGCCGAGTCGCAGGCCCTGACCGGTCGGCGTCTGGCGGGCCGACGGGCTCCCGGTATCGGTCACGGTCGGGGGCGGTAGCTGTGGCTGGCTGTCGCCATGCGAATTGATCACGATGAGCACTGCGATGATGATGGCCAGCGCCCCGAGCACACCCGCGGCCCACAACAGCGCCCGCTGACCCGAGGAGAAGGTGCGCCGCGCCGGCGGCCGGTGTCCGCCGGTCGCGGGGCGGGAGCGCCGCGGCGCGGCGGCCCGGCTGGTGGGGCTGCCCGCGATCCGGGCCGGCGCGCTCGACGGAATCGCCGCCGGCGCAGCACGCCCGGGCGGTGGCGACTGGCTGGGCCTGGGCGGTCGCCGGCCGGCCCGAACCGCGCCAACGGCGTCGGCGAACGGCCCCCCACTGCGATAGCGCATCTGGGGGTTCTTCACCAGCGTGATCTCGATGAGTTCTCGTACGTTGGGCGGCAGTTCGGCCGGCAGCGGCGGGGGCGGTTCTTTGATGTGTTTCATCGCCACCGTCAGGGCGCCGTCACCGATGAACGGCCGCTTACCCGAGACCGCTTCGTAGCCAACAACTCCCAGCGAGTACACGTCGCTGGCAGGGGTCGCGTCGTGACCCAGGGCCTGCTCGGGCGCGATGTATTGGGCGGTGCCCATCACCATCCCGGTCTGGGTCACCGGTGCCGCGTCGACGGCCTTGGCGATCCCGAAGTCGGTGATCTTCACCTGGCCGGTGGGCGTGATCAAGATGTTGCCCGGCTTGACGTCGCGGTGCACCAGTCCGGCTGCGTGCGCAACCTGAAGGGCGCGGCCAGTCTGTTCGAGCATGTCCAGGGCATGCCGCAGCGATAGCCGGCCGGTGCGCTTGAGCACCGAGTTCAGCGGCTCGCCGTTGACGAGCTCCATCACCAGGTACGCCGTGCGGCCTTCGCCGTCCATCTGGCTCTCGCCGTAGTCGTGGACCGCAGCGATCCCCGGGTGGTTCAGCATCGCCGTCGTACGTGCCTCGGCCCGGAACCGTTCGATGAACTCCGGGTCGGAGGAAAACTCGTTCTTGAGCACCTTGACGGCCACCCGCCGGCCCAGCCGGCTGTCGACCGCTTCCCATACCTGGCCCATGCCGCCGGTAGCGATGAGCCGCTGCAGACGGTAGCGGCCGGACAGCGTCATACCAACTCGGGGACTCATGCGTTGACCCCCGCTCGCTCCGGTCCTCGCGCATTCCGCCGGTGGTGGCTCATGTGCCCCCCTGCAGCGCAGCTTCGATCACGGCCCGTCCGATCGGCGCGGCGAGCGCGCCACCGGTCGCGGACAGGCGATCGCCCCCGTTCTCCACCAGCACCGCGATGGCAACCTTGGGCGCCTGTGCCGGCGCGAAGGCGATGTACCACGCATGGGGTGGAGTATGACGGGGGTCTGTGCCGTGCTCTGCGGTACCCGTCTTGGATGCGATCTGCACGCCGGGGATGGCCCCTTTCTGCTGTGTGACTTTCTCGGCGCCGACCATCAGCTCTGTTAGCTTAGCGGCGACCTGCGGCGACACCGCGCGCCGCTGTTGATATGGCGCAGTGGTGCTGATGTTGGCCAGGTCGGGCCCCCGCAGGCTGTCCACCAGGTAGGGCCGCATGGTAATCCCGCCATTGGCAATGGTCGCTGCGATCTCCGCATTCTGCAGCGGGGTCAGTGCCACGTCCTTCTGCCCGATACTGGTCATACCTAATGCGGCGGTGTCGGAGATCGGCCCGACGGTCGATTCGGCGACCTGCAGTGGTATCGGATTCGGCGAAGTGTCCAAGCCGAACGCCTGCGCCGTGCTGCGCAGGGCGTCTGCACCGGTAAGAATGCCCAACTGGACGAACGCGGTGTTGCACGACTTGGCGAAGGCCACGCTTAGCGGCACCGTCGGCTCAGCGCCGCACGGCGCACCGCCGTAGTTCTCCAAGGTGGCCGTGCTTCCGGGCAGCGGAATCTCGGCAGCCGCAGTCAGCTGCTCGGTGTCGGTGGCTCCGGCCTGCAGCGCGGCCGCGGTGGTGATCACTTTGAACGTGGAGCCCGGCGGGTAGGTTTCAGCGATGGCGCGGTTGGTCAGCGGCGAATCGGGGCTGTCGCGAAGCCCCTGCCAGGCTTGCGCCTGTACCTCGGGATCGTGCGACGCGAGCAGATTGGGGTCGTAGGACGGCGTCGACACCAGCGCCAGGATCTTGCCGGTCGACGGTTCCAGCGCCACGATCGCGCCCTTGCAAGGGCCGGCGCAGCCTTGCTGCATGGCGTCCCAGCCCGCCTGCTGAACGCGCGGGTTGATCGTAGTGTCGACATTCCCGCCGCGCGGGTCGCGACCGGTGAAGAAGTCTGCCAACCGCCTGCCGAACAACCGCTCGTCCGACCCGTTCAGTAGCGGGTCTTCGGCACGCTCCAGACCGGTACTCGAATAGCGCAGCGAGTAGAAGCCGGTGACCGGCGCGTACACCTCGGGGTTGGGATAGACCCGCAGGAAGCGGAACCGGCTGTCGGTCGCCACCGAGTAGGCCAGCAGCTGCCCGCCCGCGGTGATCTGACCGCGTTGGCGTGAATACTCGTCGAGCAGGACGCGCTGATTGCGCGGATCGGCGCGCAACCCGTCGGCGGTGAAGACCTGCGTCATCGTGGCGTTGAGCAGCAGCAGCACGATCAACGCCATCACGGTCACCGAGATCCGGCGCAGAGAGGCGTTCATACCCGCTCGATCACCTCGGTACCGGCCGCCGCGATCGGCGTCGTACTTCGGGCGCGGGTGCGCAGCGGACGACGGGCGCCGTGCGAGATGCGGGCCAAAATTGCCAGCAGCACATAGTTGGCCAGCAGCGACGATCCACCGTAGGACATCCACGGCGTGGTCAGCCCGGTCAGCGGAATGAGTTTGGTCACGCCGCCGACCACGATGAACAACTGGATGGCCAGCGTCGACGCCAGGCCGGCGGCCAGCAGTTTGCCGAAGCTGTCGCGGGTGGCGATCGCGGTGCGCAGGCCCCGGATGATGACAATCGTGTAGAGCATCAAGATGGCGGCCAAGCCGACCAAGCCGAGCTCCTCACCGAAGGCGGCGATGATGAAGTCGGTCGATGCCGCAGGCACGGTGTCGGGCTGGCCATTGCCGAGTCCCGTGCCGAAGATGCCACCGGTGGCGAAGCTGAAAAGCGACTGGACCATCTGGTATCCGCTGCCCTCGGGGTCGGCGAACGGATCCCACCAGGTCTGCACCCGAACACGGACGTGGCTGAAGACGAAGTAGGCCACGACGCTTCCCGCCGCGAACAGCGCCAGGCCGATGACGACCCAGCTGAACTTCTGGGTGGCCAGGTAGACAACCACCAAAAACGACGCATACAACAACAGCGACGTGCCGAGGTCCTTCTCGAAGACCATGACCCCCACCGAGATCACCCAGGCCGCGAGCAGCGGCGCCAGGTCACGGGGGCGCGGCAGGTTCATGCCCATCAGATGCTTGCCGGCGCTGGTGAACAGGCGCCGCTTGGCGACCAGCACCGCGGAAAAAAAGATCAGCAGCAAGATCTTGGAGAATTCGGCTGGCTGAATCGAGAAGCCGGGCAACCGGATCCAGATCTTGGCTCCGTTCTGCTCGGACCACCGCGCGGGCAACAGTGCGGGTATGGCGAGCATGACCAGACCGGCGAACCCGCAGGTGTAGCCGTAGCGGGCGAGCTGGCGGTGATCCTTGAGAAAGGTCACGACCAGCGCGAACGAGATCACGCCGACGAGTGTCCACAGCATCTGCTGGTTTGCGCTGGGATGGGTGTGGTGGCCGACCTCGTCGTCGACGAGATCGAGCCGGTGGATCATCACCAGGCCCAGTCCGTTGAGCAGCGCCACTACCGGCAGCAGCAGGGGGTCGGTGAACGGGGCGGAGCGTCTGATCGCCAGGTGGGCGACTCCGAACAGCGTGAGAAAGGCCAGCCCGTAGCTGGCCAAATCCCAATGGAGACTGCGGTCCTGGTTGGCTTCCACGATGAGTAGCGCGGCGACGGTGACCAACGCGGCGAAGCACAACAGCAGCAGCTCGGCGTTGCGCCGGGTCGGCAACGGGGGCGTCACCGTCACCGGCGCCTGCAGGGGTGTCGTCATGCCGCCGCCCGGCAGTCAATGCCCGGCTGAGGAGGAGGTGGCGGGAGCGCGGTGACTGTCGGCGATGTCGTCGACGGTGACGCGGGCGCTGTCGGAGAAGTGCTCGCATGGTTGGGGCTTCCCGAAGTGGTGGTTGGGGCCCCGGCGGAGGAAGTGGTGGTTGGGGATGCTGGCGAGGAGGTGACGGTTGGTTCCGGTGTGCTGCTGGCGGTGGTCGAGGTGGGTGGCCCGGACGTCGACCCGGGTGGCGATCCGGGTGGCGACGTGGCGCGAGGCGGCGGGCACGGCGGCAGCAGTGAGTTGGCGGCCAGCTCACGCAGCTGCGTGATGGCGCCATCGAGCGAGCCGGTGGGAAGTCCGGCCTGCACCTGTGCACGCTCGGACGGACGCAGGTCCTCCAACTTCATCAGGTGGCAGTCGAGGTGATCCATAGATTGGCTGTAGCTGATCTGCGACAGGTCATTGCGCGCGTTCAAACAGCCCATCAGATACGGCTCATGCAGGGGCATGCCCAGCAGCGATCCCTGGACGCCGCGCATGATCGACACGGTGCCGTTGTATTCGGCGACGTAATAGTTGTTGCGGATGATCGCGCGACCGATAAACAGGGCCGCGACAACCAGGACTGCCGCCAGCATCGCGACAAGCATGATCCGGCGGCGCGACCAGCGGTGGCGTTGGAAGGTCTCGGCCGACGGCGGAACCCGTTTGACGGCTTCCTTGCGGGGGGTGATCGCCGAGGCTCGTCCGGCGGCCGTGTTCGGTAGGGTCAGCTGGTCGTCGTCACCGGATACGGCTCCCGCCAGAATCGGCTGGGTCTGGCCATATTCGTAGTCGACGACGTCGGCAACCACCACAGTCACGTTGTCGGGGCCGCCGCCGCGCAGCGCGAGTTCGATAAGGCGGTAGGCGCTTTCGGCGACGTCGGGGATCTTCAGCGCCTCGTGAATCGTCTCGTCGCTGACCGGGTCGGACAGCCCGTCGGAGCACAGCAGGTAGCGATCACCGGCTCGTACTTCGCGCATGGTCAGCGTGGGTTCGACTTCGTGGCCGGTCAGCGCCTTCATGATCAACGAGCGCTGCGGGTGGCTGTGCGCCTCTTCGGGCGTAATCCGATTCTCATCGACCAGCGTTTGGACGAACGTGTCGTCCTTGGTGATCTGGGTCAGCTCACCGTCGCGCAACAGATAGCCGCGCGAGTCTCCGATATGTACCAGACCGAGCCGGTTGCCGTCGAAGAGGATCGCGGTGAGGGTGGTACCCATGCCTTCGAGGTCGGGCTCCATCTCGACCTGGGCGGCGATGGCCGAGTTGCCTGCGCGAACCGCGGCCTCGAGCTTGCCGAGCAGGTCACCACCGGGCTCGTCGTCGTCGAGATGGGCCAATGCCGCGATGACCAGTTGGGACGCCACCTCGCCGGCGGCGTGTCCGCCCATGCCGTCGGCCAGCGCCAGCAGCCGCGCGCCGGCGTAGACGGAGTCTTCGTTGTTGGCGCGTACCAGGCCGCGATCGCTGCGGGCCGCATATCGCAGGACCAGGGTCACGAGCGCCGCTCTCTCCCGCTAGCGGGTGGGGGTATCTCCCACTTGTGAGGGCAGGTCCCCAGTGCCCCCACTGCGTCGTCGTGGGCGCGGGTCACGGGCGCAACTCGATTGCCGTCTTGCCGATTCGAACCGGCACCCCAATCGGAACTCGTACCGCAGTCGTCACCTTTGCCCTGTCAAGGTAAGTGCCGTTGGTCGATCCTAAGTCCTCGACGTACCATTCCGATCCCCGCTGAGAGAGCCTGGCGTGCCGTGTCGAGGCGTAATCGTCGGTCAATACCAGGGTGGAGTCGTCAGCGCGTCCGATCAACACCGGCTGCCCGCTCAACGTGATGCGCGCGCCCGCCAGCGCACCCTCGGTGACAACCAAGTAGCGGGCCGTCTGCCTGCGTTGCCGCGACGGCAATAGCGTGCCGCGCAACGCCAGCCCGCGGCGCACCATCACGGCGCCGGTGGGTGCATAGATATCGGTGCGCAGCACCCGCAGCACCGACCAGATGAATAGCCATAGCAGCATCAAAAATCCGGCACGCGTCAGTTGCAGTACCAACCCCTGCATCTGGCGTCCTTTCCGTCCTGGCGCTGCCGCCCGCGCGCCGGTGATGCCGAGAAGTTCAGCAAAGTCACGATACTGGGAAGGCGGGTGCAGCGAGGTCAACCGAGGCAGCATTGTGCCCACCGGGTTCAGTGGATGCGGACGATGATCTCGGAATGGCCCAGGCGAATCACGTCGCCGTCGGCCAATTGCCACTCCTGTACCGGTGCGTTGTTGACCGTCGTGCCGTTGGTGGAGTTCAGGTCGGTGAGCAGCGCGACTTGTCCGTCCCAACGGATCTCCAAGTGCCGGCGCGAGACGCCGGTGTCCGGCAACCGGAACTGGGCGTCCTGGCCGCGTCCGATGATGTTGGAGCCGTCGCGAAGCTGGTAGGTGCGGCCGCTGCCGTCGTCGAGCTGCAGGGTCACCGTGGTTGCGTGCGACCCGTAGCCGCCCTGCCCGTAACCGCCGTAACCGCCCGCCTGCTGGCCATAGTCGGGAGCTGCCTGGCCGTATTCGGGAGCTGCCTGGCCGTATTCGGGAGCTGCTTGGCCGTATTCCTGGCCATAGTCGTAGTCGCGAGCGGCCGGTTCGGCATAGCCGCCCTGAGCGGGGTAGCCGCCGGGGGCCGAGGTTTCGGCGTACTGGGTGTAGTCGCCAGATCCGTATTCCTGACGGCCGCAGCCGCCGCCCTGCTGATAACCCTGGTCGTAGCCGGCTTGCTCGTAGCCGGCACCCTGGTCGGGATATGCCGGCCGCTGCGGTTCCGGCGGTGCCTGGGGTGCGGCCGGCGGGACGCCGTAGCCGCCCTCGTCCTGGCGCGCGGGTTCACGTCCATAGTCGCCGTAGCCGCCATAGCCAGGCTGGCCGCCGGGTGGTTGGCCGTACCCGCCGCCGGGTGGTTGGCCATAGCTGCTCGGCGGTTGACCGTATCCGCCGGGTGGTTGGCCGTATCCGCCGCCGGGTGGTTGGCCGTAGCCGCCGCCTTGCCGGTAGCCCTGGTCGTAGCCCGGGCCGCCGTACCCGGCGGGAGTTTGCGGACGTTGCTCGTACGACGAGGGGTAGCCCTGATCGCCGTAGCCGCCCTGGTCCGGGTAGCCGCCCTGGTCCGCGTAGCCGCGCTGTTCGGGGTAACCGCCCTGGTCGCCGTAGCCGCGCTGTTCGGGGTAGCCGCCCTGGTCCGGCTGACGAGGTGGCGGAGGGTATCCGGGCTGGGGCGGGTAGCCGCCCCCTTCGGGCGGATATCCACCGCGCGGGTCCGGTCCGGCGGGTGCGCCACCGCGTGGCTCCTCTTGCGGACGCGCGTAGCGGTCGTCGTAGTACTCGTCGGGCCCCTGCCCCTGACCGCCGCGGTAGCTCGAATTGTCAGTCATCGGTGGTACTCCTGGTTCTGCGCCAAACGCGTGGTTCGATTGTGGCCGGGCGTAAGCGGTGACCGTCGGGCGGGGCTCGACGTCGGGGTTGATTGTCCCGCGGGCGCGGAACTGGCCGGTATGCAGGTTCGGCGATTGCTCGAACCGGACCACCACATCACCATACGTTTGCCACCCCTGTTCTTGGATATAGTCCGCCAAGTACCGAGCAAATGCCCTCGACGTGAGATCCGGGTCGGCGCCCAATTTCTCCGAGTCGTGAACACTGAGGGTAATGATGTACTCGTTGGGCGCCAAAAGGCGGTTTCCGGTGAGTGACTGCACTCCATCGTCGGCTTCCCGCCGCAACAGGGCTTCTACCTCTTGCGGGACGATCGATCCACCGAACATTCGGGCAAACGCATCCCCGACGGTTGACTCGAGTTTGCGTTCGATGCGCTGAACGAGCCCCTTCTGGCTACCCATTTGTCAGCGCTCGCCTCACTAAATCCTGGTCATCGCCGGCGCGGGGCAACGCCTTGCCCGCATGTCCCCGCATGTCGCGGTCACAAAACATGCTATCGGGACACAGTGACGCAGTGGCACCGTGAGAATCCTGAGAAAACGCCGGGCAGCTCTCGGGACCAGCGGCGGGGCGGGTTTCGTCGGCCGGAGTTCCTGTTGTTGGTCGACCCTGCGGGCAGCGGGTGGGACAGGCGACTACTACAGTGGTATGGTCCTCCGGTTGTTTTCGGGCGAGTGGCGGAATGGCAGACGCGCTGGCTTCAGGTGCCAGTGTCCTTCGGGACGTGGGGGTTCAAGTCCCCCTTCGCCCACAGTTTCGATGTCTCTCGATGTCTGGGGACATCGCATCTTTTGCTCACCGTTAGTGGACTGGGCCGGGCGGGTCGAACGGCGCACTTGTCGGCGGTTCATCACCGCCCCCCTCAGTGAGAATTCCTGGCCGGGAACGCCGAAAATAAGGTGGCCCGGGTGAGTCGCATCCGAGTACCGGGCGGGGTGGTGCATCAGCTGCCCGCGGACCTGCGTAAAGCGTTGATCGCCAATCCCACGGCTCTGACTGCCTGGAACGACATCACGCCGTTGGCGCGCAATGAGTTCATCTGTTGGATCGAGGACGCCAAGCAAGTGACGACTCGAGAGCGCCGCATCCGCCGGACCCGGGAGGAGCTGGAGGAAGGCAAGCGCCGCCCCTGCTGCTGGCCCGGGTGCCGCCACCGTGACCGCACTGGCAGGTAACAGCCTTTCTTCGCACCCATTCCGGTGTGCAGAAGCGTGCCTTCGCCGCGCCGACGCTCTGCATCGCGGTCGCGCTCCTGGTTCGACGCCGCCCTTCTCCCGGCGGCCCGGGCAGTGCGTCAGACACGGCCGTCGCGCGGCGGCCGCCGTGCCCGCGTGGATCGATGTGATGGTGACGATCGCAGGCCGTCATCGACAGCACCGGCTACGGTCTATCCGAAAACCGAAAATCGGCACTTTCATCGAACGACTACCGAAGGAGCCACAGAGTTGGACATTGATCCTGCTGCGACCGCGTGGCTGCTGGCCAGCACCGCACTGGTGCTGCTGATGACACCCGGGCTGGCGATCTTCTACGGGGGCATGGTCCGCACCACCGGTGTGCTCAACATGATCATGATGAGCTTCATTTCCATACCGCTGGTGACGGTGGCGTGGCTGCTGGTCGGCTACAGCCTGGCGTTCTCCGACGGCGGCGCGGGCGGCTTCCTTGGCGGATTGGCTCATGCGGGGATGCGGGGCATCGGCCCGGAGACCGCGCACGGATCGGTTCCCGAACTGCTGTATGCCACCTTTCAGCTGACCTTCGCGATCATCACCGCTGCCCTGGTCAGTGGCGCCATCGCCGACCGTGCCAAGTTCGCGGCCTGGATGGTGTTCGTGCCGGTGTGGTCGATTGCAGTCTATTCCGTAGTCGCACATTGGGTTTGGGCGCCCAATGGCTGGCTGGCCAAGATCGGGGTGCTGGATTACGCCGGCGGATTGGTCGTCGAGATCGTCTCGGGTGCTTCGGCGCTGGCGTTGGCCCTGGTGCTTGGTCCACGCATCGGCTTCAAAGTGGAGGCCATGCGTCCGCACAACCTGCCGTTTGTGCTCCTCGGTGTGGGACTGCTGTGGTTCGGCTGGTTCGGGTTCAACGCCGGTTCGGCGCTGGCGGCCAACGGATTGGCGTCGGCGATCTTCCTCAATACCCTGGTCGCTGGCTGCTTAGGCATGCTCGGATGGCTCGCCGTGGAACAGATCCGTGACGGCAAGCCGACCACCTTCGGTGCCGCCTCCGGAGTGGTCGCCGGGCTGGTGGCCATCACGCCGTCGTGTGGGACGGTGAACACCCTGGGCGCCGCCGTCGTCGGTCTGATGGCCGGAATCGTGTGTGCCTTCGCGATCACGGTGAAGTTCAAGCTCAACTACGACGACTCGCTGGACGTGGTGGGCGTGCATTTTGTGGGCGGAGTCGTCGGTGTCCTGCTGATCGGGTTGCTGGCCACCGCGGTGATGACGCACGGCGCAAACGGACTGTTCTACGGTGGCGGATTGGGCCAGCTGGGCAAGCAAGCTCTGGCGATGGTGGTGGTCGGCAGCTACGCGTTTGCGGTGACCTACCTGGTGGCCCTGGTTATCCAGCGCTTCATGGGTTTCCGGGTCAGTGCCGAGGAAGAGGTGAGCGGTGTCGACCTGACTCAGCACGCCGAAACGGCCTATCCCGAGGGGGTCTACGGACACCAAGCTCCACGCCGGCCGTCGTTTGGCGCGCGGGATGCCAACCGCCCGCGTTCCAGCGAGGACGAAGACCGCTGAGCCCAGGACATTCGTCGACCGACTCAGGCGAAACCGGACAGATGAGGGTTTAGCCGATCGCCCCGCGGGTTAATTGGCGTGAGGTAGCGAAACACTCACCCCTGCCCGCGTAGCCGGCGTGACACGCCCCGGGTTAAGGGGGTAACGCGCCGGGGGGATAGTCGATGACGACGTTAGGTGCGCTCAACGCCGGAATCCGCAGGCGGGCCCGATCATGACGGCGCCAGTCTGGATGGCACTGCCGCCCGAGGTGCATTCGGCGCTGTTGTTCAGCGGGCCCGGCCCGGGGTCGATGTTGGCCGCCGCCGAGGCCTACCAGGCGCTCAGCGCCGAATACGGGTCGGCGATCGCCGAACTCGCGGGTGTGCTGAACGCGGTGCAGGGCGGTTCGTGGCAGGGCCCCACCGCCGAAGAGTACGTTGCAGCGCACGCGCCCTACCTGGCGTGGTTGGAGCGGGCCCGCGGCACCAGCGTCAGCGCTGCAGTGCAGCATCAAGTCGCGGCCCAGGCCTACACGACGGCGCTGGCCACCATGCCGACGCTGGCCGAGCTGTCCGCCAACCACGTCGTGCACGGTGTGCTGGTCGCGACCAATTTCTTCGGAATCAACACCATCCCGATTGCGCTCAACGAGGCGGATTATGTCCGGATGTGGCTGCAGGCCGCTGCCACGATGAGCACCTATCAAACAGTCTCGAGCGTGGCGACGAACGCCGTCCCTACGACTTCCCCGTCACCGGCGGTGCTCAAATCCGGGGCAGGCCATGTTGGCGACCCCAGCCAAATGGCGGCTCTGGCGCCGGCGACTGACGCCGGCAGTCAACTGAACCTTGCCGATCTGATCTCACAGCTGCTGCAGGCCTACATCGGCTATGTCGAGCAGATCTACGCGCCGATAATCAACTTTCTGCAGGACCCGGTGGGCAACAGCGTGCAGTTGGTCACCTTATTGATGACAAATCCGTCCCAGGCCCTGGTGGTCTACGGACCGTTCTTGTTCGCGGTTGCCTACCAAGCCCTTTCCTGGGTAGCAGCCACGCTCACCTATCCCCAACTGCTGCTCGACCCGCTGCTGGGGGCCATCCTGCGGGTAGTGATCGGAGTCGGCGAGCAGCTCGTCGTTCCAGTCCCCGCCGCAGCCGCGGCGGGCGACGTTGCCGGCGGGACTGTCGCGCCAGCCGCACACCCGGCGGCCTGGCCGGCGGTGGGCATTGCGTCGATGGCCCCGGCTCCCGTTTCTGCGGCGGCGTCCGTTTCAGCGCCGGCGCCGTCGACCGCGCCCCCCGGACCGGCGACAGTCGCGGCGCCGGCTGCGGCGTATGCCGTCGCGGCCTTCGATCCCAATGAGGGTTCCCCGCCCGTGCTGACCGACGGCTCCGGCGCCTTGCTTCGACGGCGGGTTCGGCGTGTCGCGCCCGTTCCAGGGCCTGCTCGACGAGCAGAGTCGCCAGCCCACGTCCACCGAACC
>NZ_UPHT01000010.1 GCF_900566085.1 Mycobacterium attenuatum
GCCTTCCAACTCCTCAACACAACCATCCCGCTAAGCCTGCAGTAGCCAAAACATCCACACCCGAAAACACCGAACCCCCAGCTCAACTGGGGGTTCGAGCGTCCTCACCGCCGTAACTTCGGGCTAGGGGCGCCCGGCTAGCTCTTCCCGGAGGCCCTCGATGCGGCCTTCGATTTCGGTGGCGTCGTCATGTCGCCCTTCTTTGTGAGCGAGTTCTGCGCGGACCGACAACTCCCTGATGGCCGTTCGAATGTCGTTAATGCTTTTGGTTTCTCGCATGTGTTTGCTCCTGCCTGTTGCGGTTGCGGGCAGGCCCGGCCCGGCACTACGCATAGCAGGGAATACCCGATGCCGCCGCCGGCCTAACGGACCGGCGACCGTCCTCGCAACCGGCACCTAGCGTCGGAACAGCTTGTTACCCAACCACACGACGGGGTCGTACTTGCGGTCGACGACGCGCTCCTTCATCGGGATCAGCGCGTTGTCGGTGATCTTGATGTTCTCCGGGCATACCTCGGTGCAGCATTTGGTGATGTTGCAGTATCCCAGGCCGTGCTCCTCCTGGGCCTGCTTGCGCCGGTCCAGGGTGTCCAGCGGATGCATTTCCAGCTCGGCGATCCGCATCAAGAACCGCGGCCCGGCGAATGCCTGCTTGTTTTCCTCGTGGTCGCGGATGACGTGGCACACGTTCTGGCACAGGAAGCACTCAATGCACTTGCGGAACTCCTGTGAGCGCTGGACATCGACCTGCGCCATCCGGTACTCGCCGGGCTGCAGATCCTTGGGGGGCGCGAAAGACGGTATCTCCCTAGCCTTTTCGTAGTTGAACGACACGTCGGTGACAAGATCGCGAATCACCGGGAAGGTGCGCAGCGGCGTGACGGTGACCACCTCGTCCTCGGCGAACGTCGACATCCGCGTCATACACATCAACCGCGGCCTGCCGTTGATCTCCGCCGAACACGATCCGCACTTGCCGGCCTTGCAGTTCCACCGCACCGCCAGATCGGGCGTCTGCGTTTGCTGGAGACGGTGAATGACGTCGAGTACCACTTCGCCCTCGTTGACCTCGACGGTGAAGTCGCGAAGTTCACCGCCGCTGTCATCGCCGCGCCACACTCGCAAACACGCGTTGTAGCCCATTACGCTCTCCGTCCCGGATGGTCGGCCAACTCTTCGTCGGTGTAGTACTTCTCCAGCTCGGAAATCTCGAAGAGTTCCAGCAAGTCCAATCGCATCGGCACCTGCGACTGGTGGGTGATGGTGATGTGGGGACCGGCGGGGCTGTCACCGGCGGTTTCAGCAGCGCGGCAGACCAGCAAGGTGTTGCGCCAGTTGGCGTCCATGCCGGGATGGTCGTCACGTGTGTGTCCGCCCCGGCTTTCGGTGCGTTCCAAAGCGGCGCGCGCCACGCACTCGCTGACCAGCAGCATATTGCGCAGGTCGATGGCCAGGTTCCAGGCCGGGTTGTATTGACGGTGCCCCTCCACCTGCACTCTCTGGAACCGCTTCCACAGCTCTTCCAGCAGGGTCAACGCCCTGGAGATCTCGTCCTCTTTGCGGATGATGCCGACCAGGTCGTTCATCACGTGCTGCAAATCCATCTGCAGTGCGTACGGGTTCTCCGGCGCCGAGCCGTCAGTCGGTCCGTCGAAAGGTCTGAGCGACAGCTTGGCCGCGGCGTCGACAGCCTCCTGCGACACCGATGGGCGGCTGCTCAGGGCCCGCACGTAGTCGGCCGCCCCCAAGCCGGCCCGCCGGCCGAAGACCAGCAGGTCTGACAGTGAATTCCCGCCCAGGCGGTTGGAGCCGTGCATACCGCCGGAGCACTCGCCGGCGGCGAACAGCCCGGGAACCGTGGCCGCGCCGGTGTCGGCGTCCACCTCGACGCCACCCATCACGTAGTGGCAGGTGGGCCCGACTTCCATCGGCTCCTTGGTGATGTCCACCCCGGCTAGTTCCATGAACTGGTGATACATCGACGGCAGCCGCCGTTTGATCTCCTCGGGTGTCAGCCGGGATGCGATGTCGAGGTAGACGCCGCCGTGCGGGGTGCCGCGGCCGGCCTTGACTTCGGAGTTGATCGCGCGGGCGACCTCATCGCGGGGGAGCAGATCCGGGGTGCGCCGGGCCGAGTCGTTGTCCTTGAGCCACTGGTCGGCCTCTTGCTCGGTCTCGGCGTACTGGCCTTTGAACACCGGCGGGATGTAGTCGAACATGAACCGCTTGCCGTCGGAATTCTTCAGGACCCCGCCGTCGCCGCGGACCCCCTCGGTGACCAGGATCCCTTTCACGCTGGGCGGCCACACCATGCCGGTCGGGTGGAATTGGACGAACTCCATGTTGATCAGCGACGCGCCGGCCCGCAGCGCCAGCGCGTGCCCGTCGCCGGTGTACTCCCAGGAGTTCGACGTGACCTTGAACGATTTGCCGATCCCGCCGGTGGCCAGCACCACCGCGGGTGCCTCGAACAGAATGAACCGGCCGCTTTCGCGCCAGTAGCCGAACGCCCCGGCGATCCGCTCCTCGTTTCCCGCGCCATCCTTGAGCAACTCGGTGATGGTGCATTCGGCGAACACCTTGATCCGCGCCTCGTAGTCGCCGAGCTCGGCGTAATCCTCCTGCTGCAGCGAGACGATCTTCTGCTGCATGGTGCGGATCAACTCCAGGCCGGTGCGGTCGCCGACGTGTGCCAGTCGCGGATAGGTGTGGCCGCCGAAGTTGCGCTGGCTGATCTTGCCGTCTTTGAGGCGGTCGAACAGGGCGCCGTAAGTCTCCAGCTCCCAGACGCGGTCTGGGGCCTCCTTGGCATGCAATTCGGCCATGCGCCAGTTGTTCAGGAACTTGCCACCGCGCATGGTGTCACCGAAGTGGGTCTTCCAGTTGTCCTTCGGGTTGGTGTTGCCCATCGCAGCGGCGCAGCCGCCCTCGGCCATCACCGTGTGGGCTTTGCCGAACAACGACTTGCACACCACCGCAACCTTCAAGCCGCGCTCGCGCGCCTCGATGACTGCCCGCAACCCTGCGCCGCCGGCACCGATCACGACCACGTCGTAGGAGTGCCGTTCGACCTCAACCATGAAACCTCGCTCAGCTGTTCTTTGTAATCATGAATTGGCCTAGTGGCCAATGAATCTCAAGTCTGTGATCGCCCCGGTGGACACCAGCATGATGTAGAAGTCGGTAAGCGACAGCGTGCCCAGTGTGATCCAGGCGAAGAGCATGTGCCTGGTGTTGAGCTTGCTGACCTGAGTCCAGATCCAATACCGCACTGGGTGTTTGGAGAAGTGCTTGAGGCGGCCGGCGGTCACGTGCCGGCATGAATGGCAGGACACGGTGTAGGCCCACAGCAGGAGCACGTTGGTCACCAAAATGACGTTGCCCAAACCGAAGCCGAAACCGGATGGTGAATGGAAGGCCATGATCGCGTCATAGGTGTTGATCACCGACACCACGACCGCAATGTAGAAGAAGTAGCGGTGGCTGTTCTGGATGATCAGCGGAAGCCGGGTTTCGCCGGTGTAGTGGGCGCGCGGCTCCGGTACCGCACAGCCCGTCGGCGACTGCCACACCGACCGGTAGTAGGCCTTTCGGTAGTAGTAGCAGGTGAGCCGGAAACCAAGCAGGAACGGTAAAACGAGACTTCCCAATGGAATCCACCACGGGAAGTGCCCGAACCAGACCCCGAGGTGACTTGCGCCCGGTACGCAGGACGCGCTGACGCACGGTGAGTAGAACGGCGTCAGGTAGTGGTACTTCTCGACCCAGTAGCCGCTGCCCCAGAATGCCCGGGTGGTCGCATACACGATGAACGCCAGGAACCCGATATTGGTGACCAGCGGTGCCCACCACCACGTGTCGGTGCGCAAGGTCCGTTCGGGGATTTGCGCGCGGGTGGGTGAGAAAACGCCGGTATCAGGACGGTTCGCCGTCGGTGCGCTCATCTGGTGTGATCCTCTTCGAGTGGTATCTCGTCGAAGGGTACACAGATAGAGGACCCCCTTTTCGGCGGGGTTTGATTGTCAGTATCTACTGTGACCGCCGACACCTTCGTCGTCGACGTCGCGCCAGAAATCGCGGTCGTAGTCGGTGTCGGGGATGGCGATCTTCTCGCCCGAATACTGAGTGCCGGCACGATCCAGGTCCAGCTCGGAGACATCGGTGTCAAGCAGTTCGATGTCGGTGAGGATCCGGTCGGCGTCGATGACGATGCGGCGCATGGCCGGGTCGTCGCCGTACCGAGACTTCAGCGAGGTCACACACCGCCGCAGACCGCCGATGAGGTCGTGCAGTTCGGCGATTTCAGCAGAGGCGGACAACGTCACTCCCTGTATCGTCGCAACTTCCTGGAAGCTGATGGTGTTTCGGATCACAATACGTCACCCGATGGTATCCGCACCCGACGACGATGCACAGGACATCTCAGCGTCGTCGCGCGCAAGCTTCCGGTTCCCCGGCGGCCTGGACGTGGCCGGGACCGACGATCCGGCGGAGCTGTCCACCCCGCCGGATCGTCGTCGCCCGAACTAACGGCTTACTTCGTGATCGCGATGCGCTGCGCCTGATTTCCCGCATAGGCACCGCTGACCCGCACGGTCAGGACGCCGGAGTCATACGACGCCGCAATGGCCTCGCTGGTGACCTGCGCGGGCAGCCGGAATGAACGGCGGAATGACCCGTAACGGATCTCCGTCAGGACCCGGCCGTCGGCGTTTTCCGCGTGTTCGTCCCGATGCTCGCCATGGATCACCAGGCGGCTCACCCCGTTCGTAATGTCGACCTCGACGTTGACGTCGTTGTCGACGTCGACGCCCGGAAGCTCCAGTCGGACCAGGGCGTCGTCACCGTCCCTGACGATCTCCGCGGCCGGGCTGAACCCGCCGGTTGCCGGCTTGTACCAGTCCGTGGCCGCGGCGGGGCCGAAGAAGTCACGCAGCAAGCGGTCGGGGTCCCAGGTGCCCCAGGCCGGACGCGACCACAGTGCAAGATTGCTCATGGATATCTCCTGATTCTTCCTTGTGAGTTAGCTGTGTCCGGCGCTCTGCCGGGTCCGCTATCCCGAAGAACATGAGTCGGCCCCGCTTAAGTTCCGTCTGGGCTTTCGCCGTAAGTGAACGCAGTCACACAGCGCCTTCCCAGGTGTGATCGCCATGTCATCGGGCTGTCACATTGGGCGATTTTTCGGCAATTTTCCGCCCTTAACCTTCATGGCATGGCTTCAGCCGGAACTACGCACGCGCGCGGTGGGGCTTCGCCCTGCTCGCGACACGTGGTCGTGGTCGGGCACGGCATGGTGGGCCACCGACTGGTGGAGGCACTGCGTGCCCGCGACACCAGCGGCCTGTGGCGGATCACCGTATTGGCCGAGGAGGCCGACGCGGCCTACGACCGGGTCGGGCTGACCTCCTACACCGAAAGCTGGGACCGCGGCCTATTGGCATTGCCGGGCAATGACTATGCCGGTGACGATCTGGTGCGGCTGCTGCTCAACACGCGGGTGACCGAGATCGATCGGGCGGCCAAGTCGGTGATGACCGCAGACGGGCAGCGGCATGGCTACGACGCCCTGGTGCTGGCCACCGGCTCGTACGCGTTCGTGCCGCCGGTTCCCGGACACGACCTACCCCAATGCCACGTCTATCGCACGCTGGACGACCTCGACGCCATCCGCGCCGGTGCCCAAGCTGCGCAGAACTCGGATCACACCGGAGTGGTCATCGGTGGTGGCCTGCTGGGACTCGAAGCAGCGAATGCGCTGCGTCAGTTCGGGTTGCAGCCGCACGTCGTGGAGATGATGCCGCGATTGATGGCCCAGCAGATCGACGAGGCTGGCGGTGCCCTGCTCGCGCGGATGATCACCGACCTCGGCATCGCTGTCCATGTCGGCACAGGCACCGAATCCATTGAGCCGGTTGAACACTCAGATAGTCCTGCGTCGGTGCGGGTCCGGCTCGCCGACGGTGACGTCATCGAGGCGGGGGTGGTGATCTTCGCCGCCGGCATCCGGCCGCGCGACGAGCTGGCGAAGGCGGCCGGTCTGGCCATCGCCGAGCGTGGCGGTGTGCTCACCGATTTGTCCTGCCGGACAAGCGATCCCGACATCTACGCGGTCGGTGAGGTGGCAGCCATCGAGGGATGCTGCTACGGCCTGGTCGGTCCCGGTTACACCAGTGCCGAGGTGGTGGCCGACCGATTGCTCGGCGGGGCCGCCGAATTCCCGGAAGCGGATCTGTCGACAAAGCTCAAGCTGCTCGGCGTGGACGTCGCCAGCTTTGGCGATGCGATGGGCCAAACCGAGAACTGCCTCGAGGTGGCTGTCAACGACGCGGTGAAGCGCACCTACGCCAAACTGGTGCTCTCCGACGACGCCAAGACCCTGCTCGGCGGCGTGCTGGTGGGCGATGCCTCGTCGTACGGCGTGTTGCGCCCCATGGTCGGCAGCGAGTTGCCCGGAGACCCCCTGGCACTGATCGCGCCGGCCGGATCCGGGGCTGGTGCTCTGGGAGTTGGCGCGCTGCCGGATTCGGCGCAGATCTGCTCCTGCAACAACGTGACCAAGGGCGACCTGAAGTGCGCGATCGCCGATGGTTGCGCCGACGTGCCCGCACTGAAGGCGTGCACCGCGGCCGGCACTTCGTGTGGATCGTGCGTGCCGCTGCTGAAACAACTGCTGGAAGCCGAAGGTGTCGAGCAGTCCAAGGCGCTGTGCGAACACTTCAGCCAGTCGCGAGCAGAGCTTTTCGAAATCATTTCGGCAACCGAGATCCGGACCTTCTCCGGGCTGCTGGAGCGCTTTGGCCGCGGAAAGGGTTGCGACATATGCAAACCCGTGGTCGCCTCCATCCTGGCGTCCACCGGCTCCGAGCACATCCTGGATGGCGAACAGGCCGCGCTGCAGGATTCCAACGACCACTTCCTGGCCAACATCCAAAAGAACGGCAGCTACTCGGTGGTGCCGCGGGTCCCCGGTGGCGACATCAAACCCGAGCACCTGATATTGATCGGCCAGATCGCCCAGGAATTCGGGCTGTACACCAAGATCACCGGTGGGCAGCGCATCGACATGTTCGGTGCCCGGGTTGATCAGCTCCCGGAGATCTGGAAGCGGCTGGTGGATGCGGGCATGGAGTCCGGTCACGCGTACGGCAAGGCACTGCGCACGGTGAAAAGCTGCGTGGGCAGCGACTGGTGCCGCTACGGGCAGCAGGATTCGGTGCAGCTGGCCATCGATCTGGAATTGCGCTACCGCGGCCTGCGCGCACCGCACAAGATCAAGCTGGGTGTTTCGGGCTGCGCACGGGAGTGCGCCGAAGCGCGCGGCAAGGATGTCGGCGTCATCGCCACCGAAAAAGGCTGGAACCTCTATGTGGGCGGCAATGGCGGCATGACTCCCAAGCATGCCCAGCTGTTGGCGAGCGACCTCGACACCCCGACGCTGGTCCGCTACATCGACCGGTTCCTCATGTACTACATCCGCACGGCCGACCGGTTGCAACGCACGGCGCCGTGGGTGGAATCACTTGGGCTCGACCATGTGCGCGAGGTCGTCTGCGACGACTCGCTCGGCTTGGCCGAGGAATTCGAGGCCGCAATGGAGCGGCATGTTGCCAACTACAAATGCGAATGGAAGGGCGTGCTGGAGGATCCGGACAAGCTGTCGCGGTTCGTCTCCTTCGTCAACGCCCCCGACGCGGTCGATTCGACCGTGACGTTCACCGAGCGTGCCGGGCGGAAAGTGCCTGTGCCCATTGGTATGCCGCGGATACGCTCATAGTTAGTCATAGTTAGGGAGGGAATCATGACGCTTCTCAACGCTATTCAGGTGTGGACCACCGCGTGTGCGTACGACCACCTCATTCCCGGCCGTGGTGTCGGTGTGCTGCTCGACGACGGCAGCCAGGCGGCGCTGTTCCGGCTGGACGACGGCTCGGTGCGCGCGGTCGGCAACGTGGACCCGTTCTCCGGCGCGGCTGTGCTGTCCCGGGGGATCGTTGGCGATCGCGGCGGGCGTGTCACCGTCCAATCACCGATCCTGAAGCAGGCTTTCGCGCTCGACGACGGAAGTTGCCTGGACGATCCACGGGTGTCGGTGCCGGTGTACCCGGCGCGCGTCACCCCCGAGGGGCACATCCAGGTCGCGCGGATCGCTGCCTGAGCTTGGTCGTCACGAACGTAACGCCACTGCGAAATTCCACCCTGCCGAATTGTGCCGCGGCGTTACGCTGGCGAACTCAATCGATCTTGCCGACGAGGTAGCGCTGCATCGTCGGACCGATCGCGTCGACAAGCGCCTCTACCGACATCGAGTGCAGCGGCTCCGAGCGCACCCCGTAGCGCATGATCCCCAGGCCGACCAGCTGAGAAGCGCATAGCGAAGCCCGGACCGCGATCTTGTCGGCGCCCAACATCTTGAGCAGCGGGTTGAAAACCGGGCCGATGAACATCGACTGGACGATCTCCGCAGTTTTGGCCAAACCGGTCGATGCCACGGCGCTCGCGGCGAACGGGCCGCCGCCGGCGGCGTCCCACGTGGTGATCAGCATGTAAAGCGTTCGGCGCCCGACCTGATTGACGCTACCGGTGACGATTTTGTCGATGAATTCCGGTGTGCTGAACGGCAGCCGCAGCATCTTCGCTACCGGGTCGAGGAGCCCGCGTGAGGGCTCCTGGTGACGGGCCATGGTGCCAGGATTGCGCGGATGTGCCCAAAGATCAAGCGTCGGTGACCTCGGCGTGCCTTACACCGGCAGGATCTGCTGGAAAAGTCTTGTCGGCAAAGAGCTTGTGCTCCACCTAATTCGGCATGCGTGCTATTCGCCGGCTATGGGCACGAAGCCGCATGCCATCGCGGAACCGGCCGGCGATGAGCCGCGCCAATCCTGGATGTTCACCCAGCGGCGGTGTCACCACGTCGGCACCGCAGGCGCGTAGCCGTTCTTGAAACAGACCTTCGGCCAGCAGATAGGAGACGACCACCACACGGCGCGCGCCGCTTCGGCGGGCGCGGGCAACTGCC
Source organism: Mycobacterium attenuatum (assembly GCF_900566085.1). GTDB lineage: Bacteria > Actinomycetota > Actinomycetes > Mycobacteriales > Mycobacteriaceae > Mycobacterium > Mycobacterium attenuatum. Next base: position 9,017 of record NZ_UPHT01000010.1, read on the forward strand.
GCGCCGACATCGGAACGGCCAGTGGTCGCGAACGCCAGCTCTACCGGAGGCCCGGTGAGCGTCGACAGGAACTTCCGGGCGGTGTGCAGGTCGGCATGCGCTCGGTGGTCCGATGTTCCCGCGGCCGCCAAGATCACCGAATCACCCGGATGCCAACCAGATTTCACCAACTGATGGGCGAGGATTCTGGTGATCTCCCGACCGGGCCCCAATGCCGGGGTGACGGTGACGTCTTGATGGCCGCTGGCCGCAACATGGGCGGGTAGGTCGGTTCCAACATGGTACCCGCGAGACAGGAAGGCGGGCACCAGGATTGCGGGCCGGTCCGATACTGCCGACACGGCCAGCCCGGCGAGCACTTCGCTGGGCGTGGGTCCCAGCACGTCGACGAACGCAACATGAACGGTGTGATCGACCAGCACGCTTACCCGGGCGGCCAGGTCTCCGATCATTGCGACCCCGGCCGGCCTGCGGGTGCCGTGCGCTGTCAGGACCAGGTTCATAGGTGTTCCTGCATGTCGACGGCCAGCCGGTAGCCGCGCTTGACCACAGTAGCGATGATGTTCTTGTCGCCCAAAGCGGTTCGTAGCCGCAACACGGCGGTGTCGACAGCGTGAGTGTCGTCGCCGTTGCCCGGCAAGACGGTGAGCAGTTCGTCGCGGCCGACGACGTCGCCGGGGCGTTGGGCCAATGCACGCAGGATCGCCATTCCCGAAGCCGACAGCGTCTTGATGGAATCGTCGACCAGCACGCAGGTCCCGCGGATGTCGACGACGCGCCCTGCGGCCGTTATGGTGCACGATCCGCGCCGTGGCAATTCCTCGGCGATATGGCGGGCCAGGGCCCCCAACCGCATTCGCTCCGGCGACGACGTGGGGATACCGTTTCGGGCCAGCGGACGCGACGTGACCGGGCCTACACACATCGCGTGCACGTCGGTGCGCAGCGCGTCCACTACCTGTTCCTCGATACCCAACTCGCGGCTGCGTTCCAGCACCGCCGCCGCAGCGGGTGCCGACGTGAAACTAACCGCGTCGAATTGCCGCCGGGCGATGCCGGCGACCAGCTGGTCGAATTCACCACCCAAAGGTGTTGGTTTCCAACGATATACCCGGACAGGTACCACTGTCGCGCCCGCTGCGCGCAAGCCGGCGATAAACTCCGGGAACGGGTCCCAACTGTCGGCGGCGCCGTGCAGCTGGACCGCGATCCGCTTCCCCGATACGCCGGTGCGCAGCAGGTAGGCCAGCACCTCCTGCGACGACTCCGAGTCCGGGGACCACTCCTCGCGTAACCCGGCGGCGCGCAATTCGCCAGTGGCTTTTGGTCCGCGGGATATGACCCGTGCCGAGGCCAACGCCTCGATGAGTTGGCCGGCCAATCCCCAGCCTTCGGCCGCGGCTACCCAGCCGCGCATGCCGATGCCGGTATGGGCCACCAGGATGTCCGGCGGAGCAGCGATCAACGCCTCGGTGTTGGCGTGGAGTTCGTCGTCGTCGGGCAGGGCGATCATGGAGATCGCCGGAGCACCGCATACCTCGGCACCGTGGCGGCGCAGCAACGCGCACAGCTCGTCGGCGCGGCGAGCTGATGTCACTGCAATGCGGTAGCCCCTCAGTGGCTCAGAATTCCGCTGGGCCATACCAATTGTCTAAGCCTTGGAAATTTCGGCGGCGTTACAAGGCAATTGCCTGGGCATTGCCCACGGCTGAGGCGGTGGTCACACCCGGGCGAGTTCGGGCCGTGCCTTCGCGTCCTGGACCGAGGTTTCCGAATGCGGCCGCCGAACGTAGGTCACCCAGGTCAGGACGGCCGCAACGATATAGGAAAACAGGAACGCCCAGTACGCTGAGGTCTCGGTGCCGCTCCTGAGGTAGGACTCGCGCAGAGCCAGATTGATTCCGACGCCGCCGAGCGCGCCTACCGCCGAACAGATTCCGATGAGCGCTCCCGACATGGCACGTGCCCAGTGGCGGCGTTCGGCATCGGTGACAAGCAGCGACCTGCTGCGCGCCTCGAACACCGACGGAATCAGTTTGAACACCGATCCGTTGCCCATCCCGGACAAGATGAACAACACCATGAATCCGATGACGGACCCCACCATGGGAATCGTCACCGTGGTAGCTGCATGGTCGGCGTAAGTGCTTAAGGCGACCAGCATCCCGGCACCGACGATCATGCCGGCCAGCACGCCGAGCGTGACGCGGCTGCCGCTGAGGCGGTCGGCCAATCGTCCACCGTATATCCGTGCCAGAGACCCCAATAGTGGTCCCACGAAGGCGATCTGGGCGGCGTGCAGCGACGCATGCTTCGGACTTTCACCATTGGCCAGGAAATTCACCTCCAGCACCTGCCCGAAGGCGAACGAAAACCCGATCCAGGATCCGAAGGTGCAGACGTAGAGCAGCGAAATGACCCAGGTGTCGCGGTCGAACAGGATCGACCGCATGTGGTAGAGCTCGATGCGGTGCTCGAGGTTGTCCATGAAGACCGCCGCCGTGATGCCCACCACTGCCAGCAGCACCAGATAGGTGGCGCATACCCAGTACGGTGCCTCATGGCCCGCTGTGGCCAGCACCAAAAGGCCGACCAGTTGGATCACCGCGACTCCGAGGTTGCCGACACCGGCGTTGACGGCCAGCGCTGCGCCCTTGAGTCGTTGCGGGTAGAACGCATTGACGTTGGCCAACGAGGCCGCATAGTTGCCGCCACCCAGCCCGGTCAGCGCCGCACACACCACGTAGGGCCACAGCGGCAACCCGGGGTTGGCGAGAAGCACGATCGTGCCGGCGGTGGGGATCAGTAGCACGAACGCCGAGAACATCGTCCAGTTGCGGCCGCCGAACTTCGCGATACCCAAGGTGTACGGGATGCGAACGCCGCCCCCGACCAGCGTGGCGACGGCGCCCAGCAGCAGCTTGTCGCCCGCCGAAAATCCGTAGACCGATGCCGGCATGAACAACACCATCACCGACCACAGCGACCAGATCGAGAAGGCCACATGGTCGCCGGCGACCGTGCACAGCAGGTTGCGCCGTGCGATCTTGCTATTACCGGTCGCCCAGGCAGCGGTGTCTTCCGGATTCCAGTCCGCGATGCGCTGGTTACGGCCCATACGGTCTTCACCTTTCGTGCACGGTGCGCTGTCCACGAGCAGACGTTGCGCGTGGCCCACGCAGAGGCATGCAGCCCGATTCCCCCTCGAGCAATTGCCGGCGTTGCCGCTCGTCTCGGCCGGCTCACGATGTTGATGCGGGTGTGGACAACCTGCGAAGACCGGGCATGCGCCGTTCCGTCCTTCGATGCTCACATCGAGTATGGAAGCGAGTCAACTTGGTGAGGTGGAAATCCGCTGAAAGTTGAATTCCAGTTTTCTGTCAGCGTGCTGGCAGCGTCCTTCGGTAGGAGTTCGAATATGCTGCATGTCACAGAGGTTCAGGATGATGCGGCCATGAGTGGTTGGCGCACAACGAGATTCAGACGGTCACCATACGTCGCCCGCGCGCCAGTCGCACATCAGTCCCGCCGAGGTGTCCAGGGTGACCTCGACCGGCAGGACGAACACGGTGCCGTCGTCGTCGGGAGTGCGGAGTGGGCCGGTGGGCGCCAGCACCGACGTCGGGCCGCGCCAGGGTAACCAGCCCCGCGACGCGTACAGCATGCGCGCCCGCGCCGAGGAGCTGAGCGCACCGAGCTGATAGGCGCCACGTATCACCTGCTCACCGGCGTCGAGCAGCGCCCTCACCAGACCCTGGCCGCGCCAGTCTTCGCGTACGGCAACACCTTCGACGTAACCGCAGCGTAACGCGCTGCCCTGGTATATCAGTCGCCGCTGCACCACGGCGGCATGGGCGATGATCGCACCGTGGTGCCAGATCAGGGCATGCATGCCGCCCAGCGCGTGTTCCCAGTCGCTTTCGGTGAAGTCCCCGGCGAAAGCATCGGCCACCATCTGGTGAATGTGCTGGCGTGTCTCGCCGTCCAGATCGGAGGTGTGTACCAAGCGTGCCGTGTGGATCTGAGCGGGCACGGGCGGCTAACGGATCTGCGTGCGGGGCCTTGCCCATTGCAGCCGCACGTGCTGGCCCGGCCGCACCTGGGCGACCTTGTCGATGTCCTCGTCGATCACCACGCCCGCCACCGGGTAGCCGCCGGTAAGTGGGTGATCGGGACCCAAGATGACCGGTAATCCGTTGGGCGGCACCTGGATCGCGCCGCGAGTGGTGCCCTCGCTGGGCAGCTGCCGGTCCGGGTTGCGATGTTGCAGCGGACGTCCGACCAGCCGGGTGCCGACCCGGTCGCTGTGGTCGGAGACCACCCAGTCGGTGTGGACCAGAGCGTCGGGATCGACGAACCAATCGTCGCGCGGACCCGGTATCACTAGCAGTTCGACCGTGGCACCGGTGAAGGCGGCCACCGGGGCCTGGTCGAGTTCGGGATAGTCCGCGGTGTGCTCGCCAACCGGCAGTACATCGCCGGCTCGCAGTGGTGCGGGCCCGATCGCCGACATCACGTCGTAGCTTCGCGAACCCAGGACCGGGGTTACGCAGATGCCGCCGCGCACGGCCAGGTATGTCCGAAGACCGGCGCGGGGCGTGCCCAACGAGATCACCTCGCCATCACGGACATGATGAATACTGTTGGTGCCAAACATGATTCCGTTGACAGCGGGATCGGTGTCGGCGCCCGTCACGGCGATGTCGACGTCGCCGCCGCGCACCCGCGCCGAGAACCCGCCGAACGTGACCTCGACGGTGGCCCGGTCGTCGGGATTGGCCACCAGCCGGTTGGCGAGCGTGTGGGAGCGGCGGTCGGCGGCTCCGGAGCGGCCGACCCCGAGATGGGCGAGGCCCGCCCGGCCGAGATCCTCGACGATAGCCAGCGGCCCGGTGCGCAGGACTTCCAGGATCGTCATGGCAGTTGCTCCTTGTTACGCGTTGTTACGCGGCGTTACGCGGCCCGGAACTGCACCCACATGCCCTGCATGAGCAGCGCGGGCCTGGGTCTGGTGACGTCCCACAGGACCGCCTCGGTATGGCCGATGATCTGCCACCCGCCCGGCGAGCGGCGCGGATAAATCGCGCTGAATTCGCCTGCGAGAGCGACTGATCCGGCCGGCACCGCGGTACGCGGTTCGACTTTGCGAGGCACCCGCAACCGTGGGTCGCCGCCGATGAGATAGGCGAAACCGGGCGAGAACCCATTGAATCCCACCCGCCACAGGGCGCCGGTGTGCGCGTTGATGACCTGCGCGGTGGTCAGGCCGGTGTGGGCTGCGACTTCGCCGAGATCGGGACCGTCGTAGATGACGTCAATGACGGGGTGATCATCCTCGTGATCGAGCGGTGACGCCGCAGAGCCGACCGGCAGGCGGCGCAGCCGCTGCCGGGTAACCCCTTGGAATCGGGGTGCAGCCAGCTTGATCAACACGGTCCGCAAGGCCGGAACGATGTCGACTACGCCCGGCAGGCCGGCCGCACGCAGCGCGTCCGTCCATGCCAAAACCTCAGCGGTACTGTCACATTGCAGCATCAGCGCCTGATCGCCGTAGTCCACAACGGTGTGCGCCACCGCGTCGGCTGCGAGGTCGCTAGACAGGTTCGTCACGCTCATCTTTCGACGGTAGCCCCGTTATCGGCGGTCGGGCGAGGGATCTTCGAGCACTGCCAGAGGTGCCTTAGCAAACGCTCATGAGGATGCGGTCAGCGGCATTGCCGACCGGGAATTCAGCCCAGGATTGCGCCGATCTGCGGGGGCAGCTGATCGGCCACCAGAGGATAACTCAGCGGCGATGCGAACGCGATCGCTCCGGCGAGGTCTTTGGTGGTGAAGATGTGGCGCTTCTGGGCGGTGGCCCCGGCGGCCGCGATTGCGGGGTCGGCCAGCAACGCCTGCTGGTCGTCCGGGCTTTCGGTGGACCAGATCAGCACATCGGCGGAGTCGAGCACGTCCTTGATGTGCTCGGGAGGGATGACCGCGACGTGGTCAGCGGCGTAGGGCTTGATGGCATCGGACACGACCAGACCCATCTGGTTGAGGAAGTCGGTGCGCCAGCCGGCCATGGTGGCGATCACGTTGCCCTGCCGGAGCCTGCCCTGCAGCAGCAGCGCCTTCTTGCCCTTCCATTGCGGATTTTTCTGGGCGACCCCGACGAACTTGCGGTCGACGTCGTCGATCAGCGACTTCATCTGGTCGGCCTGAAAAACCGCCTGGCCGATGGTGGTCGCCTGGTCCTTCCACGGTTCGAAGAACGCGTCGCCGCCGGACTGCGGGATGGTCGGGGCGATCGCCGACAGCTTTTGATAAGTGTCGGCGTCCACGCCGGCGTTGATGGCCACGATCAGGTCCGGCTTCAGGCCGGCAATCTGATCGACCGCAATTCCGTTGTCCAGGTTCAACACCACCGGCTGCGCCGCTCCCAGCTTGGGTTGGGCCCACGGCCATACCCCGAACGGCTGGTCGCCGAACCAGTTGGTCACCGCGATCGGGACCACACCCACCGCCAGCAAATCGTCCTGCTCGGTGAAGCCCGCGCTGACCACGCGCTTGGGTGGCTCTTTGACGACGGTCTTGCCGAAAAGGTGAGTGATGGTCACCACCCCGCCGCCGGCGGTGCCCGGTTTGGGCTCACGAGACGAGCAGCCCGAAACCCCCGCGGCGACGAGCCCTGTTGCTCCAGCGACCTGCAGGAATCCGCGTCGACTCCATCCCTGTTGCACCGCGTGAGACTATCGCGTGCCCGACTCCGCCGACTGCTGTGCAGTGCCGATATGCCCGCACATTGGCGCACTTTTTCTAACAGGCCTAGCAAGACGGCTGTGATGTTTGCTTTTCGACCATGTAACTGCGGGCGCCGGAGTCGGTAACAGCGCATCGTTAGCGTTCGCGCCATGACCATTGCCCCGGTAGTCCAGCAGGCGCCGCCGCGCGCGCCGTATGTCGAAGGTCCCTGGATCGACGACTGGCGCCCGGAAGACCCCGAGTTCTGGGCGCGGATCGGCAAACCAATCGCCCGGCGCAACCTGATTTTCTCCATCTTCGCCGAACACATCGGGTTCAGCGTGTGGATGCTGTGGAGCATCGTGGTGGTGCACATGACGGCCACGCACGGGCACGCGGCTCCGTCGGGTTGGGCGCTGTCGGCCAGTCAGGCGCTGTGCTTGGTGGCCATTCCCAGCGGCGTGGGCGCGTTGCTGCGGTTGCCGTATACGTTTGCCGTCCCGATCTTCGGCGGACGCAACTGGACGGTCATCTCGGCAAGTTTGTTGATCGTTCCCTGTCTGCTGCTGTCGTGGGCGGTAAGCCATCCCGGTCTCCCGTTCGCGCTGTTGGTCGCGATCGCCGCGACCGCTGGGTTGGGGGGCGGCAACTTCGCCTCCTCGATGGCCAACATCTCGTTCTTCTTCCCGGAGAGGGACAAGGGCTGGGCGCTGGGTCTCAACGCGGCCGGAGGCAACATCGGTGTGGCGGTGGTGCAGAAGGTCATTCCGTCGATCGTGGTCGCCGGCGGCGGGATGGCGCTGGCACGTGCCGGACTGTTCTTCGTCCCGTTGGCCGTGGCCGCCGCGGTGTGCGCGTTCCTGTTCATGAACAACCTGGCTGAAGCCAAGGCCGACGTGAAACCCGTTTGGCAGTCGTTGGCGCACCGCGACACCTGGGTCATGTCGCTGCTGTACATCGGTAGCTTCGGGTCCTTCATCGGCTACTCCGCGGCCTTCCCGACGCTGCTGACCAGCGTGTTCGGCCGCGGGGACATCGCGTTGAGCTGGGCTTTCCTGGGCGCTGCCGTCGGATCTGTGATGCGTCCGCTGGGTGGCAGGCTCGCCGACCGGATCGGCGGGGCCCGGATCACCGCGGCCAGCTTCGCCATGCTTGCGGTCGGGGCGGCAGCGGCGCTGTGGGCTGTTCGCGAGGTCGACTTGCCGATGTTCTTCCTCAGCTTCATGTTCTTGTTCGTGGCCACCGGTATCGGCAACGGATCGACCTATCGGATGATCTCCCGGATCTTCACGATCAAAGGTGAGCTGGCGGGCGGTGACCCCCAGACCATGGTTCAGATGCGCCGCCAGGCCGCCGGCGCATTGGGCGTCATCTCCGCGGTCGGCGCTTTCGGCGGGTTTGTGGTGCCGCTGGCCTACGCGTGGTCGAAATCGCAGTTCGGCAGCATCGAACCCGCCCTGCGGTTCTATGTGATCTTCTTCGTGGGCCTGCTGGTGGTGACGTGGTACCGCTACCTGCGCAGGGCAGCCGGGACCAGTCAGATCTGATCGGTGTCCGACGCCGGTTTCGGCTTGGGTGAATAGCCCACCCAGGGGCTGTAGTCGGCGATCAGCTGCTCCTGCGGCGGCCGCTGCTCGGGCGGCACATGCTGCAGGTTGATCCGGATCCGGTACCAAATCGAACTTGGCCCGCGCATCCCGTCGACCAGCACGTCGGCGGGCTCTAGGCAACGGGCCGCGGCCGGATGGCGGCTGCGCCAGGTGTCCAGCGCGGCCATCGCCTCATCCCTGGTCTTGGTGCGCGCGACCTCGATCAGCGGCTTCGAGGAGCGGCGCCGGCCGTCGGTCGGCTTGCCGGCGCGCGTGGGCGCCTTTTCCGGCGGGCCCAATTCCTCGGCGAGCGTAAGCAACCGGTCGAGGTCGCCCACCGCCTCGTCCATCCGGGCCCACGGGTCACCCATCTCGGCGAACCGGGTGGGAACGGTATGTACGGTGAAGTCCCGCGGATCGCAGTCGGGCACCTCGTCCCAGTGCAGCGGCGCGGACACCCGGGCGTCGGGAGTGGCCCGCACCGAATAGGCCGACGCGACGGTACGGTCCTTGGCGTTCTGGTTGAAGTCGACGAACACGCCCTGGCGTTCCTCCTTCCACCAGCGGCTGGTTGCGGCGTCGGGCATTCGTCGCTCGACTTCGCGCGCAATGGTCTGGGCGGCCAGGCGGACCTTCGAAAACGGCCAGTGCGGCGCGATCCGGGCATACACGTGGAAGCCGCGCGATCCCGACGTCTTGGGCCAGCCGGTCAGGCCGTTGTCTTCGAGCACCTCACGCGCCACCAGCGCGACGTCGATGATGCGTCGCCACTCGACACCGGGCATCGGGTCCAGGTCGATCCGCAGCTCGTCGGGGTGGTCGAGGTCGACGGCCAGCACCGGGTGCGGATTGAGGTCGACGCAGCCCAGGTTGATCACCCACGCCAGCCCCGCTGGGTCGTGGATGACGGCTTCCTTGGCGGACGTGCCCGACGCGTAGCGCAGTTCGGCAACGTCGACCCAGTCCGGGCGGTTAGCGGGGGCACGCTTCTGGAATACCGCTTCTTCGGAGATGCCTTTGACGTAGCGCTTGAGGATCATCGGGCGGCCGGCCACGCCGCGCAGGGCGCCATCGGCCACCGAAAGGTAGTAACGAACCAGATCGAGCTTGGTATATCCGGACCGGCCGTCGCGGCCGGGAAACACCACTCGGTCGGGATGGGTGATGGTGACGTGGTGTCCGGCGATGTCCAGTGACGCCGGACCGGTCATGGGAGTCCATGCTAATTCCGGAATACCTTCTGGCCGGTTTGCGACCCCCGTCACATATTGTGAGGCTATGCCTAACCTCAGTGACTTGCCCGGGCTCGGAAAGATCCAGCAATATGTCGACCGCGGTACCTCGGAACTGCACTACGTGCGCAAGATCGTCGAATCGGGCGCGTTCCGGTTGGAGTCGCCGTTGAACTATGCCGCGATGGCAAACGAAATCGTGAAGTGGGGCGAATTCGGCATGCTGCCGTCGCTCAACGCGCGACGCCATCCGGACCGGGCGGCGTGCATCGACGAAGACGGCGAGTTCACCTACAAGGAGCTCGACGACGCCGCCCACGCTCTGGCCAACGCCCTGCTCGCCAAGGGGGTGCGCGCCGGTGACGGGGTGGCTCTCTTGGCGCGTAACCATCGCTGGTTCCTCATCGCCAACTACGGCGCCGCCCGGGTGGGCGCCCGCATCATCTTGCTGAACAGCGAGTTCTCGGGCCCTCAGATCAAGGAGGTGTCGGAACGCGAAGGCGCCAAGCTGATCATCTACGACGACGAGTACACCAAGGCCGTCAGCAAGGCCGAGCCGCCACTGGGTAAGCTCCGCGCCCTGGGCATCAACCCCGATAAAGATGAGCCGTCGGGAAGCACCGACGAGACACTGGACGACCTGATCGCGCGCAGCAGCACCGCGCCCGCTCCCAAGGCCGGCAAGCACGCGTCGATCATCATCTTGACCAGCGGCACCACCGGAACCCCCAAGGGTGCCAACCGCAGTACCCCGCCGACCCTGGCACCCGTCGGTGGCATCCTGTCGCATGTTCCCTTCAAGGCCAGCGAGGTGACGTCGCTGCCGGCGCCGATGTTCCACGCGCTGGGTTACCTGCACGCCACCATCGCGATGTTCCTGGGGTCGACGCTGGTGCTGCGACGGAAGTTCAAGCCGCCGCTGGTGTTGGAAGACATCGAGAAATACAAGGTGACCGCCATGGTGGTGGTGCCGGTGATGCTGTCGCGCATCCTGGATGCGGTCGAGAAGATGCACAAGAAACCCGATCTGTCCAGCCTGAAGATCGTCTTCGTGTCCGGGTCGCAGCTGGGTGCCGAGTTGGCCTCGCGCGCACTCAAGGACCTCGGGCCGGTCATCTACAACATGTACGGCTCGACCGAGATCGCGTTCGCCACCATCGCCGGGCCCAAGGACCTGGAGCGCAACCCGGCGACGGTGGGGCCGGTCGTCAAGGGCGTGAAGGTCAAGATTCTCGACGAGAACGGCAAGGAGCTGCCACGGGGCGAGGTCGGGCGGATCTTCGTCGGCAACGCCTTCCCGTTCGAGGGCTACACCGGGGGCGGGCACAAGCAGATCATCGACGGCCTGATGTCCTCGGGTGACGTGGGCTATTTCGACGAGCACAACCTGCTCTACGTCAGCGGCCGGGATGACGAGATGATCGTCTCCGGTGGTGAGAATGTGTTCCCGGCCGAGGTGGAGGATCTGATCAGCGGACATCCCGACGTGGTGGAGGCCACCGCCATCGGTGTCGAGGACAAGGAGTGGGGTGCCCGGCTGCGCGCGTTCGTGGTGAAAAAGCCCGACACCGAGGTCGACGAGGACACCATCAAACACTATGTGCGCGACCACCTTGCACGGTACAAGGTGCCGCGGGAGGTGGTCTTCATCGACGAGCTGCCGCGCAATCCCACCGGCAAGATCCTCAAGCGTGAACTGCGCGAGATGGAGATCTAATAGCGGGTAGCTGCCGCAATCGGCGACAACGCTACAAAGCGCTGCGCACCGTCACCGGGAATCTGAGAAACAGGATTTTCTTCGCCCGCCAAGTGGTGTAATTCTGCTGAACTCAGCCGGGCGAATTGCGCATGTATGTCGGTGGCGCGGTCGATTGATGTCAGGGGTTATCGGATGTCGTATGTGATTGCCGTGCCGGATGTGGTGGCTTCGACGGCTGCCCAGCTTGCGGATATAGGTTCGGCGCTGGGAGTTGTCAATGCGGCAGCGACGGCCTCCACCACGGGGATTCTGGCCGCAGCTCAGGACGAGGTGTCGGCGGCGATCGCGGCGGTGTTCTCCGGGCACGGCCAGGCCTATCAGGGGCTCAGTGTGCAGGCGGCCTTGTTTCATGAGCAGTTCGTGCGGGCGTTGAGCTCCGGTGCCGGCGCGTATGCCGGCGCCGAGGCCGCCAATGCCTCGCCGCTGCAGAGCTTGCTCGACGCGGTCAACGCGCCCGTCCAGGCAACGACCGGTCGTCCGTTGATCGGCAACGGTGTCAACGGAGCCCCGGGCACCGGCGCGGCCGGGGCTCCGGGTGGCTGGTTGCTCGGTGACGGCGGGGCCGGCGGGTCGGGCGCGGCGGGCCAGAACGGCGGCGCTGGCGGCGCTGCCGGGCTGCTGGGTTCCGGCGGTGCCGGCGGGAACGGCGGGAACTCGTCGACAGGTAACGGCGGTGCCGGCGGGGCCGGTGGACTTGGCTTTGCGGGCAATGGCGGAACTGGCGGTGCCGGCGGTCACGCGGGGCTGTTGTTCGGCCCGGGCGGGC
>NZ_UPHT01000023.1 GCF_900566085.1 Mycobacterium attenuatum
CCGGTCCCACCGTCGGCGCCGTTGCCGGCGAGGTTGCCGGCGCTGCCGCCGGTCCCACCGGCCCCGCCGTTGCCGAAGAGTCGCCCGCCGAGCCCGCCGGCACCACCGGCACCGCCATCGCCGGCGGCGACGCCGTTGCCGCCGGCACCGCCGGCACCGCCGGCACCGAAGACCAATCCGCCCCGGCCGCCGCTACCGCCGAGGCCGCCGGTCGCGCCGGCGGAACCGCCGTCGCCACCGGCCCCGCCGGCACCGCCGGTGCCGAACAGCCCCGCTGCGCCGCCGCTGCCGCCCACGCCACCGGCCTGCCCGCCGGCGCCGGCGCCGCCGGCCCCGCCGTTGCCGCCCGAGCCGAACAATCCGCCGGCGGCTCCGTTGCCGCCGGCGCCTCCGGTGGCGGCGCCGGTGCCACCGGCCCCGCCGTTGCCACCGTGGCCCCACAGCAGGCCCGCGGCGCCGCCGTTGCCGCCGGGCCCGGAGCCCGTCGCGCTGACCGCACCGGATCCGCCGTTGCCGCCATTGCCGATCAAGATGCCGGCATCGCCGCCGTTTTTCCCGCTACCTGCCGGCGCCGCGGCGCCGTTGCCGATCAGCGGGCGCCCGAACAGCGCCAGGCTGGGCGCGTTGATCAAGTCAAGTAGTGACTGCAGCGGACTGATGCTGGCAGCGTCCGCGGCCGCATACGAACCGGCAGCCGCCGACAACGCCCCCACGAACTGTTGGTGGTATATCGCAGCCTGTGCGCCGAGCGCCTGGTAGCCCTGCGCGTGTGCTTCGAACAGCACCGCAATGGCCGCCGACACCTCGTCGGCGGCTGCGGGCAGCAGGGTAGTCGTCGGCGCCGTCGCCGCGCCGTTGGCAGTGTTGATCGCCGAACCGATTCCGGCCAGATCGATTGCCGTTGCGGCCAAGACGTCCGGCGCCGCGATCACAAATGACATGGTGTGCTCCCGGGTCGCACCCTCGATCGAGGCGCACATCGTAGCGTGCGGTCAGCACGATTACGCACGTTTACGCCGAACTGCGCAACTTGGCCGCTACTTGGCCGCTCGCGTCGCGGGATGCACGGCGACCAGCCCCAACTGGTCTCGGCGCCTGCAGATTTCGGTCAATTCTGCATACGCCTTGACACCGAGCAACTCGGTGAGCTCGTCGGCCAGGCTCTCCCACACCTGCCTGGTTCCGGTATGGGCGGCGGGATCACCGGTGCAATACCAGTGCAGGTCAGCGCCTCCGGAGCCCCAGCCGCGGCGATCGTATTCGGTGACCGTGGTCTTGAGGATCTCGGTCCCGTCGGGTCTGGTCACCCACTCCTGACTGCGCCGGATCGGCAACTGCCAACAGACATCGGGTTTCATGCTCAGCGGTGCCACGCCCAGTTGCAGCGCCTTGGTGTGCAGGGCACACCCGGGGCCGGCCCTAAAACCCGGCCGGTTCAAAAAGATGCATGCATCCTTGTGCTTTCTGGTGCGGTACTGCGGTTGCCCGTCGTGCTCGTCGAGCTCCAGATACCCCTTGCGGCCCAAGCCCTTTTCGCGAAATTGCCAGTCCTCGTCGGTCAGCGTTTTCACCGCGTCGTCCAACCGGGCCCGGTCGTCGTCGTCGGACAGGAACGCACCATGCGAGCAGCACCCGTCATGCGGCCGGCCGGCGACGGTACCCTGACAGGCGCGGGTCCCGAATACACATGTCCAGCGGGACAGCAGCCAGGTCAGGTCGGCGGCGATCAGATGCTCGGGATTGTCGGGATCGTAGAACTCCACCCATTCGCGGGGAAAGTCCAATCCGACTTCTTGCCCCGGATGCACCGGCCGCGGGCGCGAATTTGCCACGGTTGCAACGTTAGTCCACGATCGGCGAGCTGCGGGCCGGCACCGGCGCGTGCCTTGCACGTCGCACGCCGGCAATTCCGCGGCCGAATCGGGCGAAGCCGGTCACCGGGTCGCTCGGCGCCCCGCCGCCAGGCCCGACTAGTTTGATTTCGTGCGATTGGGCGTGCTGGACGTGGGCAGCAACACGGTCCATCTGCTGGTGGTTGATGCTCACCGTGGCGGGCATCCGACACCGATGAGTTCGACGAAGGCCACGCTGCGGCTGGCCGAAGCCACCGACAGCTCGGGCAAGATCACCAAGCGCGGCGCCGACAAGCTGATGTCGACCATCGACGAGTTCGCCAAGATCGCGGTGAGCTCGGGCTGTGCCGAGTTGATGGCCTTTGCCACCTCGGCGGTCCGAGACGCCGAGAATTCCGAGGATGTGCTCGCCCGAGTCGGCAAAGAAACCGGGGTCGAATTGCAGGTGCTGAGCGGCGTCGACGAGTCCCGGCTGACCTTTCTGGCGGTGCGACGCTGGTATGGGTGGAGTGCGGGGCGCATCGTCAACCTCGACATCGGCGGCGGTTCGCTGGAATTGTCCAGCGGCGTGGACGAGGAGCCCGAGGTAGCGCTGTCGCTGCCGTTGGGTGCCGGGCGGTTGACGCGTGAGTGGCTGCCCGACGACCCGCCCGGGCGCCGGCGGGTGGCGATGTTGCGGGACTGGCTCGATGCCGAGCTGGCGGACGCCAGTGTGGCCGTTCTGGAAGCCGGTGGTCCTGACCTGGCGGTCGCAACATCGAAGACGTTTCGTTCGCTGGCGCGGCTCACCGGAGCGGCGCCGTCGGCCGCCGGACCACGGGTGAAACGAATGCTGACGGCCAACGGCCTCAGACAACTCATATCTTTCATCTCTAGGATGACGACCGCTGACCGTGCGGAATTGGAAGGAGTCAGCGCCGAGCGGGCGCCGCAAATCGTGGCGGGGGCTCTGGTCGCAGAGGCAAGCATGCGAGCGTTGTCGATAGAGGCGGTGGACATCTGCCCGTGGGCGCTGCGGGAAGGCGTGATTTTGCGCCGACTCGACAGCGAGGCCGACGAGACCGCCTTCATCGAAATGTCGCCGACGGCGACATCGGTGCGCGATGCTGGAGGCCAGGTAGTAGATCGGAATGCTGCTCACCGATCGAGAGGCAACAAACCATGACTGGACCCCATTCCGACATGGAGGAAACCAGACAGATCTCGGTCGCCGAACTACTGGCCAGGAACGGCACCATCGGGGCTCCCGCCGTGACCCGGCGGCGCCGCCGCCGCCGCGGTGACAGCGACTCCGTCACGGTGGCCGAGCTGACCGGTGAAATCCCGGTCATTCGTGAGGATCGTCACGAGGACCGTCACGACACGGCGCAGACCTCCGCGCCGGCTGCGCCGCAACCGCCGGAACCGCCGGCGCCGGTTGACAAGGTGGCCGACGCGACCCCCCGGTACGCCGGGCCGCCTTCGCAACCCGAGCCGCTCGCCGAGCAGCCCGCTAAGGCCAAGTACTGGTCCGAGCCCGAACCGCGCTGGCCCAGATCCGAGCCGGTCACCCGACGCAAATCCGGCCCCGAGCGCAGTGAGTATCCGCGCCCGCTGCGTCACACCGACGACGGCGACACCTCGGAGCAGCAGTCCGGCGCCGAGCACATGAGCCCCGATCCGGTTGGGCATTACGTCGAGACCTCGGTGGATGCGTTGGACGTCGAGGCGGAGGAGGCCGAATCGGCCGACGACGAGTCGGCATACGTGCGTTCCTACCTGCACGACGTGGACGGTGCCGCGGAGCGGACCCTGTTCGGCGGCCAGTCCCTCGCCGACGAGGTGGCCCGGCGTCGGGGCGAGACCCCGGCCCTGTTCGACGAGGAGCAGCTCGACCGGGACGTTGCCGGCGAGGCGCGCGGGTCGGGCGGCGCGTTGGGCATGCTGGTGCCGCTGTGGCGCGCCACGGTGGTGGTACTGCAATCGATTCTGGCGGTGGTGTTCGGTGCCGGACTGTTCATCGCCTTCG
Organism: Mycobacterium attenuatum; assembly: GCF_900566085.1. Classification (GTDB taxonomy): domain Bacteria; phylum Actinomycetota; class Actinomycetes; order Mycobacteriales; family Mycobacteriaceae; genus Mycobacterium; species Mycobacterium attenuatum. The sequence continues at coordinate 3,862 of NZ_UPHT01000023.1, forward strand.
ACCAGCTGTGGCGCTGGAACCGCATCGTGGCGTTGGTGCTGTCGGTGCTGGTTATCCTCGGGCTGGTGGTTGCGGTGCGCGTGGTCCGCAAGACCGAGGACATCGCCAGTACGTTGATCGCGGTTGCGGTCGGTGCGCTGATTACCTGGGGGCCGTTGGTGCTATCTCTGCAAACAGGCTAGGCGCCACGACACACCGTGCGCCCAGCAATCAAAGTCGGCCTGTCGACGGCTTCGGTGTACCCACTGCGGGCCGAGGCCGCGTTCGAGTACGCCGCCCGCCTCGGCTACGACGGAGTCGAACTGATGGTGTGGGGCGAGTCGGTCAGCCAGGACGTCGACGCCGTCAAGCGGCTGTCGCGGCGCTACCGCGTGCCGGTGCTGTCCGTACACGCTCCGTGCCTGCTGATTTCGCAGCGGGTGTGGGGCGCCAACCCGATTCCGAAGCTGGAGCGCAGTGTGCGCGCCGCCGAACGGCTGGGCGCCCAGACGGTCGTGGTACATCCGCCGTTCCGGTGGCAACGGCGCTACGCCGAGGGATTCAGTGAGCAGGTTGCCGCGTTGGAAGCGTCCAGTGACGTGATGGTCGCCGTCGAGAACATGTTTCCGTTCCGGGCGGACCGGCTTTTCGGGGCCGGCCAATCACGGGAACGGATGCGTCGCCGCGGCGGTGGTCCCGGTCCGGCCATTTCCGCGTTCGCGCCGTCCTACGACCCGCTGGACGGCGATCACGCCCACTACACGCTGGACCTCTCCCATACCTCGACCGCGGGCACCGATGCGCTGGATATGGCTCGTCGGATGGGCCCGGGTCTGGTCCATCTGCACCTGTGCGACGGTAGCGGGCTGCCCGCCGACGAGCACCTGGTGCCTGGTCGCGGCACCCAGCCCACCGCCGCGGTGTGCCAGATGCTGGCGGGCTCCGGTTTCACCGGCCATGTGGTGCTGGAGGTGTCCACCTCATCGGCGCGTTCGGCTGGCGAGCGCGAAGCCATGCTGGTGGAGTCCCTGCAGTTCGCCCGCACTCATCTGCTGCGGTGACATGACCGCGATGTTCACCTCCGCGATGGCGTTGCGGCAAGTCGAGGCCGGTGCTGATGGCGCGGTGTTTCACGGCAGCCTGAACCGGCATTGGACCATCGGTCCCAAGGTGCATGGCGGCGCGATGATGGCGCTGTGTGCCAACGCGGCCCGCATCGCTTACGGCGGGCCGGGACCGCAGCCGCCGTTGCAACCCGTCGTTGTGTCGGCGAATTTCTTGTGGGCGCCCGAACCGGGAGCCATGCGACTGGTGACGTCGATGCGCAAACGCGGCCGCCGGATCGGCGTGGTCGACGTCGAACTCACCCAGGGTGAGCGCACCGCGGTGCATGCCGTCGTCACGCTGGGCGAACCCGAGCACCAGGAATGCGGTGTGCCGGCCCCGCTGCTGTCGGCGAACCCGGTCGTGGACCTGATGGCACCCGAACCCCCCGAGGACATCGCCCCGATCGGTCCGGGCCACCCGTTGGCCGGACTGGTGCACCTGGGCGAGGGCTGCGACGTTCGGCCGCTGTTGTCGACGCTGGAGCGGAGCGCCGACGGGCGCCCGCCGGTCATCCAGATGTGGGCGCGCCCGCGTGGGGTGGCTCCGGACCCGCTTTTCGCGCTCATGTGCGGGGATTTGTCGGCACCGGTGACGTTTGCCGTGGACCGCACCGGGTGGGCGCCGACGGTCCAACTCACCGCCTTCCTTCGGGCGCTGCCCGCCGACGGCTGGCTGCGGATCGTTGCCACCTGTATGGAGATCGGACATGACTGGTTCGACGAGGACCACGTAGTCGTCGACAGCATGGGCCGCCTGGTGGTGCAAGCGCGTCAATTGGCAATGGTCCCGGTCGCTCGCTAGCGATTGCGGGTCTGCGATGCTGTCCGGCATGGCAAGAATCGCGATCATCGGTGGGGGCAGTATCGGCGAAGCGTTGCTGTCGGGTTTGCTGCGCGCGGGCCGGCAGGTCAAAGACCTGGTCGTGGCCGAACGGGTCCCCGAGCGCGCCAAGTACCTGGCCGGTACCTACTCGGTCCTGGTGACTTCGGTCAGCGATGCGATCGAGAACGCGACGATCGTGGTGATCGCGGTCAAGCCCGCCGACGTCGAGACGGTGCTGGGTGACTTGGCGGCTGCGGCCGCGGCCGCCGGAAGCGACAGCGTCGAACAGGTGTTCGTCACGGTCGCCGCGGGAGTCACGACCTCCTACTTCGAATCCAAGCTGCCGGCGGGCACCCCGGTGGTCCGGGCGATGCCGAACGCGGCGGCGCTGGTGGCAGCCGGGGTCACCGCGCTGGCCAAGGGGCGGTTCGTGACGCCGGAACAGCTGGAGGAGGTGTCTGCGCTCTTCGCCGCGGTCGGTGTCGTACTCAACGTTCCCGAGCAGCAGTTGGACGCGGTGACCGCGTTGTCGGGCTCGGGGCCTGCGTATTTCTTTCTGCTGGTCGAGGCCCTGGTCGACGCCGGTGTCGCGGTGGGCTTGAGCCGCCAGGTGGCCACGGAGCTGACCACGCAGACCCTGGCCGGGTCGACGGCGATGCTGCTGGACCGGATGGACCAAGACCGACGGGCCGTAGCCGAGCCGTCGGGGTTGCCGGTGGACACCACGGCGCTGCAACTGCGGGCGTCGGTCACCTCACCGGGCGGGACGACAGCTGCCGGCCTGCGCGAGCTGGAAAAAGGCGGATTTCGGGCGGTCGTCGACGCGGCCGTTCAGGCTGCCAAAAGCCGCTCTGAGCAGCTAAGAATTACATCGGAATAATTCAAGAATTTTGAACTGATTTCCTCTCACCAGTACCAATAACCCCACTAGTCCCGCTATTCTCCTCTTTGTATGCACGTGTGGGTGCCAGCGGAGGGGAAGCCGCTGGCATTGCGCGTGCCTGACATGATTGGGTTGCGATGACGTCTTCCAACGGGCCATCGGCGCGGGATTCTGCAGGTAAATCGGTACGAGACAGCGGTACGGGCGAAGGCCAGCAGGCCGGCACCCAATTCCTCACCGTGGCGGAGGTGGCTTCGCTGATGCGGGTCTCCAAGATGACCGTGTACCGGCTGGTGCACAACGGGGAGCTGCCCGCGGTTCGGGTCGGACGGTCGTTCCGGGTGCATGCCAAGGCTGTTCACGACATGCTGCAGACCTCCTACTTCGCCGGCTAGCCGACAGCATCGCAGGTCGGAGTGGGCCGTCACGGGTCCGCCTCGTCAGGCGTCGCTGACCGACGCCGACCGACGCCGACCGACGCCGACCGACAATGTGCCCGGTTTGGTGTTCGGTACGGCGGGCTGGGTAGAGTGACTGGGTCCTTGTGTAGTCCTCGTAGTCACGTGTAGTCACAGACAAGCGGTCACGGTCAGATAGCGGAGTCCATGGGTTCAGTAATCAAGAAGCGACGCAAGCGGATGTCGAAGAAGAAGCATCGCAAGCTGCTGCGCCGCACCCGGGTGCAGCGCAGAAAACTCGGTAAGTAAGGCCCGTCCGGACCCCCTGCTGACGCGTACCGTCACCGGCTTGTAACGCCACTGTCTCTCCTCGCCGCTAGGCTGTCGGGGTGGACTCGTCGAGCGGCCAGGGGGGCGGCGCCGGAGGAATCGGTGGCCGCAGTAACGACACGGTGCACTACCCCAAGGTAGTGCTGGTCACCGGTGCGTGTCGGTTTCTTGGCGGTTACCTGACCGCCCGGCTGGCGCAGAACCCGTTGATCAACTCGGTCATCGCGGTGGACGCGATCGCGCCCAGCAAGGACATGCTGCGTCGCATGGGCCGGGCCGAGTTCGTACGAGCCGACATTCGTAATCCCTTCATCGCCAAGGTAATTCGAAACGGCGATGTCGACACTGTGGTGCATGCCGCGGCGGCGTCTTATGCGCCGCGGTCCGGCGGAAGCGCGGCGTTGAAAGAAATCAACGTGATGGGCGCCATGCAGCTGTTTGCGGCCTGCCAGAAGGCGCCGTCGGTTCGCCGCGTCGTGCTGAAGTCCACATCCGAGGTTTATGGCTCCAGCCCGCATGACCCCGTGGTGTTCACGGAGGACAGCACCAGCCGTCGGCCATTTCGCGAGGGTTTCGCCAAGGACAGCCTGGACATCGAGGGTTACGCGCGCGGCCTGGGCCGGCGCCGGCCCGACATTGCGGTGACGATCCTGCGGCTGGCCAACATGATCGGCCCGGCGATGGACACCACACTGTCGCGATATCTTGCCGGGCCCTTCGTGCCCACGATGTTCGGCCGTGACGCACGGCTGCAATTGCTGCACGAGCAGGATGCGCTCGGCGCCCTGGAGCGCGGTGCAATGGCCGGCAAAGCCGGCACCTTCAACATTGGTGCCGACGGCATCATCATGCTGTCGCAGGCGATCCGCCGGGCGGGCCGAATTCCGTTGCCGGTACCGATTTTTGGCGTGTGGGCTCTTGATTCGCTGAGACGGGCTAACGGATACACCGAGATCAACCGAGAGCAATTCGACTATTTGAGTTACGGCAGGGTGATGGACACCACCAGGATGCGCGCCGAACTCGGCTATCAGCCCAAGTGGACCACGGCCGAGGCGTTCGACGACTACGTTCGCGGCCGCGGCCTAACTCCCATAATCGACCCGCATCGGGTACGCTCCTGGGAGGGTCGCGCGATCGCGTTAGCGCAACGGTGGGGAGCCCGGAAGCCAATTCCATGGGTGGGGGTCAGGTAGATTTGGGTAGCTATCGTGGCGGGTGAGACCAGAGCGAATGTCATTCCACTGCACAGTAATCGGGGTCGGGTAGCAGCGCGCCGCCGTGCCGGTCAACGCGCCGACGCGTCTCGTGAGCATCCTTCGCTGCTGTCCGATCCGAATGGCCGCGCGTCGGCCGAACAGATCGCCGCGGTGGTGCGGGAAATCGACGAGCATCGACGTGCCGCGGGTGCGACAGGCACGTCCGGATCGGCTGAAGCGCCGCTCAACGATGTGGCGCAGCGTGTCGCCTCGGTCGCGGGATTCCTGCGGCAGCGGCTTACCGGTGATTACAGCGTCGACGAATTCGGATTCGACCCGCATTTCAACGACGCGATCGTTCGGCCTTTGCTGAGGTTTTTCTTCAGGTCATGGTTTCGGGTTGAAGTCAGCGGTATCGAAAACATTCCCAGCGACGGCGCCGCGCTGTTGGTCGCCAACCATGCCGGAGTATTGCCCTTCGACGGGTTGATGCTTTCGGTGGCGGTCCACGACGAACATCCGGCCCACCGGGATCTGCGCCTGCTCGCCGCCGACATGGTGTTCGACCTGCCCGTAGTGGGCGAGGCCGCCCGCAGGGCGGGCCACACCATGGCCTGCACCACCGACGCGCACCGACTGCTGGCCTCCGGCGAACTCACGGCGGTGTTCCCCGAGGGTTACAAAGGCCTGGGTAAGCGCTTCGAGGACCGTTATCGCCTGCAGAGATTCGGCCGGGGCGGCTTCGTGTCGGCGGCCCTGCGTACCAGGGCGCCGATTGTGCCCTGCTCGATCATCGGCTCGGAAGAGATCTACCCGATGCTCACCGATGTCAAGTTGCTGGCGCGCCTGTTCGGTTTGCCCTACTTCCCGATCACCCCGCTGTTCCCGCTGGCAGGCCCGGCAGGGCTGGTGCCGTTGCCGTCCAAATGGCGCATCGCATTCGGTGAGCCGATCTACACGGCCGACTACGCGACCACCGACGCCGAGGACCCGATGGTCACCTTCGAGTTGACCGATCAGGTGCGCGAAACCATCCAGCAGACGCTGTATCGGCTGTTGGCCGGGCGTCGCAACATTTTCCTAGGCTGAGGTCTCGCGCGCGGCCTACGGGGCGTGCACGAGCGTAACGCCAGGGCGAAAATCCGGGGGTGGGTTCATACGGTCAAGACAACGTCCGTTGATCGTGGAGGTTGTCGTGTCGAGTGGTTATCTGCATCCGCGATTGACACGGCGGGCGTTGTTCGACTGTGTGTGTCAGGGGGCGCCGCTTATTCGGGTGGCGCGTGAGATGGGCGTGTCGACGATGTCAGGGTGGCTGTGGTGGCGCGACGCTGGGGCGGTGTAACTCA
>NZ_UPHT01000215.1 GCF_900566085.1 Mycobacterium attenuatum
TTGCCGCCCACCCCGCCCATTCCGCCGTCACCGCCGCGGCCGCCGGCGCCGCTGTCACCGCCGGCGTCACCGTTTTGTCCGGGCAACCCGCTGCTGCCGGTACCGCCGGCCCCGCCGCTCGCACCCGCTCCGCCGGCCCCGCCGACACCGCCGGCGCCGCCGTTGCCGCCGTTGCCGCCGGATGAGCCGCTGCCGCCGGTACCGCCCTTGCCGCCGGTGGCCGTAGCCGTCGAGGTGCTGTTTTGGATGGTGGCGTTGCCGCCATTGCCGCCGGCCCCGCCGTAGGACGCGCTGTTTGGGTCGGTGACCCCGGTGGTGCCGTTGGCGCCGGCGCCACCGGTGGCGTTTCCGGTGCCGTAGTTGGTCGCATCACCGCCGCTGCCGCCGTTGCCGCCGGCGCCCCCGCTACCGCCGGCGCCGCCGGTGCCGCCGGTGGCAGTACCGGATCCATGGTTGGTGGCATGTCCGCCGGTGCCGCCCCAGCCGGCGGTGCCCGAATCCAATCCTGGGCCGCCGGTACCGCCGGTGCCGCCGATGGCGTTGGCCGACGAGGTGGGGCTGGTGATCACCGCCGAGCCGCCGTTACCGCCGCTACCGCCCTCACCGGTACTGCCGCCTTGGCCGCCCACACCACCGGTGCCACCCACTGCGTTGTTCACGTTGAGGCCGTTAGTGATCTCGGCCGTGCCGCCGTTGCCGCCATAGCCGCCGTGCACCCCGAAACCGGGCGCAGCGTCACCACCGGTACCGCCGGTGCCGGGACGCACCGCGCCTAGCCCGGCGGTGGTGGTGTCCCCGCCGGTACCGCCGCTGCCGCCGGTCACGCCGCGACCGCCGGCCCCGCCGGTGCCGCCGGTCGCGGTGGCCGTGGAAGCCCCGTCGCTGAAGCTGACGTCACCGCCGTTGCCGCCGTTACCGCCGTAACCGCCGGTATCACCGGATGCGGCGACACCGCCGTTGCCGCCGTTGCCGCCGTGACCGCCGGTGGCGTTAACCGCGCCGTTTTGCGGCACAGCCCCGCCGTTGCCGCCGTCACCGCCGTTGCCGGTGCCCGCACCATTGCCGCCGTGACCCCCGTCGCCGCCATCGCCGTAGGTTCCGCCGGTGCCGCCGTCACCGCCGTCACCGCCGTGGCCGGCGCCGATCGCGTCGCCGCCGGCCCCGCCGGTGCCGCCCTGGCCGTAGGCACCGCCCTGCCCGCCTTGGCCACCCGCGCCGCCATCGGATGTCCCCGATGTGGCGGTATAGCCGGCCCCGCCGCTGCCACCGTTGCCGCCGTTGCCGGGGGTGAGCACACCGGCAACGGCGGCAACGGTGGCAGCGGCGGGGCCGGCTATACC
>NZ_UPHT01000054.1 GCF_900566085.1 Mycobacterium attenuatum
GCCAACACCGACCTCATGAGCAGCGCCAACAGCGGCACTGGCGGCAACGGCGGCACGGGCGGCACCGGCGGCAAGGGTGGTGCTGGCACGTTAGGCGTGGCCGGCATTGGCGGCACCGGCGGCAACGGCGGCGCCGGTGTAGTCGGAGCCCCTGGAGCGGGCTCAAATGGGGGCACCGGTGGTGATGGCGGTGCCGGCGGCGGTGGCGGCGATGGTGGCACCGCGGGCCTTGGCATCGGCGCATCCGGCAGCGGCGGAGCAGGCGGAACCGGCGGCAACGGCGGCAACGGCGGGTCCGGCGGCAACGGCGGCGCCAACTTCAACGGCGGCAACGGCGGTAACGGCGGACAAGGCGGTACAGGGGGCGTCGGCGGTGCCAACACCGACCTCATGAGCAGCGCCAACAGCGGCTCCGGCGGCAACGGCGGCTCCGGCGGCACCGGCGGCAAGGGTGGTGCTGGCACGTTAGGCGTGGCCGGCATTGGCGGCACCGGCGGCAACGGCGGCGACGCCGGCGACGGCGGCGCAGCCAACATCGGCGGCGTCACCGGTAATGCCGGCATCGGCGGCGCCGGCGGCGCCGGCGGTGGCGGCGGCACCGGCGCTGCCGCCGCCGGTGCCGGCCAACCGGGCTTCGGCGGCGGCCAAGGCGGGTCTGGTGGCAACGGCGGCAACGCCGGCGGTGGCGGCATCAACGGCACCGGCGGGGCCGGCGGCCAAGGCGGCAACGGCGGCAAAGGTGTAGTCGGAGCCCCTGGAGCGGGCTCCAGCGGGGGCACCGGCAGTGACGGCGGCGCCGGCGGCGATGGCGGCGATGGTGGCACCGCGGGCCTCGGAGTCGGCGCCTTCGGCAGCGGTGGTGCAGGCGGAACCGGGGGCAACGGCGGACAAGGCGGCGCTGGCGGCACCGGCGACGCCAACTTCAACGGCGGCAACGGCGGCAACGGCGGACAAGGCGGAACAGGGGGCGTCGGCGGTGCCAACACCGACCTCATGAGCAGCGCCAACAGCGGCACTGGCGGCAACGGCGGCACGGGCGGCACCGGCGGCAAGGGTGGTGCTGGCACGTTGGGCGTGGCCGGCATTGGCGGCACCGGCGGCAACGGCGGCGACGCCGGCGACGGCGGCGCAGCCAACATCGGCGGGGTCACCGGTCATGCCGGAATCGGAGGCGACGGCGGCAGCGGCGGTGCGGGTGGGGCTGGCAACGCCGGTAGCTCACCCGTGCCCCCAAGCAGTGCGCCGGGTGACCCCGGATTCGCCGGCGGCCAAGGCGGCCAAGGCGGCCAAGGCGGCAACGCCAGCTCCGGCGGCACCAACGGTAACGGCGGCGACGGCGGCGCCGGTGGCTCGGGAGGACAGGGCGGCAACGGTGGAAACGGCAATGCCAGCCTCGGCGGAGCGGGCGGCGCTGGCGCCGACGGCGGCGCCGGCGGCAACGGCGGCATCGCCGGGGCCGGGACCGGCGATGCCGGTATCGGCGGTGCTGGCGGTGCCGGCGGCGTCGGCGGGGCCGGTGGGAAGGGCGGCGCTGGAAGCGTCTCCTTCACCAGCTTCAACGGAGGCCAAGGCGGCCAAGGTGGACAAGGCGGCGCAGGCGGTAACGGCGCCAATGCCGTCGGCAACAACGCCACCGCCGGCGCCGGCGGGAACGCGGGCGATGGTGGCGCCGGCGGCGCAGGGGGCATAGGCGTTGCAAACGCCAGCGGCGGCGCAGGCGGCGGCGGCGGCGGCGGCGGGAACGGCGGCACCGGCGGAGCACCCACCGGCAGCGGCGCCGGGGGTACTGGAGGCGACGGCGGGGACGGCGGCGACGCCGGCGAGGGAGGCGCCGGCGCAGGCAGCAATAGCAACGGCGGCGCAGGCGGCGACGGCGGCGACGGCGGAGCCGGCGGAGACGGCATAGGCGCGCCCGGCGGCCTCGGCGGCGCCGGCGGCGCCGGCGGCTCTGGAGCCGGCGGGGGCAGCAACGGCCCAACCGGCATCGCCGGCACCGACGGCGCCGACGGCATTTAGCCGCAACGGCGCTGGCAGCTCCCACGGTGCCGTACTGGCAACAGCGTCAGACCAAACACCAGCGCATTGAAACACCAGCGACGCCAGCGGCTCGGTCGTCCAACCAGCCGGGTGGTCTTGCGTTGGAGCCTGACGGGTCGTAGTTGGCTTGGCGGCTGGCTGTAGAGCCAGCAACCGCGGCAACGCGCTGAGATCGACAGCACCGGCGGCGACGGCGGCTCCGGCGCCAACGCAGGCACCGGCGGCGCCGGCAAGAACGGCATCAACCCTGGCACATCCGGCACCACGGGTGGCATTGGCCTTGCCCGGGCCGGCGGTGGTCCTACCGGTGTCACGGGCGGTGCTGGCGGCAAAGCCGGCCCCGGCGTGCCGGCGGCGTCTGATTACGGTGCGCCCGCCGCTTGGCTCAGGTGTTGGCTCGCGCAGGATTCCGTTGCGCTGAGCCATTCAGCGTGGCCAGTCGTTGTGGTCGCACCGCCGGCTCGTGCCCTGCGTACCAAGTCATGACGCTGGACCGTCTTCCACCACTCCGGACTGGGCCCGCACACCGTTGGCTAACGATCGCGACCCGCCGCTCGTCGAGCATCAGTCGGGTGAGCGGCCCTACCGCTGCGTGATTGATCTCGGGCGGGCGCGTTATCGAGTTTTCGTGAATAGCCCTGGGCGCGCGCGGAATTGGAGCGGTCAACAGCGGCCATGCCCGAGAAGTCTGCCCGACGAGGCGGCGCCATCGCCCGGACCGCACCCCGCCGTGAGCACCGACCCTCGCGGCGTCCGTCGACGTCGCGAGGCCAGACGAATCATTTGACCTCGGCGACGGGCGACGTCCACAACAGCAACCATTCTGGGGAAACAGGAAATTCCTGCCCTGCAGCGGAAATCAGGGTCAATCGGCGTCTCCACGTGACAATCCGTCTCCCCATATCAGCTAGGCGCCGCGCGAGGCCTGCGAGCAACGCCCCCTGCGCCGCCCCACGTCATCCCATGCGATCAGCTGCTGAGATGATTCGAATTTCGCTGTCCTGGTAGGGCCGTCCGTCCGGATAGAGCAAGTCGTGGAACCACACCTTGGGGACCGTCGGGTAGGGGTGGTCCCAGGAGTCCCAGGGCAGGTAGGTCTGCGTCTTGCCGGCAACCAATCCCCAATTGAATGCTCCGATGTTGTACCGCTTGGCAATTGGCAGGATCCCGCCGATGGTGCTGCCCAGCGGACGGGCCAGATACTCGGTGCACAGGATGGGCCGGCGCAGCGGCACTAACTCAGCGATGCGGGATTCGAAAACGCCCGGGTTTCCATAACAATGGAATGTGACCACGTCGGCGTTGTCCAATTGAATGGCGCAAATTGCGCTGCGGCGCCGCGGGTTTGCCCATTGGCCATGCCACACGCCGCTGGTCAGCGGTTGACTCGGGTCCACTGCGCGTGCCCACTGGAATACCTGCGGCAGCAGCTCGGCTACTCGCTGCGCTTTGTCCGCCCGTTCCACGGAGCGATACGGGCGAGCGGGGTTGTCGGGCTCATTCCACAGGTCCCAACCCAGAATGCGGTCATCGCTGCGGAATTGGGTTAATACCCCCGTGATGTAGTCGTGCAGGACCGGGCGGTAGCCGCGGTCGTCGAGGTGCTCGGCGCCCGGGCTTTGCACCCAACCCGAGTTGTGCACCCCCGGCCTGGGCTCCGGCTGCGGGCCCGGGCGGGGCAGCGGATCCCAGCAGGAGTCGAAGAAGACGAACAGTGGCTTGATGTGATGACTGGCCGCGATGGCGACGAACTGTTCCAGACGGCGCGCAAAGCCTTGATTGTCTTGCGCCCAAAGCTGATCGTGGAGAAATACACGCACGCTGTTGAGCCCGCATAACCGCGCCCAGCGCAGCTCGATGTCGATTTGTCGCGGCGCAAAAGTGTCGGCTTGGAACATCTCGAGCTGATTGATGGCATTCGAGGTGATGTAGTTGGCGCCGATCAGCCGATCTTGTGCTTGGTACCAGCTGTTGGCGCGGTCGGGTGACCACTGGCCGGCTGCCCCCGCGGCAGCCCGGGGCGCCTGCGCCAACGCCACACCTGCCAGCGACACCAGCGGCAGTGTGAGCACGGTTCGGCGCGGGATGGTGTGACCTCGACTTCTTGCAGGAATCACACTATCGGGCCCTTCATCGGATGCCGGTGGAAGTTGCCGTGTCGAACAGCTCTATCCCAGGTCTGGATACATCGGGCGGGCACGCCAGCACGCCCAGCCGCCCACCGACCGCAGGGCTGCTCGCCCGTCGATCGATGCCAGTTCATCAGCCGTGCGTTGGCGCCGTTAGCATTTCCAGGTTATCGGTTTGGCGCCGTGCGCGGTGCCAAATGCAACGGGTTGGCAGCTGCCAGGCAGTTGACGCCGGGTGGCGATCGTAGATCGGCGTTCTGCCATGGACGGACGTGCTCCCTGACCGGTTCCCACCGCCGGGTGCAGCGTTCCCGAATCCTTGTGTTGTCAAACGTGATTGGATGCGCCGGAGTCGACGCGCGTCGAATACCGGGTTGGTGCTTACATCGAGACTGTGCGCACGCCGGTGCGCCGGGCGGACACCACGGCCAGCCAATCGTCGTTGGCCAACCCGCGGGCCTGGGTCGGATCGTAGCGTTGTAGCAGCGTGGGGACCGTCGCGTGGTCCTGGCTTTCGAATCCATGAGCCGACAGCAGATCGCGTATTTCGTTTGCAGTGAAGCCGCTTCGGTACGGTTCCCCGCGGCGCGCGACCACTCGGGTCACCCGTCGGGCACTTGCCCACCGAGTGGTCGCGGAGGCCACACCCGCATCGATGTAGTCGACGAGCAGGCGGCTGCCCGGTGCGCACACCGTGGCGAGATCGGCAAGTGTGGCGTCGAGAGCGCGGGCGGTGAGGTACATGCTGACCCCCACCCAGACGACCACGCTGCGTCGTTCCGGGTCGAAGCCGCTGGCGAGCAGTCGTTCACGCAGCGCCCCCTGCTCGAAATCGACCGGCACCCATACGGTCCGGCTGTTGGCCTGCCGTGCCAGCAGCCGTTCGGTTGTCGAGCGTTTGGCAGCCTGGGTCGTCGGCGCGTCCACCTCGAAGATCGTCACCGGCTGCCCGGCCAAGCGCAGGCTCGTCGTATCGAAGCCGGCGCCCAGCAACACCAGCTGATCGATACCCTTGGCAATCGCGGCCATACACAGGTCGTCGGCGTAACGGACTCTCAGCACGATATGGGCGTGGAGCCCGCCCCACCGGCGATCGAACACGCCGAGAGCAACACCGGCAAGCCATCGGTGAGCCAACATGGCCCGCAGCATGGGATGGCGAACAAAATGCCGGGAATACCGATCGTCGAGCAGGCGACGGCCGGGCGGCTGCAATGTCTCGGCTGCGCGTTGGGCGGCGTTGATCTGAGCAGTCAGGCTCGCCTTGCGGTCAAGCCGCCGGCCGGTGGCCCCGGTGCCGGGGCGCCGCTGAAGGTCGGGATCTCCGCAGGCTTGCGACATGGCTTGTCCCATCGGTGTAGAAGCGATGACGGGCTCTCACGTTAGGCCGTTGACCGGTATGTCAGTAAGGTCCAATTCAATACCTAGTTCATGGACCAGTAGCGGAGCCCATGTGGACCTGCATCTTGAGCTGCCGCCCAACCGCGGCCGCCGCGCGGCGCTTGAAGATGCGCTGCGGCAAGCCATCCGCGACGGGCGGCTGGCTTCCGGCGAGCGGCTGCCGTCGTCACGGGCTTTGGCCGGGCAACTCGGCGTCGCCCGCGGGACGGTCGTCGAAAGCTATGCGCAACTGGCGGCCGAGGGATATCTGCGTACCCGGCCCGGCGCGGTCACCGAGGTGGCTCATGGGCCCGGTGTCCGACCGCACCCCGGCGCCGAACCGGTTGCGCCCCGCATCGCCGCCGATTTCCGCCTGGGCCGGCCCGACCTGACGCTGTTTCCGCGCGCGGATTGGTTACGCGCCTTGCGCCGCGCCTTCCAGCTAACCCCGCATTCCGAGCTTGGCCCGCTGAACCCGCGCGGATCATCGCAGTTGCGTACCATCCTGGCCGGCTACCTGGGCCGGGTACGCGGCGTGTCCACCACCGCCGAGCGGATCGTCATCTGCAGCGGCTTCACCCAGGGGTTGCGGCTGGTATGTGACGCGCTGGCCGCGCAGGGAGCCGGATCGATCGCGCTGGAAAATCCCTGCCTTCCCGACCACCGCCTGACCGCACTGGCCAGCGGGCTCGACGTCATGGCGTTGCCTGTCGACCGCGACGGTGCCCGCCCCGACGGATTCGACGCGTCCGGGGTTGCCGCGGCGGTGCTGACTCCGGCCCATCAAGCGCCGTTGGGGACGACGCTGTCGGCGGACCGGCGTGCGCGGTTCGCCAGGATCGCCGCTCAGCACGGCAGCTACGTCATCGAAGACGACTACGACGGCGAATTCCGCTATGACCACCGTCCCGTCGGGGCAGTGCAGGGTCTGGCCCCCGAGCAGGTCATCTATGCGGGCAGCGCCAGTAAGAGCCTGGCTCCGGGGCTGCGGCTGGGGTGGCTGGTCCTGCCCGCCAGCCTGCTCGACGCCGTCGTCGAGGCCAAGCGCCGAACCGACCGCGGCACCGACATTCTTGTACAACTGGCGTTCGCGGAGCTGATCGCCTCGGGAGCCCTGGATCGCCATATCCGCCGGATGCGCCGCCGCTACCGGCAGCGCCGGGATGCGCTCAGCGACGTTCTGGGCCGGTGCGCGCCGGCGATGTCGGTGCATGGCACCGCGGCTGGTCTGCACGCCGTCGTATCACTGCCCGACGCAAACGCGGAGGCCGACGTCGTGGCCGGAGCCCACGAACGACAGATCGCCCTCACGGGCTTGGCGCCGTTTTGGCACCGCGAACCGGGCTCGCTCTCGGGGATCGTCGTGGGCTACGGGGCGCCGTCCGAACGCGAGTACCCCGCCGCACTGCGTCGCCTCGCGACATTGTTGCGCGCAACGGCATGAGTACCGGGTTGGCGAATCAACGTGGCCGCGACTCTTCCGGAGTCCACGCCGGCCGTTGCCCAGGCTGGCCGGGGAACAGGAAGTCGACGAAAGCCGCAACGGTCGGTTGCGGTTCGTGGTTGGCCAATCCGGGGCGCTCATTGGCTTCGATGAAGGTGTAGTCGGTGCCGGTGACATCGGGCACCAGTAGGTCGATACCGGTCACCGGGATACCGATCGCCTCGGCGGCCTCGACCGCGACTCGGCAAAGCTCGGGGTTCACCTTGTCGGTGACGTCGCGGATCGTGCCGCCCTGATGCAGGTTTGCGGTGGACCGTACCTGCAGCCGAATGCCTTCGGGCAGAACATCATCGAGCTGCCAACCGGCTTTGGCGACGGTGGCTTGGGTGATGCCGTCGAAAGGGATGCGGGATTCGCCGCCGGTGGCAGCGGAGCGTCGGCGGCTCTCGGCCTCGATCAGCTCACCGACGGTGTGCGTGCCCGTGCCGATCACCTCCGGAGGCATCCGCAGCGCGGCGGCCACCACCTGCCCGTCGATGACCACCAAGCGCAGGTCGTCGCCCGGTGCCCGTTGCTCGATCATCACCTCGGGGTATTGCGCACGTGCCCGTGCCAAAGCCGCGCTCAGCTCGTCGGGACCGTCGTCGGCGGTCACGCCCACGGTGATGCCCTTGCCTTGCTCGCCGCGGGTCGGTTTGATGACGACCTCGCCGACTTCGGTGAGAAACGTGTAATCGTCATCGTCGAAGCTGGCCAGGCGCACCTGCGGAACGTTGATGCCTGCATCCTTGACCAGGCGCCGCGTCAACCGCTTGTCGTCGCAGCGGCACATGGCAATCGCCGAGGTGTATTCGGACAGCGACTCGCGGGTGATCACGCTGCGCCCGCCGTGGGTGAGCCGCATCTCGCCGGTCTCGGCATCCAGTACCTCGACGAGGATTCCCCGGCGCAGCGCCTCATCGGCGATCACCCGCGCGTAGGGATTGAGGTCGTCGACCGTGTCCGGAGATGACGTGAACAGCGGCTCGTTGATGGCGTTGCGCCGTTTGATCGCCATCACCGGGACGCGGCGAAAGCCGAGCTTCTCATACAGGGCGATGGCGGCGCCGTTGTCGTGTGCCACCGACAGGTCCAGGTAGGCGCGGCCCGCGTCGCGAGAGCGGTCAATCACGGCCCGGGTCAGAGCCACCCCGATTCCGGGTAGCCCGGCGGCCGGATCGACCGCCAGTGTCCACATGCTCGAGCCGCGCTCCGGGTCTGCGAACAGCACTTGGTGGTCGACACCGGTCACGGTCCCAACCACCGCGCCGTCGTCGTCACGCACGGCGATCAGGTAGGTCACCGCGTCGGCATGCACATGGTTGTGCCAGATGGTCTCGACCGGCGCGGGAACCATTGCGCACCGGACGAATACGCGATTCATGGCATCGGCGTCGGCGGGGACGTGCAGGGTGCGCACTGTCACGCCCGCCGGAGCGGACGCCGGATCCTCGTTTTCCGAGTCGTCGGCGAAACGCCGCCGATAGGTGTGGCTGGGGTCGATGAACAACTCATTCGGTGCTCCGGCGACGATGACGTGGGGCTCTCGTGCGTAGATGCAGATGTCGCGCCGCCCGGGGGCCTCCTGGCGCAGCACGTCGGCCAGTGCCGCCGAATCGGCAAAGGTCTGGCCGAATATCAGCCGGCCCCAACCCAAATCGAGCTCGACGTCGTTGGCCATCGATTCCATGAGCTCCGGCGGTGAGGCTTCATGCAGACCGAGAGTGATGGGCTCGGGATGGTTCTGCGGGGGATCGCCGTCGCTCATGCCGGCCCGCCGGGACACCGCAATAAGCGGACGGCCGCCAGCTCACCCGATTCGCGATCGCGGAACACGACCAGAACTGCCACTGGATATGCCATCGTCATATTGTTTACCCGCCTTGGGGACGACCACCAACACCACCCGCCCGCACGGTTCTGAGCTGGATCCAGACGCGCGAAGCCACCTGGTGACGTCGCTGATCTCCTGCGACCGTGGCCTTACCCCGAATGCGCAGAGTGTGGTTTACTCACGAGGCGATCATGCCGACGAGCCACCCGTTGCGGTCGGTCGACGTATCGGCCACGGCCGATTCGGCTGCGGCGCCCGGTCGTCGTAGCTGAGCTCGACAAGGATCAACGTCAGAGGTGAGCTTTGCCCGACAATATGCGTGAAAACGACAGCCTAGAGCCACATTTCGACGATGTGCAGGCCCACTACGACCTGTCCGACGACTTCTTCCGGCTGTTCCTGGACCCGACGCAGACCTACAGTTGCGCCTACTTCGAACGCGAGGACATGACCCTCGAGCAGGCGCAGCTGGCCAAGATCGACCTCGCGCTGGGCAAGCTGGGGCTGCAACCGGGCATGACGCTACTCGACATCGGCTGCGGCTGGGGCGCGACAATCGCCCGGGCACTCGAGCGCTACGACGTCAACGTGGTAGGTCTGACGCTCAGTCGCAACCAGCATGCCCGCGTACAGCGACTGCTTGACGAGCATCCCAGCGCCCGAAGCAAGCGCGTGCTGCTGCAGGGCTGGGAGCAGTTCGACGAAAAGGTGGACCGCATCGTCTCGATCGGCGCCTTCGAGCACTTCGGCCGAAACCGCTACACCGACTTCTTCGCGATGGCCTACCGGGTGCTCCCGGCCGACGGGATGATGTTGCTGCACACCATCATCAAGCCCAGCGATGAGGAGTTCGCCGAACGCGGCCTGCCGATCACCATGACCAAGCTGCGGTTCATGAAGTTCATCATGGACGAGATCTTTCCCGGTGGCGACCTGCCCAGCGCCAAGGTCGTCGAGGCGCACGCGCAGCAGGCCGGTTTCGCCGTCAAACTGGTCCAGCCATTGCGACTGCACTACGCCCGCACCCTCGACACGTGGGCCGACGCGCTGCAGTCGCACCGCGATGAGGCCATCGCGATTCAATCCCAAGAGGTCTACGACCGCTACATGAAGTACCTGACTGGCTGCGCCGAGCTGTTCCGCGAGGGCTACACCGACGTCGCGCAGTTCACCCTGACCAAGGGCTGAGCGCGCCACGCTTGTCACACTGCGTCTCGGGCGAAGGGCTGCGCGGCTCATCACATGCCCACGCACCACCCCTGGTTATGCCGCGTCCTCGTCGTCGTCTTCGTCGCGCAGGAGTTTCTCCGGGTGGTGGAAGGTGTTGGTGGTGGGCTGGCCGTGGTCTAGATGCGGCGGCGGTATCCATTCGGTGTCGCGGCGGGCG
>NZ_UPHT01000030.1 GCF_900566085.1 Mycobacterium attenuatum
CCGACGACCGGAAGCCAACAGGAAAAGCTGGGCAGACCAGCGGTCGTCGCATCCCTACCACGCCACAAATCAAGATCAAAAATCAACAATTCACGCCACAACGTCCATCCGTGGATCGAGGCTTAGTGCGCGGTTGATGTCGGTCATCGCGTGGCGCACCTACCTGGTCCGCGACCCCGAGGCGCAGCGACTCGTCGATGCCGCGGTGGCCGAACACGTCGGCTCGTGGGGGCCGTTGTCGGCGTCTAAATTGGAGCAGGCCATCGACGGGTGGGTTGATCGCTACGACCCCGGTGCGCTGCGGCGCACCCGCGCGGCGGCCCGCAGCCGCGACGTGTGCTTCGGTGAGCCCGATGACGACGTGGGCACCGCCGCGTTGTGGGGCCGGCTATATGCCACCGACGCCGCGATGCTGGATCGGCGGCTGAAACAGATGGCCCACGGGGTGTGCGACGACGACCCGCGCACCCTGGCTCAGCGCCGCGCCGATGCGCTGGGCGCATTGGCCGCGGGCGCCGAACACCTGGTGTGCGGGTGCGGTCACGCCGCCTGCCCCCGCGGTGCCGGCGCCACTAACGAGCGGGCCAGCGGCGTGGTCATCCACGTCGTCGCCGAGTCCTGCGCGCTGGATGCTGGAACTGACCCGCACCTGTCGGGTGAGGCGCCCCCATCGCGGCCCATCACTCCGGAGATGACGCTGGCCGAGGCGTTGGCGCCGGACCCCGAACCCGATCAGCCCGCCGCGTCATCGGTCACGCCGCCGGCCGCGTTGATTGCCAGCGGGGGTGTGGTGCCTGCGCCGCTGCTGGCCGAGTTGATCCGCGGCGGGGCCACCATCAGCCCCGTGCGCCAACCCGGCGGCCTTGGGTTAGAGCCGCACCACCGACCGTCGGCCAAGCTGGCGGAGTTCATCCGCATCCGCGATTTGACGTGCCGATTCCCCGGATGTGACGTGCCCGCCGAATTCTGTGACATCGACCATACGGTGCCCTGGCCGTTGGGGCCCACACATCCGTCAAACCTCAAGTGTGCGTGTCGAAAACACCACCTGTTGAAAACGTTCTGGACGGCCTGGCGTGATGTGCAGCTGCCCGACGGCACGGTGATCTGGACTGCGCCCAACGGGCGGACCTACACCACCCGCCCGGGCAGCCGGATCTTCTTTCCCGCCTGGAACACCACCACCGCCGAATTGCCCCCAACACCAACACCCGCAACTACTATCGGTGACCGCGGCGTGATGATGCCGCAGCGGCAACGCACCCGAGCCGCCGAGGTCGCCCGCCGCATCAAATGCGAACGGGCACTCAACGATACCCACGTCGCCGAACGCAACAAGCCACCACCATTTTGACCAAGAGCGCTGGTGCACCATTGACAACCGACGGGGCTGCATTCAGCCGTATTTCCGGGGCAGCTATCACTGCCTGGCGGGCATTGCGCGGGTGGGACGGCGTGCACAGCCATCCGCCCTCGAAATCACCAACTTTGCAGGCGCATTCGCAGTCCCGTCGCCCGCACCGCACGTCGCTCGACCGCGGCCCGCACCGAATCCTCGGAGCCCACGACGCGCACCTTCTGCTTGGCCCGGGTGACCGCGGTGTAGAAGAGCTCTCGCGTCAGTAATCGTGAATCTTGGCCCGGCAGTAGCACCGTCACCTCATCGGCTTGGCTGCCCTGACTCTTGTGGATGGTCATGGCGTGCATGGTCTCGACGTCGGACAGCCGGCCCGTCGCGAAGTCGAGTGGCCCGGCGGTACCGGCCAGGACGGCGCGCAGGCCGTCCGCGCCCGCGACGGCCACACCGGTGTCGCCGTTGTACACCCGCAGCCCGTAGTCGTTCGCCGTCACCAGCAGCGGCCGCCCGGCGTACCACTGCGACCAGGGCGGCTGGCCCGTCTCTTCGGCCAGCCACGTCTCCACCTGCCGGTTCCAATGCGCGACACCAAAGGGTCCGCGCCGGTGCGCGCACAGCATCCGGTGCTCCTCCAGCGTGGCCAGCGCCTGGCCCACGGCTCCCAGCAGCGCCGCCTGCCGCAGCCGCAACGCGTGCGGCACCAAGACCGCCCGCAACCGGGGCGTCGGGTCATCGTCGTCGACGAACTCGATGTGCTCGTCACCCGATCGCAGCGCGGTGAGCACCTGGTCGGTGTCGCCGTTGCGAATCGCATCGGCGAGTGTCCCAATCACTTTGCCGAACCGGTGCGGCGTTCGCAGCGCCGCCACCCGCACGTCGTCGCGCGCCGCGAGCCCGTCCACCAGGTCCGCCAGCACCGCGCCGGCTTCCACCGACGCTAGCTGGTCGGCATCACCGACCAGGATCAGTCGTGCGCCGGGACGCACCGCTTCCAGTAGCCGCGCCATCAGGGTCAGCGACACCATTGACGTCTCGTCGACCACGATCACATCGTGGGGCAATCGATTACCGCGGTCGTGCCGAAACCGCGACGATGTGTCGGGCCTGCTGCCGAGCAGGCGATGCAGCGTAACCGCTTGCAACTGGCCGACTCTCAGGCGATCTGCGGCATCGAGACGAGCCACCTCGTGGTGTACCGCCTCGGCCAGCCGCGCCGCCGCCTTGCCGGTCGGTGCGGCCAGCGCGATGCGGGGCCGCGACCGGCCGGCCAGCTCCGCCTGTTCGGCCAGCAGGGCCAGCAATCGCGCGACCGTGGTGGTCTTGCCGGTCCCCGGCCCACCGGTGAGCACCGTGACCCCTTGCGCGAGCGCGATTTCCGCTGCGGCGCGCTGCTCGCGGTAGTCGGACGGGAAAAGTCGCTCGAGGGCCGGCATGTGGACTGTCGACCGGCGAGCCAGCAGGGCCAGCAGGTCATCACACACCTGCTGCTCCTCGCGCCAGTACCGGTCGAGGTAGAGCAGCCGGCCGTCGTAGAGATGCAGCACCGCCGGATCGGTCAGCAACGTGCTGGCACTCACGGCGGCCAGCCACTGCCGCAGTTTCGGCCACGGTGCGTCGTCGGAAATCCCCGCGATGGTCGACAAGTCGACGCACACCGAGCCGGCCCGCAGTGCCCGCACCGCCAGCGCCACGGCCAACGCCACCCGGTCGTCTGTCTCCTTACCCAGCGCGCAAAGCCGCTGTGCGACGTGGACGTCCGCAACATCGAGTACTCCGGCGTCGTTGAAGCTGCGCAGCAGTCCCGCTGCGGTGATGGCGGTCTCGACGTCGGCAACGCTCATTCGGGAGGTACCCCGTCTTCCAGTAGGTCCGACAGTGCCACCACCAAGTCGGCAGGTGCGCCCCAGCCGAACACACCGGCCGGGTGCCCGTCCCAGATCGGCGTGGTGACACCACACATGCCCCGCACGAACAGATACAGCACCCCGCCCAGATGCCGCGCCGGATCGTACCCGGACAAGCGCCATCGCAGAAACCTATGCAGCACAACCACATACAGCAGCGCCTGCAACGGATAGTCAGAATGCAGCATGGCCTCGGTCAGGCGGGCCACACCGTAGTCGGCGGCGGTGGGACCCAAGTGGTTGGTCTTGTAGTCCACTACCAGGTAGCGCTGCTGCGGCAACCGCAGCACCACGTCTATCGACCCGGACAGATACCCCCGCAACGACTGACCGCCCAAGCCCGGCGACGTCAACCGGTCGGCATAGGACGAAAACGGATCACTGCGCGGCAGGTGCAACCGCAGCAGCTCGCCCACGTCCGACAAAGACACCCGAGACACCCGCGGCGCGCGGTCCCGCAGATCTCCGCCCGCCAGCGGTATCTCGAAGTCTAGCTCCCGCAGCCGATCCCGCACACCGACACCGCGCAACGTCAAGCCGTCGGCCAGCGGACCCAGCGGCGAATCGTGCATCGGCACCAGCGCCGTAGCCAGTTCGGCGGCATCGGCATCGACCGGCCACCACGGCGCATGCCGTCGCACCTGCGCCTCGAGTTCGGCGGTCAAGTCGGTCGCCTGCGGATCGGCCGTTTCCAGCACCGCATGTACCAGCGATCCGAATGCCGCGCCGGACGGCATGGCCGCCAGCGGGGAGTAGAGGTCGGCACCCGAACCGGGCTCGGCCACGACCACCGCGGCCACCTCGTCGTCGCGCACGGCGACCTCCGGCTCGCTGGTCACGCCGGCCGGCGCGACCTCTTCAGCGGCGCGCACCAGCGCCGAATACGACGTGCGCCGCCAGCTGGTGTCGATCCGGCGGTGGAAATGCCGGACCGCGAAACCGTCAGCCGGCGAGGCTGTTTCGACGGCGGCGGGGGAGACAATCGTCGATTCCTCGACCGAGGGTCCGCCGGCTTCCTGCCAGCGCGTGAACACCGCCCACGCGTCGTCGTCGGAGATACGGGGTGTGCACTTGTCCGGCACCGCTGGATCAACGCTGCCACGACCGCGCAGTATCCGCGACAGGCCGCCGTTGACCTCGTCGACGGTGGGAGCCCACCAGGCCACCACCTGAGACTGCGCCCGGGTAAGAGCAACATAGGTCAGCCGGACGTTGTCGCGCGCGGCCTCCTTGCGATTCAGCTCCTCCACAGATCGGTTCTTCTCGCCGCCGAGGTAGAGGCAGCGGGTATCGGTGTCGTCGTGATACAGCAGGACGTCGTCACGCCGCACGTTGCGGTTGAACAGGAACGGTAGGTAGACGATCGGAAACTGCAGACCTTTGGCCACGAACACCGTCATGATCTGGACCGCTGCGGCGTCGCTGTCCAGACGCCGGTTCTGCTCGTTGGCACGGGCGGTTTCGTCGCATCGCCCGCGCAACCAATCACGCAGGGCCCCAAGGCCGTATCGTTGCCGATGGGCCGCTTCGTGCAACAGCTGCCCGATATGCGCGAGGTCGGTCATGTGGCGCTCGCCGCCGCGCTGCCCCAGCACCCGGCGCGCCATGCCGCCCAGCTGCGCGGCCTCGAACACCGCTGCCGCACCCCGGTGCCGGGCCTGGTCCGTCCACTCGCGCAGCGTCGCGGCAACCCGGTCGGTCAGCGTGTCACCCTCAGCGGCGAGCGTTTCCGCGGTCTCGCCGAAGAACATGGTGCAGGCGGCGGCGCGGACCAGCCCAGTGCGCTGCGGCGCGTCGAACGCCTCCAGCAGGCACAGCCAGTCTTTGGCCGCCCGGGATGCGAACACATCCGTATCGCCGGTGTAGACCGCCGGAATACCGGCCTTCGCCAAGGCATCCCGGCAGGCCCGCGCGTCGCGGTGCTGCTCGACGATCACCGCGATGTCCCCGGCCGCGACCGGCCGGCCGGCAAAGCTGGCGCCGCTGGACAGCAAGGATGCGATGTCGCCGGCCAGGTCTGCAGGAATGTGGTTGCGTAACAATTTGATTGGAACATTAGCGGTACCGCCGTAGCCGACGGCGGACCGCTTGACGACGCGCAGCCGAAACGGCGCACCGTGCGGCGCCCCCGCCAGCCGGTGTCCGTCGTGGTGCGCCTGGATGTCGTGCACCACGATCTCGGGATGGCCCAGTGCGGCACCCCGCAGCACCTTCTGCAGGCTCTCGACAAGCACCCCGTCACTGCGCCAGTTGACTCCCAGCGTGTATCGGGCGTCGGCCGCGCGCGCCGCCTTGAGGTAGGTGTAGATGTCGCCGCCGCGGAAGCCGTAGATGGCCTGCTTCGGGTCACCGATCAAGATCAGCGCCGACTCGCCGCGAAAGGCACGCTCGAGGACCTGCCACTGGACCGGGTCGGTGTCCTGGAACTCGTCCACCAACACGATTCGCCACCGGCGCCGCATCCGGTCGCGAGCCGGTGAGTCCACTGCTGTTAGGGCTTCCGACAGCCGCAGCAGCAAGTCGTCGTAACCCAGAATGCGCAGCCGGCGCTTGCGCCGGTCCAACTCGTCGAGCACCCGTTCGGCGAAGTTCAACCGGACAGCGGCGGCGCTGTCCGGGTCGGGATCTAGCGGGCGCCGCTGCGCATACGGATCGGCGACGACGCTGCGGGCCAAATCGAGTGCCTGTTCGTACGTCAGCACCGGATCGGTGCCGCTGTTGGCGAAGTGCGCCAGGTAAAGATCGTCGACGATCTCGGCCACCAGCTCGTCAAGGCTCTCCCGCAAGGTGAAGCCGGAGTCGGTATCACCGGCCACACCAAGCGATCGCAGCACCGAGCCGCAGAACTCGTGCGTGGTGGCGATGGTGGCCGCGTCGAAGTTGGCCAGCGCCGCACGCAGCCGGGCTAGCCGCCCGGCGCGGGCGGTCTCGTCGCACCACAGGTGCCTGACCAATTCAGTACCGGGCGGTACCCGGCCGTCGAGGGCCGCCACCGCCTGCACGATCTGGTCGCGGACGCGTTCGCGAAGCTCGCGGCTGGCCGCTCGGTTGAACGTGATCAGCAGCATCTCGTCGAGGGGGACGTCGGTCTCGGCGAGGTAGCGGCTGACCAGGCCGGCCAGCGCGAATGTCTTGCCGGTGCCCGCGCTGGCCTCCAGCACGACGGTGGCGCCACGCTGCGGCAGTGGACCCAGCAGGTCGAAGTGCTCCATCAGCCGGCCCCCTCGGCGCCTAACAGCGGCAGCCACAACCGGGCCGCCAACGCCCCCAGTCGGGTGTGCTCGCCGGGCATCTCTTCGCCCGGACGGGGCGGGCCTAGCAGCACCCCGAACGACGCGTTGTCGCCCCACACCCGCACATGCGCGGGCTCTCCGTCGTCGCCGTCGCGAAACCTGTTGGATTCCCACCTTTCTCGCGCAGCAGCGATCGGGTCGTCGCCGTCACGGCGTGCCTGCGCCCACGCGTAGGACGTTTTCAGCGGCAGCGGTAACGGCTCGCGCCGGCCCGCGTCGTACAGCGACACCAGGTCGCGCAGGACGGCGACCGGGGCCGACGGCGGCGCCAATAGCCGCGTGGCGGTGCGGTTCCTGCTGGTTCCGCGGCCCATGCACACGGCTGTCCAATCGCGGCCCGGCCGGTCGGCCGCGAGAGCGACCAACCCGATCCAGGATGTCAGCACCTGCTTGGCGGCCAGCTTCGAGTACGTCACCGACACCAGGCGCTGGCCATACACGGGTGCGACGGTTCCGGTGAGCCGGCGTCCGGCGCCCAGATCGATATCGACGTCGTAGGCGTCGCCGTCGACGGCCAGGTACGGCAGCGCGGCTTTGGCGAGGTCGCTTGCACACGTGAGGATTTCCTTCGCCTTGCGAACGCCCAGCCGCCCGGGCGGCAATGTCCCGCGTCGCCATTCGGCGTTGGCTGCCGCCTCCGGATGCATGCCGCGCAGGATGTCGCGCAGCATCCGGTCACCGACCGTCCAGGCCGTCAGTGCGTCGATCTCGACGGGCATTTCGTCCTCGACGGTGTCGACGTCCCAGGGCAGGGTGACGTCGAGCGTGCGGAAGAATCCTTTGACGGGGTTCTTGAAGAAGTCGAGCAGATCGGCCAGCGCCACGTCGGTGATGGGCGGCTCGGGCAGCCGATCGCTGACAAAATCCCATGGTGTGCAGCGTGTTCCGGCGGCCGCCTCGGCGGCCGCCAGCGCAGCGGGATCAAAGGTGAACGGTGTGGCGGGGACCAGTGCGCCGGGCGTGACGTTCCTACGGTCGAAGGGTTGCAGCGGATGTCTGGTGAGAATCTGCGGGCGAACCGGCGCCGACGTCGTGCGATCCAGCGTGTCCAGCAGCTCGGCGAGCGGCACGGCCGGCGGACGCAGCTGGCCGGTGTGTTCGTCGGCGCCGGTGAAGGTGATTACCAATGTCTCGGTGGCCGAACCGATCGCGTCGAGCAGCAACTGGCGATCCTCGGAGCGGATGTCACGCTCACCGGTCATCGGTGCACGTGCCAGCACGTCGTCGCCGTCGGGCGCGCTGTGCCGCGGGAAGATTCCGTCGTCGAGGCCGAGCAGGCACACCACCCGATGCGGCACGGACCGCATCGGCACCATGGTGCACACGGTCAGGGTGCCGGTGCGGAAGTTGGCTCGCGTGGGACGTCCGGCCAGGTGTTCGCCCAGCAGCGCATGCACGTCGGGCAGCCGCAGCAGGGTGGCCGCACGCGGGCCGGCTTGCGCACGGACGCCGGCGAATTCGCGCTGCAGCTGCGCCTGCTGCCAATCGTCGCCGCAGCGGGTGAGCAGGGTGACCCCGTCCGTCAACGCATCCAGCCAGTCGGTCAACGGCATTGCGCCACTGAGTCGCTGAACGGCGTGATGCAGCCGCGCGACGTACTCGGCCAGCCGGCCGGCCAGCTCGACTCGGTTGCTGCCGACGTCGTCGAGGGGCAGCGCGGTGTCCAGCCACGCCCGCGAGTCGTCCGACATGGCCACACCGGTGAGGATGCGGTCGATGCCGAACCGCCAGGTGTTGTGCAGGAAATGGTCCAGCCCGTACGGCCGGCGATGTCGCGGGTCGAATCCCCAGCGGATGTTGGACTGGCGCACCCAGTCGGTGATCACGTCGAGATCGTCGTCGGTGAAACCGAAGCGGGCGCGCACCGCCGCGTCCTGCGCGAGGTTGAGCACCTGGGTGGCGGTGGCGCGGCTAGCCGCAATGCCGAGCAGTTCGGCGGCGACCCCGAGCAGCGGGTTGGTCTGGGTGAGCGCGCGGTCGGCGAGCCGGACCCGCAGCCGGTGCGCGGGATGCGCGGCGGCGGCTACCTCACCCAGCCCGAAGCCGGCCACGATCAGCGGCGCGTAGGTCTCGATATCGGGACACATCACCACGATGTCGCGCGGCTCCAGGGCCGGGTCGTCGTCGAGCAGGCCCAACAGCACTTCCCGCAGCACGTCGACCTGTCTGGCCGGCCCGTGACACGCATGGACCTGTACCGACCGGTCGCCGACGACAAGTCGCCGCCCGTCCGGCCGGGTTGCGTTGGCGGCGATGTCGGCTTGCAGCCAGCCCAGCAGCGTATCGGGTCTTGTTGCACCGCAGAGGAATTCGTCGCTCGCCGGAGCTGTCGGCAGCGCGCGCTGCAGCTCGCGCAGATCGCGCCCCAGGGTTTGCAGCAGCGGATGCCTGGCGGCGCCCTCACTGGTGTCCTGGCGTCGCGGCACCGCGCCGTGGACACCGGCGAGCGTTTGCCAAAGATCGTCGCTGGGGTGCGGCAGCCACAGGTGCAGATCGTGATGCGCGCCCAGTGCGCCGAGCAGTTCCACGTCGGTGCACGCCAAGCGGGTGTGCCCGAAAAGCGACAGCCGCGCGGGCAGATCGGCCGGGCCCTCGCTCAGCCGGGCGACGGTGTCGCGATGCCGCAGGTGCGGCGGATCGGCCGGGACCGCGGCTACCAGCGCTCGCCACAATTCGGCCTGCCATGCCAGGTCGGCGTCCACGTCGCCGAGCTGCCCGTCGAGCCAGCCGGCCAGCAGCCCGGGACGCTGCCGGGCGTAGGAGGCGAACAGCCCGGCCAGGCGGCGCGCCACCGAATAGCGGCGGGCACAACGCAGCTCGGCCTCCACGGCGTCGGTGTCGAAGTGGCCCAGGTGAGTTGCCAGTGGGCGGCACCACGGCTCGTCCAGGCCGGCGTCGATCACCTCCAGCAGCGGCCACGTCATGGCCTCGGGGGACCACGGATCGGCGTCGGCGGCCCCGGTGATCTCGGCGATCAACGACTGCGGACTTCGGAATGCGATGCCGGCACACACCCCGTCGCCGTTCGGGCCGCCGCGGCTGCCCAGTAGATGGGCCAGACGCTGGCTCAACCAGCGTTCCATGCCGCGGGCCGCGACCAGCACCAGCTCCGATGCGAACGGGTCGGGCAGCGGATCGGCCAGCAGGGCGCCGAGTCCGTCGGCAAGGTGGTCGGTGCGCTCGGCACGGTGGAGATGAAGTGCCATTGCGGGCCACCATAGCCGCCGACGGCGCGCTGGTGGGCGCCGGACGCCAAAATGCGGGTGCCGGCGCGCAACCGCGATCGGCGGCCCTTTCGCCGGTGTCGACCACCAAGGACACTGTGACCGACGGCGGCCGTGCATCCTGGGGTGATGAACAGAAACCAGATCACCGAACAGATCGTCGTAGCTCGCATGGCGAAGGGGCTCAGCTGGCAGCAGCTGGCCGACGCCGTCGCCAGGCCGGTGGCGTGGACGACGGCGGCGCTGCTTGGACAGCACCCCATTCCCGCCGAACTCGGCAAGGTCTTGATCGAGATGCTGGGCCTGGACGACTCCGCGGTGCCGATCCTGGCTGCCCCGCCGATGCGCGGCGGTCTGCCGACCGCGGTGCCCACCGACCCCACCATCTACCGCTTCTACGAAGCGCTGCAGGTCTACGGTGGCGCGATCAAGGAACTGATCCACGAGAAGTTCGGCGACGGCATCATGAGCGCGATCAACTTCAGCGTCGACGTGCACAAGAAGCCACATTCCTCGGGCGACCGCGTGGTGGTGACGTTCGACGGAAAATTCCTCCCCTATCAATGGATTTCGGCTGATGACCAATGACGCGGCGGTAGCCCGGTCGCTGCGGGCCGACCTCATACTCTCGGGCGGAGCCGTCAAATTCATCGGCTTGGTGGGCGCTATTGTCGCGCTCATGGACGCCGGATATTCGTTCCCCAGGGTGGCGGGCGTCTCTGGTGGCTCGGTGGTCGGGGCGATCCTTACGGCCGCGCTCAACGGCGACCCGCTGACCAGTGCCGAGGTCAAAGAGCTCGCGCTTTCGGTACTACTGCGCAAATGGCGTGACGCCGCGCGTTTCCCATCCTCGGTCGGGCGTGGGGTCTGATGCGGGATACCGGTTTGTGCCGTGGCGATTTCGCATACGACTGGATTCGCAGTGAGCTGAAGAACCTGGGGGCGATCACGTTTGGTGATCTCGCGCTCGACGGCGACCACCTGCTCAAAGAGCGGCGCTAAGGTGGTGGTCAACGCGACCGACGTGACGACCGTGCAGCAGGTCCGATTGCCGTGGGACTAGCTGACGCGGTACGGGCGTCGATGTCGATTCCGTTCTTCTACCGACCGGTCACCCTGACCAGCTCAGCTGGTGAGCACCTGTGGTGAAAGCTCCTTGAGCATCGCATTGGCCCAGCGCATCTGGCGCAGGGTCTCCGGATGGCAGCGCGCCGTCAGGTCCAGTAACTCCAGATCCTTGGCGGCCTGCGCGGCCTGACCCAGCAGCTCCCAGTCCAGGGATGCCCCGGCGGCGATCCGGTGTATTCGGCGCAGATCGGCCAGTAGCAACAGGGCCGGTTGCGGGCGGTGGCGCAGCATGGCGCTCATCCGCGTCTGCACGAAGCCGGTCAGCGCGCGGGTGCGTGGATCGGCGGACAGGCGCAACCCGTAGTGGCGGCCGTGGCTGGCCAGCTCTTCGAGGTGATGCCGCGACCAGCCGGCCTGGTCGTGCGCCAGGTGATAGATGTCCTGGTCGCTGCGGTGGCGGGCGGCCATCACGTTGAGTCGGTGGGCGAGTTTGCGTTCCGAGCGGTGCAATTCGCGAATGGCGAGCTTGAGCTTCACGACGCACCTCCACTGACCAGGGCCTCGGCTGCGCGGGCCGCTGCTCCGCCCACCGTATCGGGCACCGTGCCGTCGACCGGTGCCGACGCCGCCGTGGTCGGCGCATATGCGGCACCACCGGTTCCGGCGCGCAGTCGCCGCAGTCTTGAGGCCGCCGTCTTGTAGATCGGTTGTTTGGATACCGGATCCCAATCGGTCAGGGTGAGCTCGTTGGCGGCCCGCTGATGGTCATGGTCGCTCCCGGCGTCCCAGTAGCCGTAATGGAACGGCACGAACAACACGCCGTCGCGGATGCCACTGATCCGCGCGGCGCAGCGGATGCCGCCGCGCGGGGTGCTCACCTCGACGATATCGCCCTCGGCGATGCCCGAGCGGGCTGCGTCGCGCTGTGAGACTTCCACCCACACTTCGGGTGCAGCATTTTGAAGTTGTTGTGCCCGAGCCGTTTTGGTTCGAGTGTGGAAATGGTACAGGGTGCGTCCGGTGATCAATGCGAATGGGAAGTCGGCAGTGGTCGGCTCGTGCGGCGAAACATATTCGGCCGCTTTGATAATCGCTTTGCCGTAGGCGTTCATTGCGCGGTATTCGGTGGGCTCGAGCGGAGCGCCGGTGATCAGGTCTTTGCCGTAGGCCTCGCAGTAGTCGGGCATGGCCCAGAATTCGCCGTCCGTATACAGCCGTTCGGTGCCATCGGGATGCTCTGTGTTACAGGGCCATTGGATGCCACTGCCGCCGCGCAGCTTGTCGTAGCTCAGGCCGGTGTAGTCGCAGGGCCGCCCGGCGCTGCATTTCTTCCATGCCTCGAACGCCGATTCGGGATCGTTCCACCACAACAGCGGTTGGCCGTCCTTGTCGCGAAAGTCCATGCGCCGCGCATAGTCGAGAAAGATGTCCAGGTCGCTGCGCGCGGAACCTGGTGGCTCGACCGCCTTTTCGGACAAGTGCACGGTGCGGTCGGTATTGGTGAATGTTCCCGTCTTCTCGCCCCATGCCGCGGCGGGCAACACCACGTCGGCCAGCTCGGCCGTCTCCGTCATGAAGATGTCTTCGACGACCAGGAACAGGCGCTTCTGGGCCAAGATATCGCGGATCCGGGAGAGCTCCGGCAGCGACACCGCCGGATTGGTGGCGGTCACCCACAGCATCCGAAGCGTGCCTTCTTCGGCGAAGCGAAACATCTGCATCGCGTGCGTGGGCGGTGCATAGTGCGGGATCTGTTGTGGCTCAAGGTTCCATACCCGCGCCAAGTCGGCAATGTGGTCGTCGTTGGACCAGTTGCGGAAGCCGGGCAAGTCCCCGTCGGCGCCGCACTCGCGGGTGTTCTCGGCCGTCGGTTGCCCGTTCATCTGTAAGATTCCGCAACCCGGCTTGCCCAGCATGCCGCGCACCAAGTGAATGTTGTTGACCTGCACCGCTGCCGCGGTGGCTTGATGGGACTGGTAGAAGCCCTGCAACACCGTGGACAGCAGCCGCTCTGCCGTGCCGAGAAGCCTTGCCGCGCGGCGGATGTCGTCGGCTTCGACTCCGCAGATCTCGGCGGTGTGCTGCGGCGGGAACTCCGCCACCCGACTGCGCAACTCCTCGAAACCGACCGTGTGTGCGTCAATATAGTCGCGGTCGAGCCAGCCGTGCTCGATGATTTCGTGCAACAGCCCGTTCATCAGCGCCACATTCGTCCCTGGCAGCGGCGCCAGGTGAACCGTGGCCTCCCGGGCCACGGGGGTGCGCCGGGGGTCGACGCACACGATGGCGGGCGGCGTGTCGCCGGCCAGCCGGTCGAGCATCCGCGCCCACAGCACAGTCTGCGTCTCGGCCACGTTGTGCCCGTACAGCGCAATGACATCCGCGTGGTCGACATCGGTGTAGGAACCGGGCTGGCCGTCGCAGCCGAACGACTCCTTCAACGCCTCGGCGGCCGTCGCGGTGCACAGCCGGGTGTTGCCGTCGACGTGGTTGGTGCCGATCGCACCATGCGCGATGACGGCCTGGGTGTAGTACTCCTCGAGGAACAGTTGCCCGGAGGTATAGAAACCGACGGCGCTGGGACCGTGGCTGTCCAGCAGCTCGCGGCTACGCCGCACGATCGCGTTCATGGCGGTGTCCCAGTCACACGGCCGCAACTGCCCGTCACGGCGGATCAGCGGTGTGGTGAGGCGATCTGGCGATGCGTTGGCCTGCCAGCCGAACAGGTCTTTGGGATCGAGCCGGCCGTGGTTCACCCGGTCGACGGCACGCCCCCGGACGCCGACGATGCGCCCGTCCTTGACGGCGATGTCCAGACCGTCGCCGTTGGAGTGCAGCACCGCCGCTGACTGCACCCAGCGGTCCACCGCCTCCGGGCTCAACCCATCGGCGAGAAACTGGTCGATGCGCTGCGGCCAGTCCTGGCCTGCTGCGTAGGGGGTCCTGGTTCCCCATGGCTGGGCGATCCGGTCCGGCGTAACCATTCCGAATAGTTACCCGGCGGTGAAAATTCGAAACGCCGGGCTTTTTCGGCCGTTGACGGCCGTTGACGGCCTTTACCGCCGTTACACGCCGAATTCGGCTTCTATTCCGTCAATCGCGGCGCGCATGGCTTTCAGGGCGTCGGCGCGGGCGCGCAATTTGGTTGCGGCGTGGGCTTGCTGATTGAGACCGGCGAATTCATGCGCGGCTTCCTCGGCGCGGCTGAGCACCACTTCGGGCAACGCGATCTCGTCGATAAAGCCGGCCGCCAGCGCGGTTTCGCCGAAGAATGTCTTGGCCAGCCCGGCGGCTTGCTGGTATGCCGACGGAGTCAGCCGCAGCTTCAGGATTTCCAGGGCGGCGTACGGAATGGTCATGCCGATCGCGACTTCATTGGCCTGAATGTTGTACGCGTGCGCGGCAATTCGGTGGTCGCCGGAGGACAACAGGAACGCGCCCATCGCGATCGCATGACCGGTGCAGGCCATCACCACCGGCTTGGGATAGGACAGCAGCCGGTAGGCCAACTCGAACCCGCCGCGCAGCATGTCGATTGCTGGCTGCACCTCGCCGGAAGTCAGGACCTTGAGGTCGAAGCCGCCGCTGAACACCCGGTGATTGCCGGCGATGACCAGCGCCCCGGCGTTGT
Source organism: Mycobacterium attenuatum (assembly GCF_900566085.1). Classification (GTDB taxonomy): domain Bacteria; phylum Actinomycetota; class Actinomycetes; order Mycobacteriales; family Mycobacteriaceae; genus Mycobacterium; species Mycobacterium attenuatum. The sequence continues at coordinate 14,478 of NZ_UPHT01000030.1, forward strand.
CCCGGTCGGCTTGGTCTATTGCTTCGTTGAGTGCCCGCTGCATGTCCGGGCCGATCACGTTGACCTTGCCGTCGTCCATCCGGATCACCGCGATGGTTTCGTCATGGGTATAGGTGACCGGGCCGCTCATGGTTACTCCTTTGGTAGGGAAGTCGATTGAATCAGATCGCCATGGCCGTGCGCCGCTTGCCCGGTCCGCAAGCGCGCCCTCAGACCCGCTGACTGCGATGCTTGCCCAACTCGCTTTCCGCGTCACCCCAGCGCAGGCTGACGTCGGTGGGCTCGTCGAGTTGGCGGGTTCGCCATCGGTCCTGGGTTTCCTGGACGGCGCGGTTGATCCGGTCGATCTCGCTGCGAAACACGTCGGGGCGCGTTTCCTTGCTGGCATAGTGGAAATACGTCAGCAGGCTGCGTAACAGTTCCAGCTTCTGCTTTTCCCGTTTCGCCAAATCGTGGGTCGTCATCAGCTCGATCCGCTGAACTGGCGGCAGAGCGTCCCAGTCCAGCACCACCTGCGTCTCCAGAGGACGCCGCCCGCGCCGCCAGAACCGCCACCCGTGCGGCTGCTCGGGGCGGTCGTAGTAGGTCACGATGCCCTCGAAACGGGATTCGACGCCATGGCCGATTTCGGCGCGGTCGAGCGCCGAATCCCACACCATCCGCCATTCCTGACCGGGCGCCAGCGTCGGCAATTCCCGGGGCAGCTGCAATTCGACGACATCGGCGTAACCGTCCGAGGCGTTTTCATATTCGGCCACGGTCGGCGGATTGGGAAACGAAAACCGAACGTTGTAGGCCGCGGTGCGACCGAAGTTCCGGACCACGAGTTCAATCACGTGCCAGTCCGCAACGTGGGGCTCCATCAGCATCGACACATATGGTCGTGTTTGCTCGAACGTCAGTTCACGATTTCGCCGAATCTGATAGTTCATCACGATCAGCGCGATAACGCCGAGCGCCAGCGCGGCCCACGCGGCCACCGCGAACCAGGTGCCGGACTCGACGTCGGTGACCCCATGCCAGCTGCTCTGGACCCACCCCATGGAATCCACCATCCGCTTATACCATCACATCGATCCGGCAGCGAAATTGCGTAAGCATGATCCTCGGTTTGGTCCTGGCATCGCGGCGGCGGGCACCCGGCGGGGATCAACCCGGGTCCGCCGCTGCTCAGCCGCCCATCAACATGCGCCACTGACCGAGGTCGGCGGCGCGATAGACATAGTTCGACCGCTTGACCTCCGAGAGCGAGGCACTGCGTGCGGCCGAATACCAGTGCCCCGGAAATACCGTCGGATCGCCGGGAAGCGCGGCGAGCTGTTGCAGGCTGCGGTAGATCTCATCGGAATCCCCACCGGGAAAGTCGGTGCGCCCGCAGCCCTCCAGGAACAGCGTGTCACCGGCCACCAGCCGGCCATCGAGCAGGAAACATTGACTGCCCGGGGTATGGCCCGGAGTGTGCAGCAACTCGATCTCGATGTCTCCGACGGCGACCTTGTCGCGGTGTTCGTGGGTGGTCAGGTCACTCATCGGAATTCCGGTCACCCGGGAAACCCACAATGCCTCATGGGTGTTCACGTGCACCGGCACGCTGGCCCGCTCCAGCAATTCGGCCAACCCCTTGAGCTCGAAGCCCATCATCGAGCCGCCGACATGGTCCGGGTGGTGGTGCGTCACCAACACCCCCGACAGGTGCATGTCGTCGGCTTCCAGCGTCTCGACGAGGTCGCCGGCGGCGTACGCGGGGTCCACCACCACGCAGTCGCCGGTCTGGCGGTCGCCGATCAGGTAGGCGAAGTTGCGCATTTGCGCGGCGATCATGTCGCCGGCGGCGAAATCGCGACCGGAGAGCAGTTGCCGGAAGTACAGCCGATCCGAATCTGACACGCCACCAGACTATGACTGATCCAAGCTCGGTCCAATCGGATCCTCGGACGCTCAGTCGGTGCGTGCCACCCGATCAGGTGCTGATCAGGCCGCGATCAGCCCAACGCCGGCCGCCCCATGACCTGGATACGAAATGCGGACCTGAGGTGATTACGGCGGCCAAACCGGTGGGTATTGTTGGCGCATGCGGAAGAAGGTCGAGATCGAGATCGACGACGATCTAGTCCAGGAAGCGATCCGTCGGTACGGTCTGGCCGATGCGCGCGAAGCGGTCCATCTCGCCCTGCGGACCCTTCTCGCCGAGGCCGGTAGTGGGGAGGCTGGCGAGGAGGAATACGACGAGTTCAGCGATCTCAGTGTGCTGGACCCACATCGGGGCAACCGCGGCGGCTGATCCGCACTGCCGTCATGGCTCCCGTCTTCACCACTTCACCGCACCGCTTCAGCCCGCTAGTTGCGCGGCACGTCGGACCCGTGGTTTGGTGACGCCGTGCGCCAGGCTGTACCCTCTTTTTGCCCGGGGCACGACTGGCCGTTACGGGTGAGCGGCCCCCTTAGCTCAGTCGGTAGAGCGTTTCCATGGTAAGGAAAAGGTCAACGGTTCGATTCCGTTAGGGGGCTCGGCGGACGCCGAGCAGGCGGGCAGCCCCGACCAAGGGCCGCCCAGAGGCGATGTAGCTCAGTCGGTTAGAGCGAACGACTCATAATCGTTAGGTCGCCGGTTCGAGTCCGGCCATCGCTACAACACAACATCGAGACGTTTGACATCAGATTCGAGAGAGAACCGCCATGGCTTCCAGTACCGACGTGCGGCCGAAGGTCACTTTGGCATGCGAGGTGTGCAAGCACCGCAACTACATCACCAAGAAGAATCGCCGCAACGACCCCGACCGCCTGGAGCTCAAGAAGTTCTGCCCGAACTGCGGCAAGCACCAAGCGCACCGCGAGACGCGGTGACCACATACGGGACGCAAACTGATTCGGTAGATTCGATAGCCGTGCCACTGACAACCGACATTGTCGGGATGCATTATCGCTACCCCGACCATTACGAGGTGGAGCGCGAGAAAATCCGCGAACACGCGCAGGCCGTGCAAAACGACGACGCCTTCTTTTTCGACGAGAAGGCCTCCGCGGAACTCGGCTATGACGGGTTGTTGGCCCCGTTGACGTTCATCTGTGTGTTCGGCTACAAGGCGCAGTCGGCGTTTTTCAAACACGCGAACATCGCCGTCCAGGACGCGCAGGTTGTCCAGGTCGACCAGGTGCTGAAGTTCGCCAAGCCGATCGTTGCCGGTGACAAGCTCTACTGCGACGTGTATGTGGATTCGATGCGTGAGGCGCACGGCACCCAGATCATCGTGACCAAGAACATCATCACCAACGAAGACGGTGACATTGTGCAGGAGACCTACACGACCCTTGCGGGTCGTGCCGGCGAGGACGGGGAAGTGGGATTTTCAGATGGCGCTGCGTGAGTTCAGTTCGGTCAAGGTCGGAGACCAGCTTCCCGAGCGGACCTATCCGCTGACCCGCCAGGATCTGGTGAACTACGCCGGCGTGTCGGGTGACTTGAACCCTATTCACTGGGACGACGAGATCGCCAAGGTCGTCGGGCTGGACACCGCGATCGCCCACGGCATGCTGACCATGGGCATTGGCGGTGGTTACGTCACGTCGTGGGTCGGGGATCCGGGTGCGATCACCGAGTACAACGTGCGGTTCACTGCGGTGGTACCGGTGCCCAACGACGGCAAGGGTGCTGAGCTCGTGTTCAGCGGCCGGGTGAAGTCGGTAGATCCGGACAGCAAGTCGGTCACGATCGCGCTGACTGCCACCACCGGCGGCAAGAAGATCTTCGGTCGGGCCGTCGCGTCGGCGAAGCTGGCTTAGGAACCCGCATAGCCCATGGCGCTCAAGACCGACATTCGCGGGATGATCTGGCGGTATCCCGACTACTTCATCGTGGGCCGCGAGCAACTCCGCCAGTTTGCCCAAGCCATCAAGTGCGACCACCCGGCCTATTTCGAAGAGGACGCGGCAGCCGAACTGGGCTACGACGCGATCGTGGCTCCAATCACGTTCGTGTCAATCCTGGCCAAGCTGGTCCAGCTGGACTTTTTCCGAAGCGTCGACATCGGCATGGAGACCATGCAGATCGTCCAGGTCGACCAGCGGTTCGTGTTCTACAAACCCGTGCTCGCCGGGGATAAGCTGTGGGCCCGCATGGACATCCACTCCGTGGACGAGCGTTTCGGCGCCGACATCGTCGTCACGAAGAACACCTGCCACAACGACAACGGCGAGCTGGTGCTGGAGGCCTACACCACGTTGATGGGCCAGCAGGGCGACGGCTCCGCCAAACTCAAATGGGATAAGGAGTCAGGGCAGGTCGTCAGGACCGGGTAATTAGTATCTGGCACCGGCGCCCGGTTAGACTCTAGTACACTCGGACCCCGGGGTTTTCCCAACATTAGCGCATTTTTCCGTGAGTCGGTCGAGCGAAGCCGGCGACGGGAGCGAGACGGACGAATTGTCTCACTTCGGTTCGTGACCACCGACCGGGGTGCGCGCGTGTCATGTAAAGCCCCGGCATGAGGAGGTTGGCCTGCCAACCGCGAAGGGGCGTAGCTCAACTGGCAGAGCAGCGGTCTCCAAAACCGCAGGTTGCAGGTTCAAGTCCTGTCGCCCCTGCTGAAGACGAAGACATGCCATGCTGGACACTGGGAGGATTCCCAGACAGAGCGGTACGGCTGGCGGGATAGTTAGCGAACAAAGGAGCACGCGGTGAGCGACGAGCGCGACGCCGCCGACGGCGCCGCAAGCGACGGCGGCGCAACCGAGGACAGCCGCGCTAGCGGTAGTCGCACGGCCGTGGTGACGAAATCCGCGGCGCGGCCGCAGCGACCCACCGGCAAGCGGTCTCGGCAGCGTGCGGTAGAGGCCGACGAAGACGCCGCCGACCATGCGTCCTCGACCGAGACGGAAGTCTCGAAGAAGGGCTCAGTCAAGAAAGACACGTCCAAGTCGGCCAAGAAGTCGGCCGAGAAGTCTGGTAAGGCCAAGAAGCCCGCGAAGGCCGGCAAGCCGGGCATACGCACGACCAACCCGGTCATCTTCGTCTACAACTACTTGAAGCAGGTTGTGGCCGAGATTCGGAAGGTGATCTGGCCGAACCGGAAGCAGATGATCACCTACACGTCAGTGGTGCTGGTATTTCTTGCCTTCATGGTGGCGCTCGTTTTCGGCGCTGATTTCGGCCTGGGCAAACTCGTGATGCTGGTGTTCGGCTGAGGCGTGACAGTGATAGAGAGGACCGAAAACCGTGACTACCTTCGACGGTGACACGTCCGCGGGTGAGGCGGTGGACCTGCAAGAGGCCACCATCGCCCAGGAGGAAGCAGCCCCCGCTGAAGAGGTCGACCCGGCTGCTGCGCTCAAGGCGGAACTGCGCAGCAAACCTGGCGACTGGTACGTCATCCACTCCTACGCGGGTTATGAGAACAAGGTCAAAGCCAACCTGGAAACCCGGGTGCAGAACCTGGATGTCGGCGACTACATCTTCCAAGTGGAGGTGCCTACCGAAGAGGTCACCGAGATCAAAAACGGCCAGCGCAAGCAGGTCAACCGCAAGGTGCTGCCCGGCTACATCCTGGTGCGTATGGACCTGACCGACGACTCCTGGGCAGCGGTGCGCAACACGCCCGGCGTCACCGGGTTCGTCGGGGCCACCTCGCGCCCATCGGCGCTGTCGCTCGACGATGTGGTGAAGTTTCTGCTGCCGCGGGGAGCGGCGAAGAAGGCCGCCAAGGGTGCGGCCAGCGCCGCCGCCGTCGCCGAAGCCGGCGGGCTGGAACGCCCGATTGTCGAGGTGGACTACGAGGTGGGCGAGTCGGTCACCGTCATGGACGGGCCGTTCGCCACGTTGCCGGCCACGATCAGCGAGGTCAATGCCGAACAGCAGAAGCTCAAGGTGCTGGTCTCGATCTTCGGCCGGGAGACACCGGTGGAACTGACGTTCAGCCAGGTTTCCAAGATCTAGCCGGCCCACCCCGGCCGAGAGCCGGGCAGTCAAGCTCAGCGCATTAACCAGGAAGGAACAATCGAGTCGTCATGCCCCCGAAGAAGAAGAAGGTCGCCGGGCTGATCAAGCTGCAAATCGTGGCGGGACAGGCCAACCCTGCGCCGCCGGTTGGTCCCGCGCTCGGTCAGCACGGCGTCAACATCATGGAGTTCTGCAAGGCGTACAACGCGGCAACGGAGAGCCAGCGCGGTCAGGTCATCCCCGTGGAGATCACGGTCTACGAGGACCGCAGCTTCACCTTTGCGCTGAAGACCCCACCCGCCGCCAAGCTGCTGCTCAAGGCCGCAGGCGTGGCCAAGGGTTCAGCCGAGCCGCACAAGACCAAGGTTGCCAAGGTCAGCTGGGACCAGGTCCGCGAGATCGCCGAGACCAAGAAGACCGATCTCAACGCCAACGACATCGACGCTGCGGCCAAGATCATCGCCGGCACCGCCCGGTCGATGGGCATCACCGTTGAGTAGTTCGGCATAGATCTGCATAAGCCGGGATCAAACCCGCGTGGGAGGGCTCGCTTCGGCCCGTTTTGGAAACCACGACCCAACACCAGATTGGATATCGAATATGAGCAAGACCAGCAAGGCATACCGCGCCGCCGCCGAGAAGCTGGATCGCAGCAAGCTTTACACGCCGCTGGAGGCGGCCAAGCTGGCCAAAGAGACGTCGTCGACTAAACAGGATGCGACCGTCGAGGTGGCGATCCGCCTCGGGGTCGACCCGCGCAAGGCCGACCAGATGGTCCGCGGCACCGTCAACCTGCCGCACGGCACCGGCAAGACCGCCCGGGTCGCCGTGTTCGCGGTAGGGGACAAGGCCGATGCTGCCGTCGCCGCGGGAGCCGATATCGTCGGCAGTGACGACTTGATCGAGAAGATCCAGGGCGGCTTTTTGGACTTCGATGCCGCGATTGCGACGCCTGACCAGATGGCCAAGGTCGGCCGCATCGCTCGGGTGCTCGGTCCGCGCGGGCTGATGCCCAACCCCAAGACCGGCACCGTCACTCCCGATGTCGCCAAGGCCGTCGCCGACATCAAGGGCGGCAAGATCAATTTCCGGGTGGACAAGCAGGCCAACCTGCACTTCGTCATCGGCAAGGCGTCGTTCGACGAGAAGCTGCTGGCCGAGAACTACGGCGCCGCCCTCGACGAGGTGCTGCGACTCAAGCCGTCGGCATCGAAGGGCCGCTACCTGAAGAAGATCACTGTGTCGACGACGACGGGCCCCGGCATTCCGGTCGACCCGTCCATCACCCGCAACTTCGCGGAGGCCTGATTTTCCTGCACGAGCAGACGCAAAAGGCCCTATTTCTCCGGCGTGTCGGGTGCTTTTGCGTCTGCTCGGCAGGAACGGCCGCCGCATTCGGCGATGCGGCGCCGCAGAAATGCCCGGCCCGGCTCGGAACCGTTGGCGTCCAACGCCTTTCGGTACCAGTCGACGGCTTCGGTTCGGCGTCCGGCGCGGCGCAGCAGATCGGCACGCACCGAGGCGACCAGGTTCGAACGGGCCAGACGCGGATCGTGGGCCACCTGCTCCAGCGCCGCCAAACCGGCACCGGGCCCGTCGCGGAAACCAACCGCCAGCGCGGGGTTGCCAGTATCACCGGTGAGTTGGTCAGCTGCACCAGCCGGTCATAGGCCGCGCAGATGGTCGTCCAGTCCGTCTGCTCCCACGACGGTGCCGTTGCGTGCAATGCGGCGATGACCGCCTGCGGCAGGTACGGTCCGGTCGATCCACGGGCCTGTCGAAGCCGGTCAAGTCCGCGGGCGATGCGACCGCGGTCCCAGCGCTGACGGTCCTGCTCCTCCAGCGGCACCAGCGCCCCGGATTCGTCCATCCGGGTCGCTCGTCGTGAATCATGCAGCAGCACAAGGGCTGCCAGCGCAGGTGCGTCCAGTTCGTTGGGCATCAGCGCGCACAGCTCCTCGGTCAACCGGATTCCCTCGTCGCACAATTCGTCACGGATCGCCGACGGACCTGCCGTGGACCAATAGCCCTCGGTGAACACGAGTAGATGCAGGCGAGCACATGCGGAGTCCGCTCGGGCAGCAGCTTTGCGGGCGGCACCCGCAGCGGAATATTGGCCCGGCGAATCTTGTTCTTGGCGCGGGTGATTCGCTGACCGACCGCGGTTTCGGTCTGCAGTAGCGCGCGGGCGATCTCGGCGACGGTCAGCCCGGACACCAACCGCAGTGTGAGCGCCAGCTGCGACTGCCGGTCCGATGCCGGGTGGGCGCAGGTGAACATCATCCGCAACTCGTCGTCGCGGACCGGATGTGGTTCGCTGTGTTCGGTACGCGCCCGAATCTCGTCGATCACGGCCGCCAATTCCTTTCCAAGACGCGCAGATTCGCGCCGCAGCTGATAACAGTCGCCCGGTTACGGGCGACTGTTATCAGCCACGCCCCGGGACGATCGGGTAGCCCATCATGCGGCCAGGCGCGCAGCGCTTCCGCGCAGGCCTCCTGGGCGGCGTCTTCGGCAATGCTGAGGTCGCCCGACCACCAGGCGATCGCGGCGACGGCCGGACCCCATTCACGACGTAAGACGCCGTCCAGGTTGACCATCGGTAGATCGCTAGAGCCCGGATACGCGGGCCTGCTGACGTAGCTGCACGGCGGAAGCGGGGATCATCGACGCGAGCTTGACGGCCTCGTCGTGGTCGGCTGCGCTGAGCACGTAGAAGCCGTTGGCCACTTCGCTAGCCTCGGCATAGGGTCCGTCGGTGATGACGACCTCGCCGTCACGCATTCGAACCGTCGTCGCGGTCGACGGTTCATGCAGGGCGGCGCCGCCGGTGATGTGATCGCCGGCCGCGGCCATGAACTCCTGATGCGGTGCGGCCAACGCCTGTCACTCGGGGGTGGCTGGCGCGACCGCGTCCGAAGGCGGTTCTAGCAGCAGTGCCAGCCACTGGCAGCCTGCCCGCCGGGTCGGTTCGAAGGTCCCAAACATCGGCCAGACCTCCACCGCGCCGTGCTTGGCGGCGGGAATGCCGCGCGCGAAACCCAGTGCTTCATCAAGGTTTTCGGCTTCGAACACATAGTAGCCGCCCAGCCACTTCCGGGTTCTCGGCGAATGGGCCGTCGGTGGCAACCGGCGCGTCGGGCCCGCCGGCGATGCGCACGGCGGTCGCCGCCGGGAGCAGCGCGTCGCCGCCGCGGATCGCCGAAGCCACCTCGGCGTGAAAGGCCTCATAGGCCGTCATTTCGGCGGCTCGCTCGTCGGGCGTGCGGTCGCGCTCTTGGTTGATCAAGAGGGCGAAGTACTGCATCGTGGTCACCTCATCCGGCAGTGAGCGAAGCCCTGTGCTCCACTCTCTACCTGTTAGACGAACCGTGCAGCCCCAATCCGACACCAACTAGGCGGCGACGGCGCCCGGCTTGAGGTAGGTGACCAGGCTGCAGTCGAGCATCTCGTCGGTGAAGTAGTGCTCGCAACCGCGCAGGTACTTCATGTACCGGTTGTACACCTCTTCGGAGGTGACCTCGATGGCCTTCTCCCGATTCGACTCCAGCGTGTCTCCCCAGATCCGCAACGTCTTGATGTAGTGCGGGCGCAGCGAAAGGGGTTCGGGGACGGTGAAACCCGCCTTCTCGCCGTGTTCGACCATCATCCCGGTCGACGGCAGCCGACCGCCGGGAAAGATCTCGGTGATGATGAACTTGATGAAGCGCGCTGTCTCGAAGCTCAGCTTCTTGCCGCGGGCGGCCATGTCGAACGGGTGATAGCCGACGCTGCTCTGCACGGTCATCCGCCCGTCGTCGGGCATGATATCGAAACACCGTTTGAAAAAGTCATCGTAATTCTCGTGTCCGAAGTGCTCGAAGGCCTCGATGGAGACGATGCGGTCGACGGGCTCGGTGAAGTCTTCCCAGCCTTGTAGCCGCACCTGACGTGAGCGGTTGGTGTCCAGGGCGGCCAGTACCTGCTCACAGCGGGCGTGCTGGTTCTTGGACAGGGTCAGGCCGATGACGTTGACGTCGAAGCGCTCCACGGCGCGCCGCATCGTGGTACCCCAGCCGCAGCCGATGTCGAGCAGCGTCATACCCGGCCTGAGGTCCAGCTTGTCCAGATTGAGATCGATCTTGGCGTACTGGGCTTCTTCGAGCGTCATGTCGTCGCGCTCGAAGTAGGCGCAACTATAGGTCCGGGTCGGGTCTTGGAACAGGGCGAAGAAGTCGTCGGAGACGTCGTAGTGCGCCTGGATGTCTTCCGAGCGCGTCCGGGTCTTCGTCTGTGTCGGCGCCTTTTCAGCCATTGTCGTCCTGTTCTCCTGAATAGTGTTCGTCCGAACGCACGTGAAGCCTCGGTGTGACCTGTGCCGCCGCCCTACGAATCCTCGAGGCGTTACCTAAAGAGACGCGAGCCTTGTGCATCCATAGCCCGTCTGTGGCACAAGAGTCTACTTGGCCAGTGTGAACTGATTGCAGTCGATGTAACCCATCCGGAACGCCTTGGCGCAGCCGGTCAGGTACTTCATGTATCGGTCGTAGACCTCCTCGGACTGGATCGCGATCGCCTCGTCTTTTCGCGCCTCCAACGCCTCCGCCCAAAAATCCAACGTCCGGGCAAAGTCCAGCTGCAGTGACTGACGACGGGTCACCGTGAAACCGACTTTGGCCGCGTGTTCCTCGACGGTCTCGATCAGCGGCAGCCGGCCGCCCGGGAAGATGTCGGTCACGATGAACCTGATGAACTTGGCCATCTCCATGGTCAACGGTATGCCGCGTTCCATGACCTGCTTGACGTGCAGCCCGGTGATCGAGTGCAACAGCATCACGCCGTCGCCGGGCATGGCGTGGTAGGCGAATTTGAAGAAGTCGTCATAGCGGTGGAAGCCGAAGTGCTCCAGCGCTTCGATGACGACGATGCGGTCCACTGGTTCGGTGAACTCGGCCCAGTCCTGCAGCAGCACTCGACGCGAGCGGCTGCTGTCGACCTCGTCGAGCACCTGTTGGCAGTAGGCGTGCTGGTTCTTCGACAGGGTCAGCCCTACGACGTTGACGTCGTACTTCTCGACCGCGCGCTTGAGCACCGAGCCCCAGCCGCAACCGATGTCGAGCAGCGTCATCCCCGGCTGCAGTCCCAGCTTGTCCAGCGTCAGGTCGATCTTGGCGAGCTGCGCTTCGTGCAGGGTCATGTCGTCGCGTTCGAAGTACGCGCAGCTGTAAGTGCGGGTGGGATCGACGAACAGGGCGAAAAACTCGTTGGATATGTCGTAATGCGCCTGGACGTCGTCCAGGTTAGATCGGGTGCTCGCGTCACCTGCTGTCTTACCAGCCATATGTCCTCCAAGAACAGATGAGCACCTTCACAGGGTGATCATCCACGGCACCCTACACCGGGTAGGGCGCAACCATCGCATTGAAAGTCGCTGAGAGGCCGGTTTTTCCAGACCGGGACCTGCGATGGTCGCAGTCACTACTTCTCCAGGGTGAACTGGTTGACGTCGATGTAGCCGATGCGGAACGCGTTGGCGCAGCCGGTCAGGTACTTCATGTAGCGCTCGTAGACCTCTTCGGACTGGACGGCGATGGCCTCGTCCTGGTGCGCCTCCAGCGCCTCCGCCCAAAGGTCCAGGGTCCGCGCGTAGTGCGGCTGCAGTGACTGCCGTCGAGTCAGCGTGAATCCGCCCTTGCCGGCGTGCTCCTCGACTTTCTCGATTGACGGCAACCTGCCGCCCGGGAAGATCTCGGTGACGATGAATTTGATGAAACGGGCCATCTCAAAGGTCATCGGCATGCCGCGCTCGACGATCTGCGGTCCGGTCAAGCCGGTGATGGTGTGCAGCAGCATCACTCCGTCGGCGGGCAGGACCCGGTGTGCCATAGCGAAGAAGTCGTCGTAGCGGTCGTGGCCGAAGTGCTCGAAGGCGCCGATGGACACGATGCGGTCGACGGGCTGGTCGAACTGCTCCCAGCCCTTGAGCAACACCGTCCGGCTGCGCGGGGTGTCGAGCTCGTCGAAGGTCTTCTGGACGTGGGTGGCCTGGTTTTTCGACAAGGTCAGGCCGATGACGTTCACGTCATACTTTTCGATGGCGCGGCGCATGGTGGCGCCCCAACCGCAGCCGATGTCGAGCAGCGTCATGCCCGGCTGCAGGCCCAGCTTGCCCAGCGCCAGGTCGATCTTGGCGAGCTGGGCCTCTTCCAGCGTCATGTCGTCGCGCTCGAAGTATGCGCAGCTGTAGGTCTGGGTCGGGTCCAGGAAAAGCCGGAAGAAGTCGTCGGACAAATCGTAGTGCGCCTGCACGTCGTCGAAATGCGGCGTCAGTTGTTCAGCCATGACCTATGAATGCCTTTCCGGGCCAGGATCGGCCCTACGGTGCTCGCCCCAAGACGCACCGAAACGCTCCCCCAAGTGCTCGGGGAATGTTATCCGATGCAGCACCGCAGCACTAAATCACGACCGAATCTGCCCAGTTCAGGGCTGGTGCGAACTATTTCACCAAGGTGAATTGGGCCACGTTGATCAGCCCGCGGCGAAACCGCTCGGCGCAGCCCGTCAGGTAGTGCATGAAGTTGTCGTAGACCGCTTCGGACTGGATCTCGATGGCACGCTCGCGCGCGCCCGCCAAGTTGGCGGCCCACATGTCCAAGGTCCGGGCGTAATGCTGTTGCATCAACTGGATCTCTTCGACGGAGAAACCCGTGGCCTTCGCGTTGTCGACAATGTCGGGTTCGGAGGGCAGTTCGCCGCCCGGGAAGATCGACTCGCGCAGGAACTTCAGAAATCGGATGTCGCTCATCGTGAGCGCGATGCCCTGCTCGTGCAGCCACCTGCGGTCATAGGTGAACAGACTGTGCAGCAACATCCGTCCGTCGCGGGGCAGGAGCTCGTATGCGCGTTGGAAGAAGGCGCCGTAGCGCTCCTTGTGAAAGGCGTCGAACGCCTCGAAGGAGACGATCCGGTCCACCTTCTCGTCGAACTCTTCCCAGCCCTGCAGGCGTGCTTCGGCGCGGCGCTGGGTGGAAATGGCGGCCAGCCGGTCCCGGCTGCGTTGACAGTGGTTCTTGCTCAGGGTCAGGCCGATGACGTTGACGTCATACTTCTCGACGGCCCGCACCAGCGCGCCGCCCCAGCCGCACCCGACGTCGAGCAGTGTCATGCCGGGCTCGAGGTTGAGCTTGTCCAATGCCAGGTCGAGCTTGGCCAGCTGCGCCTCTTCGAGCGTCATGTCGTCGCGCTCGAAGTACGCACACGTGTAGACCCACGTCGGGTCAAGGAAAAGCCCGAAAAAGTCGTCCGAAATGTCGTACGCCGCTTGCGAGTCTTCGTAATACGGTGTCAACTCGGCCAATTGAGACAACCTCCTTGTGCAACCCTACAACCCCCGCTACAACTCGTTACAACCTTCGTTCAAGCCTTAGCCGGCCCTGGCAAAGTTGCTGATCAGCACACTGATCAGCCCATCCCAGAGCGGCTCGGGCAGATCATGGCCCATTCCGTCGAACAACACCAGTCGAGCGTCATCGATCGCGCGGGCGACCGCGCGGCCATTAGAAGGCCGCACCATTATGTCCTTCCGGCCGTGGATCACCACGGTCGGCGCCGCGATGCGACGGTTGTAGTGGCGCAGGCTGCCACTGCCCAGGACCGCGTTGAACTGCCGGCTCACGCCCAACGGGTCGAAGCTGCGGTCGTAGTTCTCGGCCGCGTCGGCGCGGATCCGTTCCTCGGGCAGGCGGTAACGGCGACTGCCGGTGATCCCGGTGACCCGCACGACATTGTCGACCACCATGTCGCGCGGCGAACCCGGCGGCGGGCCGCTGAGCATGGCCCGCAAGGCCCGTATTGCCGGCGGCCGCAGGCACGCTCGGTTGTTGCTGGAGAAGATGATCGCCAGGGCCTTGGTCCGCTGCGGGAACCGAGCCGCGAAGATCTGAGCGATCATGCCACCCATCGACGCGCCGACGATGTGAGCGGTTTCGATGCCCAGGTGATCCAGCAGAGCGGCCGCATCGTCGGCCATGTCCTCCAGGGTGTATGCGGCCTGGCTGGGCAGGCCGAACCAGAAGCGCAGCAGCCGCGCGGGCATCGACTGGGCGGGGTCGGCGTGCTCGGTCCTGCTGGACAGGCCGACGTCGCGGTTGTCGTAACGGATGACGCGCAACCCCTGGGCGACCAGCTTTTCGCAGAAGGCGGTCCGCCACAGCAGCAGTTGGGCACCCAGACCCATGATCAGCAGCACGGGTGGGTCGTCGGGGTCACCCATGTCCTCGTAGTACAGCTTCATCTGCCCCGCGACCGCGGTGCCGCTGCGGACCTCCACCAGACCTCCGCTAGACCTCACTGGACCTCTACATCCGGCTGATGCTCGCGGCTGACTTCCACCATGAAGTTGGCGAAGTACCCGGTGAGCTGCGGGTCGGACATCATCTGCCACTTCGGCGCCAGCAGCTTCATGTACCGCTCGACGTACAGGAACTGCTTGCCGATCAGCACCAACTCGCGCGGCAGCTTGACGTCGTAGGCGTCGGCCAGAGCCGACAGCTGCCGGCCGATGTCGGCATACGACATTTCGCCCAGCGATTGCATGGTAAGCGGGGTGGCGAACTTTTCCAGGTCTTTGGCGGCCTGAGCCTCCGGCTTCACGGTCCCGACGGCGCCCATCAACACGACGATCTTGCCGGCCGCGGCATGGTCCTTCTTGACCAGCAGGGCGTACACCAGCTCCCGCAGCAGCCAGCGAGTACGCGGATCGATGCGGCCCATGATCCCGAAGTCAAAGAACACGATGCGGCCCTGGTGGTCGACGTACAGGTTGCCCGCGTGCAGGTCCCCGTGGAACAGCCCGTGACGCAGCCCACCTTCAAACACGCTGAACAGCAGCGCCTTGACCAGCTCCGTGCCGTCAAACCCGGCCTTGCGGATGGCGGCGACGTTGTCGATGCGGATGCCCTGCACCTTCTCCATCGTCAACACCCGCTCGCTGGTGAAGTCCCAGTGCACCTGCGGCACCCGGATGTTGCGGCCCAGCGGGGAGGCGTGCAGGTGCGACACCCACGCCTCCATCGACTGTGCCTCGAGCCGGAAATCCAGCTCTTCGGCCAGGTTGTCGGAGAAGTCGGCAACCACGTCTTGTGCCGAGAGCCGCCGGCCCAGCTTGGCCAGCTCCACCGCCTGTGCGAAGCGCTTCAGGATCTGCAGGTCGGCGGCCACCCGGCGGCGGATGCCCGGACGTTGGATCTTGACCACGACGTCCTCGCCGCTCTTCAGGGTCGCGTAGTGCACCTGGGCGATCGACGCGGAGGCGAACGGCTCTTCTTCGAAGGTGGCGAACAGCTTGGCCGGCTCGTCGCCGAGTTCCTCGATGAAAAGCCGGTGTACCTCGTCGGTGTCGGCCGGCGGCACCTGGTCCAGCAGGCTGCGGAATTCCCGCGACAATGATTCGCCGAACGCCCCGGGGCTGGAGGCGATGATTTGCCCGAATTTCACGTACGTAGGTCCCAGATCGGCAAAGGTCTGAGGGATTTCCTTGATGATCTTCTGCTGCCACGGCCCTTGCGCCGGCAGCCTGCTGAGCACCCGCGCAGCGGCGCGGGTGACCTGCCAACCAGTGGCGGCGACCCGGGCCGCTTCGACCGGCAACGGCACCCGGTCAAGCTTGGCCACGTCGCGGTGTTTGGTGGAAGAACTCATTTGTGCAGTGTGCCAAATCGCGCAGGTCGGTACCGAATCGCGCAGGTTTTCACCGTTGCTGTGGCCACCGCTCGAGCCTGAGGCCGCAGTTTCGCAGCGGCCTCACGCCGGGTGTCCAAAGTGCGGGCTGACGGGCCACTACGCGGGTTGCCACGGCCTGACCCACAGGCGGGGCTCCCAGTTCTCCGCGGCAGCGATCAGTTCGTACATGGTGGCCCCGTCGATGCTTTCCCGAATGATGTCGGCGTGCCCGGCATGCCGGGCCAGTTCGTTGATCACATGCAGGATCACCCAGCGCACCGACCAGGCCCGCTGGTCCTTGGGAAACCAGGGGACGTCGTGGGGGACCGGCACCGGTGCGCCGAGGTCCGAGGTCTCCACCAGCCGCAGCGACTCCGCGTTCTGCGCTGCCAAGGCGCGCAGCAACCCCTCCAGCGTCTCGTCGGGGCGCATCACGTGGCCGTCGGCGATCTCCTTGGCGATCTCCTCGAACGGACGAGGATCTTTGGGCGGAGTTTCGGGCGCGGCGGCCACCCGCGCCATCCAGCTGCGCTGCATACCAGTGACGTGTTTGATCAGTCCGCCGATCGACAAGGTGCTGACCGACGGCGTCGAGCGGGCCTGGTCATCGGTGAGGCCGTAGGACACCGCGAGGTATGCGCTCTGGTGAAAGGCCAGGAACTCGCGCAGCGCGCTGCGCTCGTCGGCCACTGGTGAGGCAAGGGCGGGCACGGCCGAATCCTAAAAGCCGAATCCGCACAGAGGCGTCACGGGGGTCTCGGCTGCGTCGTAAGGTGCGGTCATGCGGGTGGTCTCGGCGGAGTCGACCGAGCTGTTCGTCGGCGCGCCGACCGCGCCGGTGCAGCTGGCCCGCGTCGTCGTCGCCGAATGCACCGAAACCACGCCGATCCGCATCGACGGCGACGGTTTGCGCGGGGAGGCGGTCGCCGTCAGCGGCGACATCATGGTCGAGGTCCCGGTTGCCGTCGACCAACCCGTCGCGGGTCAGCAGCGGCGCGCACGAGTGCATGCCGAGGCATCGAATCTGGCCTTCGAGTTCACGGTGGCCGAGCCCGGCTGGACGATGTATATGGTCAGCCACTTTCATTACGACCCGGTGTGGTGGAACACCCAGGCCGGCTACACCAGCCAGTGGCGTGAGGATCCGCCGGGGCGGGCCAGGCAGGCCAACGGCTTCGAACTGGTGCGCGCCCATCTGGAGCTGGCGCGCCGCGACCCCGACTACAAGTTCGTGCTCGCCGAAGTCGACTACCTCAAGCCGTACTGGGACACCCACCCCGAGGACCGCGCCGACCTGCGCCGGTTTCTTGCCGAGGGCCGCGTCGAGGTGATGGGTGGAACCTACAACGAGCCCAACACCAACCTCACCAGCCCGGAGACGACGATCCGAAACCTGGTGCACGGCATGGGCTTTCAGCGGCATGTACTAGGCGCCGATCCGGCCACCGCGTGGCAGCTCGACGTGTTCGGCCACGACCCGCAATTCCCCGGGATGGCCGCCGACGCCGGCCTGACGTCGAGTTCGTGGGCTCGCGGGCCACACCATCAGTGGGGCCCGGCCCAGGGCGGGGTCGACCGTATGCAGTTTTCCAGTGAGTTCGAGTGGATCTCGCCGTCGGGCCGCGGATTGCTCACCCATTACATGCCGGCGCATTATTCGGCGGGCTGGTGGATGGACTCCGCGGTCTTTCTGGCCGAGGCCGAAGAGGCCACTTATGCCCTTTTCGACGAGCTCAAGAGGGTTGCGCTGACCCGCAACGTGCTGCTGCCGGTCGGCACCGACTACACCCCGCCGAACAAGTGGGTGACCGAAATCCACCGTGACTGGGCTGCGCGCTACACGTGGCCGCGTTTCGTGTGCGGACTGCCGCGGGAATTCTTCGCGGCGGTGCGCGCCGAATTGGCCGAGCGCGGCGCGGTTCCCTCGCCGCAGACGCGCGACATGAATCCGATCTACACCGGCAAGGACGTGTCGTACATCGACACCAAACAAGCTAACCGGGCCGCCGAAAACACGGTGCTGGACGCCGAGCGGTTTGCGGTGTTCGCCGGGTTGCTGGCCGGCGCCCGGTATCCGCAGGCGGCGCTGGCCAAGGCGTGGGTGCAGCTGGCCTACGGCGCACACCACGACGCGATCACCGGGTCCGAATCCGACCAGGTTTACCTCGATCTGCTGACCGGCTGGCGTGACGCCTGGGAAATCGGCCGCACCGCCCGCGACAACTCCCTGGCATTGCTGTCGGAGGCCGTCGATGCCCCGGAGGGTTCGGTGATCGTATGGAACCCGCTGACCCAGCGGCGCACCGATGTCGTCACGGTCCGGCTCGTGGCGCCGCTGGGCGCGGGGGTGCAGGTCTGTGACCGCGACGGCTCGCGGGTCCCCGCGCTTGTCGAGCACGACGGGCAGTCGGTGACCTGGCTGGCGCGAGACGTCGCGTCGCTGGGCTGGCGGTCCTACCGGCTGATCCCGGCTGACCCAGCCACAGGCTGGCAACCCGCGCCCGGTGCAGCGATCGCCAACGAGCATTACCGCTTGAGCGTCGACCCCGCACGCGGCGGTGGGGTGGTGTCGCTGGTACAGGACGGTCGTCAGCTGATCGCCGACGGTCGGGTAGGCAACGAGCTCGCCGTCTACGAGGAATACCCCTCGCATCCCACCCAGGGCGAGGGCCCGTGGCATCTGCTACCCAAGGGCCCGGTGGTCTGTTCGTCGGAATCGCGGGCTCGGGTGCAGGCCTACCGCTGCCCGCTGGGCCAGCGGCTGGTGGTGCGCGGCCGGATCGGCACGGTCTTGCGCTACACCCAAACCGTGACTCTGTGGAACGGCGTGGCCCGCGTGGACTGCCGCACCCGGGTCGACGGATTCACCGGCGAAGACCGCCTGCTGCGGCTGCGCTGGCCGTGTCCGGTCCCGGGCGCCATGCCCGTCAGCGAGGTAGGGGATGCCGTCGTCGGGCGCGGTTTCGCGCTGCTGCATGACGGCGCCCGGTCGGTTGATACCGCCGAGCACCTGTGGACGCTGGACAACCCGGCCTACGGCTGGTTCGGCTTGTCGTCGGCGGCGCGGGTACGCGTCGGCAGTGACGCCGTCCGGGCGGTTTCGGTCGCCGAGGTGGTGTCGCCCTGCGAAACGATGTCCGGCCCGATGGCGCGCGAGCTCATGGTCGCGTTGGTTCGGGCCGGCGTCACGGCCACGTGCAGCGGCGCGGACAAACCGCGTTACGGCAACCTCGACGTGGACTCCAACCTGCCGGACACCCGCATCGCGCTGGGCGGGCCCGATCGCAACGTGTTCACCAAGGCGGTGCTGGCCGAGGCCGACCCGGTGTACACCGCCGAACTCGAACGCCAGCTGACGGATAAGGGTCAGGCCAGGGTGTGGGTGCCGGCCATGACGCCACTGGCGGAGGTTTGGGTGCCCGGCGCCGACCTGCGGGCGCCGCGCGCGCTGCCAGTGTTGGTGATCGACGGCCGCGACGACGACAGCCTGGCCGGCGCGATCGCGTCGGTGGTCGCCGACCTCGCCGACGCCGAGATCGCGGTCAGCCAGCAGGCTCCGCCGAACATCGGTCCCTTCGAGGCGCGCACGGTCGCGCTGCTCAACCGCGGTATGCCCAGCTTCGCCGTGGACTCCGAGGGCACCTTGCACACCGCGCTGCTGCGCTCCTGTACCGGCTGGCCCTCCGGCGTCTGGATCGACGAACCGCGGCGCACCGCGCCCGACGGCTCCAACTTCCAGCTTCAGCACTGGACGCACGATTTCGACTACGCGCTGGTCGGCGCCGACGGAGACTGGCGGGCTGCCAAAATCCCTACACACAGCGCGCAGTTCGCGCATCCGCTGATCGCGGTCGCCCAGCACATATCTGCGGCCGGGCTGCCGGGACTGGGCTCGCTGCTGCACGTGGAGCCCGCCGACTCGGTGCACCTCGGGGCGCTCAAAGCGGCGGGCAACCCGCTGGCGGAGGGCAGCGCCCGGCCCGTCGATCCCGCGGTGGTGGTGATGCGGCTGGTGGAGACCTTCGGGGCCGCGACCCGCGTAAGGATCGGCTCACAGCTCGGCAAGGTAGGCGGACTCGAGTTCGCCGACCTGCTGGAATCCCCACGACAGCGCAAGCGATCAATCGAGCTGCATGGCTACCAGGTCGCGACCGTAGTGGCCCGACTCGATATGAGCGGGCCGGCGCGCGATACCGAGTTAGCGCCGCACGCCGAGACGGCTCAGCCACTGTTCGCACGCTACTGGCTGCACAACCGTGGCCCGGCCCCCCTGGGCGGACTGCCGGCCGCCGCCTACCTACATCCCCGGCACGTGACGGCCGAACCCGGTGACCGGGTGGTGTTGCGCCTCACCGCCGCCAGCGACTGCACCGACTCCGTGGTGGGTGGCGTGGTGGACGTGGTGTCACCGGGCGGTTGGCCGGTGACACCGGCCCGGCTGCCGTTCACCCTGGGAGCCGGTGAGCATCTGGAAACCGATGTCGTTGTGGAAATCCCGGCCGGCGCCCCGTCCGGGCTGTATCCGGTGCGGGCGCAGCTGGCCATCACCGGCGGTGAACTGCCGGCCGCCTGGCGACAGGTGGTTGAGGATGTGTGCGTGCTGGCGGTCGGGACACAGCTCGACGAACTTGTTTACTTCTTTGACGGACCCGCCGACATCGAAGTGGCCGCCGGCGACTCGGCTCGCCTGGCCGTCACGGTCGGTAGCCGTGCCGGGGCCGAACTGGCCGTCGAGGCCCACCTGATCAGCCCGTGGGGCACGTGGGAGTGGCTCGGGCCGGCCGTACAGGGCGCCGTCTTGCCCGCCGGCGGGGCGGCCGAGCTGGTGTTCGACGTGGCCCCCCCGCCGTGGCTGGAGCCCGGCCGGTGGTGGGCGCTGGTGCGGGTCGGCTGCGCCGGCGGGCTGCTCTACTCCCCGGCGGTGAAGGTGGCGGTGACGTGAGCGCCGACCCGGTCGCGAGCGTCGCCGGAGTCCCCGTCCACGCCGGCGATGTCGACGCGCGGGAAGCATGGCTACGCAACGGTCCAGGTGCGGGCGCGCTGCCGCTCACCGGCACCAGCGAGGGACGCCAGCTGCGGCGCTGGCTGACTCAGCTGATCGTCACCGAGCGGGTGATCGCCGCCGAGGCGGCCGCACGCGGACTCACTGCGGCAGCTGCCCCGCCCGAGGCCGAACTTCTGCCGGATGTGGCGGCCCAGCTGGAGATCGGCAGCGTCGCCGCGGCGGTGCTGGCCGATCCGCGAGCGCGGGCACTGTTCGCTGACGTCACCGCCGCGGTCGTCATCACCGACGACCAGGTGGCCGACTACCACGCCCGCAATCCGCTGCGGTTCGCCCAGCCGCGCCCCGAGGTCAACGGCTGGTGTGCTCCCGCGGTAGCCGGCCCGCCGCTCGAGCAGGTGCGGCCGGTGATCGCGCGGCATCTGCTGGGCGCCGCGCGACGGCGAGCTTTCCGCATGTGGCTGGACGCGCGCCGGGCCGCGCTGGTGCGGTTGGCTCCCGGCTATGAGCATCCCGGCGACCCCCGACAACCCGACAACACCCACCGGCACTGATGCATACCCTCTGCCTTGACATCGGTGGCACCAAGATCGCCGCCGGCCTGGCCGACCCCAGCGGCGACTTGGTGCACACGGCCAAACGTCGTACTCCGGCCGCCGAAGGAGCTGAGGCGGTGTGGGACGTGGTTGCCGCGATGATCGCCGACGCACTGCACGCGGCGGGTGGCGCTGTTGGTGGCGTGGGCATCGCGTCGGCCGGTCCGATAGATCGGCATCGTGGAACCGTCAGCCCGATCAACATCGCGTCGTGGCGGGGGTTTCCGGTGCGCGACCGGGTTTCGGCGGTGGTGCCCGGCGTGCCGGTGGAGCTCGGCGGCGACGGCGTGTGTATGGCGCTCGGCGAGCACTGGCTTGGCGCGGGACGGGGCGCCCGCTTCCTGCTCGGAATGGTGGTGTCTACCGGTGTCGGCGGGGGGTTGGTGCTCGACGGCGCTCCCTATCCCGGCCGCACCGGAAACGCCGGTCACGTCGGTCACGTCGTGGTCGACGAGGATGGTGCGCAGTGCGCCTGCGGTGGCCGCGGTTGCGTGGAGAGCATCGCCTCCGGCCCGTCGATGGTGCGCTGGGCGCGTGACAACGGCTGGTGCGCGCCGCGGGGCGCCGGAGCAAAGGAGCTTGCCGGGGCAGCAGCGGCCGGCGATACGGTGGCGCTGGCCGCGTTTCGCCGGGGCGCCACCGCGCTGGCCGCGATGATCGCTTCCGTCGGGGCGGTGTGCGATCTGGACCTCGTGGTCATCGGTGGGGGAGTGGCCAAATCCGGGCGCCTGCTGTTCGACCCGTTGCGGGCGGCGCTGAGCGATTATGCGCGGCTGGATTTTCTGGCCGGGTTGCGGGTAGCGCCGGCGCAGCTCGGCGGCACGGCCGGGCTGGTCGGCGCGGCGCGGCTGGTGGGGCTCGGCTAGCCGGCGCCGCGACGGTCCGGCCCTTCTGCCCCATGCGACGTGGGCGGCGACGTCCTGAATCCACGGGCCGTGTCGGCGCCTGCACGCACATCCGAAGCCGTGGAAGCCCACTCGATGCCGCCGGGTACCCACGGCGCACGCGGTTTGGCCCATCCAGCAGGTGACGCTATTGTGGTTGCCGATCCACCGAAGACCGTCGGCCACCGAGCAATCGGTTTAAGGTCCGGGAACATCCCGGCGGCCCACGCAGGAGGACGAGGCATCATCAGCACCGGCGGCAGCGTTGGTGCATCGGTTACGCCCCGTGCCGCTTCCTGCGCCGGGGCGTTCGTCATTCCTGGCTGGTGCCCGCATTTCGAGGTGGCCGCAGACGTCACGTCGCACACTTGTAGGAGGTAATGCATGGCCAGGGCTGACAAGGCCACCGCCGTTGCAGACATCGCAGAGCGCTTCAAGACCTCGAGCGCGACCGTTATCACCGAATACCGCGGCTTGACGGTGGCTAACCTGGCCCAACTGCGCCGATCGCTGGGCGGGTCGGCGACCTACTCCGTGGCCAAGAACACCCTCATCAAGCGGGCGGCCACCGAGGCCGGTATCGAAGGCCTCGACGAGCTGTTCGTGGGCCCGACGGCGATCGCTTTCGTCACCGGAGAGCCGGTCGACGCGGCCAAGGCCCTCAAGACCTTCGCCAAGGAGCACAAGGCGCTGGTCATCAAGGGCGGCTACATGGACGGCCATCCGTTGACCGTTGCCGAGGTGGAGCGGATTGCCGACCTGGAGTCGCGTGAGGTGCTGCTGGCCAAGCTGGCCGGCGCGATGAAGGGCAATCTCGCCAAGGCTGCCGGGCTGTTCAACGCCCCCGCCTCGCAGGTAGCCCGACTGGCGGCAGCCTTGCAGGAAAAGCGGGCCGCGGCAGAACCTGCCGCAGCTGCAGCCGCCCCTGAAACCCCGGCTCCAGAACCGACATCAGCCGAATAAACCCGAAAACCAGGAAGGACCCACACCATGGCCAAGCTCTCGACAGACGAACTGCTTGACGCATTCAAGGAAATGACCCTGTTGGAGCTCTCCGACTTCGTCAAGAAGTTCGAGGAGACCTTCGAGGTCACCGCGGCCGCACCGGTCGCCATCGCCGCGGCCGGTCCCGCCGCCGGTGGCGCACCGGCCGAGGCCGCCGAGGAGCAGTCCGAGTTCGACGTGATCCTCGAGGCCGCCGGCGAGAAGAAGATCGGCGTCATCAAGGTTGTCCGCGAGATCGTCTCCGGCCTGGGCCTCAAGGAGGCCAAAGACCTGGTCGACAGCGCGCCCAAGCCGCTGCTCGAAAAGGTTGCCAAGGAGGCCGCCGACGACGCGAAGGCCAAGCTGGAGGCGGCCGGCGCCACCGTCACCGTCAAGTAAGTTCACGCGCGATAGCCCCCGGGAAGCACCCGGGGGCTTTTGCGTGCTCAGCCGCGCGCCGACCGCTGTGACTGCCGCACCCGTTCGGGTGAATCACCAAGGGCAACAAGCAAATTCGTGGTCATCGCGCTCAGTACCGGCTCCATCGCCGTGCCCTCTTCGCCGAAAAATCCCGCCAGTTCCAGCATCACGAACCCATGGATCGACGCCCAGAATTGTGCGGCAGTGCAAACCACCGCCTGGTCCGATACGTCGCCCCCGCCGGCCGCCGAGCCGACGGTGATTCGGCCCGCCAGCATCGAGCGGTGCACCGCGCGCACCACGTGCGCGAAGCTCGGGTGGTGCCGCTCGATTTCGACGACCGTCAGCATCAGGACGTCGCGAGCCGGTGCCTTGATGCCGTGTGCGCTGGTGCTGCCGAACATCAGCCGATACATGTGCGGCCGCTCGATGGCATAGCGCCGATACGCCGCTCCGACAACCAACAGATCGGCAACGGGGTCGGCCGTCGGGGCCACCGTGAGCGCGGCGTCGAACTGCCGTAATCCCTCTTCGGCGACCGCGGCGATAAGTTCCCGCATTCCGCCGAAGTGGGTGTAGACCGACATGGTGGAGGTTCCGGCGGCTCCGGCCACCCGGCGGGTTTGCAGGGCATCGGGTCCGTGCTCGTCGAGCAGGTCAACGGCGGCACGCACCATTTCGTCACGAACACTGCGCATGCTGCCCGGGACCTGCTCAACCATCCTTGCCATCTTCTCATCCGCGGCGTACCGTCCGAATAACGCTGAAATAACAATGTTATAGGAGCTCGGTCAATGACTACGATGCGAACCGCCGAATCGCGAAACCCGTACCTCGAGGGCTTCATGGCGCCAGTGCATACCGAGGTGACCGCTGCCGACCTGAAGGTCACCGGGCATATTCCGGAGCATCTGGCCGGACGCTATCTGCGTAACGGCCCCAATCCCGTCGCCGAGGTGGATCCCGCGGTTTACCACTGGTTCAGTGGGGACGGAATGGTCCACGGCGTCGCGCTGTGCGACGGGCAAGCCCGCTGGTATCGCAACCGCTGGGTACGCAGCCTGCCGGTCTGCGCGGCCCTCGGCGAGCCGGCGCCAACGCGGCTTGACCCGCGGGCGGGCATGCTGTCGCTGGGTGCCAACACCAGCGTGCTGACCCACGCCGGGCGCACGTTGGCGCTGGTCGAAGGCGGTGTCGCCAACTACGAGCTCACGGAGGACCTCGACACCGTCGGAACATGTGACTTCGACGGCACCCTGCACGGCGGCTACACGGCCCATCCCCACCGCGACCCCCGAACCGGCGAACTGCACGCCGTGTCCTATTCGTTTGCCCGCGGTGGGACGGTGCAGTACTCGGTGATCGATACCCGAGGGCGGGCGCGTCGCACCGTTGACATCGACGTGACCGGGTCGCCGATGATGCACGACTTCTCGCTGACCGACGACTACGTGGTGATTTACGACCTGCCGGTGACCTTCGACTCGTCGCAGGTGCTGCCCGCCAAAATGCCGCGCTGGCTGAGCTTGCCGGTTCAGCTGGTGATGCAGGCCCTGATCGGTCATGTCCGGGTGCCCGGACCGATGGCTGTGATGATGAACCGCAACCCCAAACCGTCGGACCGCATGCCGTACGCCTGGAACCCGGACTATCCGGCCCGTCTCGGCGTCATGCCGCGTAACGGAGCCAATCGGGACGTGCGGTGGTTCGACATCGAACCCTGCTACGTCTATCACCCGCTCAACGCCTACACCGAAACCCGAAACGGATCTGAGGTGCTGGTGCTCGATGTGGTGCGGTACTCACGGATGTTCGATCGCGACCGGCGCGGCCCGGGCGACACCCGTCCAGCGCTGGACCGCTGGACGGTCAACCTGGCCACCGGCGCCGTCGCCACCGAATGCCGAGACGACCGGCCGCAGGAGTTTCCGCGGATCAACGAGACCTTGCTGGGTGCTCGGCATCGCTTCGGCTACACCCTCGGCGTGGACGGCGGTTACGTCACCGGTGGAACGACGGAGATGTCAACCTCGCTGTACAAGCACGACTATCAAACCGGATCCCGCCGTGTCGCGCCGCTGGATTCCGCCCTGTTGATCGGCGAGATGTGTTTCGTTCCGAACCCGCCGGCTGCTTCCGGGGACAGCGCCGAAGACGACGGCATCCTGATGGGCTACGGCTATCACCGCGACCGCGACGAGGGCCAGCTATTGTTGCTGGACGCCCAGACGTGCGAGTTGATGGCCACCGTTCATCTGCCGCAGCGGGTACCGATGGGCTTCCACGGCAACTGGGCGCCGGCGACGCCTTGAGGCACCCCGGCGCCGGCCGCCGGCCTCGGCGGGGATTGTTATGTATCCAACCCTGATGTCGTGGCCCAGCCGTGCGCTACAGTGACTCAAGCCACATAAAATTGCAGGTGGCGGGCATCTTGAAAATGTCGAGCGTTGGAAGGATTTCCCATGGGCGTCGCTATCGAGGTCAACGGACTCACGAAGTCCTTCGGTTCCTCGAGGATCTGGGAGGACGTCACGCTCACGATCCCCGCCGGGGAGGTCAGCGTGTTGCTGGGCCCCTCGGGTACCGGCAAGTCGGTGTTCCTGAAGTCGCTCATCGGACTGTTGCGTCCCGAACGCGGTTCCATCCTCATCGACGGCACCGACATCATCGAGTGCTCGGCCAAGGAGCTCTACGAGATCCGGACGTTGTTCGGCGTCCTGTTTCAGGACGGCGCGCTGTTCGGGTCGATGAACCTCTACGACAACACCGCTTTCCCGCTGCGCGAGCACACCAAGAAGAAGGAAAGCGAGGTCCGTGACATCGTCATGGAGAAGCTGGCGCTGGTCGGCTTGAGTGGCGACGAGAAGAAATTCCCCGGCGAGATTTCCGGCGGTATGCGCAAGCGCGCCGGCCTGGCCCGTGCGCTGGTTCTGGATCCGCAGATCATTCTCTGCGACGAGCCCGACTCCGGTCTGGACCCGGTCCGTACCGCCTACCTGAGCCAGCTGATCATGGACATCAATGCCCAGATCGACGCCACCATCCTCATCGTGACCCACAACATCAACATCGCTCGCACGGTGCCGGACAACATGGGCATGTTGTTCCGCAAGCATCTGGTCATGTTCGGCCCTCGCGAAGTGCTGTTGACCAGCGACGAACCGGTGGTGCGGCAGTTCCTCAACGGCCGGCGTATCGGGCCGATCGGCATGTCCGAGGAGAAGGACGAGGCCACCATGGCCGAAGAGCAGGCATTACTGGACGCGGGTCACCACGCCGGCGGTGTCGAGGAGATTGAGGGCGTACCGCCGCAGATCGCCGCGACCCCGGGGATGCCGGAACGCAAAGCGGTCGCCCGGCGCCAGGCGCGGGTGCGCGCGATGCTGCACACTTTGCCGAAGAAGGCTCAGCAGGCGATCCTCGATGATCTCGAGGGCACGCATAAGTACCACGCGAGCGAGTTCGGCGGCTAGGCGCCCCGCCGTCGCCGGACCACCGCCGCATCTTGCAGGCGATGGCGGCTGACCACGCAATCTGATGCCAATGACTCGGCTAACGGTCACCGCCGTCGCCGCCGGCCGGTGGGAAAGATTTCACGCTAACTTGCGGTAACTCGCCGTCGGTCCCCCTTGACGGCGCGGCGTAAACGGGTCAATCTGTTGGGCAGCATGTGTTGTACCTGTACCAGGGCAAGCCGAAAAGCCAGCCAGCGCCGCTTCCCGGGGACACGTCGTGCTGGGTATTTGAGGAATGCGCTGTCCTGCGCTAGTGTAGGACGTTGCGCTGGCTACCTCCTGCCCACCTCACCCGCCACTTGACATTGTGGTCTTGCCTGAGCCCCGTTCCTGGCTCAGTTGTTCGGTTGCGTGCGTGAGATCCGGACAGTTCGTTCGCCGGCCGAACCGACACAATTATCTGCGGCGAACAGGTCCGGCGAACCGCCGGCTGGTAGTCGCACGAGGTGCTGGAAGGACGCATCTTGGCTGATTTCCGCCAAAGCAACACAGACGCTAGCCCCACTCAGAGTCGCCCGCAAAGTTCTTCAAACAGCTCCGTGCCGGGAGCGCCTAATCGGGTTTCCTTCGCCAAGCTTCGCGAACCGCTGGAGGTTCCGGGGCTGCTGGACGTGCAGACCGACTCATTCGAGTGGCTGATCGGCTCCCAGCGTTGGCGCGACTCCGCCGCCGCGCGGGGTGATGCGAACCCGATCGGCGGCCTGGAAGAGGTGCTCGACGAGCTCTCGCCGATCGAGGACTTCTCCGGGTCGATGTCGCTGTCCTTCTCCGACCCGCGCTTCGACGAGGTCAAGGCGCCGGTCGACGAGTGCAAAGACAAGGACATGACGTACGCGGCCCCGCTGTTCGTGACGGCCGAGTTCATCAACAACAACACCGGTGAGATCAAGAGCCAGACGGTGTTCATGGGTGACTTCCCGATGATGACCGAGAAGGGCACGTTCATCATCAACGGGACCGAACGCGTGGTGGTCAGCCAGCTCGTCCGGTCGCCTGGTGTCTACTTCGACGAGACCATCGACAAGTCCACCGACAAGACGCTGCACAGCGTCAAGGTGATCCCCAGCCGGGGCGCCTGGCTGGAGTTCGACGTCGACAAGCGCGACACCGTCGGCGTGCGCATCGACCGCAAGCGCCGCCAGCCGGTCACCGTGCTGCTCAAGGCCCTTGGCTGGACCAGCGAGCGGATCACCGAGCGGTTCGGGTTCTCCGAGATCATGATGTCGACGCTGGAAAAGGACAACACCGCCGGCACCGACGAAGCGCTGTTGGACATCTACCGCAAGCTGCGTCCGGGCGAGCCGCCGACCAAGGAGTCCGCGCAGACCCTGCTGGAGAACCTGTTCTTCAAGGAGAAGCGCTACGACCTGGCCCGCGTGGGCCGCTACAAGGTCAACAAGAAGCTCGGCCTCAACACCGATCATCCGATCACCACCACCACGCTGACCGAAGAAGACGTCGTCGCCACCATCGAGTACCTGGTGCGCCTACACCACGCCCGTACGGATGGCCAGCCCGCTGTTATGACTGTCCCGGGCGGCATCGAGGTCCCGGTGGAAACCGACGACATCGACCACTTCGGCAACCGGCGGCTGCGCACGGTGGGCGAACTGATCCAGAACCAGATCCGGGTCGGCATGTCGCGGATGGAGCGGGTGGTCCGCGAGCGGATGACCACTCAGGACGTCGAAGCCATCACGCCGCAGACGCTGATCAATATCCGCCCGGTGGTCGCCGCGATCAAGGAGTTCTTCGGCACCAGCCAGCTGTCGCAGTTCATGGACCAGAACAACCCGCTGTCGGGCCTCACCCACAAGCGCCGCCTGTCGGCGTTGGGCCCCGGCGGTCTGTCCCGGGAGCGCGCCGGCCTGGAAGTCCGCGACGTGCACCCGTCGCACTACGGCCGCATGTGTCCGATCGAAACCCCGGAAGGTCCGAACATCGGCCTGATCGGATCGCTGTCGGTGTACGCGCGGGTCAACCCGTTCGGCTTTATCGAGACGCCGTATAGACGTGTCGTCAGCGGAGTTGTTACGGATGAGATCCACTACCTGACGGCCGACGAGGAGGACCGCCACGTCGTGGCGCAGGCCAACTCGCCGATCGACACTGACGGCCGATTTGTCGAGCCGCGCGTGCTGGTCCGCCGCAAGGCCGGCGAGGTCGAATACGTCGCCTCCTCCGAAGTGGACTACATGGACGTCTCGCCGCGCCAGATGGTGTCGGTGGCCACCGCGATGATCCCGTTCCTCGAGCACGACGACGCCAACCGGGCACTGATGGGCGCCAACATGCAGCGTCAGGCGGTGCCGCTGGTGCGCAGTGAGGCACCGCTGGTCGGCACCGGCATGGAGCTGCGGGCGGCCATCGACGCCGGCGATGTCGTCGTCGCTGACAAGTCCGGGGTGATCGAGGAGGTGTCTGCCGACTACATCACCGTGATGGCCGACGACGGCACCCGGCACACCTACCGCATGCGCAAGTTCGCCCGCTCCAACCACGGCACCTGCGCCAACCAGTCCCCGATAGTCGACGCGGGCGACCGCGTTGAGGCCGGTCAGGTGATTGCCGACGGTCCGTGTACCCAGAACGGCGAGATGGCGCTGGGCAAGAACCTGCTGGTGGCGATCATGCCGTGGGAGGGCCACAACTACGAGGACGCGATCATCCTGTCCAACCGGCTGGTCGAGGAGGACATCCTCACCTCGATCCACATCGAGGAGCACGAGATCGACGCCCGCGACACCAAGCTCGGCGCCGAGGAGATCACCCGAGACATCCCCAACGTCTCTGACGAGGTGCTTGCGGACCTCGACGAGCGCGGCATCGTGCGCATCGGCGCCGAGGTCCGCGATGGCGACATTCTGGTCGGCAAGGTGACCCCGAAGGGTGAGACCGAGCTGACGCCGGAGGAGCGGCTGCTGCGGGCGATCTTCGGCGAGAAGGCGCGCGAGGTCCGCGACACCTCCCTGAAGGTGCCGCACGGCGAGTCCGGCAAGGTGATCGGCATCCGGGTGTTCTCCCGCGAGGACGACGACGAGCTGCCCGCCGGCGTCAACGAGCTGGTCCGCGTCTACGTGGCCCAGAAGCGCAAAATCTCCGACGGCGACAAGCTGGCCGGACGGCACGGCAACAAGGGCGTCATCGGTAAGATTCTGCCCGTCGAGGACATGCCGTTCCTTCCGGACGGCACCCCGGTGGACATCATCTTGAACACCCACGGTGTGCCGCGACGGATGAACATCGGCCAGATCCTGGAAACCCACCTGGGGTGGTGCGCGCACAGCGGGTGGCAGATCGAGGGTTCACCCGAGTGGGCGGCCAACCTGCCCGAAGCGTTGCGCAGCGCCGAGCCGAACCAGATCGTGTCGACTCCGGTGTTCGACGGCGCCCAGGAAGCCGAGCTGCAGGGCCTGTTGTCCTCGACACTGCCCAACCGCGACGGCGACGTGCTGGTCGACGGCGACGGCAAGGCGGTCCTTTTCGACGGCCGCAGCGGCGAGCCGTTCCCGTACCCGGTAACCGTTGGCTTCATGTACATCATGAAGCTGCACCACCTGGTGGACGACAAGATCCACGCCCGCTCCACCGGCCCGTACTCGATGATCACCCAGCAGCCGCTGGGCGGAAAGGCGCAGTTCGGTGGGCAGCGGTTCGGTGAGATGGAGTGCTGGGCCATGCAGGCCTACGGCGCGGCGTACACGCTGCAGGAGCTGTTGACCATCAAGTCCGACGACACCGTCGGCCGGGTCAAGGTCTACGAGGCGATCGTCAAGGGCGAGAACATCCCGGAGCCGGGCATCCCCGAGTCGTTCAAGGTGCTACTCAAGGAGCTGCAGTCGCTGTGCCTCAACGTCGAGGTGCTGTCCTCCGACGGTGCGGCCATCGAGCTGCGCGAGGGCGAGGACGAGGACCTGGAACGGGCAGCGGCAAATCTGGGAATCAATTTGTCCCGCAATGAATCCGCATCTGTCGAGGATTTGGCCTGAACCTTCTTGGAAGTAACTAAACCCGCAAGGGGAAAGGGAGTTACGTGCTAGACGTCAACTTCTTCGATGAACTCCGCATTGGCCTGGCCACCGCTGAGGACATCCGGCAGTGGTCCTACGGCGAAGTCAAGAAGCCCGAGACCATCAACTACCGCACGCTCAAGCCGGAGAAGGACGGCCTGTTCTGCGAGAAGATCTTCGGACCGACTCGCGACTGGGAGTGCTACTGCGGCAAGTACAAGCGGGTGCGCTTCAAGGGCATCATCTGCGAGCGCTGCGGTGTTGAGGTGACGCGCGCCAAGGTGCGTCGGGAGCGGATGGGCCACATCGAGTTGGCCGCACCCGTCACCCACATCTGGTACTTCAAGGGTGTGCCGTCGCGGCTGGGTTACCTGCTGGACCTGGCGCCCAAGGACCTCGAGAAGATCATCTACTTCGCGGCGTACGTGATCACCGCCGTCGACGAGGAGATGCGGCATAACGAGCTGTCCACACTCGAGGCCGAAATGATGGTGGAGCGCAAGGCCGTTGAGGATCAGCGGGACGCGGACCTGGAAGCGCGTGCCCAAAAGCTGGAGGCTGACCTGGCCCAGCTGGAGGCCGAGGGCGCCAAGGCCGATGCGCGGCGCAAGGTGCGCGACGGCGGCGAGCGCGAAATGCGTCAGCTGCGCGACCGGGCACAGCGTGAGCTGGACCGGCTGGAAGACATTTGGAACACCTTCACCAAGCTGGCGCCCAAGCAGCTGATCGTCGACGAGAACCTCTACCGCGAGCTGCAGGACCGCTACGGCGAATACTTCACCGGCGCCATGGGAGCGGAGTCCATCCAGAAGCTCATCGAGAACTTCGACATCGACGCCGAGGCCGAGAACCTGCGTGAGGTGATCCGTAATGGCAAGGGGCAGAAGAAGCTTCGCGCCCTCAAGCGGCTGAAGGTGGTCGCGGCCTTCCAGCAGTCGGGCAACTCGCCGATGGGCATGGTGCTCGACGCCGTCCCGGTCATCCCGCCGGAGCTGCGTCCGATGGTGCAGCTCGACGGTGGCCGCTTCGCCACGTCGGACCTGAACGACCTGTACCGCCGGGTGATCAACCGCAACAACCGGCTCAAGAGGCTGATCGACCTCGGCGCACCCGAGATCATCGTCAACAACGAGAAGCGGATGCTGCAGGAGTCGGTGGACGCGCTGTTCGACAACGGCCGCCGCGGTCGTCCGGTTACCGGCCCGGGCAACCGGCCGTTGAAGTCGCTGTCCGATCTGCTCAAGGGCAAGCAGGGCCGATTCCGCCAGAACCTGCTCGGCAAGCGTGTCGACTACTCGGGCCGCAGCGTCATCGTGGTCGGCCCGCAGCTCAAGCTGCATCAGTGCGGTCTGCCCAAGCTGATGGCGCTGGAGCTGTTCAAGCCTTTTGTGATGAAGCGGCTGGTCGACCTGAACCACGCGCAGAACATCAAGAGCGCCAAGCGGATGGTGGAACGTCAGCGTCCGCAGGTGTGGGACGTCCTCGAAGAGGTCATCGCCGAGCACCCGGTCTTGCTGAACCGTGCGCCCACCCTGCACCGGCTCGGCATCCAGGCCTTCGAGCCGATGCTGATCGAAGGCAAGGCAATTCAGCTGCACCCGCTGGTGTGTGAGGCGTTCAACGCCGACTTCGACGGCGACCAGATGGCTGTGCATCTGCCGCTGTCCGCCGAGGCGCAGGCCGAGGCCCGCGTCCTGATGCTGTCGTCCAACAACATCCTGTCGCCCGCTTCTGGCCGCCCGCTGGCCATGCCCCGACTGGACATGGTGACCGGGTTGTACTACCTGACCACCGAGGTCGACGCCGCCTTGGGTGAATACCAGCCGGCCGCCGGGGACAGCCCGGAGTCCGGTGTGTACTCGTCGCCGGCGGAGGCCATCATGGCGTCGGACCGCGGTGTGCTTTCGGTGCGCGCCAAGATCAAGGTGCGGCTGACGCAGTTGCGGCCGCCCGCCGAGATCGAGACCGAGCTGTTCGGCGCCGACGGCTGGCATCCGGGCCAACCCTGGATCGCCGAGACCACGTTGGGCCGCGTGCTGTTCAACGAGCTACTGCCGCCGGGCTATCCCTTCGTCAACAAGCAGATGCACAAGAAGGTCCAGGCTTCGATCATCAACGACCTGGCCGAGCGCTATCCGATGATCGTCGTCGCGCAGACCGTCGACAAGCTCAAGGACGCCGGGTTCTACTGGGCGACCCGAAGCGGCGTCACGGTCTCGATGGCCGACGTACTGGTACCGCCGCGTAAGAAGGAGATCCTCGACCGCTACGAGGAGCGCGCTGACAAGGTCGAAAAGCAGTTCCAGCGTGGTGCTTTGAACCACGACGAGCGCAACGAGGCCTTGGTGGAGATCTGGAAGGAAGCCACCGACGAGGTGGGCCAGGCGCTGCGGGAGCACTACCCCAGCGACAACCCGATCATCACCATCGTCGACTCGGGTGCCACGGGTAACTTCACCCAGACCAGGACGCTGGCCGGCATGAAGGGTCTGGTGACCAACCCCAAGGGTGAGTTCATCCCGCGTCCAGTCAAGTCGTCGTTCCGTGAGGGCCTGACCGTGCTGGAGTACTTCATCAACACCCACGGCGCACGAAAAGGCTTGGCCGACACTGCGTTACGTACTGCTGACTCGGGCTACCTGACCCGTCGTCTGGTGGACGTGAGCCAGGACGTCATCGTCCGTGAGCATGACTGCCAGACCGAGCGCGGCATCGTCGTGGAACTGGCCGAGCGTCAGCCCGACGGGGCTCTGATCCGTGACCCGTACATCGAAACCTCGGCGTATGCACGGACTTTGGGTATCGACGCGGTCGACGAGGCGGGCAACGTCGTCGTCGCGCGCGGCGAGGACCTCGGTGACCCGGAGATCGATGCATTGCTGGCCGCGGGGATCACGCAGGTGAAGGTGCGCTCGGTGCTGACCTGCACCACGGGCACCGGCGTGTGCGCGACGTGCTATGGGCGCTCGATGGCCACCGGCAAGCTGGTCGACATCGGTGAAGCGGTCGGCATCGTGGCCGCCCAGTCCATCGGCGAGCCCGGCACCCAGCTGACCATGCGTACCTTCCACCAGGGTGGTGTCGGTGAGGACATCACCGGCGGTCTGCCGCGGGTCCAGGAGCTGTTCGAGGCCCGGGTGCCCCGGGGTAAGGCGCCGATTGCCGACGTCACCGGGCGGGTGCGCCTCGAGGACGGTGAACGCTTCTACAAGATCACCATCGTGCCCGACGACGGCAGCGAGGAGGTCGTGTACGACAAGCTCTCCAAGCGGCAACGGCTGCGGGTGTTCAAGCACGAGGACGGCTCCGAGCGGGTGCTCTCCGACGGCGACCACGTGGAGGTGGGCCAGCAGCTGATGGAAGGCTCGGCCGATCCGCACGAGGTGTTGCGGGTGCAGGGTCCCCGCGAGGTGCAGATCCACTTGGTCCGTGAGGTACAGGAGGTCTACCGGGCTCAGGGCGTGTCGATCCATGACAAGCACATCGAGGTGATCGTTCGCCAGATGCTGCGCCGGGTCACCATCATCGACTCGGGCTCGACGGAGTTCTTGCCCGGCTCGCTGATCGATCGCGCGGAGTTCGAGGCGGAGAACCGCCGGGTGGTGGCCGAGGGCGGCGAGCCCGCCGCGGGCCGTCCGGTGCTGATGGGAATCACGAAGGCGTCGCTGGCCACCGACTCGTGGCTCTCGGCGGCGTCGTTCCAGGAGACCACGCGAGTGCTGACCGATGCGGCGATCAACTGCCGCAGCGACAAGCTCAACGGTCTGAAGGAAAACGTGATCATCGGCAAGCTGATCCCGGCCGGTACCGGCATCAACCGCTACCGCAACATCGCGGTGCAGCCGACCGAGGAAGCCCGCGCAGCGGCGTACACGATTCCGTCCTACGAGGATCAGTACTACAGCCCGGACTTCGGCCAGGCCACCGGTGCTGCGGTTCCGCTGGACGACTACGGCTACAGCGACTACCGGTAATTCCGCGAGCAGCCACCAAAGCCCCCGCACGCTCGGCGTGTCGGGGGCTTTGTGGCTGCTCGCGGCGACGATGCACAGCGCTGACTTTCGCTCCCGGCCCACCCGAGACAGCATCAGCGCATGCTCGTCGACGAGTTCATCGCAGCTAATGGCGGTTTGGCTACCACGCAACAGCTGCAGGTCGTCATCAGCCGCAAACGCCTGGCCGGATTAGTGAAGGCGGGCATGCTGATTCGGGTGTGCCATGGTGTCTATGCGAGCAGTGAACCCGACGCATTGGGAAAGCTGGCCGCCCTGGACCTTTCGCCGGCAAGCCGATAGTCGCCTGCATGGGAACCGCGGCGGCGCTGTATGGCTTCGATACCGAGAACACATCGCGGCTGCACATCCTTGATCCGGGAGTACGGATGCGGCCGTCGGCGGGTCTGATGGTGCATCAGCGAATCGGTGCACCGCTGCGACGGGTAGCGGGCCGGCTTGCGACAGCGCCGGCGTGGACAGTGATCGAAAGTCTCGCGGACATTGCCTCGGCCGCGTGCATTGGCCACCCTCGATGCTGCGTTGCGGGTTGGTGCATGCGCCAGAGGCGAATTGGATGCGGCGATCCGCGAGCAGCGAGGCCGCCGCGGCATTGTCGGCGTCCGCGAATTGATCGACTACGCCGACGGTCGTGCCGAGTCACCGATGGAGAGCGAGGCGCGACTTGTGTTCATCGACAACCGATTACCGTTGCCGCAGCTGCAGTATGCCGTTGTGGACCGTTACGGCAGAGTTTGGCGCGTCGACTTCGCATGGCCGGACGCGATGGTCACGGCCGAGTACGACAGCATCCAGTGGCACGTGAGCCGCGAGGCTCTCGTCCACGACCGGCTGAAAACCGCCCGTCTGCAGGAATGCGGCTGGACCAGCATCCCCATGACGGTCGACGACATTCGCGGCGACCCGGTGGGCCTCGCGGACCGCATCGAATACCACCTGCGCAGTCCGGCGAGCAGTCGCAAAGGTGTCCCCACGCACGGCGTGTCGGGAGCTTCTGCGTCTGCTCGCCAGGCTAAGGCGACCCACTAGACTGGCCGTCGTGCTCATCGGTTCGCACGTGCGCAACGACGATCCCCTGGCCTCCGCGCAGGCGGATGGCGCCGACGTGGTGCAGTTCTTCCTCGGCAACCCGCAGAGCTGGAAGAAGCCCAAGCCGCGCGATGACGCCGCGACACTGCAAGCGTCGACCATCCCGCTTTACGTCCATGCGCCGTACCTCATCAATGTGGCATCGGCGAACAACCGCATCCGCATCCCGTCGCGCAAGATCCTGCAGGACACCTGCGACGCGGCCGCGGCCATCAACGCGACGGCGGTGATCGTGCATGGCGGCCATGCCGACGACAACGACATGCAGGCCGGCTTCGACCGCTGGGTCAAGGCGCTGGACTACCTCGAAACAGACGTGCCGGTGTACCTGGAAAACACCGCGGGCGGCGACCATGCGATGGCCCGCCACTTCGACACCATCGGCAGGTTATGGGATCACATCGGCGACAAGGGAATCGGCTTCTGCCTCGACACCTGCCATGCGTGGGCCGCGGGTGAAGCACTCATCGACGCCGTCGACCGCATCAAGGCCCTGACCGGCCGCATCGACCTGGTGCACTGCAACGACTCGAGGGACGCCGCCGGCTCGGGCGCTGACCGGCACGCCAACATCGGCACGGGTCAGATCGATCCCGACTACCTCGTCGCGGTGGTCCGAGCCGCCGGCGCGCCGGTGATCTGCGAAACCGCCGACGAGGGCCGCAAGGACGACATCGCGTTTCTGCGGGAAAAAGTCCACGACTGATTTCACGGTTCATTTAAGGCTCGTTTACGCACCCTCGCGGGCCTACCGTGAACTTATGGTTCGCCGATTCGTCACGCTGCTGGGCGTCGTTGGGCTGCTGGCTGGCTGCGCACCCGGCCAGGCGCCGCCACCCACCGGGTTTGGAAACGGCACCAGCATCCACACCATTGACGGTGGCGGCGTCCGGCGCTCCTACCGGCTCTACAAGCCCGCAGACCTGCCGCGAGCCGCCCCGCTGGTCGTCATGCTCCACGGCGGGTTCGGCAGTGCCCGCCAGGCCGAAAGATCTTACGACTGGGACGAATTGGCAGATTCGGAGAGATTCGTCGTTGCCTACCCCGACGGTCTCAACAGGGCCTGGAACGCCAACGGCGGCGGCTGCTGCGGCCGGTCCGCACGCGAGGGTGTCGACGATGTCGCATTCGTCAGCGCCGCGGTTGCCGACATCAGCGCAAACCTGTCCGTCGACCCGGCCAGGATCTTTGCCACCGGGATGAGCAACGGGGCCATCATGTCCTACACCCTGGCCTGCAACACCGGGATCTTCGCCGCGATCGGCCCCGTTTCGGGAACGCAGCTCGACCCGTGCCCGTCCCCGCATCTGGTGTCGGTCATGCATATTCATGGCACCGGAGATCCGCTGGTCCGTTATTTCGGCGGGCCCGGCGCGGGCTTTGCCCATATTGACGGGCCGCCGGTCGAGGAATTGAATGCGTTCTGGCGCAACGTCGATCAATGCACGGCCCCCGTCACCACGACCAGTGGTCGGATCACCAGGTCGGCCGCCGGATGTGTCGACAACCGCGGCGTAGTGCTGGTAAGCGTTGCCGACGGCGGCCATCAATGGCCGCCGGAGGCCACCGAAATACTCTGGGAGTTCTTCGCCGCCCATCCCCGCTGAAGCCGGCTTGTTACATCGCTTGTACGGTTGTGGGAAAAATGTAATATTGGAGGCATGCCAGACACCCACGTCGTCGCCAATCAGGTCCCGCCGCTGGAGAACCACAATCCCGCGACTTCTCCGATGCTCCTCGAGGCGGTGATCCGCGAGGGCGGACATTGGGGCCTGGACGAAATCAACGAACTCGGCGCGCTATCAGGCAGCCGCGAGGCGCAGCGCTGGGGCGAACTGGCGGACCGCAACCGGCCGCTGCTGCACACCCATGACCGGGTGGGTCACCGTATCGACGAGGTGGAGTACGACCCGGCCTATCACGAACTGATGCGCACCGCGATCGTGCACGGACTGCACGCCGCGCCGTGGGCCGACGACCGGCCGGGAGCCCACGTCGTGCGGGCCGCCAAGACATCGGTGTGGACCGTCGAACCCGGCCATATCTGCCCTATCTCGATGACCTATGCCGTGGTACCGGCGCTGCGCC
This sequence comes from Mycobacterium attenuatum, assembly GCF_900566085.1. Classification (GTDB taxonomy): domain Bacteria; phylum Actinomycetota; class Actinomycetes; order Mycobacteriales; family Mycobacteriaceae; genus Mycobacterium; species Mycobacterium attenuatum. The sequence goes on from NZ_UPHT01000030.1 coordinate 52,710, forward strand.
ACAACCCCGAGCTGGCCGCCGTCTACGAGCCACTGCTGACCAGCCGCGAGTACGACCCGGAGCTCAAGCTGGCCACCGCGAAAGCCGGTATCACCGCCGGCATGTCGATGACCGAGAAGCAGGGCGGTTCCGATGTGCGCGCCGGCACCACGCAGGCCAGCCCCAACGCTGACGGCACTTATCGGCTGACCGGCCACAAGTGGTTCACCTCGGCGCCGATGTGCGACATCTTCCTGGTCCTTGCGCAGGCGCCGGGCGGATTGTCGTGTTTCCTGCTGCCGCGGATCCTTCCCGACGGCACCCGCAACCGGATGTTCCTGCAGCGACTCAAGGACAAGCTCGGAAACCACGCCAACGCCTCCAGCGAAGTCGAATACGACGGTGCCATCGCGTGGCTGGTCGGCGAGGAGGGCCGGGGTGTCCCGACCATCATCGAAATGGTCAACCTGACCCGCCTGGACTGCACCCTGGGCAGTGCTACCAGCATGCGCACCGGCCTGACCCGGGCCATCCACCACGCTCAGCACCGAAAGGCATTCGGCGCCTACCTGATCGACCAGCCGCTGATGCGTAACGTGCTGGCCGATCTGGCCGTCGAGGCCGAGGCCGCGACCATTGTCGCGATGCGGATGGCCGGTGCCACCGACAACGCGGCCCGCGGCGACCAGAAAGAAGCGCTGCTGCGCCGTATCGGCCTGGCCGCCAGCAAGTACTGGGTGTGCAAGCGGTCCACTCCGCACGCCGCCGAAGCGCTGGAATGCTTGGGCGGCAACGGCTATGTCGAGGATTCAGGCATGCCCCGGCTGTACCGGGAGGCGCCGCTGATGGGCATCTGGGAGGGCTCGGGCAATGTCAGTGCCCTGGACACGTTGCGGGCCATGGCAACTCGGCCCGAATGTGTCGAGGTGCTGTTCGACGACCTGGCTGCCAGCGCGGGCCAGGATGCCCGCTTGGACGGCCATGTCGAGTGGCTGCGGGAACAGCTGGGCGACCTGGACACCATCCAATACCGCGCCCGCAAGATAGCCGAGGACATCTGCCTGGCGCTGCAAGGCTCGCTGCTGGTGCGCCACGGGCATCCGGCCGTTGCCGAGGCGTTCTTGGCCACCCGCCTCGGCGGTCAGTGGGGCGGGGCGTTCGGCACCATGCCGACCGGGCTGGATCTAGCACCCGTACTGGAGCGTGCTTTAGTCAAGGGATGATCCACGTGATCAGGCCGGTCGAGTTCGACAACCTGAAAACCATGACCTACGAGGTCACTGACCGGGTTGCCCGGATCACCTTCAATCGACCAGAAAAGGGCAACGCAATCGTCGCTGACACTCCGCTGGAGCTGGCGGCGTTGGTGGAGCGCGCCGATCTCGATCCCAATGTGCACGTCATTCTGGTGTCGGGCCGAGGGTCGGGTTTCTGCGCGGGCTTTGACCTGTCGGCCTACGCGGACGGCACCGGCTCGGCCGGCGGCACCGGCGCCTACCAGGGCACCGTGCTCGACGGTAAGACCCAGGCCGTCAACCACCTGCCCAATCAGCCGTGGGACCCGATGATCGACTATCAGATGATGAGCCGGTTCGTGCGCGGGTTCTCCAGCCTGATGCATGCCGACAAGCCGACGGTGGTCAAGATCCACGGCTACTGCGTGGCCGGCGGCACCGACATCGCGTTGCATGCCGACCAGGTGATCGCCGCGGCCGACGCCAAGATCGGGTACCCGCCGACGCGGGTCTGGGGTGTGCCCGCAGCCGGCTTGTGGGCACATCGGCTCGGCGACCAGCGCGCCAAGCGCCTGCTGTTTACCGGCGATTGCATCACCGGTGCCCAAGCGGCCGAATGGGGTCTCGCGGTCGAGGCGCCGGATCCGAAGGACGTCGACGAACGGACGGAGCGACTGGTGCAGCGGATCGCCGCACTGCCGGTCAATCAGCTGGTCATGATCAAGCTGGCACTTAATTCGGCTCTGCTGCAACAGGGCGTGGCCACCAGCAGGATGGTCAGCACGGTGTTCGACGGGATCGCCCGGCACACGCCGGAAGGGCACGCCTTTGTTGCCGACGCGGTGGAGCATGGCTTCCGGGATGCGGTCAAGCACCGCGACGAGCCGTTTGGCGACTACGGCCGGAAAGCGTCCGGAGTGTAGCTCGATGCCGAAATCGCTGGCGCGCATGACAGCTCGCTCAGTGGTGCTCAGCTTGCTGCTCGGTGCGCACCCCGCGTGGGCCAGTGCCGGCAAACTTGTCAGGCTGACAGCCGATTTCGGTATCAAGGAGGCCACCTTGCGGGTGGCGCTGACCCGCATGGTCAGCACCGGCGACCTGATCAGATCCGCCGACGGTTACCGGCTTTCGGATCGGTTGCTGGCCCGCCAGCGGCGCCAGGACGAGGCTATGCGCCCGCGGGTCCGCGACTGGAACGGCTCCTGGCGCCTGGTGGTGATCACCAGCGTCGGCAATGACGCTCGCACCCGCGCTGCGTTGCGAACCGCCTTGCAGGACAAGCGGTTCGGTGAACTACGCGAAGGGGTGTGGCTGCGGCCCGACAACCTCGACCTCGAACTTCCCCCTGGTATCACCAGCCAGGTCCGGGTGCTCAGCGCGCACGACGATGCACCCGCTGAGCTGGCGGCGCGGCTATGGGACCTCGCCGACTGGGCGGACGCCGGCGAGCAGTTGCTGGCCGAGATCGCGCAGGCCGCAGACATTCCCGGTCGCTTCGTGGTGGCCGCCGCGATGGTCCGTCATCTGCTCACTGACCCGATGCTGCCCGCCGAATTGCTGCCTGCGCAGTGGCCGGGTGTCCGGCTGCGCGCGGCATACCATGATTTTGCCACCGAGCTGGCGAAAAGGCTTGACCCGACTCAACTTCTGGAGGCGACATGAGCGACGTGGTGCAAGTGGAGCGAACCGGCCCGGTGACCACGGTGATCATCAACCGGCCGGCGGCGCGCAATGCGGTCAACGGCCCGACGGCCGCCGCGCTCTATTCGGCATTCGAGCAATTCGACCGCGACGACACCGCTGCGGTGGCGGTCCTGTGCGGCAACGGCGGAACCTTTTGCGCCGGGGCCGATTTGAAGGCATTCGGCACCTCGGAGGCCAATGCCGTGCACCGCACGGGCCCGGGTCCGATGGGTCCGTCACGAATGGTGTTGTCCAAGCCGGTGATTGCCGCTGTCAGCGGCCATGCCGTAGCCGGTGGTCTGGAATTGGCGTTGTGGTGCGACCTACGGGTGGCCGAGGAGGATGCCGTGTTCGGGGTGTTCTGCCGCCGTTGGGGAGTACCGTTGATCGACGGCGGCACAGTGCGGTTGCCGCGGCTGATCGGACACAGCCGGGCCATGGACATGATCCTTACCGGACGGCCCGTGCGGGCAGATGAGGCTCTGGCGATGGGACTGGCCAATCGCGTGGTGCCCAAGGGGCAGGCCAGGCAGGCCGCCGAGGCGTTGGCGGCCGAGTTGGCCGCCTTGCCGCAGCAATGCCTGCGATCGGATCGGTTGTCGGCGCTGCACCAATGGGGTCTGCCCGAATCAGCGGCGCTCGATCTGGAATTCGCCAGCATCTCCCGGGTGGCGGCCGAGGCGTCGACGGGGGCTGCACGCTTTACCGCGGGCGCCGGTCGCCACGGTGCCCCGGCATGACGTGACGGCCCCCGGCGAGTCAGCCGCCTTTGTTGATGGTGTTACCCGAACCGATGTTGTCGACCTTCGGGTCACCGTGCTTGTAGGTGATGGTGTTGTTGAGCCCCAGCACGCTCAGGTGCTGATCGATTTTGTCGAAGGTGATCTTGTTGTTGGTGCCGCCGATGGTCACCGTCGAGCAAGTGCCGTTGACCGTCAGGGTGTTTTCCGAGCCGGCGACATTCAGCGACTTCCCGTCGCCGCAGTCGAGGGTGGCGGTCGTCCCGATCGATCCGTAGTTCAGCATGTTGCCGATCTCGATCGACGCGGTCGTCGGGGGCCCGCTCGACGTGGACGGCGCCGCCGTTCCGCTGCTCGTCGCGGTTGTGGGCTTTCCGGAGCTGTTGGTGGTCGGCGGGGGATTGGCCGTTGAACTGCAGCCGACCAGTCCGACAGCCGTCGCGCCGAGTGCCAGTGTCAGAGCGATCGCGGACAGCCGGACGGCAGGGACATGGGCGCGCATCGGCTCCTCGATTCCTTAGGGGCCCACTCGCTGGAGCCGGTTGACCATACCGAGTTCACGGCCGCGATCCCAGATGAACGGATCACCGTTCTTGAAGAACACTGTCTGATCCCAACCGTAGACGGTGATGTCGTTGATCACCGTGTCGGCAACCACGGTATTGGATGAGCCCATCACCGTCACCGCCCAGCACGTTCCCTTGGCGGTGATGATGTTGGCGGTGCCGTTGACGAACAGGGTGGAATCGTTGCAGTCGAGGGTCTGCTCGAGGCCCTCGCCGGTGATGTGTGTGTCACCGTTTTTCGCGTGTGCTGCCGGCGGTAGTGCGCTCGGCGTGACGGCGATGGTGAGGACACAGCTGGCAAGTGGCGCGGCGACGGTTGCCCATCTCACTGCAGGCCCCCCTCCGTTGGGTCCGTGATCGGCGCGCGATCGAGGTGTGCACCTAGCCTACTTCGACCTGAAAAAGTCGGCGGGTCGATCCGCGGTTAGCGCTGCTGAACAGGAAAGTTGGCCCCAATGCCCTTGTTGCGGAAGGGATTGAGGCCATCATGTTTCGTACTGTAGGTGATCAGCCGTCGTTGTGGGAGTCGATCCTGCCCGAGCAGGTGCGGCGGTTGCCCGAGGAGATGGCGCGGGTGGACGCGCTGTTGGAGGATGCGGCGTTCTTCGCGCCGTTCGTAGCGTTCTTCGACCCGCGGATCGGTGGGCCGTCGACACCGATGAAGACCTATCTGCGGCTGATGTTTTTGAAGTTCCGCTATCGGCTGGGCGATGAGTCTCTGTGTCGTGAGGTGTCGGACTCGATCACCTGGCGGAGGTTCTGCCGGATCGGTCTG
>NZ_UPHT01000009.1 GCF_900566085.1 Mycobacterium attenuatum
TGAGTTACACCGCCCCAGCGTCGCGCCACCACAGCCACCCTGACATCGTCGACACGCCCATCTCACGCGCCACCCGAATAAGCGGCGCCCCCTGACACACACAGTCGAACAACGCCCGCCGTGTCAACCGCGGATGCAGATAACCACTCGACACGACAACCTCCACGATCAACGGACGTTGTCTTGACCGTATGAACCCACCCTCAAAATCTCGCGGTGAACTCACGTTCGGCGCAACGGGTTATCCCTCGACGGTGTAGCCCATCGGCATCAGCACGCTCTTCTGCTGGGTGAAGTGCTCGACGCCTTCCGGTCCGTTCTCGCGGCCGATGCCCGAATTCTTGTAGCCGCCGAACGGACATCCCGGATCGAAGGCATACCAGTTGATCCCGTACGTCCCAGTGCGGATCTTCTCTGAAATCTCAATGCCCTTAGGGATATTGGTGGTCCAGACGCTGCCTGCCAGTCCGTAAACCGAATCGTTGGCGATCTTGATCGCATCCTCTTCGGTGTGGTAGGGGATGATGGAAAGCACCGGCCCAAAGATCTCTTCCTGCGCGATTGTCATCTTGTTGTCGACGTCGGCGAACACCGTTGGCTGGACGAAGAATCCGTTGTCCAAGCCCTCGGGGCGGCCGCCGCCACACACCAGCCGGGCGCCTTCCTCGATGCCCTTGGCGATGTATCCCTCCACTCGGGCACGCTGTTTCTCCGAGATCAAGGGCCCCACTTGCACGCCCGGGTCGGACGGTGGTCCCACCGGCAGAGCTTTCACGAAAGTGCCTACTGCGTCGACGATCTCGTCATATCGGGAGTGTGGCGCTAGGATGCGCGTCTGGTTGACGCAGCCCTGGCCGGCGTTCATCACGCCGGAGAACACCATCATCGGGACAGCGCTGGCCAGATCGACGTCCTCGAGCATGATGGCCGCCGATTTACCGCCCAGCTCCAATGTGCACGGCTTGAGTAGTTCGGCGGCACGTTTGCCGACCTCTTTGCCGACGGCCGAGCTGCCGGTGAAAGTGAACATGTCGACGTCGGGGTTGGAGGTCAATGCCTGACCGGTCTCGATGCCGCCGGGGACCACTGACAACACCCCCTCGGGCAGACCGGCCTCGGTGAACAGCTCCGCCAAAGCGTTTGCAGTCAGCGGGGTTTCGGCGGCCGGCTTGAGCACCACCGTGCAGCCGGCCAACAGTGCGGGGCCCAACTTGTTAATGGCCAAGAAGAGCGGGACGTTCCACGCCACGATCGCGCCCACGACCCCGACCGGCTCACGATGGACGATGGTCTGCCCGTAGGAGCCGGTGCGGATCTCCTTCCACTTCACCTGGTCGACTGCGCTGGTGGCGAAGAAATTCAGCGCCCCCATCGAACCCATCCAGTGCATCGTTTCGATGATCGTCGGCGGCTGACCGGTCTCGTCGGCTAGCAGCGTGGTGAACTGCTGCTTGCGCTCCTCGAGCAGCTTGGCCGCCGCGGCGATCACGGCGGCGCGCTCTTTTGGCGGGGTCGTGGGCCACGTTCCGTTGTCGAATGCTGCCCGTGCCGCGGCCACCGCGGCGTCGACATCGGCCGGCGCCGCAAAGGGAACCCTGCCCACGTACTCGCCGGTCGCCGGACTGTGCACCTCGATGACTTCCGAGGTCGACGGTTCCGTCCACTTACCGCCGATGAAAAGTTTGTCGTACTCGGTCGTGTGGCTGTCGGTCATGGCGCCACCCTACCCAAGCCGAAACAAAACGAGAACATGTTCCACTATCGTGGGCGCAGCACCAGCACCAGATTGCTCACCAGGAACTCGCGCAAAACCGGTGCCGAGGTCAGCCACCACGCCCATCGCGGGTGGTAGCGGGGAAATGCGGCCGCCGCGGCACCGGTGCTGGCAGCCCAATTGAGACCGTCGGCGGCCGCCACCGCAAACAACGACGACCCGTAGTTGTTCTTCGCCGGATGGCCGTGTTTGCGGGCATAGCGCGCGGCCGCGCGGGCACCGCCGAGGTAATGGGTCAAACCCATCTCATGGCCGCCGAACGGACCGAGCCAAACGGTGTAGGACAGCACGGCCAGCCCGCCCGGCCTGGTTACTCGCAGCATCTCGTTACCAAGCTGCCACGGCCTTGGCACGTGTTCGGCGACATTGGACGACAGGCAGATGTCCACCGAGTCGTCAGCGAATGGCAGTGCCATGCCCGAGGCGCGCACGAATGTGCCCGGGGCACCGGTATGTCGCGGTCCGGCGGCGTGCATTTCGTCAGCGTCTGGTTCGACGCCGAAGTAACGGACTCCGGCGTCGGCAAACGCCTTCGCGAAGTATCCGGGACCGCCGCCTACGTCGAGCAGTGTCCGGCCTGTCGGCGGTTCCCCATGGGCCGCAAGCCAAAGATCGCCGACCATCGTTGCGGTGTCGGCTGCCAGGGTGTTGTAGAAGCGTGCCGGATCGGACTGCTCGTAGCGGAACTGTGACAGCAGCCGCACTGAGCGCCGCAGCGTCGCCCGGCGTGCAAAGACATCGGTGACAGTGGAGGCGACGGCCACCGGCCACACCTTACGCACGTGAGCAGTCCGCGGCTGTCGTCGGCTGTCCGCGCCGATTTCGCGGCCCTTTCACGCCGGCCGCGCCTGTTTGCTTCGCCCACGGCTGTCTTGCGCCGCCGGCGCGTGGTCCGTGCTGCCGCTGCGTGGTTTCGCGCTGCGACGCGTGGTTTCGCGCCGCCCCCATGTCGATCAGTCGGGCCGGGTCACACGCGCCATCGACTGTGCCTCTACGGCTTTGGCCGTGCAGTCAGGGCGGTCGACACGCCGTGGATTCAGCCGCCAGTGCACACTCGGTTCCGCCAGTGCACACTCGGCGCGGCCAGTACACACTCGCGCCGCCGGGCGGCGCGCATCGTCGCCAGGCGGGATCGGATCGCCTGGCTCCTTCTCGCGCCGCCGGGCGGCGCGCATCGTCGCCAGGCGGGATCGGATCGCCTGGCTCCTTCTCGCGCCGCCGGGCGGCGCGCATCGTCGCCAGGCTAGGCTGGCGATTGATGTCTCAATTGCGCTCGGTGTTGCTGCTGTGCTGGCGCGACACCGGGCATCCCCAGGGCGGTGGCAGCGAAACCTATCTGCAGCGCATCGGTGCGCAGCTGGTCGCATCCGGTATCGAGGTCACTTTGCGCACTGCCCGTTACCCCGGGGCGCAGCGACATGAAGTCGTCGACGGGGTGCGGATCAGCCGCGCCGGGGGCCGCTATTCGGTGTACATATGGGCGCTGTTAGCCATGGCCCTCGCGCGTTTCCGGCTGGGACCATTGCGCCGAGTCCGGCCCGACGTGGTCGTCGACACCCAAAACGGTCTGCCGTTTCTGGCCCGACTCTTGTATGGGCGTCGCACGGTGGTGCTGGTCCACCACTGCCATCGCGAGCAGTGGCCCGTGGCCGGGCCGGTACTCGGTCGGCTGGGCTGGTTTGTCGAGTCGACGTTGTCGCCAAGGCTGAACCGGCGCACCCAGTACGTGACGGTGTCGTTGCCCTCGGCGCGTGATCTGGTTGCCCTGGGCGTGGACAACCGGCGGATCGCGGTGGTCCGCAACGGCCTCGACGAGGCACCGGCGCAGACGTTGTCCGTCCCGCGAGCGGCCACACCGCGCGTGGTGGTGCTGTCGCGGCTGGTACCGCACAAGCAGATCGAGGACGCGCTGGAAGCGGTGGCGGAGCTACAGCGCCGGGACCCGGGGATACCGGGCCTGCACCTCGACGTGGTCGGCGGTGGGTGGTGGCGACAGCGACTCGTCGACCACGTGAACCGGCTCGGCATTTCCGACGCGGTCACCTTCCATGGACACGTCGACGATCTCACCAAACACCATGTGCTGCAAAGCTCTTGGGTGCACCTGCTGCCGTCGCGCAAAGAGGGGTGGGGTCTGGCGGTGGTGGAGGCGGCCCAGCACAGCGTGCCCACGGTCGGATATCGATCTTCCGGCGGGCTGTCCGACTCGGTCATCGACGGGGTGACCGGCATCTTGGCCGACAGTCACCGCGAACTTGTGGATCGGCTCGAACAGCTGCTCTCCGACCCGGTACTGCGCGGTCAACTCGGAGCCAAGGCGCAGGTGCGCAGCGGCGAATTCTCTTGGCAGCAAAGCGCCCAAGCCATGCGGATGGTGCTCGAAACGGTGCTCGCCGGCGAATTCGTCAGCGGCGTGGTGTAGTCCGCGACACTCTCAGCGATCCTGGCGGGCGTGCCGGCGCACCCAACAGCTGGCCACGCCTGCCCCGCCTACCAGCAGCAGGCAAAGCCATGCCCAATGCGCAATCATCGCCGCTCGCAGGCGGCCAGCAGGGACATCGCCCGCGGAGCCGCCGATCCGATACAGAGCCAACTCACCGTCGCGGTAGGCCGGAGTCAGCTGGTCGAGCGTGCGCGCAGCCGCGCCCATGTCGCCGGCGCTGTCCGATTCGACGACCACCCAGCCAACTCCCGCCCGCGCCAATGCCGGCGGATCGGCCCCGCGCAGCAGCAACTCCTGCACCTCGCGGGCGTACGCGCCATCCCCGGGAACCATCACCCCGGAAATGACCAGATCACCCGTCGTCAGCACCTCGGCGCGAACCCAGCGGGGCAGCGGATCGAGTACCGGCGCCGGCCCCGACCAGGAAAAGCGCCGCATGGTGCCGGCGGGCAACACCGCGACAGCCGCCGGCTGGCGGTTGATCACCGCCGCGACCGCGGCCCACCCCGACGGGTAGCGCACGGGTGTGACCCTGCCGCACACCCCCCATGCCAGGTCGGGCAACGCCAAGACGAGCGCCAGACAGCAGGCTACCGCGGCCACAGCAGACCGCGACCAGCGCGCCAGCATCATCACCGCCCCCGCCCCGCACACCGTGTAACCCGGCACCGCCAGCGCCACCCACTTCTGCCCGTCCCGCAGCACGCCCAGTCCGGGTGCGGCGTCAACCATCGCGGTCAGCACCCGCAGCCCCGGGCCAGTGGCCAAAGCCGCCGGCACGAGGACCGAAACTCCCGCCAGCACCAGCAGCGGCACCACCGGCGGGCGGCGCGCCGCGGCGGGCAGCCCGACGGCTACAACGGTGAGCAAGACCGCGGCGGACAGCACTGCGAAAAGCGTGCTACGCGAACCGGGTACGGCTTCGCCATTCCACATTCCGCCGAGACTGGCCAAGCTGGCCAGCGTGCCCAGGCCGGGTTCGGCACGTGGCGCGAACGCGCTGACGCCGAGCCTGTTCGCCGCGGTGTGGCTGGCCAACGACGAACCCAGGGCCGACGCCGTCAGCCAGGGCAGCGCGCCTACCGCCGCAAAACCCAATCCCGTTGCGGCGCAAAGCCAACGGGGCCGGCTGCCACCGGGAGCGGCCACGCAGGTCAAGGCAACCGTCGCGGCGAGCAGCAGCCCGGTCGGGGTCAGACCGGCCAGCGCTGTCCAAAACGCCAGGGCGAAAAAACCGGACCCGCCACAGCGCAAGCGCAACCCCAGCATCGCCATGGCAACCCACGGCAGACACCCGTAGCCCAGTAGCAGGCTCCAATGCCCCTGCAAAAGCCGTTCGGCGACATAGGGATTCCACACCGCGAGGGTGGTCGCCACAAACTGGCCGGCCGCACCTGCCGCCGGCAGCACCACCGACACCAGCCGGGCCGAACCCCAGCCCGCGAACCACAGGCCCAGCACCAGTAATGCCTTGACCGCGATTCCGCCGTCGACCAGATGCGACGCCAGCGCCACCGCGAAATCTTGCGGCGTTGCCCGCGGCGCTGCCGTCAGCCCGAGGGCGCCGGCGGACAGGTAGGACCGCGGGGTGGACACCGCGTCACGCAAGAGCAGATATCCGGGTTGCAGCAGCGGTAGCACCACCAGCAGCGCCAGGGCCAACGCATAGCCCGGTCGCAACCAGCGCACGTCGGCGCGTTAGGTCCGTTCCGGCGGCGAAGGCGGCGGCTCAGGCGGTCCCGATTCCGGCGGCGGTTCGCCCGAGGCCGACGGGGGCAGCACCGGCGGGGGCGGATCCGCCGCGGGTGCTGTCGGGTCGGCCGGTAACTCGGCCCGCTGGGTGGGCAGCTTCTCGGTCTCGGCCTCGGCTCCGGGCACCGGTTCCTCGAGCCCGGCGCGCCGGAAGTAGTCGGTGTCGTCGCGGTCGAGGCCGGGCTCCGTTAGGGCGCTTTCGGTACGCAGGCTGAAGGATGCGAGCAGGCCGCCGCCGATCAGTGCGATCAAGCCGACGGCAGTGAAGGTGATCGGCAGCACCCGCGACCACAGCGCCAGCCGATCGCGCTCGTCGCGTGCGGCGTTCACCTGCGACTCGACGGTCTCTTCGGTGGAGGTGACTTTGTAGTCGGCCAGCGTCACCTCGGGCTTCATCGCGTCGCGGGCGTAGTAGTGGTAGGCGCGTTCGGTTTCCTTGACGATGGTGCCGGTCACCGGGTCCACCCAGAAGGTTCGCTGCGCGGCGTAGTAGCGGGTCATCGTGATCTGTTCGCCCGGCTCGCCCGGAACGCCCCACATCGCCGCGGTGGTGGTGATCTTGCCGTCCTCATCACCGGCGTACAGCGATGGGTATTTGATCGGCGCGACCAGCTTACCGTCCGAGCCGTAGCCGACGTTTTGCGTGAAACGGTAGGTGGCTAAGCCGTTGACATCTTCTTGGCTGTCGTAGTTGGCGTCGAACGCCTTCTGCGCAATCGGATCGAAGTAGGGATAAGACTTCTTCTCGGTGTGAAACGGGAAGCGGTAGGCCAGCCCTTCGTGTCGCAGCGGGATGGCGGTCGGCGGGCTCTCGTCGTTGATACCGCGCGGCTTCTGAACCGCGCCACCGGTGTGGGTGTCGTCGGAGACCGCCATCGCAGTCTTGCGGTTGAGGGTGACGGTGTCGACGATCGCCAGCAGTAGCCCGGTGTCCTTCTGCTTGTCGGTACGCCGCACCGAGGTGCCGACCTGCAGGGTGACCACATCGGCGTTGGCCGGCGATTCGACGGCAATCTGCTGCTGGGACACCAGCGGCACGTTCTGGTTGATCACGACGTGGTCGCCGGACAACGATGCCGAGTCGATCGCCGACCCGGTGCCCTGCCTGATCAGCGTGGTATCGATATCGAGCGGGATCTTGGCGATCCGGCTGCTGGTATAGGTGGACAACAGCAGCGCGGCCATCAGCAGAGCGGCACCGAGCCCGATTGTTCCCAGCGCGGCCATCCGCAACATGACTGCTCGGTTCACGTTGCTGTGACCTCCTTCTCAGACGATGGACTCGTCAGTTGCGATCCGCTCCGACCTGACCGAGCAGCGAGGTAAAACCCGTTTGACACTAACAGCCGAATGTATTGCCCCGGCGTGCCTACCTGCCCCACCTCGCGGGTGTACCCCGTTCGCGGCGGAGCACACCGGCACACTGTGATGGTGACCGACAGCCAGCAGGTAGGCGGCACGCGCAGCTTCCTGCCCGCCGTGGAAGGTATGCGCGCGTGCGCGGCGATGGGCGTGGTGGTCACCCATGCCGCTTTCCAGACCGGCCACTCCAGCGGCGCCGCCGGCCGGCTGTTCGGCCGGTTCGATCTGGCCGTGGCGGTGTTTTTTGCGCTGTCGGGGTTCCTGCTGTGGCGCGGCCACGCGGCGGCGGCACGAGATGCCGGACCGCGCCCGCGCACGGGTCACTATCTGCGCTCGCGGGTGGTCCGCATCATGCCGGCCTACGTGGTGGCAGTGGTCGTGATCCTGTCCCTGCTGCCCGCCGCCGACCATGCCAGTCCGACGGTGTGGCTGGCGAACCTGACGCTCACCCAGATCTATGTGCCGCTCACCTTGACCGGCGGCCTGACTCAGATGTGGAGTCTGTCCGTCGAGGTCACCTTCTATCTGGCGCTGCCCGTGTTCGCCTTGCTGGCCCGCCGGATTCCGGTCCGCGCGCGAGTGCCGGCGATCGCCGCCCTCGGGGTGGTCAGCTGGGCGTGGGCCTTCATCCCCGTGCACACCGATCCCGGCACCAACCCGCTGAACTGGCCGCCGGCGTTTTTCTCGTGGTTTGCCGCGGGAATGCTGCTGGCCGAGTGTGCCCACAGCCCGATCGGGTGGCCGCACCGGCTGGCGCGCCGCCGGGTACTGATGGCCGTCGTAGCGGTGCTCGCCTATCTCGTCGCGGCATCACCGCTGGCCGGTCCGGCGGGCTTGGTCCTGGGCAGCCCGACCCAATTCGCGGTGAAGACCGCGATGGGCGCGGTGGTGGCGTGGGCGTTGGTCGCGCCCCTGGTGCTGGACCGACCGACGACACCGCACCGGCTGCTCGGCAGTACCGCCATGGTGACGCTGGGGCGCTGGTCCTATGGACTGTTCATCTGGCACCTGGCGGCGCTGGACATGGTGTTTCCGGTGGTCGGCATCTTTCCGTTCACCGGCCACCTGCCGGCGGTGCTGGCGCTGACGCTGATCTTCGGTTTCGCCATCGCCGCGGTGAGCTACGCCCTGGTCGAGTCGCCCTGTCGAGAAGCGTTGCGCCGGTGGGAGAAACGCGCCAAGCACAGCGAGCCGCGGGACGTCGACCGGGAAGCGGACGCGATCGCGCCGTAGGGCTACTCGTAAGCGCCCTGCCGCTCGAAAATGCGCTGCGGGTTGTCGACCAGCATGGTGTGTAGCTGCTCGTCGGTGACACCGCGCTGCTTCAGGGCGGGGATCACGTCGTTGTGGATGTGCAGGTAATTCCAGTTCGGGGCGGCGACCGGCAGCAGCGCTTCGGGCAGCGCATCGAAGTAACAGGTGGCGTCGTGGGAGAGCACCATCTTGTCGGCGTGGCCGCGCTCGCACATCCGCGCCACGATGTTCACCCGGTCCTCGAAGGGCAGGATGACGTCGAGGCCGAACCGGTCCATCCCCAGGTATGAGCCCGCTGCGATGAGTTCTTCGAGGTAGCCGACGTCGGTGCTGTCGCCCGAGTGCCCGATGACCACTCGGCTGAGGTCGACGCCCTCCTCTTCGAAGATGCGCTGCTGCTCCAGCCCGCGGCGCAATCCGGCGTGGGTGTGGGTGGAAATCGGCACCCCGGTGCGCTTGTGCGCCTGCGCGACGGCGCGCAACACCCGCTCGACCCCGGGGGTGATGCCCGGTTCGTCGGTGGCGCATTTGAGAATGCCGGCCTTGATCCCGGTGTCGGCGATGCCCTGCTCGATGTCGCGGACGAACAGGTCGGTCATGGTCTCCGGGCCGTCGAGTTGGGTGCCGGGCCCGAGATAGTGGAAACAGAACGGCACGTCGTTGTAGGTGTACAAGCCGGTGGCGACGACGATGTTCAGCTCGGTCTGCGCGGCCACCCTGGCAATGCGCGGGATATAGCGCCCCAGGCCGATCACCGTCAGGTCGACGATGGTGTCCACGCCCCGGGCCTTCAGCTCGTTGAGCCGGGCGACCGCATCGGCTACCCGCTGGTCTTCGTCGCCCCAGGCTTCGGGATAGTTCTGGACGACTTCGGTGGTCATGATGAACACGTGCTCGTGCATGAGCGTTACGCCGAGATCAGCGGTATCGATCAGCCCGCGGGCGGTATTGAGTTCTGACACGTAGCTGATGCTAGGTCGCGACGCCGGTCAGCCGACAGTGCCGATTTGTCGGCACCTGTAACAACGACGGCGGTATTGCAGTACGGTCTACCCGCGTCCATTTCCGAACACATTCGAATCCGCCCGGGAGCCACCCTCATGCTGCTCAATCCCAACCGCCTGCAACGCAAATATCCCGACGTCCGCTCGGCGGAGATCATGCAGGCCACCGTGGACTTCTTCGAGTCCCGGGGAAAAGCGCGGCTTAAGCACGACGACCGCGAGCGGGTTTGGTACTCCGACTTTCTGGACCACGTCGGGCGGGAACGGATCTTCGCTTCGTTGCTGACGCCCGCGCAGTACGGCGCCTCGGAGGACTGCCGCTGGGACACCTACCGGATCAGCGAGTTCGCCGAGATCATTGGCTTCTATGGGCTGAGCTACTGGTACCCGTTCCAGGTCACCGCCCTGGGCCTGGGCCCGATCTGGATGAGCGACAACGAGGACGCCAAGCGCAAGGCCGCCGCTCAGCTCGAACAGGGCGAGGTGTTTGCTTTCGGCCTGTCGGAGCAGGCCCATGGTGCCGACGTGTACCAGACCGACATGATTCTGACGCCGTCAGAACACGGCTGGGTCGCCAACGGCGAGAAGTACTACATCGGCAACGCCAACGTCGCGCGGATGGTCTCCACCTTCGGCAAGATCGACGACTCGTCCGGCAACCCGGAGTACGTCTTCTTCGCTGCCGACTCCCAGCATGACCGCTATGAGCTGAAGAAGAACGTGGTCAATTCGCAGAACTACGTGGCGAATTACGCACTGCACGACTACCCGGTCACCGAGGCCGACCTGCTGCACCGCGGCATGGGCGCCTTCCACGCCGCGCTCAACACGGTCAACGTCTGCAAATACAACCTGGGCTGGGGATCGGTCGGCATGTGCACCCACGCCATGTACGAGGCGATCACCCATGCCGCCAACCGGCATCTGTACGGCACCGTCGTCACCGACTTCAGCCACGTGCGGCGGCTGCTCACCGACGCCTATGCGCGGCTGGTCGCGATGCGTCTGGTGTGCACCCGCGCCAGCGACTACATGCGCAGCGCGTCGGCCGAAGACCGTCGCTACCTGCTGTACAGCCCGCTGACCAAGGCGAAGGTGACCAGCGAGGGTGAGCGTGTCATCACCGCGCTGTGGGACGTCATCGCGGCCAAGGGCGTGGAGAAGGACACCTTCTTCGAGACGGTGGCCCGCGAGATCGGGCTACTGCCGCGGCTGGAGGGCACCGTCCACATCAACATCGGTCTGCTCGGCAAGTTCATGCCCAACTACCTGTTCGCCCCCGACGCCGCGCTGCCGCTGATCTCGCGCCGCGACGACGCCGCCGACGACACCTTCCTGTTCAACCAGGGTCCGACGGGAGGCCTGGGCAAGGTGCGCTTCCACGATTGGCGCGCCTCCTTCGACAGCTACGCGCACCTGCCTAACGTCGCGCTGCTGCGCGAGCAGGTCGACGTGCTTGCCGAGATGCTGGTGTCGGCGACCCCAGATGCCGTGCAGCAGAAGGACATCGACTTCGCATTCGGTGTGGGACAGCTCTTTGCGACGGTGCCCTACGCGCAGCTCATCCTGGAGGAGGCGCCGCTGTCGGGTCTGGACGCGGCGCTGATCGACGAGATCTTCGGCTTGCTCGTGCGGGACTTCAACAGCTATGCCGTCGAGCTCAACGACAAGGCGGCCACGACGGACGAGCAGGCCCGGTTCGCGATGCGGATGATCCGTCGTCCCGTCCATGACCCGGCGCGCTACGACCAGATCTGGAAAGAACACGTGCTGCCGTTGAACGGCGCGTACGAAATGCGGCCCTGACGGCGGTCAGGGCTGGCCCAATGTTGCAGTGCGGCAATGATATTGGGTGTGCTGAACGCCTCCTCAGTGGCGATCCGGCGAAACTGCCCCGAGCCGTTGATGGTCATCGGTAGTTTTCCTTCGGGCTGGCAGTAGGTCCCATTCTGATCCGGCCGGCGGTCACCCGAGCTCGCAGCCCGGGCCGCTTTGACTATGGCGTGCATCACAGTAAGATGACCAGTGGTCATCGACATTGAGGAGGCGTATGCCGACGGTGACATGGGCGCGTGTCGACCCGGCTCGCCGAGCGGCCATCGTGGAAGCCGCCGAGGCCGAGTTCGGGGCGCACGGGTTTTCCAATGGCAGCCTCAACGTCATCGCGCGGCGCGCGGGGGTCGCCAAGGGGAGCCTGTTCCAATACTTTGCGGATAAGCGCGACCTGTACGCATTCATCGCCGACGTCGGCAGCCAGCGGGTGCGCTCCTATATGGAGGACCTCATCCGTGAGCTCGATCCCAGTCGGCCGTTCTTCGAGTTTCTCACCGACCTGCTCGACGGCTGGGTTGCCTATTACGCCGAACATCCCCGCGAACGTGCGCTCCATGCTGCTGCGACGCTGGAGGTCGACACCGACGCCCGCATCAGCGTCCGCAGCGTCATTCATCGCCATTACCTGGAAGTGCTGCGGCCGTTGGTCCGCGATGCGGAGAACCGTGGTGACCTTCACCCGGATGCCGACATCGACGTGTTGTTGTCCCTGCTGCTGCTGATCTTTCCGCACTTGGCGCTGGCCCCCTACATGCGCGGTCTGGACCCCGTGCTGGGGCTGGACGATCCCACACCCGAACAGCCGGCATTAGCCGTGCGCAGGCTCGTCGCCGTATTGGCGGCGGCGTTCTCCCCCGCAACCAGCGGCCTCAACTGGACTAACTTGCCGCTAAGGTTGTTTGCCGGCGGCAACGCGAAATTCTAAGATCCGGCCGACATCGACTTTTCCCGCGAGCGCTAGGATTGCGATCGGCTGACCGATAGCCAACGCGACTTTGCCATCCGGCTGTGCGCCCAGTTCGTCGCCGGTCAGGAAGCCATGATCGAGGACATTCAGCCGTTCGTGGCCGCCACGCGGACTGAAGGGCAACTTGCCGGCGAGATCTATCTGACCCAGTTCGCGTTCGAAGGGGCCAAGCATATCCAGGTGTTTCGCATGTGGCTGGACACACCGTCGGTGTCACCGGGGAGCTGCACGGCTATGCCGACGACCTGCCGTCCCATCGGCAGATGTTCTACGGCGAGCTGCTGCCGGAATGCCTCAGCGCTTTGTTCACCAATCCGTCGCCGGCCGGCCAGGTCCGGCATCGGTGACCTACACCACATCGTGGAAGGCATGCTCGCGCTCACGGTTACTACGCTTGGCGCCAGATCCGCGTGGAACCCGGCATTCTTCCCGGCATGCAGCGGCTGGCACGGCGCATCGGCGCCGACAAGCGCCGCCACATGGCATGGGGTACCTGCACCTGCCGGCGTCACGTCTCCGCGAACGACGCCAACTGGTCGGTGTTCGAAGGCCGGATGAACGAGCTCATTCCGCTGGCCCTAGGTCTGGGCAACGATGGGTTTGCTCGATATGGAGACCCATGCCGTTCGCTCTGTCGGTGGACGAGTTACCGCAGTACTCCACCGACAAAGGCATGCGGCGTTTCGGAACCATCAGCATCGCCCGCGGCCGCTCGGTGGGCGAAATCGACTTCGATTACTCGCCGGTGCAGCTTGAGGATGCGTTCGCCGAGCAAGAGCAGAAGTCCTTGGCTGGTGTGTAGCCGAATCACAACGGCGTTCCGCTCGTGCAGCGCGGCGCCACCATGCTCGGGACGTGATCCAATGAGCGCATGCTGTTCCGACAGTTGGAGTACTTTGTAGCGCTAGCTCAGGAGCGCCATTTCGCACGCGCCGCGAGCGCCTGTTACGTGTCCCAGCCGGCGCTTTCCGAAGCCATCCGCAAGCTCGAACAGGAGCTCAATGTCCCGCTGGTTAGGCGCGGCCAGAAGTTCGAGGGTCTCACGCCGGAAGGGGAGCGGATCGTGCATTGGGCGCGACGCATACTGGCCGATCGAGACGCGCTAAAACAGGAGGTCACGGCACTGCAGACCGGTCTGGCCGGTGCGCTTCGACTAGGGGTGGTTCCGGCCGCCTCGACAACCGTTGCGCTACTGACAGATCCATTCTGCGCCACGCATCCGTTAGTGCGGGTTCGACTTGAGACCAACTTGCGTTCGGCTGAGATCATCGAGCGAATCCGCCGATTCGAATTGGACGCCGGGGTCCTTTATCCAGACGAACAGGACACCGCGGAACTTCTGGTTACCCCGCTCTACCAGGAACAGCCGGTGCTCATCGCCAACGCCGAGCTGGTCACCGCCAAATCCGGCACCATAAGTTGGTCGCAGGCAATGGAATTGCCATTGTGTCTCTTGACCCGCGGAATGCGGGGGCGCCGGATCATCGACGATGCGCTGGCGAGTGAAGGCCTCGCGGTGACGCCGCAGCTCGAGACCGACTCTGTGGTGACACTGCTCGCGCACGTCCACACGGGACGATGGGCCAGCATTGTCCCGCAACCGTGGATCCGTACCCTGGGCGTGCCGCCCGGGCTGAGCATACTGCGGCTGGACCGACCGTCGGTCAAGGCTTTCATTGCTTTGGTGACAAACCGCGCCGAGCCCGGCTCGTTGGTCACCCGCGCCCTGATCCAGATCGCGCGTGAGGCCGGCATCGGCAATGCTCTCGATACACCCGCCGCACCATCGGCACGCTGACCACCAACGCTTTCACGTTCTGATCGGCTAGGCCTATCAGCTGGTCGGAATCAGGTCTTGGACATCTCCGGCGCCGTCTCATCAGACTGTCGATCAGCGCGACCCTGTCCAAAAAGCAATTCCCACAAGGAGGAGACAAGTGGCCAAATGTGTGATGGTGCTCTACCCGGACCCCATTGGCGGCTATCCGCCCAAATATGCCCGCGACTCCATTCCGGCGATCCGCAGCTACCCCGATGGCAGCACCGTACCCAGCCCGTCGCGGATTGACTTCACTCCCGGAGAGCTTCTCGGGTGTGTGTCCGGTGCGTTGGGACTGCGTAAGTTCTTTGATGAAGGTGGGCACGAGTTGGTGGT
This sequence comes from Mycobacterium attenuatum, assembly GCF_900566085.1. Taxonomy (GTDB): domain Bacteria; phylum Actinomycetota; class Actinomycetes; order Mycobacteriales; family Mycobacteriaceae; genus Mycobacterium; species Mycobacterium attenuatum. The sequence continues at coordinate 14,545 of NZ_UPHT01000009.1, forward strand.
GACGTCGGATAAGGATGGACCGGACTCGGTGTTCGAACGCGAACTGCCCGACGCTGATATCGTTATCTCCCAACCGTTTTGGCCAGCTTATTTGACCAAGGAGCGCATGAACAAGGCGCGCAAACTCAAGCTGGCGCTGACCGCCGGTATCGGCTCGGACCACGTGGACCTCGAGGTTGCCCAAGGGCGCGGGATCACGGTCGCAGAAGCGACTTACAGCAACAGCATCAGCGTCGCCGAGCACACAGTGATGCAGATCCTGGCTCTGGTGCGCAATTTTGTCCCGTCCCACCGGTGGGCTATCGATGGGTGGAACATCGCAGATTGCGTTGAGCGCGCATACGACCTGGAAGGTATGGATGTCGGGATAATCGCAGCCGGCCGGATCGGTCGGGCGGTGCTGCGTAGGTTGGCGCCTTTTGACGTCAACCTGCACTACACCGATACCCACCGGCTGTCCCCGCAGGTCGAGGCGGAACTGAACCTCATTTTCCACCCGGATGTGGAGTCACTGGCGCGGTCGGTCGACGTGGTGTCGATCCACTCACCCCTGTATGAGGCCACCCACAGGATGTTCAACGAGAAGATGCTGTCGTCGATGCGGCGCGGCTCCTACATCATCAACACCGCTCGCGGTGAAGAAACCGTCCCCGAGGCGATCGCGGCCGCGCTCAAGAGTGGCCAACTCGCCGGCTACGCCGGAGATGTGTGGTATCCCCAACCGCCGCCACCCGATCACCCCTGGCGGACCATGCCAAATAACGCCATGACTCCGCACGTGTCGGGGACCACACTCTCGGCTCAGGCGCGCTACGCCGCCGGAACTCGGGAAATCCTAGAGTGCTTCTTCGCGGGCACGCCGATTCGTCCGGAATACCTGATCGTCGAAGGTGGAAAACTAGCCGGCACAGGGGCCTATTCATACCAGAAATAGCGCACGACAGGAGAAATCCGCAATGCGGCGCAGTGAGCCGAGTACGTGAGTAGACGCCAAATCGCCAAAAACAAAGGCGTTTTGGGGGCTTTAGCGTCTGCTCGCCAGCCAAACGCTAGCCGACCCACACCGTCTTGGCGTTGCAGAACTCGCGAATCCCGTGTCCGGAAAGCTCACGGCCATAGCCGGATCGCTTCACGCCGCCGAACGGCAGCTCGGGGTGGGACACCGTCATGCCGTTGATGAAGACCAGCCCGGCCTCGATGTCCTCGATGAAACGCTGTTGCTCGGCCTCGTCGCGGGTCCAGGCGTTGGACCCCAGCCCGAAGGTCGTGGCGTTGGCGATTTCGATTGCTTCGTCGATATCGGCGGCCCGGTACACCGAGGCGACCGGCCCGAAAATCTCCTCGGTGTAGAGCGCCATGTCCTTGGTGATGTCGGTGATCACCGTCGGGGGGTAGAACCAGCCCGGCCGGTCCAGGGGCTTACCGCCGCAGCGGATCACCGCGCCGGCCGCCGCGGCGTCGTCGACCTGTTTGGCGATCTCGTCGCGGCCCGACTCGGTGGCCAGCGGCCCCACGTCGGTGTCCGGGTCGGTCGGGTCGCCGACCCGAAGCGCCGACATCCGCTCGACGAATTTGTCGACGAAGGTGTCGTAGATGTCGGCGTGGGCGATGAATCGCTTGGCGGCGATGCAGGATTGGCCGTTGTTCTGCACCCGGGCGGTGACGGCTGTCTTGACCGCCGCGTCCAGGTCGGCCGAGGGCATCACGATAAACGGGTCGCTGCCGCCGAGTTCGAGCACGGTGGGTTTGATCTCGTCGCCGGCGATGGCGCCCACCGATTGCCCGGCGGGTTCACTGCCGGTCAGCGTGGCCGCGGCCACCCGCGGATCACGCAGGATGGCTTCGACCTCGCCAGACCCGACCAGCAACGTCTGGAAGCAGCCGTCCGGGAACCCGCCGCGGGCAATGACGTCGGCAAGGTACAGCGCGCACTGCGGCACGTTCGACGCGTGCTTCAACAGACCCACGTTGCCGGCCATCAGCGCCGGAGCGGCGAACCGGACAGCCTGCCACAGCGGGAAGTTCCAGGGCATCACGGCCAACACCACCCCCATGGGCTGGTACCGGGTGTACGCCTGGGATGCGCCGACCTTGCCGGGGTCAGCTGGCTCGTCGGCAAGCAACGCCTCCGCATTCTCGGCGTAGTAGCGAAATCCCTTGGCGCACTTGAGCACCTCGGCCTTCGCCGAAGCCAGCGTCTTGCCCATCTCCAGCGTCATCACCGCTGCAGTCTGGTCGGCCTCGGCCTCGAGCAGGTCGGCGGTGGCATTTGCCCACTCGGCGCGTTGCGCGAAGCTGGTGTGGCGATAGTCAGCGAACCGTTCATAGGCGCGCGCAATTGCGGCCTCGACTTCTTCGCGGGTCGCCGGGGTGAAGGTCTTGACGGTCTCTCCGGTGGCGGGGTTGATCGTGGCGATCGGCACGGTGACATCCTCTGCTGGTGGTCTAGCGGAAGGTTCCTCGCCCAGCCTGCCACTATGGTGGCCAGTATGACTACCGCGGCCCAGCTCATGGTGAAGTGCCTCGAGAACGAGGGAGTTTCTATCGTCTTCGGGATACCGGGAGAGGAGAACATCCGCTTCGTGCAGGCATTGGCCGGCTCGAACATCCGCTATGTGCTCACCCGGCACGAGCAGGCCGCCGCGTTCATGGCCGAGATGTATGGTCGGGTCACCGGTCGTGCGGCGGTGGTGTCCGCCACCTTGGGCCCCGGCGCCATCAACATGCAACTCGGCGTCGCCGACGCCACCACCAACAGCACTCCGCTGGTCGCGATCTCCGCCCAGGTCGGCCAGGACCGGCAGTACAAGGAGTCGCACCAGTACGTGGACCTGGTGGCGATGTTCGCCCCGATCACCCGCTGGGCCGACGGTATTCCCACCGCGCGGGCAATTCCGGAGATGTTCCGCAAGGCGTTCAAGCTGGCCGAGACCGAGCGCCCGGCCGCGGTGTACCTGGCGGTGCCCGAACACTTGGACGCGGATGGGGCCGACTATTCCGACCTGGTCCCACTGCCTCGCAACGTGGTACGCGCCGAAGCGCCGGCCCCGGGCCAGGTGGCGCGGGCCGTCGAGATCCTGCGCGCCGCGCAGCGGCCGGTGGTGCTGGCCGGCCACGGCGCCGCCCGCAACGACGCCACCGCGGCCCTGGTCCGGTTCTCCGACGAGCTGTCGGTCCCGGTAGCCAACACCTTCCACGGCAAGGGCGTGATGCCCGACGACCACCCCAACAGCATCGGAGCGATGGGGTTCATGCGGCACGACTACGTCAACTTCGGGTTCGACAATGCCGATGTCGTGATAGCGGTCGGTTACGAGCTGCAGGAGTTCGACCCCGTCCAGATCAATCCGAACCGCGACAAGAAGATCATCCACGTGCATCGGTTCCCGGCCGAGGTGGACATGCACTATTCGGTCGACGTCGGCATCATCGGCGACATCAGTGCCGCGATGCACGCGCTGACCGACGCATTGGCCGGGCACCGGTTCGGCGGCAACGCCACCGCCCCGGGATGTCATCTGCTGGCCGAGGAATTTGCTCGCGGACAACAAGATTCGCGGTTTCCGCTGGCGCCGCAGCGGATAGTCGCCGACATCCGGGCCGCACTCGGGCGCAGCGACGTCGTACTGGTCGACACCGGCGCCGCCAAGATGTGGATGGCGCGCCTGTATCCGACATATGAGCGCAATACCTGCCTGATCTCGAATGGCTTGTCCACCATGGCATTTGCCTTGCCCGGAGCCATGGGGGTCAAATTGGCCCGGCCGGAGGCCAAGGTGCTGGCCGTCGCCGGCGACGGTGCGTTCCTGATGAATTCGCAGGAGATCGAGACCGCCGTTCGGGAGCGGATACCGTTGGTGGTGCTGATCTGGGAGGACGGCGGGTACGGGCTGATCGAATGGAAGATGGATCTCGAACTCAGAGACCACTATTACGTTCGGTTCGGCAATCCTGATGTGGTGAGCTATGCGGAAAGCTTTGGCGCCAAGGGATATCGCATCAGCAGTGCCGACGAATTGCTGCCGACCCTCAAAGCCGCGCTCGAGGACGACAGCGTATCCCTGATCTGCTGTCCCGTCGACTACTCCGAGAACCTGCGCCTGACCGACCGGCTTGGACAGTTGGAAGCCACGCTGTAGCGCCGCCACAACCGACGACCGGTCAACCCAAGCCCCGGACCGCCGGGGACCGTATCCGATCGGCCGCGATCGGCGATATGGTGTCAGTGGCAGCGCAGCTCAACGGCCTCCGTGGGGAGGATAGTAACGGCAATGGTGGACGTCGATTCGCATCCGACACAGCGCGGTCTCGTCCCCGACATCCCCGCCGAACTGCGCGAGGCGGGTTTCGACGACGTCGCCGAAATCGGGCGCGGCGGCTTCGGCGTCGTATATCGATGCGCTCAACCGCTGCTGGAGCGCACGGTCGCGGTCAAGGTGCTGACCACCGACCTGGACCCGGAGAACCTCGACCGCTTCCTGCGAGAGCAGCATGCAATGGGCAGGCTGTCCGGCCACCCGAACATCGTCACCATCCTGCAGGTCGGTACCACGGTGAGCGGCCGGCCGTTCATCGTGATGCCCTACCACGCCAAGAATTCGTTGGAAGCGCTGATCCGTAAGCACGGGCCGCTGGACTGGTCTGAGACCCTGCGCATCGGCGTGAAGCTGGCCGGTGCGCTCGAAGCCGCCCACCGCGCCGGCATCCTGCATCGTGACGTCAAGCCGGGAAACGTCTTGCTGACCGAGTACGGCGAACCGGAGCTGACCGATTTCGGCATCGCCAGGATGGCCGACGGTTTCCAGACGGCCACCGGTGTGATCACCGGCTCGCCGGCGTTCACCGCGCCCGAAGTCCTCGAAGGTAAGGCGCCGACACCGCTGTCGGATGTGTATTCCCTTGGCGCTACCCTGTTTTGCGCGCTGACCGGCCACGCCGCATTCGAGCGCCGCAGTGGTGAGAAGGTCATCGCGCAGTTCCTCCGGATCACGTCGCAGCCGATACCGGATCTGCGGGAGCACGGCCTGCCGGTTGACGTGGCCGCGGTGATCGAGCGGGCGATGGCACGCGATCCCGCGGCGCGCCCGGCCGGTGCGGCGGCGTTCGGCGACGAGCTGCGCGACGTTCAGCGCGCCAGCGGAGTCGCCGTCGACGAGATGGCCCGACCCGTGGACCTGGGCGTGGAGCGCCGGACATCGTCGCTGGCCGCGGGGGCGGCGCGGCGGGATACCGGAGCCACGGCGCGGCGGGATACCGGAGTCACGCCGTCCCCGCCGACGCCGACGACGAAGTACCGACCGCCGGTTGCGACCCGATCACTGGTGGTCCGCAACCGGCTGCTCGACGCGCTGCGGGCGGGAGGCCGGCGACGGTTGGTCCTCATTCACGCACCCTCGGGCTTCGGCAAGAGCACGCTGGCGGCCCAGTGGCGAGAGGAGCTTTCCCGCGAGAGGGAACCAGTCGGCGTTGGCTGGCTGACCGTCGACGACGACGACAACAACGTGGTGTGGTTCCTGGCGCATCTCCTCGAGTCGATCCGGCAGGTCCGTCCGGCGCTTGCCGCGTCGCTGGGTCAGGTGCTCGACGAGCACGGCGACGACGCTGCCCGCTACGTTCTGACCGCCCTCATCGACGAGATACACGAGACAGACGAACGGCTGACCCTGGTCATCGACGACTGGCACCGGGTGTCGGACACCCAGACCGTCGCCGCACTCGGGTTCTTGCTCGAGCGCGGATGCCATCACCTGCAAGTCGTCGCGACCAGCTGGTCACGTGCGCGACTACCGGTCAGCAAATTGCGCATCCGCGACGAGCTAGTCGAAATCGACTCTGCCGCCTTGCGTTTCAACGTCGACGAGGCACGATCGCTGCTCAACGACGTCGATGGCCTGCAGCTGTCGGATGACGACGTGCGGGCGTTGACCAGCTCGACCGACGGATGGGTCGCCGCACTGCAATTGGCGGCGTTGTCGCTGCGCGGCGGCGCCGATGCCGGCAATCTGGTGAGCCGGATATCCGGGGCAAGCGAGATGATCGGTGATTTTCTCGCCGAAAACGTGGTGGAGAGCCTGGAACCGGAGCTGGTTGAGTTCCTGCTGGCGACATCGATCACCGAGCGGATCTGTGGCGGGCTGGCGTCCGCGCTGGCCGAGGTGCCGCGCGGGCAGGCGATGCTGGAGGACATCGAGCAGCGCGGCCTGTTCCTGCAGCGAATCGACCAGGACCCGAACTGGTTTCGCTATCACCACTTGTTCGCCGAATTCCTGCGCCACCGGCTCGAACGTGATCACCCCGACCGGGTCGATGAACTCCACCGCGTGGCGTCGGACTGGTTCGCCGAACATGGCTATCTCAACGAAGCCGTCGACCACGCGCTCGCCTCGGGCGACACCGCGCACGCGGTCGATCTGGTCGAGCAGGACGAGACCAACCTGCTCGAGCAATCGAAGATGACCACCCTGCTGGGCATCGTCAAGAAATTGCCGACGCGATTGGTGGTCTCGAGGGCGCGGCTGCAGCTCACCCTGGCATGGGCGAACGTCCTGTTGCAACGGTTGGCGCCCGCGGTTGCGGCGCTGAAGGCATTCGAGGCGGCCCTGGAGCGCGCCGACCTCAGCGACGTGATGCGGGCGGATCTGCGCGTCGAAGCCGATGTGCTGCGCGGGGTCGGCAGCGTCTTCGCTGACCGGGTAGACGCCATCGATCAACTGGTCGCGGAGGCGTTGGCGCGGCCGGACAGCTTCCATCCGCGGGTGGGCGGCGTGGCGGGAAGCCTGGCAGCATTCGCCGCGGTGCACCGCTTCGAGTTCGACGCCGCGCATCGGCTGCTCGCGTGGGCGGAGCCCTACCAGGAGATGATGGGTCCCTTCGCCGGCGTCTACGCACACTGCTTCGGCGGCATCGCTCACCGGTACGCGCTCGATATCCCCGCCGCCCGCAAAAATTTCCGGGAAGCCTACGAGATGGGCCTGACGGTGGGACAGCACTCCTACGCGGCGCGGATCGCCAGCGCCCTTCTCGGCGAATTCCTTTACCAGACTGGTGAATTGGCCGACGCCAGCCGTCTGCTGGACGAAGGCTACCAGCTGGAGTCCGAGGGCGCCGGAGTCGACATCATGATCGCCAGGTACGTGACGGGTGCACGAGTCAAGGCAATGCAAGGCGATCGCGGCGGCGCGATCGACCGTCTCAGTGACGGCATGACGGCGGCGGAGCGGCTGCGGCTGCCGCGGCTGGCGGCTGCTGTCACCAATGCCCGGATCCGGCTTGGTGTCGAGATCCCGCCGGAGGTTGCCACGCGGTTACGCGCGACCCGCGCAATTGGCGACACTCCCCGGGTCGACGGAATCGCCACGATCACCGCCGAACTCGACGAGGACTCCGGTATTCGTCTGTTGTCGGCGAGTGACTCGGCCGATGATCAGGAGCAGGCGTGCCGGCGCGCCGCCGATCTGCTCGCCGGGATCGACGTCGCGAGACGACCGTGGGCGGCGTTGGGTGCGCAGCTGCTTCTCATTGAAACCCTCAGGGCCGCAGGAAGAACCGACGACGCCGACGCCCTGCTGTCCGGGGCCGTCGCCCGCTGCCGGGAATGCGGATTGTCAGGTTTGCTTGCCGATGCCGGGCTCTTGTGACGAATTGGACTGAAGTCAGGAAACCGCGGCTCGCACCGCGGCATGCGCCTGCGGCGTGATCGGGTCGAGGATGTCGTCGTAGTCGTCGTGCTTGTCGACGTAGGCCGCGACGAACGGGCACATCGCCACGATCCGCCGTCCCGACGCGCGGGTATCGGCCAGCGCCGCGGCGATGAGTTGGTTGGCCAGGCCGCGGCCGGAGAACTGCTCGTCGACTTCGGTGTGGTAGAAAATCCGCTGGCCGCCGGTGTCGGCAGTGTCGACATAGGCGGTCAGCCCGGCCCGCACACCGTCGGCGCTGATCTCATAGCGGTTGTTTCCCGATGCGTTGGTGACGGTCGGTTGGCTCATAGCTCCTCCATCGGTTCGGTAGCGTGGCGTGCCCGGCGACACAACCTGCGGGCCGATCTGGGTCCAGCAGCGACGCTACCGCGGACATGCGCGGGCCCGCGCAAGCGCCCAGCGAAAATGAAGCAACGTAACGAATTTCTGCAAGGCGGTGTCGAGGGTCCACGCATCTATTTCCGCGACGATTGCTGTCCGAGCCAGCGGGGCGACGCCGGGTTTGCCGCCAATGGCTGGGCACGGCGAAGCATCCCCGGCGCCGAAACCAGCGTGGTGCACTGACCAGTCAAGCCCCGGGGTGACTTTCGCGGGTTGCGTCCATGTCGCCAAACCCTTCAGCCGGGAGGCGACTGAGCCTTCTCGAGCGCCATCGGCGCGACGTAGCGCCCCACCAGCGTGCGATGCCACCAGGCGTGGTCGCGTCGCAGCTCCCGGAAAGTGGTGAAGCGGTATCGGTACAGCTGCGCACGCACGTGCTGTGGCGGTGTATCCGGGAACGGGTTGCGCCGCAACAGCTTCAGCGTCGGCGGATCATTGCGCAACAGCCGCGTCAGCAACGAGGTCATCCAGGGCAGCGCATAGCCCGGAGATATCGCGGCAAACCACATCAGCCAGTCCAGGCGTAGGTGGTAGGGAGCGTATTGGCGCGGCAATCGGCGCACGGAGCCGGGCTTACCCTTGAATTCGTACTCTTCCCACACCGTAGTGCCGGTGATCGCCGCATCGTCGGTTCCTTCGATCACCACCTCGTGGCGGGTGCGGCTGATGGTGCCGAAGGCGCCGTAGGTGTTGATCAAATGAAACGGGTTGAAGGACATGTTCATCCGCTGCTGCGTGGACAGCATGTTGCGTGCCGGCCAGTAGCTCAGCGTCAGCACCGCCGCGGCGAACCCCAGCACTAGTGCGGTGAACCACAGCGGGGCCGCGGGTAGTGCGGGCTGAGCCGGGATCGGCAGCACCGCTGCCAGCGACCTCTGGTCGACCGCGCTGCATGCCAGCAGGATCGTCAGCCAGTTGAGCCAGGAGAAGTTTCCCGACAGCACCAGCCACAGCTGGGTGATGATGATGACGGCGGCGGCAATGCTGGCCACCGGTTGCGGCGCAAACAAGCCGAATGGCACCACGAGTTGTGCGAAGTGGTTGCCCGCCACCTCAATCCGGTGCAACGGCTTGGGCATGCGATGGAAGAACCAGCTCAGTGGCCCGGGCATCGGCTGCGTTTCGTGGTGGTAGTACAGGCAGGTGAGGTTGCGCCAGCACCGGTCACCGCGCATCTTGATCAGTCCCGCGCCGAACTCCACGCGAAACAGCAGCCAGCGCACCAACCACAGGGTCAGCATCGGCGGGGCCGCCCGGGCGTTGCCCAGGAAGATCATCAGGAATCCCGTTTCGAGTAGCAATGACTCCCAACCGAACCCGTACCACACCTGTCCGACGTTGACGATCGACAGATACAGCACCCACAGCGTGAGCCACATCGGCATGGCGGCCCATAACGGGACCAAGTCGGCCACGCCGGAAACCACGGCCGCCGACACGATCGCGCCGAACCAGCAGACGCCGGCGAACAATCGGTCGGAGTAGCGAAAGTGAAAGATGCTCGGTGTTCGCCAGAAGGACCTGCCGGCCACATACCGCGGCACCGGCAGCATTCCGCGTTCGCCGATGAGCGCCCGGAACTGGCTGGCGGAGGCGACGAACGCGGTCAGGTAGATGGCCGCGACGCCCCGCTCGAGCACCAGGCTGCCCAGCCAGTATTCGGGTGCCGAAAACCATCCCATGGCCGCAACTCCTCGAACGGTGCCCGCGTATCCAGTTAACCAGTCCTCGAAACTGCCGCCAGCAGTTGGCGCGCCGCCTACCACTGTCCCCGCGACGTAAGCACCTCGCGGAGCAGATCCGCGCGGTCGGTGATGATGCCGTCGACCCCGATGTCGAGGAGCGCATGCATGGTCGCGGGTTCGTCGATGGTCCAAGCGTGCACCTGACGTCCGGCAGCATGCATGGCCCGCACCAGCGCCGGCGTGATCACCGGCACGCCACCCAGCCGCGGCGGTAACTGTACGCAGTCACTGTCGCGCAGCATCCGCAGCGCATAGGCTCGCCGACCCGCGGACCGGGCCGCCATGAACGCCATCAACGCACCCGTACCTGCCGCGCTGGCGACGCGCTTGGACAGCAGTCGCACTGTGCGCTGGCGACGGCGATCGGAAAACGACGCGATCAGCACCCGGTCGTGCACGTTCAGCCGTTCGATGACCTCGACGGTCGGTTCGATGGCCGACTCGGCCTTGATGTCGATATTGACCCGCGCATCCGGGAATGCGACCAGAAGTTCTTCGAGTGTCGGAATCGGTTCCCCGGAGCCCAGATCCGCCGCACTGGCCTGCCGCCAGGACAACTGGTCGATCGTACCGGGGACCCCGCACGCCGTCGGCAGCCGGCGGTCGTGCAGGATCACCGCGACACCGTCCCGGGTGGCGCGAACGTCCGTCTCGAGGTAGCGAAATCCGAGCTTCACCGCCTCGGTAAACGCGCCCATGCTGTTCTTGGGCAGCCTGAACGAGGTAAATCCCCGATGCGCCATGGCAATTGGCCCGCCGCTGGCAAAGAACTCCACGTCACTTCTCCTGTCTGGGGTCCTGTCTGGGGTCCTGTCTGGGGTCCTGTCTGGGGTCCTGTCTGGGCTCCTGTCCGGGGCTCCCATCTCCGGCCCGCCTCACCACCGACGCGGCCAGCACCGCAACTGAAATCAGGGCCAGCAGTTGGACACTCGCCGAATGGCCGGCGTAACCGTCCACCGACCGCCACGGATGACGAGACAGTACTGCCCCGGCCAGAATCAGGCCACCCGCGCTCAATCCGGTGGTGACCCCGTCGCGCAACCTCTCCCGGTCGCGCAACACATACCGCAACCCGAAGGCGGCGCCGGCCGCGGCCACCCCCGCCGCGCCGGCAATCGTCCCTGCCGCCGCCAGCGCCGCGACCGCGGCCCACGGCCCAGGTGACCATGGACGCGCCGGCGGATCGTTCGGAACCTGCCGTCGCCGCCAGAGCGCAAGCATGGCCAGCACCGGCAGCAGGCTCAGCCCAACTGCCAGACCGGACCGATACGCCGGGTTGGGGGCAAAGGTGAGGGTGATGGTGCCCGCATCACCGGCGGGCACCACCCAACCCTGTTGCCAGCCGTTGACCGCGACTGGAGTCAGCCGGGCTCCGCTACGGCCGTGCGCCACCCAGCCGGGGTTGATGCTTTCCGGAATGACCAGCACCCGCGAGGTTGCCGAGGCGGGCGCCCGCACCTCCCGACGGTCCGGTCCCCACATCCCGGTTGATGCGGGAACGGTGGTGGCGGTCGGCGATTCGGCTGCTTCCGGAGTCGTCAGCTGGGCGCCGTCGACAATGAACTCCGCGCCCGGGCTGATCAACAGCTCCTGGCGGCCGGGCGGCAGCGTGATGGGCTCGCGTTCGCACGGCAGCGCGGCAACCGGTTCACCGGCCAGCAGCGCCGCCACCGTGGTCCGTAACGACGTGTGCACGAAGCGGCCGGCCACCGCTATGACCGGCCCGCGCTCGCAGTCGACGGTGATCGCTCGCGATCGGTTCCGCAGGGCATCCGCCGGTGCGATCGGGCTACCGTCGGGCCCGAGCGCGGCCACCTCGGCCAGACCGGGAGGCTTGAGCTGGTCGAAGCCCAGCGCGTTGCGGTCGATGATGTCTTCCCAGTCGAGCAGGCTGATGGTGACAGTGTCGGTGACGCGCGGGTGCAACGACAGCGTCTGCGGCTCGCCATCGCGACTGACGGTGCGCACCTGGGGCCCGTCGCCCAGGTCGACGGCCACCATCGTCGGGTGGGCGGGCAACGTCGACCGGCTCGGCAGCAGGCGCAGTCCGGCGACCTCGGTGGGCCGCGGCAACGTGAGGGTGAGAGTCGGCGGCGATTTGTGCTGCACCACCCGCTGCGGCGCTGTCCACGCGGTGGCGGGGTCGCCGTCGGTGGCCGCGTAGGCCGAGCCCAGAACGTCGAGCGTATCGGAATCGCCTCGAGCGCGGGTGGTTTCGGGCTCGGCGATCAGATCGGCAAGTTTGGGACCCTGCCTGGGCCGCACCCACACCGTCGGGTCCGCCGTCGTGGACCGCGGCACGGTCAGCGTGCGGCTGAAGTTGACCGGCTCTTCCGGGGCCAGGGCCATCGACGCGGCGCAGCGCAGGGTGTCGGGCGCCGGCGCGCAGCCCGGCCTGCCCAGCAGTTCGGACCCCAGGTCCCAGCGCGCGATCACCGAATCAGCCGGCGGCCCGGGCACCGACACGGTGTGGCGCAGCTGGACCGGGTGGGCGAACCCGGACGCGTCGTACTGGGTGATCGCCAGGTCGGTGATGCCGAACTGCACCCCCGCGGACCCGTCGTCGGTGGCGGCCGCAGTGACCCGTACCCACGGCGTTTCGCCGTAGGGTAGCGCCGCGGTCAGCGGTTTTCCCGCCTCGTCGAACCGCAGGGTGGTGCTGCCGGTGGCGGTCTCGACCAGGATGCGCCGGATCTGTGCGCCGACGGCGGTCGCGCTCGGGGTCAGGGTGATGACCGCGTTGGTCACCGGGTGATCGAAGTCCACCTGCAGCCATTGCCCGACGGCGGCCTGCAGGGCGTTGGACACCCAGGCGGTCGCCGAGTCGCCGTCGACCGCAGCGGCCGCCGAGGTGGCCGGAGCGACATCGGGCATTGCGGTGGAATCCGCCGACGAACTCGACACCGTGATGCGGCCACCGGCCCACTGGCCGTACACCAGATCGGCGCCGGGAACCGGATAGTCCGGCACCCGGTTGTAGGTGTGCCGGGCGTCTCCGGGCGCCCGGATCGCTGACGAGTGCTGGTCGACGCGGCCGTAGTCGGTCTCGCGGGCGACCGGGGTGTCAGTGACGGTGACCATGGGCACCGGCAAACCGGCGGCCTGGGCATCGGCCGTCAGCAACACCGGACCCAGTCCGGGCTGTCCCGACAGCCGCCGGCGCTCGTCCAGGCGCAGTAACACTTCCGGCCCGCCGTCGACGCGGGGTAGCCGGTCGGTGTCGGCGAAGTAAGGCGCCCCAGCGGCAACCGAATCGCCGGTTCCGGAAATCACTCGGTATATCTCTACAGCGGGATAGCGCGGCCGCAGTCCGCTGTCGTTGACGAACCCCGCCAGCGAACCCGGACCCACCGGCGCGCCGAACTCCGCCACCTTCGCCAGCCCGGGTGAGCCGGCGATGGCGCGGTGCACCAGGATCGGGCGCGCCGAGCGCGACGTCTCGGGGTCCAGATCGTTACGCACCACCAGATACGAAATGCCTTGACGGGCAAGGGTATCGGCCAAGCCGGCCGAAGGGCGTCCGGCGGCGAACAGCCGTTGCACCGAGTCCAGCGCGCGGATGGTCTGCGGCGGGGTCAGCGGGATGGAGTCGCGCACCCCCCAGGGGCTGCTGCCCAGCACCTGCAGCGGCTCGTCGTGGCTGGTGCCCCACACCTGGGTGGCGAATGGCGCTCCCGGCACCACCAGCACCCGCCCGGGTGTGGGCGCACCGGTGTTATGCGCGCTGAGCCAGTCGGCGGCCTCCTGCCAGTACCGGGGTATCGCGCCGAACGTGCCGCGCGGTGCGAGCCGCCCGGTCCAGGCCAGCGAGGTGCTCACCAGCAGCGCGATCAGCACGACGAGGCCCACAGCCACCCGCCTGTCGCGCTCGGGATGTGCGAATGCGCTCAGCCACAACGGCTTCGGCGTGTCACCGGGAAGCGGTATCCGGCCCAGCAAGTGCGCGATACCCAGCGCCACCGGCAGCCGGATCACCGGCCCCACCTTGTGCACGTTGCGCAGCGGAGTGCCGGCCGCGTCCAAGAACGTCTGCACCTGGTGGGCCAGCGGCGAGCCCAGTCCGCCGCTGTAACCCACGGCCAGCAACACCATGCCGGCCAACAGCATCGTCACCATGCGGCCGCGGGCCGGCATCGCCGGGCTGGCCAGCCCGGCCAGCCCGGCCGCCGCCACCAGACACGTACCCAGGATCGCGACCGACCCGGTCACCAGCGGTGCCGCGGCCGTCGCCTCGGGCGCCACGAACGGGGTCCAACTGTCGGTGCCGCGCAACATTTCCACCAGCGAGGACCATTGCGTCGTCACACCGGAGGATTCGATGAAGTCCAGAAACGGCGGGCTGACGCCGCGCAACTGACTCAGTGCGACCACCCACCACAGCGTCGCCAGCGCCAGCGCCACCAGCCACCACGCGGTGTATCGCCACCACAGCCGGTTGGGCCGGTGACAGGCCAGCCAGATCAGGGCCGGCAGACACCCGGCCGCCGTCGCGATGGCGTTGACCGCTCCCATCAAGGCCACCGCCAGCCCGGCCTGGGCCGCCAGCGCGCGCACCGAGCGGCCCGACGCGCCCCGCAGGGCCAGAATCGCCGGCAGCAGCACCCACGGCGCCAGCATCATCGGCAGGGTCTCCGACGAGATCGAGCCCAGCGTGGTGAGCACCCGGGGTGACAATGCGAACGCGGCCGCCCCGATCACCCGCGATCCCGGGCTACCGATGCCCAGCGCCTCGGCGACCCGCAGCAGACCCCAGAAGCCGGCGGCGAGCAGCACCGCCCACCACAGCCGCTGGGTGATCCATCCCGGTATCCCGAACAGGTGGCCGGCCAGGAAGAACGTCCCGTGCGGAAACAGGTAGCCGTATGCCTGGTTCTGTGACTGGCCGAACGGTAGATCGCTGTTCCACAGATTCGTCGCGCGCGCCAGGAACCGCAGCGGGTTGGCGGTGAGATCGAGTTTGGTGTCGGGCGACACCTGACCGGGTGCCTGCACCAACGTCAGCGTCAGCGACACCACGCCAACCAGCAGCAACCAGCGGCGAGAAAGTGGCGTTACCGGCGGGTCTGCTGCGAGCGCCGGCGGTCCGGCCTTCAGAGCCTGCCCCGCCGGGCTAACTACGGTTGCCGTACTCGACCCGGTTCAGCACCGACGACGACGGATCCCCGCCGGGCAGCGGCGGCTTGGTGTCCTGCTGCACCATCAGCGTGATCCCGAAGATTGCGGCCGCGCCCAGCAACAGACCAACCACCACGCTCGCAGCGGCGGGCGCGACGATCCGGTTCATCGATAGCTCCTTGAGGCGTCAGGTCGTGGCATGGAGAAAGCTAGCGTCAACCTAGCAGAACGACTTCCCACGGCGGTCGGCAGCGATCGTCGGGGCGGGGCAGGTTGCTCCGGCACGGTGACGTCACCGCCCGCGCCGATCGACAGCCCGCGGCACCACCGCCGCTGCCGTCAGCGTGAACCCGGGCATACCGCACGTCACTGCTCGTCCCTGCCATCCGGGGGTTGGTCGACTGTGTAACTAGGGGTAACAGGGGGTGCCCCCCGAACCCGGTGATGAAACACCCCGTGACAGCATGGCCGGATGGCTTTTCCGCGCACCCTGGCTGTGCTGGCCGCGGCATCAGCGCTGGTGGTGGCGTGCAGTCACGGCGGCACCCGAACCGGATCGTCGTCGACGACGGCGTCGAGCACGCCGGCCGGTCCGCCCCCGGCAGCTGCTCCGGCACCACGCGTCTGCGCCGACCCGGCGGCCGTGCCGGCGTCGCTGTCCATCCGGGACAAGCTGGCCCAGCTGCTGATGGTGGGGGTGCGCGACGCCGCCGACGCCAAGGCGGTGGTGAGTACCTACCACGTTGGCGGCATCCTGATCGGCAGCGACACCGACCTGTCCATGCTGAACGGCCCGCTGGCCGAAATTGCCGCCGCCGCCGGCCCGCTGCCGCTGGCCGTCGGCGTCGACGAAGAAGGCGGCCGGGTGTCGCGATTGCACTCACTAATGGGCGGGAGAGGACCGTCGGCCCGGGAACTGGCCCGGACCCAAACCGTTGCGCAGGTCCACGATCTGGCGCTGCAGCGGGGCCGGCAGATGAAGAAACTGGGTATCACCGTCGACTTCGCGCCGGTGGTCGACATCACCGACGCCCCGGACGACACGGTGATCGGGGACCGCTCGTTCGGCTCGGATCCGGATAAGGTCACCGCCTACGCCGGCGCATACGCGCAGGGGCTGCGCGACGCCGAGCTGTTGCCGGTGCTCAAGCACTTCCCCGGTCACGGGCGCGGCTCGGGCGATTCACACACCGGCGGCGTGACGACGCCGCCGCTGAGCGAGCTGGTGGCCAGCGACCTGGTGCCTTACCGCACCCTGCTGACCCAGGCCCCGGTCGCGGTGATGGTGGGCCACCTGCAGGTTCCCGGGTTGACCGGCAGCGAACCGGCCAGCCTGAGCAAGGCCGCCGTGGACCTGCTGCGCACCGGCACCGGATACGGCGGCCCCGCTTTCGGCGGCCCGGTGTTCAGCGATGACTTGTCCAGCATGGCGGCGATTTCGGACCGGTACGGCGTGGCCGAGGCGGTGTTACGCACCTTGCAGGCCGGCACCGACATCGCATTGTGGGTCACGACCAAAGAGGTGCCCGCCGTGCTGGACCGGTTGGAACAGGCTTTGGCTGCCGGCGAATTACAGATGCCGGCGGTCGACGAATCGGTCGTGCGGGTGGCAGCGATGAAGCATGTCGCACCCGGCTGTGGTCATTAGTTGACCGTGGATTGCTTACCCTAGAGTCTGGTTGACCGGCTGGAGGGGTACACGGCAATGGCAGGTGGTACGAAGCGGCTGCCCCGTGCCGTCCGCGAACAGCAGATGCTGGATGCCGCCGTGCAGATGTTCTCGCTCAACGGTTATCACGAGACCTCGATGGACACCATCGCCGCCGCGGCGCAAATCTCCAAGCCGATGCTGTACCTGTACTACGGCTCCAAGGAAGACCTGTTCGGCGCCTGCCTGAACCGTGAAATGAACCGGTTCATCGACGCGCTGCGCGCCGATATCGACTTGACCGTGAACCCAAAAGACCTGCTGCGCAACGCCATCGTGTCCTTCCTACGCTACATCGACGCCAACCGGGCGTCCTGGATCGTGATGTACACCCAGGCCACCAGTTCGCAAGCGTTCGCCCAGACGGTGCGCGAGGGACGTGAGCAGATCATCGAACTGGTCGCCGGGATGCTCCACGCCGGGACTCGCAGCCCGCGGTCGGAGGCCGAAATCGACATGATGGCCGTGGCGCTGGTGGGCGCGGGTGAGGCCGTCGGCACCCGGCTCAGCGTCGGCGACATCGACGTCGACGAGGCGGCCGAGATGATGATCGACTTGTTCTGGCACGGCCTCAAGGGCCCGCCCGCCGAACGCGACGCCGGCCCGAACCTGGGTTCCAACGTCGCCGCAGGCTAGATTCGTGCGGTGCCTAACCGGCCGGCCCGCCCCCACCTCGATTTCTTCTGCGCGGTCCTCATGGTCGGCCTGCTGGCCGGGCTCGCCGGGTTGTCGACGACGGTGGTGCTGCGCTTCGTCGAACACCTCACCTATCACTACACATTCGGCTCGCTGCTCGAGGGGATCACCGGCAGCAGTTCGGTCCGGCGCGCGGTGGGTCCGATGGTCGGCGCCGCGCTGGCGGGGCTGGGCTGGTGGATCCTGCGACGCAGAACCGAGGTGCCGCCGCTGGCCGGAACCATCGCCCGGCACGAGCGGATACCGCCGGTGTCCTGGAGCGTCGACGCGTTGCTTCAGATCGCGCTGGTGGGCTCCGGCGCTTCACTGGGCCGCGAGGGCGCACCGCGCCAATTCGCGGCCGCCCTCAGCGAGGTGGGCACCCGATGGCTGCACCGGTTGTCACCCGCTGACCGGGAAATCCTGCTGGCATGCGCCGCCGGCGCGGGTCTCGGGGCGGTCTACGCCGTCCCGCTGGCCGGGGCGCTGTTCACGCTGCGGATCATGCTGAACACCTGGCAGCTGCGGGCGGTGGGGGCGGCGCTGATCACGTCCAGCGTGGCCGTCGCCATCGGTTCGGCCGTCACACATGATCGCCCCCAACTCGATTGGCCCGGTGCCGAATCGACATATCTGCTCAGCGCCCACGCATTGTTGCTGGCGCCAATCGCACTTGCCGTGGGTTTGACGTTCAACCGGATCATGGCCGCCGCGCGACCGGCTACCCTGCTACGGTCCTGGATGCTGATCCCGGCTCTGGCGGCCGCCGGGTTGTTGACCGGCGTCTGCTCACATTGGTGGCCTCAGTTGCCCGGAAACGGCAAGAGCATTCTCACGGTCAGCCTCGCCAGCGGAATGACGCTGTCGTCGGCGGCCGTGATCTTGGCGCTGAAACCATTGCTGACCGCCCTGTTCCTGCGTGCCGGCGGCGCCGGCGGGTTGCTGACGCCGTCGTTGGCCACGGGTGCGGCGGCGGGGTCGCTGCTGGTGCTGACGCTCAATGCGGCGGCTGGGACGCACCTGCACGGGCCGGTGATCTCGCTGGCCGGTGCCGCGGGCGTGCTTGCGGTCACTCAGGACTCGCCGATCTGGGCGGCCATCTTCGTCTGGGAGCTGGCGCGGCCGCCGATCTGGATGCTGGTGGTCTTCTTGGTCACCGCGGTCGGCGCGCAAGCACTGAAGAGGCTCGCGGGCGGTCGCCGGCTCGCGCTCCTCGACCATCGCGCGGGCTGATCGCTACAGCGGACGGACGGTCCCGGTCAGGTGCGGGTACCCCTTCGACAGATTGCGTAGCGTCAGGTCCCACCCGTCATCGACTTCGTCGATGTAGGCGCCGACACTGGCCGGCAGCAGCACCGGCTTGCCGAATCGCACCGAATACCGCACCGCATCCGGCAGCCGGGCTTCGATATTGGCCAAAACCGCTGCGGCACTGAACATTCCGTGTGCGATGACAGTGGGGAAGCCGAACAGTCGGGCCGCGATCGGATTGGTGTGGATGGGGTTGTGATCACCGCCGACGCCGGCATAGCGGCGGATTCGGCTCGGCGTGATCCGCAGCATGGCGGCCGGCGGGGGCAGCTTGGGTTGCTTCTGTGGCGGCGGTTTCGGTTCGCCGGACAAGCTGGTGCGTTGCTGATGCAGAAAGGTCGTCACCTGCTGCCAGGCGAGCTCGTTGCCGACGCTGATCTCGGTCACCAGGTCGACCAGCAGCCCCTTGCGGTGCTCGCGCAGGTTTTCGGCGTGCACCCGCACGCCCACCGTGTCGGTCACCGCAATGGGCCGGTACCGGGTGATGTGATTCTCGGTATGCACGGATCCCATTGCCGCGAAAGGGAAATCGAAACCGGTGACCAGTGACATCACCGAGGGAAATGTCAACGCGAACGGATAGGTCAACGGCACCGTGTTGCCGTAGCGCAGACCCGTGACCGCCGCGTAGTCGGCCACATTGGTCGGGTCGATCCGAAGCTCCTCAACCGTCACCGTCCGGGCGGGCAGCTGGACGCCGCGGGGCACCATTGGCAACGCCCCGGCTGCCGCCCGGAGCATATTTATCAGGCCGCTTGGCTGGTTCACCGGATCCTCCTAGCCGCTCAAGCGCCGATCATGGCCTGGCCGCAGACCCGAATGACGTTGCCGGTCACCGCATTCGACGCCGGGCTGGCGAAGTAGGCGATGGTCTCGGCCACGTCGACGGGCTGCCCGCCCTGCATCAGCGAGTTCAGCCGCCGGCCTACCTCGCGGGTGGCCAGCGGTATCGCCGCCGTCATCTGGGTTTCGATGAATCCCGGCGCGACGGCGTTGATGGTGATGCCCTTCTTGGCCAGTTCGGGTGCCAGCGCCTGCGTGATGCCGATCATGCCGGCCTTGGTGGTGCCGTAGTTGGTCTGTCCACGGTTGCCCGCGATGCCGGCGATCGACGAGAGCCCGACGATTCGTCCGCCCGCACCGATGCTGCCGTTTCCCACCAGACCCTCGGTAAGCCGCAGCGGCGCAAGCAGATTGACGGCGACGACGCTGTCCCAGCGGGCGTCGTCCATATTGGCCAGCAGCTTGTCCCGGGTGATACCGGCATTGTTGACCAGGATGTCGGCCTTACCGCCGTGGTGGTCGCGTAGGTGCTCGGTGATCTTGTCGACGGCGTCGTCGGCGGTGACGTCCAGCCACAGCGGGGTGCCGCCCACGCTGCTGGCTGTTTCGGCCAGCGCCTCTTCGGCAGACTCCACATCGACGGCCACCACCCGGGCGCCGTCGCGGGCGAACACCTCGGCGATCGTCTTGCCGATGCCCCGAGCAGCGCCGGTGACGATGGCGACCTTGCCGTCCAGCGGCCGGTCCCAGTCGGCCGGTGGCGTGGAATCAGCCGCCCCGAGATAAAACACTTGACCATCGACGTAGGCAGACTTGGCCGAGAGGATGAACCGCATGGTCGATTCCAGCCCGGTGGCGGCCGGCTTGGCGTCGGGCGCCAGGTACACCAATGCGACCGTGCTGCCGCGCCGCAATTCCTTGGCCAGTGAGCGGGTGAAGCCCTCCAGCGCGCGCTGCGCGATCCGTTCATGGGTGCCGGCAATCGCCTCGGGAGTGCTGCCCACCACAGCCACCCGCGCGCAGGCGCCCAGATTGCGCAGCAGCGGTGCGAAGAATTCGTGCAGGCTCTTGAGCCCGGCCGGGTTGGTAATGCCGGTGGCATCGAAGACCAGCCCGCCGAACGAGTCGGCCCAGCGGCCGCCGAGGTTATTGCTCACCACGTCGTAGTCGTCGTCCAGTGCGGCGCGCAGCGGCTCGACCACCCGGCCGTCACCTCCGATCAGCAACGATCCGACCAGGGGCGGATCTCCCGGTCGATACCGGCGAAGCGTCTCAGGTTGCGGGACCCCGAGTTGTTTGGCCACGAACGATCCGGGTCGAGAACTGACAACCTGTGAGAACAGATCGGGCGAGAGCTTGGGAGCCACTGAGCTGCCTTCCGTGTCGGGTTGTGTTGCTATAAGCCAACCGTATCGAAGGACGAACTTACTTGAGAGTAAGAACAGTGGGTAGTATGGCCTGCAACGGCTGATGCCCAAAATCCGCAAGGCCTCCGAAATACCGAAGAACCCGCAGATACCCGGAGAACGCAAAGTGCCCGCAGCTGCTCGCCAGAATTCCGAGTCCACGCGTCGAGTCGCCGTCCTGGGCGGCAATCGCATTCCCTTCGCCCGGTCCGACGGCGCTTACGCCGATGCGTCCAACCAGGACATGTTCACCGCGGCCCTGGGCGGGCTGATAGACCGGTTCAACCTGCGCGGTGAACGCCTGGGCTTGGTGGCCGGTGGCGCCGTGCTCAAGCACAGCCGTGACTTCAACCTCATGCGTGAATGCGTGCTGGGCTCCGAGTTGTCGCCGCACACTCCGGCCGTCGACCTGCAGCAGGCCTGCGGCACCGGCCTGCAGGCTGCGATCGTCGCCGCCGACGGTATCGCGGCGGGTCGGTACGAGGTGGCAGCCGCCGGCGGCGTGGACACCACGTCCGACCCGCCGATCGGCCTGGGCAATGACCTGCGCCGCAATCTACTCAAGCTGCGCCGGTCCAAATCCAACGTCCAGCGATTGAAGCTGCTGGGTACGCTGCCGGCCAACCTCGGCGTGGAGATCCCGGCCAACAGCGAGCCGCGTACCGGGCTGTCCATGGGCGAGCACGCGGCCATCACCACCAAGCAAATGGGCATCAAACGCGTCGACCAGGACGAACTGGCCGCCGCCAGCCATCGCAATATGGCTAACGCCTATGACCGCGGCTTCTTCGACGACCTGGTGACCCCCTTCCTGGGGCTGTACCGCGACGACAACATGCGTCCCAACTCCAGCGCTGAGAAACTGGCCACCCTGCGCCCGGTTTTCGGAGTGAAGGCCGGCGATGCGACCATGACGGCGGGTAACTCCACGCCGCTGACCGACGGCGCCTCGGCGGTGTTGCTGTCCAGCGAGCAGTGGGCGGCCGACCATTCGCTGCCACCGCTGGCCTACCTTGTGGACTCCGAGACCGCGGCCGTGGACTATGTCAACGGCAGCGACGGCCTGCTGATGGCGCCCACCTACGCGGTGCCGCGGCTTCTGGCCCGAAACGGGCTGAGCCTGCAGGATTTCGACTTCTACGAGATCCATGAGGCGTTCGCCTCGGTGGTGCTGGCCCACCTGCAGGCGTGGGAATCCGAGGAGTACTGCAAGCAGCGGTTGGGCCTTGACGCCGCGCTCGGTGCGATTGATCGCTCCAAGCTCAACGTCAACGGTTCGTCACTGGCTGCCGGGCACCCTTTCGCCGCGACCGGCGGGCGGATCCTGGCTCAGGCCGCCAAGCAACTGAGTGAGCAGAAGGCAGCCGGAAAAGGTGGCTCGGGTAAGCCTCTTCGTGCGCTGATCTCGATCTGTGCGGCCGGTGGCCAGGGCGTAGCCGCAATTCTGGAGGCTTGACAAGGCCTGCACAAGGCGGTCCAACGATCCGGGAAACGAAGAGATTTGCGGGCGGGTTTATTACCTGTGGCCGATGGGTAATTGTTAGCTCGGATAGCCCCGTGTTGCGGTCTGACCCCCCGACCCCGACGGCAGCGCGGGGCAATCCGTAGTCGACCGCCGGTCGGCAGTCCTTTACGACGGGCGTACGAAAAGGGCCGCCGCTGGAACGAGGGGATCCAGCGGCGGTCTTTTTGGGACGCCCCCCGCAGACGCAGATCCCCCGTTTCAACGAGGAAACGGGGGATCTGGCTGTTATGTAAGGGCTTTAGAAGGCGGCCTCGTCGAGCTCCATGATGTCGTTGTCCAGCGTCTCGATCACCTCGCGGGTGCTGGTCAGCAGCGGCAGGAAGTTCTTGGCGAAGAACGACGCCACCGCAACCTTGCCCTCGTAGAAGGCGCGCTCGTCGCCGGTGGCACCTGTGTCGAGAGCCTCCACCGCCACCGCGGCCTGGCGCTGCAACAGCCAGCCGATGATCAGGTCACCGACGCTCATCAGGAACCGCACCGAACCGAGGCCCACTTTGTAAAGGCTCGTGACGTCCTGCTGAGCGGCCATCAAGTAGCCGGTCATCGTGGCCGCCATGGCCTGGACGTCGGTAAGCGCCTTGGCCAGCAGTGCCCGTTCGGTCTTCAGCCGGCCGTTTCCGGACTCGCTGTCGACGAACTCCTGGATCTGGCCCGACACGTGGGCCAGCGCGACACCCTTGTCCCGGACGATCTTGCGGAAGAAGAAGTCCTGCGCCTGGATGGCGGTGGTGCCCTCGTACAGGGAGTCGATTTTGGCGTCCCGGATGTACTGCTCGATCGGGTAGTCCTGAAGGAAGCCGGAGCCGCCCAGGGTCTGCAAGCTCTCGGTGAGCTTGGCATAGGCCTGCTCGGAGCCCACGCCCTTGACGATCGGCAGCATGAGGTCGTTGACCTTGGCTGCCAGCTTGGCGTCCACGCCGTGCACCGCCTCGGCAACCGTCGCGTCCTGGAACGTCGCGGTGTAGATGTAGAGCGCGCGCAGACCCTCGGCGTAAGCCTTCTGGGTCATCAGCGACCGGCGGACGTCGGGGTGATGGGTGATGGTCACCCGCGGCGCAGTCTTGTCTGTCATCTGGGTGAGGTCCGCGCCCTGGACGCGTGACTTGGCATATTCCAGCGCGTTGAGGTAGCCCGTCGACAAGGTTGCAATGGCCTTGGTGCCGACCATCATGCGGGCCTGCTCGATGACCTCGAACATCTGCGCGATGCCGTTGTGCACCTCGCCGACCAGCCAGCCTTTGGCCGGCACACCGTGCTGGCCGAGCGACAGCTCACAGGTCGCCGACACCTTAAGTCCCATCTTGTGCTCGACATTGGTGACGAAGACGCCATTACGTTCGCCCAACTCGCCGGTCTCGAAGTCGAACAGGAACTTGGGCACGAAGAACAGCGACAGGCCCTTGGTGCCCGGACCCGCACCCTCGGGGCGGGCCAGTACCAGATGGAAAATGTTCTCGAACAGGTCACCGGAATCACCGGAGGTGATGAACCGCTTGACGCCGTCGATGTGCCACGAGCCGTCCTCCTGCTGGACAGCCTTGGTGCGTCCGGCGCCTACGTCCGAGCCCGCGTCCGGCTCGGTGAGCACCATCGTCGAGCCCCAGCCGCGCTCGGCAGCCAGCACGGCCCACTTCTTCTGCTCCTCGGTGCCCAGGTGGTAGAGGATGTTGGAGAAGCCGCCGCCGCTGGCGTACATCCACACCGCCGGGTTGGCGCCCAGAATGTGCTCGTGCAGCGCCCAGACCAACGCCTTCGGCATCGGCATGCCGCCCAGTGCTTCCTCGATACCGGCTTTGTCCCAGCCGGCGTCCATGACGGCGCGAACGGAATCCTTGAAGGCCTCGGGCAGGATCACCGCGTGTGTCTTCGGGTCGAACACCGGCGGGTTGCGGTCGCCCTCGACGAACGATGCGGCAACCGGTCCCTCGGCCAGGCGACTGACCTCGACCAGCATCTCCCGGGCGGTGTCGGCGTCCAGATCGCTGAACTCGCCGTCACCTAAAGCTTTGTCAACGCCCAGCACCTCGAACAGGGTGAACACCTGGTCGCGGACGTTGCTCTTGTAGTGGCTCACTACGGTCCTCCTCGTTGAGAATGCCACATGCGGTTGGGTACTAGGTCTAAGTTACCCACCAGTAACACCGCTAAAATATATCGGCTGCGCAGTTGTACGCAAGTAGATGTGAGCTATATTTCACTTGCGAACCAACCAACCGGTTGGATTCGGCTTCTTGGCGGCCCCGGCAGGCCGTCCTAGCTGCGATGATAGTAGTCACCATGGCGAACGTGGCGAGCGTCACGTCGTCCCGGTAGTGGACTTGCGCCGGTTCGGCTAGACCGCACTTTGCATGCACCCGGTGTGGCCCTACGGTAGATGCCCCACCGGCGAAACGCCGGACCCGCCTTGCTCGGTGTACCTGGCAACCCTGCCCGGAGAAACGGAACGCGACCGCGCTCGAAAGCGACATCCCGGTACGGATGTGCCACCGATATTGCGCCGGGTAGTCTCGGCTGCGAGAAGTCCGTCCTCGGCCCGAGGGGCGAATGAAGTCGGTGAATTCACAGCGCAACCTGACACCGTCCTCACTGCGTGAGGCTTTCGGACACTTCCCGTCCGGGGTGGTGGCTATTGCCGCCGAAATCGACGGCATTCGGCACGGCCTGGCTGCCAGCACCTTCGTTCCCGTCTCGCTGGACCCGCCGCTGGTGTCGTTTTGCGTGCAGAACATTTCGACGACATGGCCCACACTCAAGGTTGCCCCGATGCTGGGCATCAGCGTGCTCGGCGAAACCCATGACGAGGCGGCGCGCGCTCTGGCCGCCAAGACGGGGGATCGGTTCGCCGGGCTGGAGACTGTATCCAGCGACACCGGTGCGGTGTTTATCAAGGGCACCAGCCTGTGGCTGGAGAGTGCGATCGAGCAGGTTATCCCGGCCGGGGATCACGCCATAGTGGTCCTGCGGGTCAATCAGGTCACCGTCGATGCCGACGTGGCGCCGATCGTCTTCCACCGCAGCGTCTTCCGCCGGCTCGGCGTCTGATCCCGCACCCGGGGTCGCTGCGCCGATCGAAGCTGCGACCGCGGGGGCGACCGCGGCTGTGGCAGCGCGGCTTAATCAGCGCGGTAGCCGGCCGCTAGGCCGAAGTTACGGCGTGTTTGAGCGCTAATTGTGTGTCTGGTCTGCGGCTATGGTGTTGCAGCGGTCTCGAAACGTAGCCAAAATATATGGTGTGTCGGGTCTGGAATTCTTGCGAATAACGCTATGA
>NZ_UPHT01000058.1 GCF_900566085.1 Mycobacterium attenuatum
GCAGGTCGCGACGCATCCGGGCCTGGTCGGCGATGACGGCGGCGTCTTTGGCGTCGGTTTTACCGTCGCGGCGGTAACCGGCCGAGGCGTGATAGATAGTGCGGCCGGCAATGTAGAGCAGCCGCTGACCCTCGGCATCGATGACCAGGCGGTAATGTTCAGATTTGCCGGCGTCAAGCGTCACACCCACCTCTGCGGTCGTTGTCGTAGCTACCAACCCAGCAGACGACCACACCGGCGTGTCCTTACACAGCGATCAAATCGCATCTCTCACTTAGCGGTCGAGTCGTCGCGGGACGCCGGGCGGCCAATCTCCTTCGGCCACACCCTCCGGCACCGCGATGGAAGCCATACCCGACGTCCCTGGGCAGTTCGAAGCCTACGGCCGAGGGCAACAACCACCCTCCAAGAAAGGTAAGGCACGATGGCGTCATTGGTGCGCGAGGTCATTGGCGACGTGTTGCGCGGGGCCCGGACCTCGCAGGGCCGGACGCTGCGGGAGGTGTCCGATTCGGCGCGGGTGAGCCTGGGCTACCTGTCCGAAGTGGAACGCGGCCGCAAGGAGCCGTCCAGTGAGCTGCTCAACGCGATTTGCGAGGCGTTGGAGGTCCCGCTGTCGGAAGTGCTCATCGTGGCCGGTGAGCGGTTGGCAGGTGAGGAGCGCGCGGCACCCGGCCCAGCAGCCAGCATCGATGTCAGCACCAAGGTGGTCATTCCTGCGGTCGCGTCGCTGGCGGTGGCCTGAGCTTCCTGGGGCGCAGGCCGGTGCCGGCCAGTTGTGCAACCACGGGTGGGGAGATCGCGGCCGACCCGATAAATTGAGCGGCAGGGTAAGCAGTGTGGGCGATGCAGGGCCCATCCGGCACACAAGAAACGAAGGCGGAGCTAACCGATGGCCAATCCGTTCGTCAAGGCGTGGAAGTACCTCATGGCGCTGTTCAGCTCCAAAATTGACGAGTACGCCGACCCCAAAGTGCAGATTCAGCAGGCCATCGAGGAAGCACAGCGCACCCATCAGGCGCTGACTCAGCAGGCGGCGCAGGTGATCGGAAACCAGCGGCAGCTAGAGATGCGGCTCAACCGGCAGCTGGCTGACATCGAGAAGCTTCAAGTCAACGTGCGTCAGGCGCTGACGCTGGCCGACCAGGCCACCGCCGCCGGTGATGCTGCCAAAGCAGCCGAGTACAACAACGCCGCCGAGGCCTTCGCCGCGCAACTGGTGACCGCCGAACAGAGCGTCGAGGACCTCAAGACCCTGCACGACCAGGCGCTGAACGCGGCTGCTCAGGCCAAGAAGGCAGTCGAGCAGAACTCCATGGTGCTGCAGCAGAAGATCGCCGAACGCACCAAGCTGCTCAGCCAACTTGAACAGGCCAAGATGCAGGAGCAGGTCAGCGCGTCGCTGCGGTCGATGAGTGAGCTCGCGGCCCCGGGCAATGTGCCAAGCCTGGACGAGGTGCGTGACAAGATCGAACGCCGGTACGCGACCGCGCTCGGTCAGGCCGAACTTGCACAATCGTCGGTGCAGGGCCGCATGCTTGAAGTCCAGCAGGCCGGCATCCAGATGGCCGGTCATTCCCGGCTGGAGCAGATTCGGGCGTCGATGCGCGGAGAAGCCTTGCCGGCCGGCGGTGCGGCCAGTCCCGGAGCCACCCCGGCCACGCCTGCCGCTGAGGGTGGCGGACAAATTACCGAGAAACCGTTTGGCCAGTAAGGGCATCCGATGGCGGTCAAGTCGGCTCAGCGTGGGCAACGCCGTGCGTTGCTGCAGCGCTGGTTCGACATGGTCGCCGAGATGTTCGATTTCGCCGCGCGCAAGCTCAGCGCCGCTACCGACCCGCGGGCCCGGTTGCTTCGCCGCCGCCGCCGTGCGTTGCGCTGGGCGCTGATATTCAGCGCTGGATGCGTGTTTTGGGCAGCGGTAACGGCGGTGCTGGCGGCCTGGGGCTGGTTTGCGTTGCTGCTGGAGATCACCGGCGCGATCGCGGTGGTACAGGTCATTCCCGCGACGCTGCTGTTTTTCCGCTATCGGTGGTTGCGGGCGGAGCCGCTGCCGACACCGAGGCCGGCCAACACCCGTCGGTTGCCGCCGCCGGGTTCGGCGGCTCGGCCCGCGATGTCCGCGCTTGGTGCCTCCGAGCGCGGGTTCTTCTCGTTGCTGGGTGTGATCGAGCGGGGCACCATGCTGCCGGCCGACGAGATTCGTGAGTTGACGTCCGCGGCCAACCAGACCTCGGCGGCCATGGCGGCGACGGCGGCCGAAGTGGTGTCGATGGAACGGGCGGCGCAATATGCGGAATCGTCGCGGTCGTATCTGGTGCCCACCATCAACGCCTTCACCGCGCAGCTGAGCGTCGGTGTCCGTCAGTACAACGAAATGGTCACTGCCGCAGCCCAATTGGTGTCTTCGGCCAACGGCGGCGCGGTCGGCGAACCGGGATCGCAACAGCGTTACCGCGCCGAGCTCGCCGGAGCCACCGATCGTCTGGTCGGCTGGGCGCAGGCGTTCGACGAACTCGGCGGGTTGCCCCGCCGCTAGCGCTCGCCGCTGCCTACAACGTTTGCCTGAGTGACGGGATCACCAGCGCGACCAGACCGCGCACCAGAGCCTTCGTCATGTCGTAGGTGTCGACATAGTCACGCCAGAGCGTAATCCTGCCGTCGTGCACCTCGAACACGCCGCAGACCCAGAATTGCAGCCGCAGCGGCCCGAAAATCAGCGCGTCGGTCCGTTCGGTGAGCACCACCGCGCCGTCGGCGGCAATGCGGTGGATCTTCACCTCGAACCCAACGCGCCCTTCCATCTTGCGGAGCAGCTTCACCGTTCGGCGGCCGCCACGGATCCTGGAAAACCCGACGTTCTCATAGAGCAGGTTGTCGTCGAATGCCGCAGCTACAGCGTCGAAGTCCTCGTTCTGCAGCGCGTTGAGGAAATCCTCGACCGTGCGGATGTTGTCTGCGGTTTCCGGGGTGATCCGGGTCAGTTCGGTCATGACTGCCAGCCTAGGCGAGCACGGACGAGCACGGACGAGCACGGACGAGCACGGCGGCTGGACGCTGTGGCAGGGTAGGGCCGATGCGCGTCGCCGTGGTCGCCGGGCCGGATCCCGGACACTCGTTTCCCGCGATGGCGCTGTGCCAGCGCTTTCGGGAAGCCGGTGACACGCCGACGTTGTTCACCGGGGTGGAATGGCTGGACGCCGCTCACGCGGCCGGGATCGACGCCGTCGAATTGGACGGGTTGACGGCTACCGACGACGATCTGGACGCCGGGGCCAGGATTCACCGCAGAGCCGCGCAGATGGCGGTGCTCAATGCCCCGGCGCTGCGCGAGCTCGCCCCCGACCTCGTGGTCTCTGATGTGATCACCGCCTGCGGTGGCATGGCCGCCGAACTGGTGGGCATTCCTTGGATCGAGCTCAACCCGCATCCGCTGTATCTGCCCTCGAAGGGTCTGCCGCCGATCGGCAGCGGGCTGGCACCGGGCACGGGACTCCGCGGCCAGTTGCGCGATGCCGTCATGCGGGCGCTGACGGGGCGGTCCTGGCGTGCGGGTCTGCGACAGCGTGCCGCCGTCCGGGTCGAGATCGGATTGCCGGCTCGCGATCCCGGACCGCTGCGGCGCCTGATTGCCACGCTGCCCGCGCTGGAGGTGCCGCGTCCGGACTGGCCGGCCGAGGCCGTCGTCGTGGGCCCGTTGCATTTCGAGCCGACCGATCGCGTGCTGGCGGTGCCACCGGGTTTTGGGCCGGTGGTGGTCGTCGCGCCGTCCACCGCGGCGACCGGGATGACCGGGTTGGCAGAGGTCACGCTGGGCTGTTTGACGCCGGGTGACACGCTGCCGCCCGGTTCGCGGCTGGTGGTCTCCCGGCTCGGCGGCGACGATCTGGCGGTGCCGCCCTGGGCGGTGGTCGGGCTGGGGAATCAAGCCGAGCTGTTGACGCATGCCGACCTGGTGATCTGCGGTGGCGGTCACGGGATGGTCGCCAAGACGCTGCTGGCCGGGGTTCCCCTGGTGGTAGTGCCCGGCGGCGGGGACCAGTGGGAGATGGCCAATCGGGTGGTGCGGCAGGGCAGCGGCAGGTTGGTTCGGCCGTTGACCGCCGAGGCGCTGGTGGCCGCGGTGCGCGAGGTGCTGTCGTCGCCGGCATACCGCCATGCCGCACAGCAGGCGGCCGCCGGCATCGCCGGGGTCGCCGATCCGGTTCAGGTGTGCCATGAGGCGCTTTAGTGCGGCGATCCGCTGGGTATCTTGACTGTCGTGCGGTTGACGGAGTTCCACGAGAGGGTCACCCTGCGATTCGGTGCCGCCTACGGGGCATCCGTGCTGGCGGATCACGTGCTGACGGGTATCGGTGGCCGTACCGCCGCCCAGGCGATCGAGGATGGCGTCGAGCCCCGCGACGTCTGGCGGGCGCTGTGCGTCGACTTCGACGTCCCCCGCGACCAGTGGTGAGTTCTGGGTTTCGAGTCTGCGTTCAGCGCGCCCGAGTGGGCCTTGGGCTCAGGCGGTCGCTGCAACAAATGCGGACGGGTCTGAGAGTAGTCGGTGGAGTTCTTCGGCGGGGGTGCGCCAGTTGTGGCGTTTTCTGGGTCTGGCGTTGAGTTCGGCGGCGACCTGGTCGAGCCAGCCGGGTCCGTAGAACGATAGGTCAGTCCCCTTCGGGAAGTACTGGCGTAGCAGTCCGTTGGTGTTTTCGTTGGTCCCGCGTTGCCAGGGGCTATGCGGATCGCAGAAGTAGATTGGCAGGCCGGTGGCCTCGGTGATCTGGGTGCGTAGTGCCATCTCGCTGCCTTGGTCCCAGGTCAGCGAGCGACGCAGTATCTCTGGTATCTCAGGGACCTTGGCCGACATCGCCTTGGCCAAGGTGGCCGCCGTGCGGTCGTCGGGCATGTGCAGCAGCACCACGAATCCAGTGGTGCGCTCGACGAGGGTGCCGACCGCTGAGAGGTGGTTGTTGCCGATGATGTAGGGGTCGGACCGGGGCGCGGTGCCGGGATTGCTCCTGGCCCGTTTCCCCGGCCCGCCCTCCGCACCGGACGTGCGCCTCTCATCGCATCCGGCGCTCCACCGAATGCCACTGCTACGCGGGGACCGGGATCTCCGCGGCGCTGGTCCAGGGTGTGGGGATGTTGTGTGCCCGCCACCGGTACCGTGTGACCGCCACGGTGGCGGTGTCGAACATGATGATCCCATTCTCTTGCGGACGGTTGCCTGGCCTTCCGGTCAGGAACCGCCGGTAGAGATCCGCCCACGTGATTCGTTTGTGCCGCTTGAGCAACCATTGGGTGACCCGATGCCAGGCGAAGGCATCGAGGTATCCGAAAGTCGCTTTGGACACACCGTGGCGGAAATACGCACACCATCCTCGAAGCACCGGGTTGAGGCGTCCGAGGAGATCAGCCAGGCCGTGATGACGTGCCTTATTGGTCAGCGCCCGCACCTTCGCCAGGATCGAAAGCAACGCTTTCTTGGACGGATAGGTGTAGACGGCCATCTTGTTCGTTCCCTTCTTGCGGCGCCGCTGGATGCGGAATCCCAGGAAGTCGAACCCCTCGTCGAGGTGACACACTCGGGTCTTCTCCACCGACAGCCGCAGCCCAAGAGGGGCTATGACGTCGGTGACTTCATCCCACAGTGCGTCCGCGTGCGCTTTGGTTCCGGCCACCATGATCACGAAATCGTCGGCATAGCGGACGATCCGATAGGTGGCCCCGCCGCGCTTGCGGTACGCATCTCGCTGCTGAGATGTCCGATGGGCATCCCATTTCGCACAGAAATGTGCGTCCAACACCGACAAAGCGATGTTCGCCAGCAGCGGCGAGACCAGTCGGGTAGCTCCGGCGCGTTGCCGCGCCGGAGCCCCCTCAGAACCGTACGTGCCAGTTGTCCCGGCATACGGCTCAAGCAAGCCCAAAGGCATTCAGGCCACC
>NZ_UPHT01000165.1 GCF_900566085.1 Mycobacterium attenuatum
GGCCGGTGGCGGCGGCGACGGCGGCCCAGGGGGGCTGCTGTGGGGCAACGGCGGTGCCGGCGGTCCCGGCGGCACCGCTAATGCCGGAACGGCAGGCGCGGGTGGCCACGGCGGCAGCGCCCGCGGGCTCTTCGGCGACGGCGGTGCCGGCGGCGCCGGCGGAACCAGCTACCTCGACCCCGCCGCCCACAACCTCGGTTGGGACAAGTTCGGCGGCGACGGCGGCAACGGCGGAGCCGCCGCCCTGCTCGGCAGAGGAGGCGCCGGGGGCGCCGGAGGCAACGGCCCGGCACGCGGCGGCGCCGGAGGTAACGGCGGCACCGGCGGGCAGCTGCTTGGCGCCGGCGGCGACGGCGGCACCGGTGGAGCCGGCGGGACCAGCGACAACCCCAATCCGATTGCAGGTGAGAACAACGACAAGTTTGGCGGAGCCGGGGGCCATGGTGGAGGCGCCGGCCTGCTCGGCCGGGGCGGCACCGGAGGTTCCGGGGGCAGCGGCAGCGCCCGCGGCGGCGCCGGCGGTGTGGGCGGCACCGGCGGCAGCTTCGCCGGCAATGGCGGGGGCGGCGGCAGCGGCGGCACTTCCACCGAGGGCGCGGCCGGCGCCGGCGGGACCGGCGGCGGCGCGGCCGGGTGGCTTGGCCAGGGTGGAGCCGGAGGCGCGGGCGGTGAGATCCGCGCCAGCCGGTTCGGACCCGTTCCCACCGCCGGCAGGGGCGGTGACGGCGGCGCCGGCGGGCTGCTCGCCGGCAGCGGCGGCGCCGGCGGGCAGGGCGGCTCCTCCAACGGCGGAACTGGCGGCGACGGCGGCAACGGCGGTCACGCCCGCGGACTGCTCGGCGACGGCGGCAACGGCGGATACGCCGGGTTCGGCAAGTTCCAAGGCCGCGGCGGCGACGGCGGCAACGGCGGGCTTCTGATCGGCAATGGCGGTCATGGCGGATGGGGTGCCGCCGGCGGCGATAACGTCAAGGGCGGCGACGGCGGCCATGGCGGCAATGGCGGAATCCTGTTGGGCCTCGGCGGAAACGGTGGCGCCGGCGGCGCCGGCCTGGCTGCCGGCGGCGGGGAGGGTGGCGCCGCCGGTAGCGGCGGTTTGATCGGCGCACCCGGGGTGCCGGGTCCGCACGGATAGCGACGACCCTGCGGCCGCACTCAGTCCGAGTGCTTGTGGCGGAAGAACTCCACCGTGCGACGCACGCCGTCGGCCAGCTCTACCCGGGGACGCCAGCCCAAGACTCGTTCGGCCAAGCCGATATCGAGACAGGACCGCTTCAGATCGCCCAGTCGCGGTGGGTGAAACTCCGGATCGTCGGGACCCCCGACGGCCGCGGCCACCGCCGAATGCAGTTGGCGGTCCGACGTTTCGATGCCAGTGCCGATGTTGAAACGTTGTCCGCCACCCGCGTCGCCGGCCGCTTTGATGAAGGCGTCCACCACGTCGTCAACGTAGACGTAGTCGCGGGTGTTGGTGCCGTCGCCAAACACCTTGGTGGACTTACCCGACAGCAGCGCCTGGGCGAAGATCGCCACCACGCCCGCTTCACCGTGCGGGTCCTGCCGGGGGCCGTAGACGTTTGCTGGCGCGATGTGCGAGCAGTCCAAACCGTACAGGTGCCGGAAGGTGTTCAGGTAGATCTCCCCGGCGACCTTGCCCGCGGCGTAGGGCGAAGCAGGATCAGTCGGGGTTTCCTCGCTGGTCGGGTACACCGGCGGCACGCCGTAGATGGATCCCCCTGAGGAGGTATGCACCACCTTGCGCACGCCGGTGCGCCGCGCTGCTTCGGCCAGCCTGATGGTGCCCACGACGTTGACCTCGGCGTCGAACTCCGGATCGGCCACCGAGTGCCGGACGTCGATCTGCGCTGCCAGGTGAAACACCACCTCGGGCCGGTGCTGGTCGAGGATGGCATGCAAGTCCGCGGCGACGATGTCGGCCTCGACGAAGACATGAGCGGGGTTATCGGCCAGGTGCTCGAGGTTGGTCGCCCGGCCCGTCGCGAAATTGTCCAGCCCCACTACCGTGTGACCGTCGGCTAACAGATGGTCGACTAGCGTCGATCCGATGAAACCGGCTGCCCCGGTGACCAGTGCGCGCACCGGCCCACCATACCGAGTGGTCGTGGCAGCGGCGGCGCTCATCGCGGCCCAGCTGGCGGTTCGCGCGGTCCTGGCATTCGGGGGCTACTTCTATTGGGATGATCTGATCCTGGTGGGCAAGGTCGGCACGCAGGGCCTGCTGTCGCCGTCGTACCTGTTCGACGACCATGACGGGCACGTGATGCCGGGCGCCTTCCTGGTCGCCGGTGCGATCATCCGGGTGGCACCGCTGGTATGGACGGGACCGGCGATCAGTCTGGTGGTGTTGCAGCTGCTGGCTTCGCTGGCGCTGCTGCGCGCGCTGCATGTGATCCTCGGCTGGCGCCCGGTGCTGCTGATACCGCTGACGTTCGCGTTGTTCACCCCGCTGGGTGTGCCCGGATTCGCGTGGTGGGCCGCGGCGCTGAACTCATTGCCGATGCTGGCGGCACTGGCCTGGGTGTGCGGCGACGCGGTGCTATTGCTGCGCACCGGACGTGCGCGCTACGCGGCCACCGGGCTGCTGGTGTACTTCGGCGGCCTGCTGTTCTTCGAGAAGGCCGCGGTGATTCCGTTCGTCGCGTTCGCTGTGGCCGCTCTGGTGTGTCAGGTGAACGGGGAGCCGTTGCGCCGCGCATGGCGTGGCGGCGTTCGGTTATGGGTTCCGTCACTGGCCCTGACCGCCGCCTGGATTGCGCTGTACCTGGCTGTCGTCAACCAGCAGCGCTGGAGTTCGGACCTGTCGATGACCTGGGCTCTGTTGCGTCGCTCGATCACCCACGGCATCGTCCCCGGTCTGTCCGGCGGTCCCTGGCATTGGGATCGTTGGGCGCCGGCCTCGCCATGGGCCACACCGCCGCCGGCGGTGATGGTGCTCGGCTGGCTGGTTTTGCTTGGCGTGCTTGGGCTTTCGCTGGCCCGCAAGCAGCGCATCGGCCTGGTCTGGCTGACCGCGGCCGGGTA
This sequence comes from Mycobacterium attenuatum, assembly GCF_900566085.1. Taxonomy (GTDB): domain Bacteria; phylum Actinomycetota; class Actinomycetes; order Mycobacteriales; family Mycobacteriaceae; genus Mycobacterium; species Mycobacterium attenuatum. Next base: position 3,043 of record NZ_UPHT01000165.1, read on the forward strand.
TGCCGTGGCGTGCCAGGTGCCGATCTATCTGATGCGCTCGTCGCGGTTCACCGCGCTCGAATTGGCACAGACACTCAGGTATTTCCCGGATCTGGTGGTGGTGCTGGCGCTCTTGGCCGCCGTGGCGTTGACGGCCCCCAACCGGCCGTCCTCGGCGTGGCTGGATGCATCGCGGCTTCGGACTGTAGCGGCATGCATTGCGGCGTTGCTGTTTTTGGCCAGCAGCCTCTATTCGACAGCGACTTTCCTGACCAGCTGGCGCGACAATCCCACCGAACCGTACCTGCGTCACGCGAAGGCCAGTATGGCCGCAGCACGGACTAATTCGAATGCGCCCCTGTTGGATCAGGAGGTCGACCCGCTGGTGCTGCAGCGGGTGGCCTGGCCGGAGAACCTGGCCAGTCACATGTTTGCCCTGCTGCGTGATCGTCCCGAATTCGAAACGGCGACAACACAATTGCGAATGTTCGACAGTTCCGGTCAGCTGGTCGACGCGCGGGTGACCTGGGTCCGCACGATCGTCCCCGGGCCGCTGCCGAACTGCGGTTACTTCGCCCAGCCGGACCGGCCGGCGCGCCTGCTCCTCGACGGTCCCCTGCTGCCCGCCGACTGGACCGTGGAACTGAACTATCTGGCCAATAGCGACGGATCCATGACGCTGGCGCTGTCCGACGGGCCCGAACGGAGGGTCCCGGTGCATCCCGGCCTCAACCGCGTCTACGCCCGCCTGCCCGGCGCCGGCGACGCGATCACGGTGCGCGCCAACACCACCGCGCTGTCGTTGTGCGTCGCGTCGGGGCCCGTCGGATACCTGGCGCCGATGTGACCCGTTGCGCGAGTTCACGCCGACGCGCCCAGCGTGACGTTTCGAGCCGGAGCGTAAAGCCGTTCTCCAGCTCACCGCGTGCCATGATTGAGGTGCGATAGTCCAAAGGGGATTGGCAATGACTGCAGTCAAGATCGCGTTGCCGCGGCGGATGGCCGCCTTCATCGCCGGCCTGGGCGCCGCAGCGATGGCCGCAGGACTGCTCGCGGTCGCGCCGCCGGCCAGCGCCGGCTGCCAGTACGGGGGAATCGGCGTGATCAACAAGTGCGATGGACCCATTCAGCCGGACGGCACCTGGCAACGTTGCGTGACATTTGCCACCTGGGTGGCCCACGGCGCCAGTTCCTACCTGGTGCCCGACAAGCGCTGCGATGTGCTGGGCGCTGACCAGCACCCAGCGGATTTCGCCTTCGCAGACCCACCGATGCACATCGACGACTGAGCTTCGTTGGAGCCACCCTGACACCGGCTGGACTGCCCGACGTGACCTTACGTTCGGTATCGCCGATCGACACCAGGACGTTCAGGTGCGATCAGAAATCGTAAGCGGGTTCGGCGTCGAGGATCTTCGTGAACATCGCGACCAGGCCCGTGAGATGAGAGTTTGCGTGCGCCGCATGACAAGCGCCGTGCAACTCTTCCAGGTCGGTCTTCCACCAGTCGAGTCCAGAACCGCGTTCGGATAGCAGGAGATTGAAGAACTCGCGGGTGCAGCGGCCGTTGCCCTCGCGCAACGGGTGGGCATAGTTCACGTAGTCGGATACGTATGCGACCTTTCCAGCGAGATCACCTTCGTCGACCGCTCCGAGTCGGTCAAGATGAAAGATCTGCGCGGCCACATGCTCCACTGGCCGACTGATGCTGCCCGGCGGGCAAAACCCATCATGGCTGTTTGCGGGTACTGCAACCATCCCGGCTAACACGCGCAGTTCATCCCGCTCGGTGCGGGACCGTCTCAGCGGTGCGACGACTCCCCAGGCTGTCGGACGGAGCGGGTCGCGGCGAGTGACATGCCGCGCGCCACGGCTGTCCGGGTCGAGTGAATCCTGCACAATGCACGAGCGCCGCCGCAGCCCTGCCGGCGCGTGCGACGAGCTGACCCCGGGGTCCACCGTCGAGGATCTGCTCACGCACTGGATCGCCACGTGCCGTGCCGACATTGTTCTGGTCCGCAACCAACCACAAACACAACCGTGAACGATGTCCCAGGGCACGTGCGCACAATGTCCTGACACATCACATGGAGCCGTCTGGGGCTGCAGCCCGTGCCTACGGACTGTCCCGGCAACACATCTACCGCCTGTACCGCCTGCTCCAGCGCTACCAGCTCGGCGGCCTCGACGCCGTCGAGGCACGCTCGCGGCGGCCCGCCAGCAACCCCCGCGCGGTCACCGACGAGGTCATCGCCGCAATCGTGCTCTTGCGTGAACAACTCA
>NZ_UPHT01000004.1 GCF_900566085.1 Mycobacterium attenuatum
CGCCGGCGGTCGGCGTCGCCGCGCCGGCCGCGGCCATTCCCGCGGGCGCGACACGCCGAACCCGCCGTCGAAGCAAGGCGCCGGAGCCGCAGCGTCAGTATGGCGACGAGTTAATGGATCTGGATGGTGAGGCCGACCGCGACCCGGTTGATGACGCCGCAGATCTGCGTGCCGCCGCATCGAGCCGCGGGGCCGGTGAGATCGGCTTCGGCGGCACCGCGGTCAAGGGCAATGCCGACGCGACTGGATTGACCACGCTGTCGGCTGGCTTCGACCGCGGTCCGACCACCCCGATGCTGCCGGGCACCTGGGACCCCCACGGGTCAGCCGCGCGCACCTAGACCTCACCTAGACCGGGTCGGTGATGTCGGCGTATTCCGGGTGCTTCTTGAGCACGGTGACGACCATTGAGCAGACCGGGACGATGCGCTTGCCGTCGGCTCGCGCCCGTTCCAGGGCCTGCTCGACGAGCAGAGTCGCCAGCCCACGTCCACCGAACCTGGGGTCGACTTCGGTGTGGTCGAAGACGCGCTGGTTGCCGCGGTCGAGGTAGGTGGCGAAGCCGACCGTCTTACCCTCGACCGCGATCGTGTACCGGCCCTCCTCCGCGGTGATCGTGGCTTCTGCGCCGGTGTTGTCGGCAGTCATCCGGTTTCCCTCCGGTCGGATATCGGTCTGGGAAGCAGGCGGGTGTTCGGCAGTGGCGGGGCGGGTAGCCGAGGGACCCGGCCCTGGTATCCGCGGACGGCGCCGAATCGTTCGTCGCCGTCGAGCCACAACTGCCGATAGGTGACGATCTCGTCGTGGCTGCGCCCGACGAAGTTCCACCACATCACCAATTCCTCGGTGAACGGCGTGCCGCCGAGCAGTAGCACGCGGCCGGGTCGTGGCCCGGCGTTGCGCAGGCGCAGGTTGGTGCCACCCGGACCTTGATAGCCCAGGTCGCCGACCGTAAGAGCGGTGCCACCCAGCTCTATGTCACCGACGTCGCAGAGCACCCCGTGCTCGAACGCCGGGTCGACGTCGAGGTCCAGCGCGGCGTGGGGTTCCAGATCGATTTGGGCGCCGACCAGTGCGGTGAATGTCTCTACCGGCGACCGGCTGTCAGCGAGCTCGCCGAGAAACACCCGCACCGCCGCACCCGGCAGCCACACCGGTGCGGGCGCGTAGTGCGCGAAATCTCGCCCGGTGTGACGAGCGGAGTCGGGAAGCGCCACCCACAATTGGGCGCCGTGCAGCACACCGGATCCGACGGAGACTTCGGAGTGGCAGATGCCCGCGCCTGCCGTCATCAGATTCAGTTGGCCGGGCCGCACCCGCGCGTGCACCCCGGCGCTGTCGCGGTGCTCCACGTCCCCGCTGAACAACCAGCTCACCGTTTGCAATCCGGTATGCGGATGGGGTGCGACGTCCATGCGCGCGGCGGGTCCGGACACCGGACCGTAATGGTCGACAAAGCACCACGCGCCGATCAGCGAGCGCTGCCGCTGCGGAAGCGTGCGCTGCACCCGGATCGCCCGGGGGCCGCCTAGCGGAACCTCGCGCGGACGCAGCACCTCGATACCCGCAATCTGCGAAGCACTGCAGGCGAATTCAGCAGGCGTGGTTTCGAGGTTGCTCATCGGTCCCCTTGATCGTGCGCTGTCCGGTCCGATACCGCGACCCTACGCCGGCTCACCTGCCCGGCGGCCGCAGCACCTTCATGGCCGCCCGCATCACCGGCTCGGGGACCCGGTCTTGCATCGACAGCGCGGCGTCGGCGGCCCGGGACCTCAGGGGGGTGCCCCGGCCGAAGATCCGGTTCAGCGGTCCGCCGGACGGCTCCAGCACCACATGCAACGGCGGAGTGCCCGCGGCAGCGCCTAGCGCATTCGAGATGACCATCCGCTGGATTTCGCTGGTGCCTTCAAAGATCGTGTACAGCTTGGCATCTCGGTACCACTTCTCGACCGGATGATCGGTGATGTAGCCCCAGCCGCCCATGGTTTGAATGGCGCGTTCGGTGGCCTTGACGGCGACCTCGCTGGCCGCAAGCTTGGACATCGAGCCTTCGCCGCGTTCGAAAGGTACGCCGTTGGCGGCCATCCAGGAGGCGCGCCACGTCAATAGCCGCGCGGCGTCGATCTGAGTTGCCAAGTCCGCCAACGGAAACGCTATGCCCTGGTTATCGATGATGGGTCCGCCGAACGCTTCCCGCTCGGTGGCATACGCCGTCGCATATTCCAAAGCCGCGCGGGCGATCCCGATCGCCTGTGCGGCGACCATCGGCCGCGTCTGCTCGAAAGTGCCCAATGTTGCCGAACCCGAGCGTTTCCCGCCCGCCACGACTTCGCGCGCTTTGGCAAGTTTGCGCTCCAACTTTTCCTGCCCGCCAAGCAGATTGGCGCCTGGGACCCGGACGCCGTTGAATCGTAACTCGGCGGTGTGCGAAGCCCGGCAACCCAGCTTGTCGAGCTTTCGCACCAATTCCAGCCCGGGTGTGCCGCCCGCAACCACGAAGAGCGCCTGACCCCGGTGACCAAGTTCCTCGTCGACGACGGCGTTGACCACATGCACGTTGGCGATGCCGCCGTTGCCGATCCACATCTTGTGGCCGTCAATGACCCAGTCGTCGCCATCGCGGCGGGCGCGGGTGCGCAGGTTGCGGACGTCGCTGCCGCCTTCGGGTTCTGATATCGCCAGCGCGGCGAGTTTGATATCACCCGGCGTGCCGAAACATTCCGGCGCCCACCGCAGCATCTGCTCTGGCGAGGCGGCCTGACCGATGGCCGACAGTGCCAGTGCGGGCATGACGATAGCCAGGCCGATTCCGGCGCAGCCCCAAAACAGCTCCTCCATGAACATCGGCAGCGACAGGCCCGTCGGGTCGCCGATCAAGTCGCGGTAGAACAGCGGGCTGTAGAAGCCGCGCTTGGCGGCTTCCTCGAGCACCGGCCAGGGGAACTCCTGGCGCTGGTCGTAGTCCAACGCGACCGGGCGGATCACCTCGTTGGCGAACTCATGGGTGCGCCGGGCCAGATCGTGTTGTGCCGCGGTGGGTGTCAGGTCGAACGTCATGGGGCGCCCTCGGAGTCGATCATCTCGGTTACCCGGATCTACCCCGAAAGCCGACTCAGCAAACTGACCGCCGTCGTCGTGCGTTACGCCGCGGAGCGGGGCCCGACATGTGCCGACGGCAGGTGCACTACGAGTGCGGTCACCGGCGTGGCGTCGTGTTCGCTGCGCGCCAGCAGATCAGCGTTTTCCGGGAGCTGCCGGGCATTGATCTCACCGGCGGCGATCCGCCGCAACACCTCGTGAGCCTGAGCAAGTTGCGCCCGCTTGCGGTATTGGCCGCCGGGAAGCTTGACGCCGGCCCATACGCCGTACTCCTCGCGATACTTGACCGCCCGTTGTGCGCATAGCCGCTGCTGCGCCAGCGGGCACCGGCGCAGGCACTGAATCCGGGCTTCGGTGGCCGACCGCTCGTAGGCGCGGGCCTTTGCCGCGCCGTCGCCGGCGTCGTCGTCGGGGTAGCCGAACCACAGTTCCGGGTTGGCGGTGCACGGGCTGGCCATGTGCTTGGTCGGGTACCTAGCGATGTCTACAGCGATGTCGTTAGCCATGTCTGAGTCTCCTTATCCGACGAAACGTAGGCAAAAGCGTATACACAATGCGGGCCGCCCCGCAAGCGAAACGTGACAAAAACGTATATAGAAGCGTATGTGGTCGGTGGTGTGTACTATCCGGCTATGGCCGGAGCCTGCGGTGAGCCGTGAATCGGCCGGCGCGGCCATCCGTGCATTGCGCGAGTCGCGCGATTGGTCGCTGGCTGAGCTGGCCGCCGCCACGGGCGTGAGCATCATGGGCCTCAGCTATTTGGAGCGTGGCGCTCGTAAGCCACACAAAGGCACAGTTCAGAAGGTCGAAAACGGCCTCGGTCTGCCGCCCGGCACCTATTCTCGGCTGCTGGTCGCCGCCGACCCCGATGCCGAGCTCGCGCGGCTTATGGCCGCGCAGCCACCGGCGGCAACCTCGCCGCGACGGGCCGGCGCCGTGGTGGTCGATCGTCACAGTGACACCGATGTGCTCGAGGGCTACGCCGAAGCCCAGCTCGACACCCTCAGATCCGTCATCGATAGACTGCCGGCGACAACATCAAATGAATACGAGACGTATATTCTGTCCGTGGTCGCGCAATGCGTGAAGGCGGAAATGCTGGCAGCAAGCTCCTGGCGGGTGGCTGTCAATGCCGGTTCGGAATCCAGCGGCCGGCTCATGCAACATCTGCAGGCGCTCGAGGCAATGCGCAGCACGCTACTGGAGCGGATGTCGACCAGCTTGAGCGCGCGATTCGATCGGGCATGTGCGCGCTCACCCCTGCCGGAAGCCGTCATCGCCGCGCTGATCGGAGTGAGCATCGACGAAATGTGGGATATCCGCAATAGGGGAGTCATCCCCGCGGGAGCGCTGCCCCGCGTCCGGGCCTTCGTGGACGCGTCGGCGGCTGACGAGGCGGTGGAACCCGACCAACCCGACCCAGACGGCGGTGGCCAAGACCCGTGAGTCAGACCGAAATCGAGGTGTTGCGCCGCGCCCATCAGCTTTTCGACGGCAGCAGCCGCCCGCCTGCGCTGGACGCCGGTACCGCATCGTACGAGCAGCTGCTGCGACGCGCCGCGCAGTTCAACAATGCTGTGGTGCAAGGTCGTTACCAGCTCCGGGTAGATCATGGCCGGGAAGCCCTGCTGGCTGCGGCTCACACCGACGCCGAAGTTGCCGCGGTCATCGCCGACGCCCAACGCGACCGGGAGCGGGCTCGCCGGTCGACCGGCGACGTCGTCGAGCAGGCGCATGCGGATGCCGCGGTGCTCTCGGCGACGCCACTAGCTCAGCGTGAAGAGATCCGCCGTCGCGTGGCGCGATTGCGTGCCCAACGAGCACATATCTTGTCAGCCAGCCGACGGGCGCGTCGGCATCGCGCGGCGCTGCGTGCGCTGCGCTACCGGATATCGCATCACGGCGGCGGGTCACTGCACGGCCCGGCCGGAATCGCCGTGCGGGCGGCGCTGTCCCGGCTGGGCTGCCCCTATGTGTGGGGCGCAACGGGGCCCGACCGCTTCGACTGCTCCGGTCTGGTGCAGTGGGCCTACGCGCAGGCGGGTGTTCACCTGGACCGCACGACCTATCAACAGATCCACGACGGGGTTGCGGTGCCGCGTTCGCAGGTGCGGCCCGGTGATCTCGTCTTCCCGCATCCGGGACACGTGCAAATGGCGATTGGCAACAACCTGGTTGTCGAGGCACCGTACTCGGGCGCTTTGGTGCGCATCAGTCGGTTGGGCGGCAACGTGCAGATCCGTAGACCACTTTGAACGGCCGATTACCGCCCGGCGAGCTCGGGCCGGATGGGAAGGTTGAACCCATGTCGGAGCAAGCGGGATCCTCGTTGGATGCCATCGCGGCACGGCAGGCGGCCCTGGGTCGGCATTACGAAGGGATTGCCGAGGCGGATCGCGTGCTGGCCGAGGCACTGGCCAGCGCGCACACCGCGATGCGGGAGAGTGTTCGCCGGCTGGACACGATTGCGCGCGACATCGAGCGTGCGGTGTCAGGCCAGGACGAAGTGGCCGTCGATACTTCGATGGGAGCCCGGGAGTTTCAGAAGTTTCTGCTTACCAAGCAACGCGAGATCGCGGCGATCGTGGCCGACGCCCATGAGCTGGATCGCAGCAAAAGCGCTGTGCTGGCTCGGCTCCTGGCGCGATATGGCGGGTCCGCGGGTTAGCCGGCCTCCGCCGACCCGAGGTGAATTGTGGGCACTCGAGCACCTGGGTACTGTCACGCGGCATGGCAGGGTCGCGGGATCACGTGCAGCGCGTCGAATCTGCATCCCCACCACCGGATGGCGGCCGAGCTGCCGCCAGTGCTATCGCAGGTGCGGAAGCCGCTCTGGCACAGCAGAATTCAGCAAGCTCGCAACTCGATCTGCAGGTGATTTCGGCGATCCTGAACGCGCACCTGACGGCGGTCGACGGTCGAGACGCGCTCGACAAACTTCAGCAGGAGACGGAAGCAGCGGTTCAGACCCGATCGGATCTCGACACGCCGGCCGGAGCCCGCGACTTTCAGCGGTTCCTGATCGGCAAGCTCAGGGATATCCGTGAAGTTGTCGCCAACGCCAGCCTCGACGACACGTCCAAGGCGGCCCTGATGGCTGCATGGACGGCGCTGTACAACGCGTCGAAGGACGCGGGCGGGAGCAGCCCGGCGGCGGCCCCCGCGAGTGTGACCGCTCAGGGTGCCGGCGGGCAGACGGATCTGCTGCCCGACGATGCCCTTCTCGATTCACTGTTGTATGACGACCCGGGTCTGCCGGCAGGGGATTCCCCGCCGGCAGGCGGCGGATCCCCGGCACCGCCGACGACGCCCGGCATGCCCAGCCTTGGCGGCCTGCCGTTGCCGGGATCGCCCAGCGGTACAACCGCGCCGATGCCCGGCCTCGGTTGGAGCTCACCAGGCGACTTCCCGCTGTCGGGAGCGCGCCGGGGCTCTGAACCAGCATTCGCGGACGGCGACGAACATCAGCTGGGCGCCGACCAAACCGACCACGACACCGAGGGCCACGGCGAAGACGGTGAAGGCAAGGACGACACCGACCGCACCGAGCCATCGGACAATCCGGAACAGCCACCGGTGGGCCCGACGACCGTCACCCTGCCTAACGGCGAGCTGGTGACCGCCGCCAACCCGCAACTGGCCGCTGCCATCAAGGCCGCCGCCTATGGAGTGCCTATCCCAGATGCGTTCCAGCAGCAGGGAATTGACCTCCCGCCGCTGGGCACGAAGGTCGCTGGCCCGCTGGATCCGTCGCGACTCGAACCCGGAGACGTCGGCCGCTTCGTCGACCGATATGTGCTTGCACTCGGCCGCGGCAAAGCTCTGCTCGATGGTCAGATTCAGCAGGTCTCCAGCATCGCCGGGCCAAGCTTCTTAGGCTGGGAGCACCCGCCCGCATCGGCGACCACGACCGCGCCGGCCAGGACCGGCGCACCGACACCGACCCGGCCGGCGGCGCCGTCGGCCGCTTCGCAATACTGACCCCGCCGGCCTCATCGCTGGCCACAAAAGGAGACGCGGATGGCAGATCAAATCCATGTGGTGCCGGCGCACTTACGTGAAGCCGCTGCCCGTCACCAGCAGACCTCCGAGTACCTGCGTACGGTGCCGTCGTCACATGAGGCGATCCTGGAGAGTCTGGAATCACTCGGACCGATTTTTGGTGAACTTCGCGGCGCCGGCCGGGAACTGCTCGAGTTGCGCCGCCAGTGCTACGAGCAGCAAGCCGATGACCATGCCGACATTGCGCAGAGCCTGAAGACCTCGGCGGCCATGTGGGAACAGCACGAACACAGCGCGGCGAGCGACTTCAGCAGCGTCTTCGACACCGACCGATGACAGGTCGATGACCGACGCCAATCCTGCCTTCGATACCGTGCACCCCAGCGGCCACATCCTGGTCCGCTCCTGCCGCGGCGGGTGCCTGCACAGCGTGGCGCTGAGCGAGGGCGCGATGGATACCGACGCGGAGACGCTGGCCGAGGGCATCGTGCTCACCGCCGATGTCTCCTGTCTGAAGGCGTTACTGGAGGTCCGTGATGAGATCATCGCGGCCGGTCATACGCCGTCGGCTGGTGTACCGACAAATCAGGATCTTGACTCTGCGATCGAGAAGCTACTGGCGCATCAACTGCGGCGCCGCCGCCGCTGAGGAGCTCTAGCGCATCCAGGTCTTGGCGGTGTCGGGATCCGGCGCGATGTCGGTGGGCGGCTCAATAGGGTTGGCGCCAAACAATTCTCGCGCGCGGCGTAACAAGACACGAACCTCGTCGAGTTGCTGCTGCAGCGCAGAATCGGCCATGGCTTTACGCTACCCAGACCAAGAGGACGGCACAATTCACCATCTGCTGCGGCTCTAGCAGCCCCGGTACGCTTAGCCGGTGGCGATCTTCGGCAGGCGGACGGCGCGCCAGCGCCTGCGGAGAGCGACCGAGGAATCCCTGACAATTCCGGCTTTCAGCTCTCCCCCCGATTGCACCCCCTGGGTGATCGGGGGGCTCTGGCCCGCCCAACTCTCGCCGAATGACGCCGAAACAGCCGCGCTGGCAGAGTATCTGAAAGCCGACTTAGACCGGATCGCCAGATCGGCCAACGAAGAACTGCGGACCCTGTGGCTAACGGTGATGCTTGACTCGGCGCGACGCGCGGCGGAAACCGCGGTGATCGACGAGGCGCGCCAAAGGGCGATGCGACGGGTCGAGTCCACATTGCGTCAACTGCGCGCGGACGGTGCGCCGCCGGCTGCACCGCGTCCGACGGTATCCGCGGCACCGGATCTGGACAGGACCCAGGTGCTGCCAGCCATCAAGGAAGCCATCAACGACCACGCACCGGGCGCACCCAGCGACCTGGAGAGGACCCGGGTGCTTCCTGCCGTCAGGGAGCCCACGACGGACGAGGAACCGGCGATCGACGAGCAGGAACGAGACTCGCCAGCCGCCACGACGGTCGGACCTCCCGAAGCTGAGGTCGCTGCGGCGGAGCCCGCGGTGCCAATGCCGGATGTGGTTGCGCCGGAGTCCGACGACGAACGAGTGCAGCGGCTACTAACCTTCGTGGCTCGCCAGGAACCGCGGCTGAACTGGGCCGTCGGCCAGCGCGTGGACGGCATGACGGTGCTGGTGACAGACCTGGCCCACGGTTGGCTACCCCCCGGGGTCATGCTTCCCGAAGGTGTGCAGCTGCTGGAGCCGAAGCGCCGCAGCGGCGGTGTCACCACGCTGATCGGCTCCACCGTGCGCGTGGCAACCTATCGCCCCGGTGACATGTTGGCGTGGACAAGCGACTTCGCTACGACGAGATCCTCGCCCCAGCCGCGCGAATTGCCGATGTCCGACACCCTGGGATCGGAACTCGCCGAGGCCACTCGCTGGCGCGACGGATTGCCGCGGATCGCACACCTGCTGGCCAACGCCGCCGTTGCCGAAACCGGGGTCGCCGACGACGAAATCGACCTGCTACGAGTGCATCTCGATACTGCGCGCCACGGAATCGTGGCCCAGTACCCGAGTGTCGATCCCGCGTTGTTGCTCAACTGTATGTTGTTGGCCGCCACCGAAAGCAGTGTTACCGGAGACGCGGTGTCGGCCAACTATCACCTCGCCTGGTTCCGAGAACTCAGCGCGTAACCGGTCGACAACCCGCCGCTTGAATTGACGCTGGTTGGAGCCGTCGACATACTGACCTGGTGCCGGGGTCTGGTGATCGCGCGGAACTGAGCGACAAAGACCTCGTCGAATCAGTTCTTCGGGAGCTCAGCGAGGCAGCCGACAAGTGGGAAGCGCTTGTCGAGCAGGCCGAGAACGTCACCTACAGCGTGGATCTGGGAGATGTTCACGCCGTTGCCAATTCGGATGGTCGACTACTCGGGTTGACGTTGCATCCGGGTGTCATGACCGGCTATTCGCACGCGGAACTGGCCGACAGATTGAATCTGGCGATCGCCGCAGTGCGCGAGGAAGCGGAGGCCGAGAACCGGGCGCGATACGGCGGCTCATTGCATTAAGCGCCCGCTTGGCCCTGACGCCGCACCGTGCCGCGGCTCGGTGGTGGCGCTAGCTGCTAGCGCTAGCGCGCGTTCATCGCCCGCGGCCGGGAGGGCCAGCAAACGCTTGCGCGATCGTCAGCCACCGCTGCGCGTCCTCCCCGGTTGCGGTGAGATCGAGGGTGCCTAATGCCCGCCGCTGCGTGACCAGGAAACAGAAATGCTCGGCGGATCCGGTGACACGCTGCGCCGCATCGGCCGGCCCCCAGGACCAGGTGTCTCCGTCGGGGCCATGTAACTCGACCCGGAACGGCTCGGCCGGGGGTGCGAGATCGTTGACGAAGAACGCGTAATCACGGGTGCGGACACCGAGATGGGCGATCGAGCGCAGCCGCTGGGTGGCGGGGCGAGTGACACCGAGGGCGTCGGCGACGTCCAGTCCATGTGCCCAGGTCTCCATCAACCGCGCGGTCGCCATCGAAGCCGCGCTCATCGGCGGGCCGAACCACGGCAGTTTGCGGCCGTCGGGAACCTTCAGCAGCTCGTCGTGCAATTGGCCGCGGGTGACCCGCCACTCCCCCAACAACTCCCCCGGCGGCCGGGCCGCCAATTCTTCGGCGCCGGCGTCCACGAAACCTGCCGGATCGGCCGCCGCCTTGGCGAGCACGTCGGCGAATCCGGTCTCGTCGGTGACCGCAGTCAGCGCCACCTGGTCGGTCCACAACAGGTGACCGATCTGGTGTGCAATGGTCCAGCCGGCTGCGGGCGTCAGCTCAGCCCATCGCTGCGGCGCCAGCGGCGCCACGAGGGCGTCGAGGTCGTCGCTTTCAGCCCGCAGGTCAGCGACGATCGGACCCGGACCTGCCATCAGTGCCTCCCTCAATCGCCGTTCGCCGGCCGGCCCCGTCGGCCGACGATGCCATGAATCGCCAATCCGATCAGATAGATCACCGAGCCGAACAATACGAATACCGGTGCGTGCCCGTCAGCGGGAACCAAGGCCGCTGCCACCGTAACCGACGCGATGTAGGACACCCAGAACAACGCATCCTGGACGGCGAACACGTGACCGCGCAACGCGTCATCGACGTCGATCTGCATCGCGGAGTCGGCAGACAGCTTGACCACTTGACCGGCGACGCCGAGCAGGAACCCACACGCCACCATGATCGGGAGCACCAAGCCCGCACCGGCTACCTCGATGATCGCCGCCGCCAATAGGGCGCCGTTGGCCGTCGCATAGCGGCCCCATCGCCGTATCAGTACCGGTGTCAATACGTTGGCCAGGAAGGCCCCCAATCCCGTGGCGGCGAAGAACAGCAGGGCGGTACCAAACCCTTCGACTTCCGCATTCTTCATGTGATGCACCAGTAGCAAGATCAGCAGTGAGTTGATGCCGACCACCATCCGGTGTGCCGCCAACCCCGACAAGGCGGCGGCAACCGTCGGCTGCTGCACAACCGTCCGGACACCGTGCAGCCAGCCCGTGACCACCAGATACACGACCGACCCATGGACCGCGCGCTTGGTGTCGTCGGGGCCAAGCACCCGTGGGCCGAACCGCATTGACAACAGCAACGCGATCAATACCGGAACCAGAACCGTGAAGACGACTACCGCGGCACCATGGTCGCCGTCGCCGGCCAGCCAGCGGGGCAACAGCATGAAGTTGGCGCCCAGAAACGCGGCGACCGCACCCGATGCGCTGGCCACCGAGTTCATCGTGACCACCTGTTCGCGCGGCACCACGTGGGGCAATGCTGCCGACAGCCCCGACGCGACGAACCGGGCCAAACCGTTGGCCAAAAGCGCTCCGCACAGGAGCAGCAGATCGCCGCCCCCGACCGCCAGAATCGTGCCGATCCCGGCAATGAAGGCCAGCCGGCCGATGTTGGCGCCGACGAGCACCAGCCGCCGATCCCAGCGGTCCATCAGGGCCCCGGCGAACGGTCCCAACAGCGAATACGGCAGGAACAGCACCGCGAAGGCTCGGGCAATCGCCATCGGATCGGTGGCACGATCGGGATTGAACAGCAGTGCACCGGCCAGCCCTGCCTGGAAGATGCCATCACCGAAATGACTGGCCATGCGCAACTGCAGCAGCCGGCAAAAGTCGGGCAGATCGCGTACCGAACGCCAAAGTTCGACGGGAGCGCGGGTTTGCATCTGGCTGCGAGTCACAGAACCTACTTCCAGGATCGGGCACAGGCAATGCAGGTTGCGCGCTGTGCCGACCCGACCACAGTACAAATATCTGCCGACCGTGTTTGTTTGGACTGACGATGCTGTGGTGAGTGCGATGATGGTTTCGTGGCTGCGCAGGAAGACCCCGAGGACTACATTGCACCCGCCGCACAACGGGTGCGAGCGGGTACTTTGCTGCTGGCTAACACCGACCTGCTGGAGCCGACGTTTCGCCGCAGCGTCATCTATATCGTCGAGCACAACGAAGGCGGCACCTTGGGCGTGGTGCTCAACCGGCCCAGCGAGACGGCGGTTTACAACGTATTGCCGCAGTGGGCCAAACTCGCCGCCAAGCCAAAGACGATGTTCATCGGCGGCCCGGTGAAGCGCGACGCTGCGCTGTGCCTGGCGGTGCTGCGGGCGGGCGCCGATCCGGACGAGGCGCCGGGCCTGCGGCATGTTGCGGGCCGCTTGGCGATGGTCGATCTGGACGCCGATCCCGACCTGATCGCACCGGTGGTCGAAGGTGTGCGAATCTTCGCCGGGTACTCGGGCTGGACGATCGGTCAGCTGGAAGGCGAAATCGAACGCGACGACTGGATTGTGTTGTCGGCGTTGCCTTCTGACGTTTTGGTTCCGCCCAGGACCGACTTGTGGGGCCAAGTACTGCGACGGCAGCCGTTGCCGCTTGCCCTGCTCGCCACCCACCCGATCGACCTCAGCCGCAACTAGGTACCGGCCGGCTGCACCGGTCAATGCGGGAATGCGCTCGGGTCAGCCTGTCGGGCCTGCCCGAGCCGGCTGGCAATCAGGGCGCAGACGATCAGCTGAAGCTGGTAGTAGAGCATCAGCGGCAGCATGGTCAACGGAACGGCGGTGGCGGGAAACAGCACCAGCGCCATCGACAAACCCGGCGACAGGCCTTTGATCGAACCGCAGAACATCAATACGGCCGCATCGGCCGAGTCGAGTTCGGCAAGCCGGCCCAGCGTCGCGGTGCTCAACAGTATCGCGGTCAGCAGCACACCAGCTGTGGCTGTCACCGCAACGAGCCGCCAGGTATCGACCCGACCCCAGATGCCCTCCACTACGGCGATCGAGTACGCCGAATACACCAAGAGCAAAATGACTCCGCGGTCCACCCGTTTGAGCACACTGGCCCGGCGGACGAGCAGTTCGGTGATCCACGGCCGAGCCAGTTGGCCCACCAGAAAGGGCACCAACAGTTCGAACACGATGGCGCGGATGCCGGCACCATTTACGCCAGCCGCGTCCGTGGTGTCCATCAATAGCATCACCAGCAGCGGTGCGAACAGCACCCCAAGAATGTTGGACAACGATGCGCCAATTACGGCAGCCGGCACATTGCCGCGAGCTACCGAGGTGATGGCTATCGAGGACTGCATGGCCGACGGGACAAGGCACATATAGAGCAGCCCGTTGCGCAAGTCGGGGCCGAGCCACGGGCCAATCCATGCGCTCGCGACGGCTCCGAGAACTGGAAAGATCACGAACGTGGCGGCTAACACCATCAGATGCAGCTGCCATTGACGTATCCCGTTCCACACATGCTCCGGCGACAGCCGGGCGCCGTGCAGAAAAAACAGCGATGCGACCGCCACTTTGGTGCCTATGGACAGGATGTCGGCGGCCGCACCGCGCGCCGGCACAAGCGTGGCGATCACCATGCTGCACAGGACCAACGGGAGCAGCGGGTCGACCTGGATGGTGAACCTTCTCAAGGTGCCGTCCGACCCAGGGCGTTACCGACAGGACAAAGTGCAGCCAGCGCAGCTGCCGCCGCAATCAGCCACATCGGGTCCGGCAGCTTCACGGCGCAGCGCGTAGCGCGCACTCTGCCACGATCCGGCGGCCAGCGTGCCCAATGCGCCGGCCACGCAGACGATCACGACCACCAGCGCGGTGGATGCGGACGCCGCAAGCGCCACCACCCCTCCGGCTGCCAGCATGACCGCGGCCGCGAATTGAGTGGGTGCCATCGCACGCAGCGCCAGCTGGGTCGGATCACCGGCGTGGCCCTGGGACAGTGACCAGACTCCGAAGGCGGCGGAGGCTACCGCCGCACATAGGCACAGGACACCTGCGATAACCATGGGCTCACGATACGAGTACGTCCGCGCGTTCGTCCGGCCTGCTCCCTCGAAGGGCTTGTACACGCCTAGCGCGACGGCGACGGTGTCGGGGTGACCAGCGGCGGCAGCGCCGGCGCCACACTGGGCAGGGTTTGCGTCGCGGGGTTGAGGCTGGGCGCGGGTACCCCAGCCGGCGCCGACCGGGTGACCGGGGCCTGGGCCGGCAGCTGCGGCGCGCCCGATGCCCCAGCCCGCGGGGGCAGCTGACCGGCTGCCGTCGGTAACGCCAACCGGAATCCGTTGACGATCGCGTCGGTGGCCGGCGCATCGGCAATTGCCTGCGCTGCGGCGGTGGTCACCGACAACGACACCAGGTACCTGTCGGCCCCGGAGGTCGCCAGCACATGGCGACGCGAGGTGTTGAGGGTCATGTCGTTTTCGCGATACGTACCCTCGATGATCGACGACGGAAAGCCGTTGAAGTCGGCCATGGACGAGTTGGTCGTCCGCCAGGCCAGCAGCTTCTGGCTGTCAACGAAGCCGTGCGTCATTGCCTCAGCCGGGTCGAAGTCGCCGACCAGCTTGTAGACCACTACTTGTGCATTGGAGGTGTAGATGCTGTTACCGCCGACCCGGTCGGCGATCACCAGGAAAGCATCGGGCACGTTCGGGTCGGGCACGGCAGTCCAGCGCGGCGGCATCGGCAGCGTGATGTCGAGTGCCTTGAACCCCTGCGATCGCTGCGGCTCGAACTTGACCCCCTTGCCCTGCAGGAATTCCCGCAGCGTCCCGGTTGCAGCGGGCGTCACCGCCGGCGGCATGGCCGTCACCGCCGGGGGTGCGGGGGCCGCCGCAGGCGGCATGGGCGTCACCGCCGCCGGGGGTAGCGCGGACACCACCGGGGCGGGCGCCGATGCCTGTGCGGGAGCCGGGGCGAACCGGTTGCTGACACCGCCGGGGACCGCGGTGAGGTTCTGGACGGGCGGCGCAGCCGGTTGCACCGGCGCGGGCAGTGGCGGTTGGGGAAACAGCGGTTCGGCCGATGCCTTGCCCCCCGCGATGAGCGCGACACCGACGAAGCCAGCGGCCATACCCCCTGCGAAAACCCGCCAGGTACGCGCGATGTGGATCATGTGCGTCGGTCCCTCCGAACTACTCGGGCGTCACTGCCCGTCATCGAGGCTGAATTTAACGAATTCTTAGAGGCGCCAATAGGGGCGAAATCGAGCTGGGATGAACCCCTGACCGAGGTGCAACGCAACCGAGACCAACGCGTGGCCAGCGGCTTGGTCGCCAGGCTCGAAGGGGCGCCCTTATACCCTGTTGGGCGTGACCGAATCGCCGACCACCACGCCTGGCAGCGCATCCGGCGAACCGACCGGTGCACCGTCCGGTGTCAGAGACACCGAATCCGACGCGCCGCGGTATCGCTACACCGCCGAGTTGGCATCGGGGATAGAGCGGACCTGGCAGGAAAACTGGACCCGGCTCGGGACGTTCAATGTGCCCAACCCGGTCGGCTCGCTGGCTCCCGCGGACGGTTCGCCGGTACCCGCGGACAAGTTGTTCGTCCAGGACATGTTTCCCTATCCCTCCGGAGAGGGATTGCACGTCGGTCACCCGCTGGGCTACATCGCCACCGACGTCTTCGCCCGCTACCACCGCATGACGGGCCACAACGTTCTGCATGCATTGGGGTTCGACGCCTTCGGGTTACCCGCCGAGCAGTACGCCGTGCAAACCGGAACACATCCGCGTACCCGGACCGAAGCCAACATCGTGAACTTCCGCCGGCAGCTGGGCCGGCTGGGTTTGGGGCACGACAGCCGCCGCAGCTTCTCGACCACCGACGTCGAGTTCTACAGGTGGACGCAGTGGATCTTCCTGCAAATCTACAACGCGTGGTTCGACACCAACGCCAATAGGGCGCGGTCGATTGCCGAGCTGGTTGTCGAATTCGAGTCTGGCGCAAGAATTCTCGACGACGCCCGGCCGTGGTCTGAGCTGTCGGCGGGGGAGCGGGCCGAGCTGATCGACAGCTACCGGCTGGTCTACCGGGCCGATTCGATGGTGAACTGGTGTCCGGGTCTGGGCACCGTTCTGGCCAACGAAGAAGTCACCGCCGACGGCCGCAGCGACCGGGGCAATTTCCCGGTGTTCCGCAAGCGGCTACGGCAATGGATGATGCGCATCACCGCCTACGCGGACCGGTTGCTTGACGACCTCGACGCGCTGGACTGGCCCGAACAGGTCAAGACGATGCAGCGCAATTGGATTGGGCGTTCGACGGGCGCAGCGGCGCTGTTCTCGGCGACCATCGCGGCCGGTGACCGCGCCGGCTCGCAGGTCGACATCGAGGTTTTCACCACCCGGCCCGACACGTTGTTCGGCGCGACGTACCTGGTGCTGGCTCCCGAACATGAGCGGGTCGACGAATTGGCCGCCGCCGCGTGGCCCGACGACGTCAACCCGTCGTGGACCTACGGCGCCGCCGCACCGGTCGACGCCGTCGCAGCCTACCGCCGCGCGATCGCGGCCAAGTCGGATCTGGAGCGTCAGGAAAGCCGCGACAAGACCGGTGTCTTCTTGGGTAGCTATGCGATCAACCCGGCAAACGGCAAGCCGGTGCCGATCTTTATTGCCGACTACGTGCTGGCCGGATATGGCAGCGGCGCCATCATGGCCGTCCCGGGCCACGATCAGCGCGACTGGGACTTCGCCCGTACGTTCGGTCTGCCGATAGTGGAAGTCATTGCCGGCGGCGATATTTCGCAAGCCGCACATACCGGCGACGGCGTCTTGGTGAACTCCGGTTTCCTCGACGGGATGAACGTGAGCGGCGCCAAGCAGGCCATGACCGCCCGTCTGGAGTCTGACGGCCGAGGCCGGGCCCGTATCGAATTCAAGCTGCGGGACTGGCTTTTCGCGCGGCAACGGTACTGGGGCGAGCCGTTCCCGATCGTCTATGACAGCGACGGACGGCCCCATGCGCTCGACGACGCCGCGTTGCCGGTGGAATTGCCTGAGGTGGAGGACTATTCACCGGTACTGTTCGATCCCGACGACGCCGACAGTGAGCCATCACCGCCGCTGGCCAAGGCGACCGACTGGGTACATGTCGACCTGGATCTCGGTGATGGCCTCAAGTCGTACAGCCGCGACACCAACGTGATGCCGCAATGGGCGGGTAGCTCCTGGTACGAACTGCGCTACACCGATCCACATAACTCGGAGCGATTCTGCGCCAAGGAAAATGAGGCGTACTGGATGGGCCCTCGGCCCGATGAACATGGCGCGGCCGACCCGGGCGGTGTTGACTTGTACGTCGGTGGAGCCGAGCATGCGGTGCTGCACTTGCTGTATTCGCGGTTCTGGCACAAGGTGTTGTACGACCTAGGACACGTGAGTTCACGCGAGCCCTACCGCAAGCTCATCAACCAGGGCTACATCCAGGCGTTCGCCTATACGGACGCGCGCGGCTCCTATGTGCCGGCGGATCAGGTGATCGAACGCGCCGGCTGCTTCTTCTTGCCGGGTTCGGACGGGGAGATCGAGGTCTTCCAAGAATTCGGCAAAATCGGCAAGAGCCTGAAGAATTCGATTTCGCCCGACGAGATCTGCGACGAATACGGCGCCGACACACTGCGGGTGTACGAGATGTCGATGGGCCCGCTGGAAGCCTCGCGCCCTTGGGCCACTAAGGATGTTGTGGGCGCTCACCGTTTTCTGCAACGAGTGTGGCGACTTGTGGTCGCGGAGGACACCGGTGCGACGCGAGTGGTTGACCGGACCGAACTGGACACCGACACGCTGCGAGCACTGCACCGCACGATCGCCGGAGTGGCGGAAGACTTCGCGGCACTGCGCAATAACACCGCGGTTGCCAAGCTCATCGAGTACACCAACCACCTGACCAAAGCGCAGCGTGACGCGGTGCCTCGCGCGGCCGTCGAGCCGTTGGTGTTGATGCTGGCTCCGTTGGCTCCGCATCTTGCCGAAGAGCTGTGGCTGCGGCTGGGCCACGCCGTTTCTCTGGCGCACGGTCCCTTCCCGGAAGCGGACCCGGCCTATCTTGTGGACGAGACTGTCGAATACCCGGTTCAGGTGAACGGCAAAGTCCGTGGCCGGATCGTGGTGGCCGCCGCGGCGGACAACCGGGCGATCGAAGCGGCCGCGCTGGCCGACGAAAAGGTGCGTGCGTTCTTGGCGGGAGCCATTCCCCGCAAGGTGATTGTGGTCCCGGGCCGGCTGGTCAATCTCGTCGTCTGACGGCGCCGAATGTGAACGGCACGACGCGACACGCCGGAAATCGGAAATCCAACATGCAATTCACGCTCGGCGCCAGAACAGAGCGCTAGCGAGGTCGGATGACGACCTCGTGGACGTGACCATCCGGTGGGGTGGCGACCACGTTTGCCACCACCGAGGCTACCGTCTCGGCCCGCAGGAATCTGGCGGGATCGTAGTTGCCGCCCTCGAACTCGACCAGTTCGCGCTGCATGTCGGTGTCGGTGCGGCCGGGGAAGATCGTCGTAACCCGCAAGTCGGGCTCGTCGGCGCGCAATGAGTCGGCGAAGGCACGCAAGGCGAACTTACTGGCCGAGTAGGACGCCATGCCCGGCGAAACATTGCGTCCGCCACCGGAGTTGATGAATATCACCTGACCGCGGGCTTGCCGTAGTGCCGGCAACAGCGCCAGCGTCACTGCCACGGCGCCAAAGACGTTGACGGCAAAGGTGGCGCGCCACTCGTCGACGTGCGAGTCAGCGACATGGCCGGGGATGGACAACCCGGCATTGTGCACCAACACGTCGAGCTCGTCGACCACTTCGCAGCTGGCCTCGATGGTGCTGTCATCGGCCAGCTCGATCGGAAAAGTGGTGGCGCCCAACTGTTCCGCAATGGCGTCGAGTCGTTCGGAGGGCCGGCCGGCCAGCAGCAGGGTGTGTGTCGGCGCTAAGGCGGTGGCAATTGCCGAGCCGATGCCGCGGCTGGCTCCGGTGATGAGTGCGGTGGGCATGACTTCGAGCGGTTACCAATCAGCTTGGCGGTCGGTTGCTTTCACGCCTGTTCGCGCGCGTCATCGTCCGCGGTGGGAGTGGCCGGTTCTCCGCTGGCCAAACGTTCCAGCGGCGCCAGCGCTTTCATCAGCGTGTCAAGGTCGGAATGGGGGAGCTGGCTGAGCATCGCGGCAAGGGCGGCATGCCGGTTGGCCAGTGACTCGGCGTGTACCGCCCGCCCCTGCGGGGTGATGTCGACCAGAACGGCCCGCAGATCTGACGGGTCCCGGGAACGCTTCACCAGCCCGATCTTTTCCAGCCGCCGGATGGCCACGGTAGTGGTGGGGGTCCGCACACGTTCGTGTGCGGCCAGGTCGGTCATCCTGATGGGACCGCGATCGAGCAAGGTGACCAGAATCGACAACTGCGCCAGCGTCAACTCACCGGCAACCGCGCCGTTGGGATCCCCGCGACGCAAGATCGAGAACAACTTGGACAGCGCGCGGTGCAAACCCTCCGCCAATTCCGTCACCTCGGGTGCGGTGGATTCGCTGTCCGCCATAAGTCGGCAGTCTAACCCGACATGGCGATTGCCGAAGACCTGTGTGGTGACTGTCAGCAGCGGCTAAAGCACTTCGGCCAGGAAGCGCTGTAGTCGCTCGGTCGTAGCAGCTTCGAAGATCTGCTCCGGGGGACCGGCTTCCACGACCTTGCCGTGGTCCATGAAGATGACCGCATCTGATGCCGAGCGGGCGAAGCCCATTTCGTGGGTCACCACTACCATCGTCATTCCGTCGGCACCGAGGTCGGCGATCAGTCCCAGGATTCCCTTGACCATCTCGGGATCCAGCGCAGAGGTCGCCTCGTCGAAGAACATCACCTGTGGGGCCATGGCCAGCGCGCGTGCAATCGCAACGCGTTGCTGTTGGCCGCCTGACAGCATGCCGGGACGGGCATCGGCCTTGTGTTTCAGGCCAACTCGCTCCAAATGACCCAGCGCCATATCCCGGGCCGCGGCGCCGGACAAGCCCCGCAACTTGCGCGGCGCCAGAGCCACGTTGTCGAGCACGCTGCGGTGCGGGAAGAGGTTGAAGTGCTGGAACACCATGCCGATCCGCTGGCGCAGTTCGTTGGGCTTGTCCCGCAACACCGATCGGCCGTCGAGAAGGACGTCGCCGCTGTCCGGCTCATGTAACCGGTTGAGGGTGCGAAGCAACGTCGACTTGCCCGAGCCCGATGGGCCGATCACCGCTGCGGTGGTGCCTGCGGGAACGTCGAGATCGACGCCGCGAAGCACAGCGTTACCGCCCAGCGCCTGGTGAATATCCCTGGCTGCCAACGAAACCGGCGTCCGACGGGCGTCGCCCGTCACGTCATCTCCTGACCGATGGTCGAGCTGACCACATCGGAGGGATCCTGCGGGTCGATCCTCGCGCGGCCGCGCCGAAGCTTGGCGTCGATGTAGTTCACCAGGTGCGTCAACGGGATGGTCAGCAACAGGTAGAAGATGCCGGCGGCCACCAACGGCGACAGGTTTCCGGTCTGCGCGTTGAGGTCACGGCCGATCTGGAACAGTTCACGCTGTTTGGCCACCAGGCCCAGAAAGTACACCAGGGCAGAGGCTTTCAGCAGCGCGATGAACTGGTTGACCAATGCCGGCAGCACTCGCCGGATTCCCTGCGGCACCACCACCAGCCGCATCGCGGCGGAGTAGCTGAAACCCAGGGCACGGGCGGCCTCGAGCTGGCCGGGGTCCACACTCTGGATTCCCGAACGCAGGATCTCGCCGACGTAGGCGCCGGCCATCAACCCCAACGCGGCAATACCCAACGGGTAGGGGTTGTTGTTGGTCAAGCCGCCCACGATCGGGCCGACGCCCAGCCCGATGATCAGGATGATCACCACCTCGGGCAGGCCGCGAAAGATATCGGTGTACACCCGCGCCGGCCACCGCAGCCAGCGCTTGTGCGAGATCCCGGCGACCGCCAGTGCCATCCCGATTGCCAGCCCTATTGCGCTGGCGCTGACAGTCAGGATCAGCGTGTTGGGCAGCCCGGTGTGGAACAGCGCCGGGATGGCCTGGCGGTACATGTCCCAGTCGAAAAAGGAATCCCGAAGCTGCGCAAGGGTCGACTTTGGTGCGGCCGGCTGGACTGGCTTACGGTGCTGGCTGGTCGCGATCGCCGCGAAATCCGGCAAAGTCGGAGCGGCGACGGCCCTCGAGCCGGGTTTCCACCCGGGCGGCACCGTGCGGGGAACCCAGTCGCTGTAGAGCTTCGCCCAGGTTCCGTCGGCGATCACCGCGTCCAGCCCTGAATTCAGGGCGTCGACGAGAGCGGGATTGTCCCTGGCGATCGCATAGGCCACGAAGTCCTCGGTACTGAAAGTGTTTGCGACGGTAACCGCCGGATCGCCAGCCCGCATGGCCGCTGCTGCTTGATTGGCCGGGGCCACCCACGCGTCGATCTGGTGGGTTTTCAGGCTGGCGTACACCGTGGCGAAGTCGGGATACTTCACCGGTTGCAGGTGCAAGGTGTCGACGACGTAGGACTCCTCGACCGTGCCTTGTACCACGCCGATACGCTGGCCCGCGGCCAGGTCGGTAAAGCTGGTGATCGCCGAACCGGGAGGCACCACCAGGGAGTAGTAGCCGAAGTCGTAGCCGTTGGTGAAGGCGACCGTGCGCCGGCGTGCATCGGTGGCCTTCACCGATGCCGAGCCGACGTCGAAACGGCGCGACGCCACCTGGGCGAGTAGCCCGGAGAAGTCCGTGCCCACGAAGCGGACATGCAGGCCAAGCTTGGCGGCGATGGCGCGTAACAGCTCATTGTCGAACCCGGTGAACCGTCCGGTCGAGTTGATGCAGACGTTCGGCGGGGCATCCGAGAGCGTGCCCACCGTCAGCACACCCGGTGTGCCCAGACCCAGTGCACTGACATTGATCGAGCTCAGCGGAACGACAGTCGCGGTGGTGTCGGTGTCGTCGTCCATGCCTGCCGCGACAGCCCTGGACAGGTTGCCGGGCAGAACCGTCGCGCTTTCCACACCGGCTGGCGAACACTGATGCCGATCTGCTGCCGCGGGTGCGGCGGCCGTCATGCTGGCGCTGCCCAGAATGAACAGGGTCGCGCCGGCAGCAAGCAATCTGCGCCCGATTCCGGCGCACGCACCCATACGTGAACTCATCATCGCCACCGTATCGGCCGACCGGCGGGCGCGTGCGGCTCAGAGCACGATCGACGACGGTTCGCGGGTGCCCGTCAACACGCCGACGGCCGGCAGGTCCGGCGGCACGGCGGTCAGGCGTACCGGAACTTCATCCGGCACCAGGCTGCCGTTCGAGGTGAAGACTCTGCGCCGGAACAGTTCGGCCAGCATCGTGTGAGCCATCAGTTGGGAGCGCCCGATACAGGCGGCCCGCGCGGCTTCCGGATCGCGCCGATGTATTGCCGAGTGCTCGTCTTCGTAGAACGACCGCATGTCGTCACGGCCGTTCTGGTAGGTCAGCCAGAAGGCCCGGGGAATGAGGTTTTGCGAGGCGCGAATGCTCGCATGCAGCCGCGGACCCGCGTACTCGTCGTTCACCGTTCGACGGTATTGGCTCGCGACTTCGGAAAAAGTCCGCGGTTCCTTCGACGTGCGCAATGAGCGCATCAGCGCGTCGAGCTGACCCAAGAACCGCGGCGTGGGGTTGGCCGCGGCCCGTGCCGAGGCAATGCCGTTGAGCAGGCCGTCCAGCTCGTGGTGTTCGAGGACGGTTGCTTCGTCGAACCGCTCGATGAACGCCCCGCGGTGGTAGCGAGTCGACACGACGCCGTCATGTTCGAGCTGCACCAGTGCCTCTTGGATCGGCACGCGGCTGACCCCCAAGCCCTGCGCGATTTCGTTGCGGTCGACGCGGTCGCCGCTGCGCAGCTTGCCAGCCAGGATCAGGTCGAGGATGTGCGAAACAACCTGGTCTTTTTCTTTGATCCCATATTTCTTAGGCATCAGTTCCGTTGGTTTCCGTCGAGTCTCTTTCGGCCGCTTCGGCTATCGGCGCTGGCAAGTTTCTCATGACTGGCAGCGCACTAGCGGGCGTTTGGCGGATGAAATCGACGCAAACGCAAACTAATGCCCGTCTCGCCATCTGCAGAGCTGCTCGGCCGCGGTCAGGTCGTAATCGGGGCCGTCGCAACCGACCGTTAGCAGCCTGACCCCAAGCCCGACGAGGGCTTCGGCGTTGGCGATCCCGCCTGTTACGGCGGCCGAGCGTTCAATGGTGGCCGGATCCCGGCCGACGTCGGCGCAGTGCCGGTGGAGCACCGCGGCCTTGGCCTCGAATTCGTCGGCGGCGGTGAAGCTGTGCCACATGTCGGCGTATTCGGCTACCAGGCGCAGCGTCTTGCGCTCGCCGCCGCCTCCGATCAGCACCGGGATGTCGCGGGTGGGTGGCGGATTGAGTTTCGTCAGTCGGGTCTTGATTCGGGGGAGCGCGGCAGCGAGGTCGTCGAGGCGGCTGCCCGCGGTGCCGAACTCGTAGCCGTATTCGTCGTAGTCCTTTTGCTTCCAGCCAGAACCGATGCCCAGCACAAGTCGGCCGTCTGCAATGTGGTCGACGGTACGGGCCATGTCGGCCAGCAACTCCGGATTGCGGTAGGAGTTACACGTGACCAGTGCACCGATCTGGATACGCGATGTCTGCTCGGCCCACGCCCCGAGCATGGTCCAGCATTCGAAGTGAGCACCGTCGGGATCCCCGAAGAGCGGGAAGAAGTGGTCCCAGTTGAAGGCGATGTCGACACCGATGTCCTCGCAGCGGCGGACGGCATCGCGGATATGGCCGTAGTGCGGGGCGTGCTGAGGCTGCAATTGCACGCCGATACGAATGGGTAAATCGGGATGCACGGCTGAGGTCATAGGACCACCGTATGCCCGGCACTACGG
The DNA here is from genome assembly GCF_900566085.1 of Mycobacterium attenuatum. Lineage (GTDB taxonomy): Bacteria > Actinomycetota > Actinomycetes > Mycobacteriales > Mycobacteriaceae > Mycobacterium > Mycobacterium attenuatum. The sequence continues at coordinate 23,787 of NZ_UPHT01000004.1, forward strand.
GCCCAATGCTCAGCGCCTGCCGAACACCGCACGCAGTATGTCGACGAGCGCGCGCGGTTGGTCGCTTTGCACCGAGTGACCCGACCCCGCTACGACGTGCGCGCCACGGAAATGTGTTGCCCGCCGGGCGAGTTCGGCAACGTCTTCGTCGCTGACGAAGCCCGAGTTGCCGCCGCGCACCAGCGTGATGGGTGCCGACAAGGCGTCGACGTCGTGCCACAAACTCGCGAAGTCCGGGAAGCTGCGGATGGCGTCGTAGCGCCACGTCCAGTTGCCGTTGTCGAGGCGGCGGGAGTTGTGGAACACGCCGCGGCGCAACGCCTTCACCTCGCGATGCGGCGCCGCGGCGATGGTCGCATCCAGCATCGCCTGGAAGCTGGGGAATTCTCGCTCACCGTGCATCAGCGCCACCGTGCCCTGCTGCTGCTTGGTCATCTCCGAGTGCCGCTGCAGCGCCGACGGCGTGACGTCGATGACGACGAGCTCGTCGACGAGCTCGGGGGCGACGGCGCCGAGCCGGATCGCGGTCAGCCCGCCCAACGACATCCCCACGACCAACTCGGCCGATGGCGCCAGCTCACGTAGCACCGGGGCCAGCGTGTCGGCGTTGGGCTGAGGAGAGTAGTCGCCATCCTCGCGCCAACCGGAATGACCGTGACCCGGCAGGTCCACCGCCAGCGCCGGCTCGCCGAGGCCGACGATCACGGTGTCCCAGGTGTGCGCGTTCTGGCCGCCGCCGTGCAGAAAGACCACTCGCGGCGCCGAGCTGCCCCAGCGCAGCGCGCTGATGCTGCCCGCAGCGGTGCCGGCGTCCACACGCTCCACTTGCGGCAGCGGGCCGGCAGCGCCGGCCTGTTCGGCATTCTCGGCCAGCAGATCGAACTCGCAGAGTCCGGCCAGTTCGTCGTCGGAGTTCTCGGTCACGGCTCTGACTCTACGAGTCACGCCCAAGGGCCAGGCGGGGATGACTCTCGACGTCCCGTCGTTCGCTTCGTCCGACCCACCCGGCGGACCACCTGCTATGTGATGCCCAGACGCTGCGTGGGTTCCGCCAATGCACCGCGCGCAGCGATCTGAGCCGGTAGCGGTTGCAACCTTTTGAACCGGACAGGTCATTTTGTGGCCATTCGCGCTGGTTGCCTGTGACGGCTGGCGCACCGAGCCCCGAGCCAACCTTTTCGCAGAACGATGCTGAGGCCGAGAAGGTGCCGCTCCATAACCTATGAATATGAATCGATCGTTGATCACAATTGACGCAAGTGAGCATTTGTCCCAGAATATTGTGACCTCTGCCTGATTCGAACAGCAAATCCAGGATTACCGATGTCACTGCGGATGCCAATGGCCACGAGCTCGTATCCTAGACGCCGCGGTGATTCTGTGAAGGCGACGTCGGACCGCCCCACATCCGGCTTGAACTCCGTGGAATGGTGATCGGCTGCAGGGCCAACATGATTGGAAAGGTTATTAATTAATAATGTCCAAAGACATTAAGGCGGCAAACTTTATCGATGCGAGTACGGTTGAATGCGATGTTGTTCTGTTCAATCGCTCCAAGGCCGCGGAGACGACGGCCAAACAGCGCCGGAAGATCGGCGTCGCAGTTGCAACTTTGGGAGCGCTAACTTTGTGCAGTGGAAGCGCTGCAGCTAATACCGTCCATCTCGGTAGGTTCAATGTTGGCAGACTCGATATCGCTTTAACAGCCTACGATGGCTTCAAGCTAGACACTTGCTCGAACGGCGACTTTAGCTCTACCGACGGCAGTGGTTCCGGCGGAAACTCAGACCCGGTGAGTCCGAGCGGCAGCGGGGGCAATCTCAACGAAATCAACAGCGGAAGCGATAACCCAAGGCCGGAGCAAGTACAGGTCTTTATTTACAGTGATTATAATCCAAACGACACAAGTTACGATCCAAATAGCATCCCCCGCCCTCAGATCGAGCAAAGCTATAATGAGGCGCCCAATTTCGATGTACTAGCTCCAGATCTTACCATTTCGTCAGTTGATCCGTCCCGTTTAATGGAAGTGGGTGTGCCCGAGGTCTATTTTGAACGCGAGCCGGATAGCTTTGACGCCGGCTACGCGAATGGTAGCGTCCACGATTCCGATTCAGAACAGGTCAACCCATTTTCTACACAAAGCATTGTGAGAGAAGATCCCGGGGCGGGCGAGCTACTTCAGGAATATTTCGTCGTAACGACAGACGGGGGATTATTTCCGCGTAACAGCATCAGGCCGGGCGCAGATATAGATGATCTAGGCCAAAATTGGTACAACGAAGTGGTTAGCAATTCTGAAAACAGTCGCTGGACTATGCATGCCGTATATGATCCCGAAAGACTAGACCTGCTCCGTGACTTTGTGCGGGAGCGGCCAAACCAACCACAATGGACCGCCTCAGATGAAGAAAGATATTCTCCAGAAAATATCGACAACTTTGCTCGTCCCAATTATAATGATCCACGTTTTCGTGATGATGATTCAAGTGAAGGCGATTAGGAGCTTCATCCGGAACAGCTGTTAAGAATGCACTGGGCTGGCATGCTCGGCCCGGCCGAACCGGATCCAGGAGCTGACGTTGCAGGCGGCCACCGCGAGCGGCGGGTGCTGGACTGCACCTTGTACGACGCGATGGCCACGATGGATCACGACCACGCTGATCCCGTCGGCAATCCAGGGCCGGTGCAGTGGTCGATGGTGCGTTCGAGCTCCGGTTGCGGGCGCGGCGGTCACGTGACGATGGCTAGCGACCGGCCTTAACCGGCCACTACACCAACACCAGCCCACACCAACCGCCACGTCAAGCCGACCGCAGCGTGCTTACTACCTATCCCACCAAGCCCATTCGACACCAACCGACCGAGCTAGTCGGCCCCGATAATGAACTCTTCGAGCTGAGCGCGGGCGACGTCGTCCGGCAACTGCTGTGGCGGGCTCTTCATCAAGTAGGCCGACGCCGGGATCACCGGGCCGCCGATGCGGCGGTCTTTGGCGATCTTCGCCGCCCGCACCGCGTCGATGATGACGCCCGCGGAGTTCGGCGAATCCCAGACCTCGAGCTTGTATTCCAGGTTCAGCGGCACGTCGCCGAAGGCACGGCCCTCCAGCCGCACATAAGCCCACTTGCGGTCGTCGAGCCAGCCGACATGGTCGGACGGGCCGATGTGCACATCCTTGGTCTTGAACTCCCGCTGCAGGTTGGAGGTGACCGCCTGCGTCTTGGAGATCTTCTTCGATTCGAGTCGTTCGCGTTCGAGCATGTTGAGGAAGTCCATGTTGCCACCCACGTTGAGCTGCATGGTGCGGTCGAGTTGCACACCACGGTCTTCGAACAACTTGGCCAGCACCCGGTGCGTGATCGTGGCACCGACCTGGCTCTTGATGTCGTCACCGACGATCGGCACCCCCGCATCGGCGAACTTCTTCGCCCACACCGGGTCGGAGGCGATGAACACCGGCAGCGCATTGACGAACGCCACCCCGGCGTCGATGGCGCACTGGGCGTAGAACTTGTCGGCTTCTTCCGAACCCACCGGGAGGTAGGAGACCAGCACGTCGACCTTGGCGTCCTTGAGCACCTGGACCACGTCGACGGGCTCTGCGTCGGACAACTCAATGGTGTCGGCGTAGTACTTGCCAATGCCGTCCAATGTCGGGCCGCGCTGCACCACCACGTCGGTCGGCGGTACGTCGGCGATCTTGATGGTGTTGTTCTCCGAGGCGAAGATCGCCTCCGACAGGTCGAAGCCGACCTTCTTCGCATCCACGTCGAAGGCCGCCACGAACTTGACGTCACGGACGTGGTAATGACCGAACCGCACATGCATCAGCCCGGGCACCGTCGAGTTTTCGTCGGCGTTGTAGTAGTACTGGACGCCCTGGACCAGCGAGGACGCGCAGTTGCCGACGCCGACGATGGCGACCCGTACCTCAGGCTGCGCCTCCGGCGCCCCTACCGGCTTGTACTCACTCATTCGGGCGTTCTCCTAACCTCATAGCTTCGGGCAGTGGTTTGTGTCGTTGTGTTACAGGGGCTTTGGTGCAGATTCACGTCTGTTCAGCGTGATTGGGCGCGGCCCGTTCTGCGGCGATGAGCTCGTTGAGCCACTTGACTTCACGCTCGCTGGATTCGAGCCCGAGCTGGTGCAGTTGCCGGGTGTAGCGGTCCAAGGAGCTGCTGGCCCGTGCCACCGCTTCGCGCAGGCCTTCCCGCCGTTCTTCGACCTGGCGGCGACGGCCTTCCAGGATGCGCATCCGGGCCTCGGCCGGAGTGCGGTTGAAGAACGCGAGGTGCACCCCGAAGCCGTCGTCGGTGTAATTGTGCGGGCCGGTGTCGGCGACCAGTTCGGCAAAGCGTCGCCGGCCCTCATCGGTCAGCTGGTAGACCCGGCGTGCGCGCCGCACCGGCGTGCCAGCAGGCGCGGCATTCTCCGCGATCAGCCCCTCGGCCTGCATCCGGCGCAGCGCCGGATACAGCGAGCCGTACGAGAATGCCCGGAATGCGCCGAGCAACCCGGTCAGCCGTTTGCGCAACTCGTAGCCGTGCATGGGCGACTCGATCAGAAGTCCCAGAATGGCAAGTTCCAGCATCGAGTCACCCCCTTTTGTCTGACTGGCTGCGTGAACTACTTAGCGGTTCGACGCCTCGCGTCATCGTATCGTTTCGATATATTTGCCACAACACCACGCGTCGTTGGTGAGTTGTTTGTCACGCACCGCACCACGGTTGTACCCCGCCGCTTGGCCTGGCCAGGGCCGGTTATGAGGGGTAACTCACCTGTTTGACGGTGCCGTCACCGGCGAAGACGATATAGCCGCCGCCGTAGTCGCTGGAAACATACAACGACAGCGACAGCGCTCCGGGCGTGGTGGGATCGTCGGCCGGATCGATGACCAAATACATGGTGGTGACGTCGGACTGCTTCATGCCCAGCGTTTCGGCGGCCCCCCGCATGATCCCCACCGCAGCCTTCACGTCGAACTTACTCAGATCCACCAGGGACGCGTCGGTGCCGCTCTTGGCGGAGCTGGTGGGATCACCCCAGCCACCGCGGTAGGTGTAGCTCAACACCCTGCGATCGTCGGCGGGGTCCTTGCGGTCGAGCACCGCGTACGTGGGATAGATCACCAAGCGGTACCCCATGGTGTCGCCGAACCTCTTGCGGGTCTGCTCCAGTAAGCCGGTGAGCCCACCAAGGGAGTGCAACTGCTTCGGTGGGGTCAGCACCACGGCCGCGATACCGTCCGGCTTGGCTCCCGGATCCGTCGTGAAATCCAGCGGCGAGCTGGTGTTGCCGTACAGGCCCCAGCCGATGCCCACACCTAACAGCACCGATACCCCCAGTGCGGCGGCCAGTAGCCCCAACCCGTTGCGCCGGGCCCGTGACTTGAGGGCGGGAACCTCCGCGGGGGCACTCTCGGACTGCAGGTCGGCGATCAGGTCCTGCAGGTCGCCTAGCGTCACGGCCTTGGTGGCGGTGCTGACCCGGTCGCGGTGTTCTTCCATCGAGAGCTGGCCGTCGTTGAGGGCGGCGTCGAGAATCTGGCAGGCGTCTTGGCGATCGCTGTCCTTGGCCCGTGTCGTCGTCGATCCGCCGCGGGTCAGCGGTGTGCCCAGCCATTTCGCCACGGGGATGATCGTAGAAGTCCCGACCTCGGACACGCGATGCAGCATCGGTGGCGCAGGTCGAGGTGCCGTCGCTCCCGCCCAGCCTGTACCCAGGCCGTGCCGGGCTACATGGCCACGACGGGAAAGCGACGTACTCTGGTCAGCGTGCAACTGCAGCGACAGGTAGTGGACTACGCGCTTCGCCGGCGTTCACTGCTGGCCGAGGTGTACTCGGGGCGCACCGGCGTCTCCGAGGTGTGTGATGCAAATCCCTATCTGCTGCGCGCCGCCAAGTTTCACGGGAAACCAAGCCGGCTGGTCTGTCCGATCTGCCGCAAGGAGCAGCTGACGCTCGTGTCGTGGGTGTTCGGGGAGCACCTGGGCGCGATATCGGGCTCGGCGCGGACCGCCGAGGAACTCGTCCTGCTGTCCACCCGGTTCACGGAGTTTGCGGTCCACGTTGTGGAGGTGTGCCGAACCTGCAGCTGGAATCATCTGGTCAAGTCCTACGTCCTGGGCGCGGCACGTCCTGCGCAACCCCCAAGGGCACCAAGGGGGGCCGCTCGAACGCGGACGGCGCGCAACGGCGCCCGCACGGCCAGTGAATAACGAGGGGCGCCACCACCAGTCGTCGAGTGACGCTGCAGGCGGGCCGGCGGCTGACGGCGTTGACCAACCCCGAGGAAGCGACGACGGGGCCCGTCCGGCAACGCCGCCGCGCCGCCCGGTGCCGCCCGACGATCGAATGACCACGATCATCCCGCCGGTGACCGATGACCAACCCCGGCACGCGGACCCCATTGAGGAGGTCCGGGCTGCCCTGGACAATCCTGCGTCGGCAGCCCTGCATCGCGACCCGCTGGAGCAGGTCAAGGCTGCGCTGAACAGTCCCGAGGCGCGGCCTCGGCACGAGCGGCTGAGCAGCGCGGGCGGTCCGCCGGGCCCAAAGGGTCCGCCTAGTCCGCCTGGTCGGTCCGGTCCAGGGGGGCCGACGGGCGCTCGGTCGCCCAGGCGCAGGCCCGACTGGGTCCGGCAGATCAACTGGAAATGGGTTCGGCGATCGGTTGGCCTGGCCGCAGCGGCGATCATCTTGCTGCCGATTGTCACCTTCACCATGGCTTACTTCATCGTCGACGTGCCCAGGCCCGGAGACATCCGCACGAACCAGGTCTCGACGATCTTGGCGAGCGACGGCTCAGAAATCGCCAAAATCGTTCCTCCCGAGGGCAATCGCGTCGACGTCAACCTCAGCCAGGTTCCGGTGCACGTACGCCAGGCGGTGATCGCCGCGGAGGACCGCGGCTTTTACACGAATCCCGGTTTCTCGTTCAGCGGCTTCGCCCGTGCGGTGAAGAACAACCTGTTCGGTGGCGATCTGCAGGGCGGCTCCACGATCACCCAGCAGTACGTCAAGAACGCGCTGGTGGGTTCGGCGCAGCACGGGTGGAGCGGCTTGATGCGTAAGGCCAAGGAGCTGGTCATCGCGACGAAGATGTCGGGGGAGTGGTCCAAAGATGATGTGCTGCAGGCATATTTGAACATCATTTACTTCGGGCGGGGTGCTTACGGGATCTCGGCCGCTTCGAAGGCCTATTTCGACAAGCCCGTCGAGCAGCTCACCGTCTCCGAGGGGGCGTTGCTGGCGGCGCTGATCAGGCGGCCGTCCACGCTGGACCCGGCGGTCGACCCGGAAGGCGCAGTCGCGCGGTGGAACTGGGTGCTCGACGGCATGGTGGAGACGAAGGCGCTGTCCGCCCAGGACCGCGCCGAACAGCAGTTTCCCAAGACTGTGCCACCCGAACAAGCCAGCGCGGAAAACCAGACCACCGGCCCCAACGGGCTCATTGAACGCCAGGTGACCAAGGAATTATTGGAACTGTTCAACATTGATGAGCAGACGCTGAACACGCAGGGGTTGCAGGTCACCACGACGATCGATCCGCAAGCCCAGCGGGCGGCCGAAAAGGCGGTGGCCAAATACCTCGACGGTCAGGATCCCGACATGCGGGCGGCGGTGGTGTCCATCGACCCGCGCAACGGCGGCGTGCGCGCCTACTACGGGGGCCACAACGCCAACGGCTACGACTTCGCCCAGGCCGGATTGCAGACCGGATCGTCGTTCAAGGTGTTCGCATTGGTGGCGGCCCTCGAACAGGGGATCGGCCTGGGCTACCAGGTCGACAGTTCGCCGCTAACGGTCGACGGCATCAAGATCACCAACGTCGACGGCGAGGCTTGCGGGACGTGCAACATCGCCGAGGCCCTCAAGATGTCGCTGAACACCTCCTATTACCGGCTGATGCTCAAATTGAAGGGTGGCCCCCAGGCGGTCGCGGACGCCGCGCACCAGGCCGGTGTGGCCACCAGTTTCCCGGGCGTGCCCCACACGCTGTCCGAGGACGGCAGGGGCGGACCGCCCAACAACGGGATTGTGTTGGGCCAGTACCAAACCCGGGTGATCGATATGGCCACGGCGTACGCCACGCTGGCCGCGTCGGGCATTTATCACCGGCCGCACTTCGTCCAGAAGGTAGTGAACGCGGAAGGTCAGGTCCTCTTCGACGCTGCCAGCCAGGACAATTCCGGTGAGCAACGCATCCCCAGGGCCGTCGCCGACAACGTGACCGCGGCGATGATGCCGATCGCCGCCTATTCGCGTGGCCACAGCCTGGCCGGTGGCCGGCCGTCGGCAGCCAAGACCGGCACGGTGCAGTTGGGTGATACCACCGCCAACAAGGACGCCTGGATGGTCGGCTACACCCCGTCGCTGTCCACCGCGGTCTGGGTGGGGACGGTCAAAGGCGACGAGCCGCTGGTGACCGCCTCGGGCGCAGCGGTTTACGGCTCGGGTCTGCCCTCAGACATCTGGAAGGCCACTATGGACGGCGCCCTGAAGGGCACCGACAACGAGAGCTTCCCCAAGCCCACCGAAATAGGCGGCTACGCGGGGGTGCCGGCACCGCCGCCGCCCCCGCCGTCAGCGGCGCCGCCGTCGGAGACGGTCATTCAGCCCACCGTCGAAATAGCACCCGGGATAACCATTCCCGTCGGACCGCCCACCACCGTGACCCTCGCGCCCGGGCCACCGTCGGTGCCACCGCCGGCTGACAATCCCACGCCGCCACCGTGACGGCCGTCCCGACCCGCCGCGCAACCGTCTCACCCCAGCCGTTGGCCGCCGATCTGCGTAGCGCAGATTACCGCGACTGCCCCAGCCGCAACGATGTTTTGGGTGCGGCTCTGGCCGACGTCATCGGCGGGCCGGTGGGCCGGCACGCCCTGATCGGGCGCGCCCGGTTCATGACTCCGTTGCGGGTGATGTTCGTGATCGCGCTCGTGTTCCTCGCGCTTGGCTGGTCGACGAAGGCCGCTTGCCTGCAGACCACCGGCACCGGGCCGGGCGACAAGAGGGTGGCCAACTGGGACAACCAGCGCGCCTACTACGAATTGTGCTACTCGGACACCGTGCCGCTCTATGGCGCAGAGTTGTTGAACCAGGGCAGGTTTCCCTACAAATCCAGCTGGGTCGAGACGGACAGTACCGGCGCACCGCAGATCCAATACAACGGACAGCTCGCGGTGCGTCACATGGAATACCCGGTGCTGACCGGCGTATACCAGTACGTCGCGATGGCTATCGCCAAGACCTACACCGCGTTGAGCAATGTCACGCCGCTGCCGGTGATCGCCGAAGTGGTGATGTTCTTCAACGCCGCGGCGTTCGGGCTGGCCATAGCCTGGCTGGCTACCGTGTGGGCAACCTCGGGCCTGGCCGGCCGCCGTATCTGGGATGCCGCACTGGTGGCAGCGTCGCCCCTGCTTATTTTCCAGATATTTACCAACTTCGACGCACTGGCAACAGCTTTCGCGATGGGTGGACTGCTGGCTTGGGCTCGGCGCAAACCATGGCTGGCGGGGCTGCTGATCGGGTTGGGCGCCGGGGCCAAGTTGTATCCGCTGCTGTTCCTGGGCCCGTTGCTGGTGCTGGGAATTCGAACCGGTCGGCTGGGCGCGGTCGGCCGCACGGCGTTGGCTTCCGCGGTGACGTGGCTGGCGGTGAATTTACCTATTATGGTGCTCTACCCCCGGGGCTGGTCGGAGTTCTTCCGGCTCAACACCCGTCGCGGGGACGACATGGATTCGCTGTATAACGTCGTGAAGTCGTTTACCGGCTGGCGCGGCTTCGATCCCGGGTTGGGCTTCTGGGAGCCGCCGATGGTGTTGAACACGGTTGTGACAGTGCTGTTCGCATTGTGTTGTGCCGCAATCGCTTACATCGCATTTACCGCTCCGCAGCGGCCGCGGGTGGCGCAGCTGATGTTTCTGGTGGTGGCGGCGTTCCTGCTGACCAACAAGGTGTGGAGTCCGCAGTTCTCGCTGTGGTTGGTGCCGCTGGCCGTGCTGGCCTTGCCACATCGGCGGATCTTGCTGACCTGGATGACAATTGACGCGCTGGTGTGGGTGCCGCGGATGTATTACCTCTACGGTAATCCGAACCGCTCGCTGCCGGAACAGTGGTTCACTACGACGGTGTTGCTCCGCGACCTTGCCGTTGTGATGTTGTGTGCGTTGATAATTCGGCAAATCTACCGGCCTGAGGAGGATTTGGCGCGCTGGAATGGGCGAGTCGACGATCCCGCGGGCGGTGGTTACGATCGCGCTCCGGACGCCGCACCTGATTGGCTTCCCAGTCGGCTGCGTCCCGTGGCGTCGCGCCTTCAGCCGATGGCGGCGACGACTGGTGCCACGCGGGAGGCCTGATGCAGGTTGCGATCCCGCTGTTCCCGAGGTTTACCGCGCTGGACGCGGTCGGACCCTATGAAGTCCTGCAACGTATTCCGTCGATTGATGTGGTGTTTGTCGGGCACCAGCGCGGCGAACTGCGCACCGAAAACGGCATGCTCGGCCTTATCTGCGATGCCACCTTCGACGAAGTCGGCGCGCCCGATGTCGTGGTTTTTCCCGGCGGTATTGGGACTCGGGTGCTGGTCGGCGACGAGATCATCAGCGGCTGGCTGCAATCGGTCCACCCGCAGACCAGATTCACCACCTCGGTGTGCACCGGAGCGTTGTTGCTGGCCGCCGCGGGTCTGCTCGACGGCCTGACCGCCACGACGCATTGGCGAGCGGCTGATCAGCTCAACGCGCTGGGCGCGCAATATGTGCCCGACCGTGTGGTCGAGCACCTACCGCAGCGCATCATCACCGCCGCGGGGGTCTCCAGCGGCATCGACATGGCGTTGCGGTTGGTCGAGTTGCTGGTCGATCGGCAAGCCGCCCAGGCTGCCCAGCTGCTCATCGAATACGACCCGCAGCCACCGTTCGCTTCGGGATCGCTGGCTGGCGCCGACGAGGCGACACGGGCGCGGGCCGCCGAATTCCTGCACCGCCGCAAGTAACTGGATTGGCAAATGCCGAGATTGCGGTGCGCGTTGCGGTTTCTCCCCGGACCGAGACCCGCGGCGCAATCTGGGCGCGCAGCACGGCTTCGTTCGGCGATTTCTCTGGGCAGCGCGTTATCCGGTAGCCTGGGGCGGTTGCCGACGCAGGCGACCCTCCTGCCACGGACCGACCGTGACCGCACAGACCAGAGGAGGTGATGAGGTCCCTATGCGTCCATACGAAATCATGATCATTCTCGATCCCACCCTCGACGAACGCACCGTCGCCCCGTCGTTGGAGACGTTTCTGAACGTCGTCCGCAAAGACGGTGGAAAGGTCGAGAAGGTCGACATCTGGGGCCGGCGGCGCCTGGCCTACGAGATTGCCAAGCACTCCGAGGGCATTTACGTCGTCGTCGACCTGAAAGCTGCCCCGGCGACGGTTTCCGAGCTCGACCGCCAGCTGAGCCTCAATGAGTCCGTACTGCGCACCAAGGTGATGCGCGCCGACAAGCACTAGCCCGGCGACGATGCGGCCGCGGAGCGGGGGCGGAGGAGCTGGGCAATCAGGCACTAGCCCGGCGACGATGCGGCCGCGGAGCGGGGGCGGAGGAGCTGGGCAATCAGGCACCAGCAGCCGCTGTCGCCCCTGTTGCCTAGGCTCGACTCAAAGACGCTCATGACTACCCGCCGGGCGCGGTTCAGGCGGAACAAGGAGAACTATTGTGGCTGGTGATACCACCATCACCGTCGTCGGGAACCTGACAGCTGATCCTGAATTGCGATTCACGCCGTCGGGGGCTGCCGTCGCGAATTTCACGGTGGCGTCGACACCGCGGATCTACGACCGGCAGAGCGGTGAATGGAAAGACGGTGAGGCGCTTTTCCTGCGCTGCAACATCTGGCGGGAGGCCGCCGAGAATGTGGCGGAAAGCCTCACCAGAGGTGCGCGGGTCATTGTGACCGGCCGGCTCAAGCAGCGTTCGTTCGAAACCCGTGAGGGCGAGAAGCGCACGGTCGTCGAGGTTGAGGTCGACGAGATCGGGCCGTCGCTTCGGTACGCGACCGCCAAAGTCAACAAGGCCAGCCGCAGTGGCGGTGGTGGCGGCTTTGGCGGCGGTGGCGGGTCCCGACCGGCGTCCGCGCCGGCCGGCGGCGCACCCACTCCCGGCGACGACCCGTGGGGCAGCGCTCCGGCCTCGGGCTCATTCGGCGGCGACGACGAGCCGCCCTTCTGATCGACATCACTTCCCATCACTGAGCTACGGAAAGAAAGAAACCCATGGCCAAGTCCAGTAAGCGCCGCCCGGCTCCGGAAAAGCCGGTCAAGGCGCGCAAATGCGTCTTCTGCGCGAAGAAGGATCAAAAGATCGACTACAAGGACACCGCCCTGCTGCGGACCTACATCAGCGAACGCGGCAAGATCCGTGCGCGCCGGGTTACCGGCAACTGTGTGCAGCACCAACGAGACATCGCAACCGCGGTGAAGAATGCCCGTGAAGTCGCGCTTCTGCCCTTTACCTCATCGGCGCGGTAGCCGACGGTAACTGCTGCAAGCCCAACGAAAGTACGCAAACGATGAAGCTGATTCTGACGGCTGACGTTGACCATCTTGGTTCCGTAGGCGACACAGTCGAAGTCAAGGATGGCTACGGCCGCAATTTCCTCCTGCCCCGCGGCCTGGCGATCATGGCCTCGCGTGGTGCCCAGCGGCAGGCTGACGACATCCGCCGAGCCCGTGAATCGAAGGCCGTGCGCGACCGTGAACATGCCAACGAAATCAAGGCCGCCATCCAAGCGCTTGGCCCGGTCGCACTCCAGGTGAAGACGGCGGGCGACTCCGGCAAACTGTTCGGTTCGGTGACCGCCGGCGACATTGTCTCAGCCATCAAGAAGGCGGGCGGCCCGAATCTCGACAAGCGGATCGTCCGCCTACCCAAGGCCCATATCAAGGCGGTGGGCACGCATCCGGTGGTGGTGCACCTGCACCCGGAAGTCGACGTCGAGCTCTCGCTGGACGTCGTCGCCGAAACTTAACCAGCCAGAGCTGTTCAACCCGGTGGAGCCAAGCGCCCCACCGGGTTCTGTGCTGCCCGAAACTGGCTGTCCGACCGCCTAGTTCGTTACCGGAAAAGGTTGCCGCTGGCGAACTTTTCCGGGGGTGTCTTGGTGTGGTCGCCGTTACCACGGCTTAACTCGCCGAAAATCTCGGCGAAAACCAACACGCCCGAGGCCGTAACCTCGCCCGACACGCCGGGAAGATTGTTGTCCACACAATACATATGCCGTTGTACGGCGTTTATCTGCACCGATGTTGGGATGACCGGGGTTGATCCACAGGTTTTGCACACCCCGTTCAACATGGGCGTCAGCGGATATGCACACGCCATGCACAGCTTCATCAACAACCACCCCTTGGAGGACTGGCCAGCAACGTTTAGCGTCGTCCCGGCGCAAGGCGATGCGGGCACCTCCGGGTGGCCAATTGAGCTGGGGTGGTGACGATGTGGGTGGCGCAGCGACCCGTCAAAGAGCCGGCCAACTGAGCTGGGAGCGGGGTTTGTTGTCGGAGCTTTGATTTACGCTCTGCATATCGCGATCGAATGTACGTTCGGATGCTTGTGTCGGAGGAGGTGATAGCCCATGGCGGTCGTCGATGATCTAGCCCACCCCGGAATGGACGCTCCGCCTCCCAGTGAGGACTTCGGCCGTCAACCCCCGCAGGACCTTGCCGCGGAGCAGTCCGTGCTAGGCGGGATGCTGTTGAGCAAGGACGCCATCGCCGATGTGCTGGAGCGCCTGCGGCCCGGTGATTTTTATCGTCCCGCCCACCAAAATGTCTACGACGCCATCCTCGACCTGTATGGGCGTGGCGAGCCCGCCGACGCGGTGACGGTCGCCGCAGAATTGGACCGCCGTGGACTCCTGCGCCGCATCGGTGGTGCACCTTACCTGCATACCCTGATCTCCACGGTGCCGACGGCCGCCAATGCGGGCTACTACGCCAGCATTGTCGCGGAGAAGGCGGTGCTGCGCCGGTTGGTGGAGGCGGGCACCCGAGTGGTGCAGTACGGCTATGCCGGTGCCGAGGGCGCCGATGTGGCCGAGGTGGTCGACCGTGCCCAAGCGGAAATCTACGACGTCGCCAACCGGCGGTTGTCCGAAGACTTTGTGCCGCTTGAGGATCTGCTGCAGCCGACGATGGATGAGATCGATGCGATCGCCTCCAACGGCGGCGTCTCGCGCGGTGTGCCGACGGGCTTTACGGAACTGGACGAGGTGACCAACGGCCTGCATCCGGGACAGATGATCATCGTCGCGGCGCGTCCCGGGGTGGGCAAGGCGCTGGCCTTGGATACGCCGCTACCCACACCGGTCGGCTGGACCACGATGGGAGACGTGGCCGTCGGCGATGAGTTACTCGATGCCGACGGCTTGCCGACGCGGGTCGTCGGCGCGACCGGCGTCATGTTGGGCCACCCGTGCTATCAGATCGAATTCTCCGACGGCACAATCATTGTCGCCGATGCCGAACATCAGTGGCCGACCGGTCATGGGATCCGGACCTCAGCCCAATTGCGTTGTGGGCTGGACGCTGTCGCGGCGGCCGGCTCCGGGCCGCATGGTGCCGGAGGTCAGCGCACCGCCACACTGACGCCGGTCTTGCAGGTCGTCTCGGTGCGCCGGGTCCCCAGCGTCGCGGTGCGCTGCGTCGAGGTCGACAACGCCGCACGGCTGTATTTGGCCGGTCGTGGCATGGTGCCGACGCACAACTCGACACTGGGGCTGGATTTCCTGCGGTCGTGCTCGATCAAGCATCGACACGCCAGCATCATTTTCTCGCTGGAGATGAGTAAGTCCGAGATCGTGATGCGGCTGTTGTCGGCCGAGGCGAAAATCAAGCTTGCCGATATGCGCTCGGGCCGCATGACCGACGACGACTGGACGCGGCTGGCCCGGCGGATGAGCGAAATCAGTGAGGCGCCACTGTATATCGACGACTCGCCGAACATGACCATGATGGAGATCCGCGCCAAGGCACGCCGGCTGCGGCAAAAATCCGGTCTGCGTCTGGTCGTGGTCGACTACATGCAGCTGATGACCTCGGGGAAAAAGCACGAGTCGCGTCAGGTCGAGGTATCGGAGTTCTCGCGCCAGCTCAAGCTGCTCGCCAAAGAGCTCGAGGTTCCGGTGGTCGCGATCAGCCAGCTCAACCGTGGGCCCGAGCAGCGCACCGACAAAAAGCCGATGTTGTCCGATCTTCGCGAGTCGGGCTGTCTGACGGCCGCTACGCGAATCTTGCGCGCTGATACCGGCGCTGAGGTCACCTTCGGTGAACTCATGTGCACCGGCGAGCGCCCACTGGTGTGGTCCTTGGATGAGCAGCTGCGCATGGTCGCGCGGCCCATGACCAACGTTTTCCCGAGTGGGCACAAGGAGGTGTTCCGCCTTCGGCTGGACTCGGGGCGTGAGGTCGAGGCGACCGGCAACCACCCTTTCATGAAGTCCGAAGGCTGGATTCCGTTGGAACAGTTGAGGATCGGCGATCGGGTGGCAGTACCTCGACGTGTGCCCGAACCGGTTGAGACGCAGCGAATGGACGAGCAGGAGCTGATCTGGCTGGCCCGCAGTATCGGCGACCGGTCGTGTGGTAAGTGTCAGCCAACCGGTTACGCGCCGGTGGATGAGGCCAACCTCGTGGCGGTGACCGTTTCGGCCGCGAATTCGGGTGTGATGGCGGTGTGCGACGGCTACGCTGCCGCGCAGGTGCGGCTGCCCTCGACCTCGACGGAGCGGCCGGTGCGCGGCCGAAGAAACCCGGTTGCGGCCTGGCTCGACGGACTCGGATTGTTCGGCAAGCGCGCTCACGAGCAGTTTGTGCCCGAGGTGGTTTTCCGTGCTCCCAACGACCAGGTCGCGGTGTTCCTGCGTCATCTGTGGGCGGCGGATGGGCGGATGCGCTGGGATGCCAAGCGCGCGCAGGCGCGCATTTACTATGCGGCTACCAGTCGGCGTCTCGTCGATGATCTAACTCAATTGCTGCTTCGACTCGGAATTAGTGCGTGTATTAGGCACGTACCGAAGCTTGGCTGCCGCGACTCGTGGCAGCTAGACATCCGCGGCCCCGAAAATCAGACCAGATTCCTGAACCACGTCGGCGGCCATGGTGCCAATGCGATCGCGGCAAGAGAAGTGCTGAGCCGCCTTGTCGGTATGGCGCACACTCCCGATCTGGGCTGGGAGCCGAAACACGTTGAGTTGCAAGTCAACAAGACCATGCTGCGGCGGTTGGCGGCCGCCGTAGGTATTCCGTGGCGTGGCCCGGCGCTGTGGAGGCGCTCGGCTGGTTGGTCGGGGCTGCATTGTGCGCCAGCGTGGCGCGACGACCCAGACATTCCTGCGCCGGCAACCAGCGACGTATCCTGGGACAGGGTTGTCGAGATCACCAGCCTTGGGGAGCATGACGTCTATGACGGAACGGTAAGCGGCACACACAATTTCGTCGCTAACGGCATGAGCGTGCACAATTCGCTGGAGCAGGATGCTGACGTCGTCATTCTGCTACATCGACCGGACGCATTCGACCGTGACGATCCACGCGGGGGAGAGGCGGATTTTATTCTCGCCAAGCACCGTAACGGGCCGACCAAGACAGTCACCGTGGCTCACCAGCTGCACCTGTCACGTTTTGCCAACATGGCAAGGTGAGAACCTACAGGTGTAGGTTCCCGATTTTGACTTCATAATCCCAGGTTTGGTTTCATGCGCGCTTCATTTATGAAACGAAATCGGGACGACCGGTTGCATTGGCGCGGTTTGGGGTGACCGTGGTGGTATGGCCGGGCTCTTGGTGGATTCCGCCCACGCAGTCGCGGAGATCCGGGACAGGGATACCCTGTCCGAGGTTGCGATCCTATGGGGTTGTGCGACAACAGATTTCCTGAGTACGGCGATGCCGTGGCGCACGTTCCGCTGGCGTGATGGCCAGCGGCACTATTCCGGTACCTACTGGTCCGCGACGAATCGTGACCACGTGATCTATGAATCGCGCCTGGAGTTGGCGCGGCTGTTGCTGGCCGACTACGACACCGCGGTGCTGAATGTGATCGCACAGCCGTTTCTGTTGCGCGCCAGAGTGAATCGGCGGATGCGCAGGCACATCCCCGACTTCCTTTTGTTCACCGACTCCGTTCCCACGGTGGTCGATGTGAAGCCGCGGCACCGGCTTGCAGTGGACAAGGTGCGTTTCACGTTGGACTGGACCCGCGCACTCGTCGAGACACTCGGCTGGCGGTACGAGGTGTGGAGCGGCTCGCCTGACGTGCTTGTGCACAATGTCCGTTTTCTGGCGGGCTTCCGCAACCCCGACCGATTCGATCCCCAACTGGTGAAAGAGATTCATCACCAGTCGATTTCGGACACGAACCTGGGCCAGGTCCTCGACCGCGACCTCGGTGAGCCGCCGTGGCGGGTCCGGGCGGCGGTGCTGCACCTGGTGTGGTGTCAGGCCCTGGAAGTCGATATCAGTGCGCCGTTGAGCAAGGCCAGCCCTCTGGTGAAAGGAAAGTGTCATGTCCGCTGAAGGTATTCGGATCGGGGTGGGCACCAGGGTGCTCCACGACGGCCAGCTCTGGGAGGTCACCGAGCTGCACCCTGGGCCCGCGGGAACCGAGGTGGTCCTGGGTGCCTACGGCCGCCATAGCGAGGTGGTGCGGATCAGTCTGCGCGAGCTGCTCGACGGCGATCGGGCCCGCGTGTACGGGGAGGGCTCAGGCCCGAACTCCGATGACCCGCTCGACCCGGCCGACGTGGTGCTGTCGGCGCTGAGCCGACCGGAACGCGAAGCCCTGCGCCAGCGCGCCGACCACATCCGAGAGGTACTGACCGGATACCACTGCGGCACAGCAGAGTTCGCTCAGCCCGGTGAACCCCGACCCGGCTATGACCCGGCGTCGCCGCTGACGGCCCGCTACGCCGCGAAGGCCGCCGAACTCGGTGTCTCGATGCGCACGGTGCAAAGCTGGGCCGCAGACTACCTGGCCTACGGCGAGGCCGGGCTTGCGCGGAGCACGGTGGGCCGGCAGAACCCGACCGGGCGGGTCGATGAGCGGTGGGTGCAGACCGCGGTGGAGGTCATGGTCGAACACACCGACCAGTCCCGGCCGTCGCAGGCGATGGTGATCACACGAACCAACGCCCGCGTCATCGCCCGGTTCGGCGTGGACGTGGTGGCGCTGCCCAGCCGCACCGCTGCGTACCGGATCCTGGCGCAGTTGGAGAACCGGTACCCGCTGTTTCGGCTCTCGACGAAACGCAACCGCGACATCGCCGCCCGCCCGGGCGGGGTGTACGGAAAGCTTCGGCCGACCCGGCCCGGGGAGTACCTGCTGATGGACACCACCCGCCTGGATGTCTTCGCGCTGGACCCGTTGACGTTGCGGTGGGTGCAGGCCGAGTTGACCGTGGCGATGGACTGGTACACCCGATGTATCACCGGGCTGCGGCTGACCCCGGTGTCGACGAAGTCCGTCGACGCCGCCGCGGTGCTCTACCAGAGCTTCCGGCCCCGCCCGGCCGGCACCGACTGGCCCCGGGAGGCGGTGTGGCCCGAGCACGGGATCCCGCGCACCGTGATGGTCGACCGCGCCGCGATGGAGGGACCGATGACCGGGGCCTCAGGCCCGGCGATCGTCCCGGAAACACTGGTCATCGACCACGGCAAAATCTATATCTCGGATCATCTGACCAGCGTGTGCCGGCGGATGGGTATCTCGATCCAGCCGGCGCGGCTGCGCACCGGCCGCGACAAAGGGCCGGTGGAGCGGTTCTTCCGTACCCTGCGTGAGGACCTGCTCCAGATCCTGCCTGGCTACAAAGGCCCGGATCTGCATTCCCGCGGTGTCGATCCTGAGGGGGAGGCGTTCTTCTATCTCGACGAACTGGAGGAACAGATCCGCCAATGGGTCGCCGCGATCTATCACCACCGTCCCCACGCTGGACTGATCGACCCCCACATCCCCAAGTTGCATCTGTCGCCGGCGGATATGTTCGAACACGGGGTCGCGCGCGCCGGGTACATCGAAGCACCCCGCGATCCCGACCTCGCCTACGAATTCCTCAAGACGCGATGGCGGCGCATCCAGCACTATGGGGTCGACCTGGACGGCCGCCGCTACAACGGCGCGGCACTGGACCCCTACCGCGGATTGGAAAGCCCCTATACCGGAAAGGCTCGCGGGCGCTGGCCGATTCACTACGACCCCGACGACATCACCCGCGCCTACTTCCGCGACCCGCACACCCGCCGCTGGCACACCCTGATCTGGGAACACGCCCCCGCCCTGCACATGGCCTTGAGCGAAGACGCGTTGCGCTTCGCCCGACGCAAGGCCGCCGAGAAGTACCGCTACCCCGACGACCGGCTGGCCATCAACGATCTGCTGGAGCGCTGGAACCTCGGCCTGGGCGCCACCCTGGCCGAACGGCGGATGGCCCTGCGGCTGGCCCGCGAGGAATCCCTCATCACCCCCGACCCAGATATTCCGCCGGCATCGTCGGACGACGGCGGCGGCGATAGCGGCGACGGTCAGCAGCGGATGGGTCCCGATGCGGCGGCCGTCGGCGGTGACGATGACGACGATGACGACGGCGATGACGATTTCTACGCCGGCGCGTTCGTGGATGCCTGATGGCGCGCACCAAGACCGTCCCCGCGCGGCCATCGGCACAGCTGGACAACTTGACCCTGTCCCGCAAGGAGGGATGGCGCGAGTTCGTCACCGCCGCCCCGCGCACTCAGCCCGAACAGCTCACGCGCCGGGCGCTGGGCAGGCTCAGCGCGCAGGCCCGCGACGACTACGAGACGCGTCGGCGCAAATGGCACGCCAACATCGGGCCGATCAAGACCCCGCAACTGGCCGCGGTGCACGACGACCTGTGGGACATCGTCGACAGCAACGACCAGGACGGCGACAAACCCAAAAGCGCGGTGGCCATCGACGCCTATCCCGGTCTTGGCAAGACCACCGCCCTGCTCGACTTCGCCAAAAAGTTCCACCTCCGCGATATCCGCGTCAACGGCGAGTTCACCGACAACGGCGATGAACGCTGGCCGGTGTGCCGGGTCGGGCTGGCCGGCAACACCGGCATGGTCGCCTTCAACAAAGCCATGCTCGCCTTCTACGCCCACCCCGGTAAGGCCAACGGCAGCACCGCCGACTTCGCCTACCGCGCCTTGGATTGCGTGCTCAGTTGCCACACCAAACTGCTGATCATCGACGACCTGCATTTCCTGCAGTGGCGCAACACCGCCGGAGTCGCGATCAGCAACCACTTCAAATACATCGCCAACGAATTCCCCGTCACCTTGATCTATGTCGGTGTGGACCTCGATCAACGGGGCCTGTTCTTCGACGGCCAACCCCACACCGACCGCGCGATCGCCCAAACCGCCCGCCGCACCACCAAACTCACCATGGCGCCCTTCGCGGTCGGCACCGAACGGCAACGCCGCCAATGGCACCAACTGCTGCTGACCCTCGAGCAACGCGTCGTGCTGGTCGACAAACGACCCGGCATGCTGGCCACCGACCTGGCCGACTACCTGTTCGCCCGCAGCACCGGCCACATCGGCTCACTGATGACCCTGATCAACCGCGGCTGCCTGCGCGCCATCCGATCCGGCCGCGAATACCTCGACCGCGACCTGCTCGACGCCGTCAAAACCGACACCGGATCAGACTGCCGCCGCGCCGAATTCGAGGCCGCCTTCGACAGCGGCACCCTGACCACCGACATCGCCCCCACCCGACAATCCCCGCGTGCCGCCCCGTGCGCGCCGGCAACCCGCGCCCGTCCCGCCGCCCGCAAGCGGAGCGCCGCACCCATCCGCAAGCGTGCGCCGTGACCGGGGTCCGGACCCTGCCGATCAGGGTCGCGCCGCTGTCCGGTGAGGCGCTGGACTCCTGGCTGGAATACCTCAGCCACCGATTACAGACGACCCACGGCGAGATCCTGACGGCCGTCGGGCTGAACCGACCCGCCACTACGGCCACCGACCGCAGCCACGTCATGTGGCTGTTCCCTGAGGCCGCCGAACGGATCAGCGCCGCCACCGGGGTGTCGGTCGGGCAGATCACCGCCATGACCCTCGCCCACTATCCCGCTGCAGCGCGGGTGCTGTCCCTGGGCGTGCAGTTCCCGCGCGGGCGGCCCCGCTACTCGCGCTTCTGCCCACACTGTCTGGCCGACGACCGCGGCCGCTGGCAATTGCGATGGCGGCCGGGCTACAGCATCGCCTGCCTGAACCACCGCTGCCTGCTCCTCGACGCCTGCCCCGCATGCGCAAAACCGCAGCGCGACAGAGTATTCCCCGGCGAACTCCGCGCCTACCCGGGCCGATGCGGGTGCCGCGCCGCCGACGGCAGCGGCCGGTTGGCCGCCCGCTGCGGCGCCGACCTGAGCGCCGCCACCACCCTCACCCTCGACGCCGACCACCCCACGCTAGCGCAGCACCGCCGGCGGCTGCGGCGAGCACCGCCGCCGCGGGTCGTTGCGGCAGCCACCGGGACAGCCGGTCGGGGGTCACGAACACCGCGATCAACGCACTCAACGTCACTCCGAGCGCCAGGAATGGCAGGGCTTGAACGAAGATGCCGCTGAACACCGTGCCCGCCGTCGACAACGCCGCACTGTCGTACACCGCAGCCCGCAACGTGCTGCCCAGCAACGCAAATGCCACAACCGCCGCGACGAGCACGGGCATCGACGCCGACTCCGGCAGTCGGACGGTCCTCACTGCGGCCACCCGGCCATTGTGTCAGCCGATCCCGGGATCGCATCCCTGGCGGTGGCGCGTGCCTGATGGAACGCGACCAGATCTCTAATGAAAATAATTTCCAATTCTATGGGACGCTATCGCGGTCATCTGGTTAGGCTCGAAGCAACCAACTTTTGGAGGAACGATGACACCTGCGGAACACGTCGATCCGGTTGACCACGAGCATCTACCGGGTGACGGCCACGAGACCGTCAAGCATGGCGACCACGTCGACCACATCCACGACGGTGAGCGGCACCCTGAGGCGAAGATCCACTCCGATCACGGCGCGGCGCACACCGAGGACGACGGATGTGAGACGGTGCAGCACGGCGACCACGTCGACCATGTGCACGACGGTCACCGACACTTCCAGCACGGCGACCACGTACACGAGCACTGACCGCGGATCACGGCTGCGGGTAGCGCCGGTGTAACCCAGGTTTCAGTCCCCGCTAGTCGGCTTGAGGTCGGGGTATTACTGCTCGTAGCCGTGTTCGGCATTCGGTGCATACATCGCTGTGTTCGGTGAGTCCACGCACGGATCCTTATGCCAGTCGCCGAACGGGTCCGCGAAGTGGCGCCATTGGTCGGGATAGGCCATCTCTGCGTCGGTCAGCAGCGCGGCCTGCAGTTCTCGCCTGATGTCTTCAGCCACCGCGCCGCAGGCAAGTGCGACCAGCGAGGTATGGCGATCGCCGTACCGGGTGTCCCAGGTAAGACCGGCCAGGACACGTCGCTGTTCATCGACGTTGGCGATCTCCGAGTCGGTCATTGCGGCCAGCCACTTGCCCCCGGAGTTGACCCGCAGTCCACCGCCGGCCGACTCCAGGCACATCACGTTGGAAGGATGGTTGGCGAGCCAGATCCTTCCCCGCGTCCGCACCACACCGCTGAGCAGAACGTCGAGGGCCTCGTGCAGCCGTTCGGGATGAAACGGTCTGTCGGCACCGAACTCGACGATTCCGACCTCCCCATCGAAGTCCAGGGGCGGCTGGCCGATCAGCAGTGGACCGAGCGGATCGTCGCTGCGGCCCCGGCGGGCGTCCTCGCCGAGCTTCGCCACGGCCCCGCCGACGCGGCGCGGGTCATGCACCACCGACGCGCGCGGGGCCAGCCGGCTCAGCACCGACATCGTGGCCTTGTCGATGTGGTCAACGACGATGACGTCGGCGAACTCGGCCTGCCCGACCGCAACCTGGGCGCGTGTGCGTCCGTCGTCAAGCTCTTGGTCACCTAACGCCTGCTCCAGCCAGTCCCATGTGTCCAGACAGCTGACCACCGCGGCGATCTGCACATCGCGGGCGGCGGGGCCGTCGATGAACCCGGGGCCCAGCAGTACCTTGACGTGATTGATCGCCCAGCAGATCGGCTGGGGTTCAAGCCATGGCGCCAAGTGGACGACCACCCGGTCGACGTCCTTCCAGCGGTGCATTCGGCGCAACAGCTTCAGCAGGTCGTTGCGGATCGTGCACGAGATACAGCCGTGGCATAGCTCCAGAACGGATTCCGTGGTCACGGGAGTCCCGTTGCGCAGGTTGGTGACGCTGCGCTCCACCACATGACCGTCGAAGCGATGCCGCACGACGAATGTTCCCTCTGCGCGCAAGAGTGCTGTGACCGCGCCGTCGGTGTCGCCTTGCCCTGCGACGAGCAGAACCGGAGTCCGCATACAACCCCCTAATGAATACAGTTTTCATTAATGCCGCCGACGGTACAGTACAAGCGACGACTTGTCGAAAATCATTGTCAATAAGATCGGGGGTGCCTTGGTGGGGCGTGCGCACCGCATTGTCGAGGCCGCAGCGAATGCCGAGCCTCCGCACCCCACGGACCGCGCCTTCACTGCGGTGGTCTGCGGCGGCTGCGGGACTGAACAGGGTGACTCACCCGCGGAGACGGTGGTCGCCGCGCTTCGTGACGTCGTTCGGCAGTGCCCGTTGGGGGTACTGGTCACTGTTCCCTGCATGTTCGGCGACCCCTGCCCGGCGTGGCTGGCTGAGGGTGTTTTTGTGGCGCTCCAGCCCTGCACGATCGACCGCGAGCCGACCTGTTCAGCGCACCTCGTCGGGCCGATTCGAGACCCCGAAGACATCGCTCAACTCAGTGCATGGGTGCGGGCAGGCCGCTGGAATGCCGGTCTGCTCCCGGTCCGCCTGCGCCGCAATGCTTTTCATCGTCGATGATGCGGATCTACAGGCGGCACATGACGCTGGCCGCGGCAGAGATCCAGAAAATAGTGCCCATCGTCCCGGCTCCAATTGAAAACGGTTACTATTTCCGTTTATGAACTCTCTCCGTTCTCGGCTGATCGGCGTCACGGCCGCAGTCATCGCCCTCATCGCGCCCCTCGGTTTGTCCGCATGCTCCTCGCGTGACGGCGGGAAAACCGCCGAGTCCTCCACCACGGCTGCGGCCGGCGGTGGATGCCCCACCACACCGGTCAATGTTGTGGTCAGCGTGGACCAATGGGGCGATATCGTCCGGGACTTGGGCGGTGAGTGCGCCCAGGTGACGACGGTGCTGGCCAGCTCGTCTGTCGATCCACACGACTTCGAACCCTCCCCGGCGGATGCGGCGACCTTCGCCAAGGCGCAGCTCGTCGTCGTCAACGGAGCGGATTACGACCCGTGGGCGTCGAAGCTCGCGGCAACATCGGCACCGAAGGCGCCGGTGGTCGATGCGGGCGTGGTGACCAAGACCGCGGCGGGGGCCAATCCGCACCTCTGGTACAGCCCGTCCGCGGTCGTTGCGGTCGCTGATGCGGTCACCGCTGAACTCGCGAAGCTGGCGCCCGAAGCAAAGGGCTACTTCGCCGACCAACGCACGGCCTTCGGCACTAGCCTCGAGCCCTACAATAAGTTGCTCTCCGCTATCAAGGCAGGCGCGACGGGTAAAACCTATGCGGCCACCGAAAGCGTCTTCGACTACACAGCAGAGGATGTCGGCCTGGTGAACGCCACACCCCAGGGCTACAAGACGGCGTCGGCGAACGAGTCCGATCCCTCGCCGGCGGATCTGGAGGCGTTCCGCCGCGCTCTGGCAGATCGCCAGATCAACGTTCTGATCTACAACACTAAGACCGAAGGCTCGGTCCCTGAACAGATCCGTACCGCCGCCGAAGCCGCGGGCGTACCGGTGGTCGATGTGACCGAGACGGTGCCGCCAGGAACGACCTCGTTTGAGACATGGCAGGTTGCCCAGTTGACTGCGCTGGCGAAGGCGCTCGGTGTCGCTGTGTGAGCCCGAATCCAGTGCTCCCGCGCTGAAATTCGACGACGTCAGTGTGGTGCGTGGCGGCACTCTGATCTGGTCTGAAGGCACATTCGAGGTGCCCGCCGGCGGCATCGTCGCGGTCATCGGATCCAACGGATCGGGCAAGACCAGCCTGTTGAACGTGATTCTGGGACTGATACCTCCTGCCTCGGGTCACGTCCGGGTGCTGGGAAAGCCGCCAGGAGAGGTCAACGAGTTCATCGGCTACGTGCCACAGAACTACGCGTCGGCGCCGGGAGATGCGATCCGGGTCTGCGATGCGGTGATGTTGGGCCTCAACGGAACTCGGTGGGGGCTCGGACGTCCCTCCCTTGAGGACCGACGCCGGGTCGACGAGGTGCTGGACGCGGTCGACGCCGGGGCGCTGGCCGGCCGCCGACTCTCCGAGCTTTCCGGCGGGCAGCGCCAGCGCGTCGCTATCGCCGAGGCGTTGGCCGCCCGCCCCAAGATCCTCATCCTCGACGAGCCGCTGGCGTCGCTGGATCTGCGGAATCAGCGCGAGATCGTTCAACTGCTCGATCGTCTCAACGAGCAACTCGGTGTGACGATCCTCGTCGTCGCCCATGATTTGAACCCACTGCTGGGCGTGTTGAGTAGCGCGATCTACCTGTTGGACGGACACGCGCACTTTGGCACCATCGGCGGGGTGGTCGAGGAAGACCTACTCAGTCACCTGTACGGCACTCCCATCCAGGTTGTTCGAACACCGCAGGGCGAGCTGTACATGAGGAGCACCTAGTGACTCCTCACGCGATGGCTTTCGGCTATCAGGACAATTGGTGGCCGATCCTCACCTCACCCTTCATGACCAGTGCATTGGCCGGCGGCACCATCGTCGCCCTCGCCGCCGGCCTGATCGGATACTTCGTCGTCGTCCGCAACACCGCGTTCGCCGCCCATGCCCTGGCACACATCGGCCTGCCCGGCGCCACCGGCGCGGTCCTGCTCGGACTGCCCGTCGCACTGGGCCTGGGCGTGTTCTGCGCGGGTGGGGCATTGGTCATCGGCGTCCTTGGCAACCGCCGGTCCGACACCGAAGTGGCCACCGGCACCGTTTTGGCACTGGCAACCGGTTTCGGATTGTTCTTCAATTCACTGGCAACCAAGTCGTCGAGCACGATGACCAATGTGCTGTTCGGCAATCTGCTGGCCATCTCACGCGAACAGCTGGCGACGTTCGCGGTGTTGTTGGTGTTGTTGGCAGCGTGCATCGGCTTCATCTACCGGCCTTTGCTGTACACCTCGGTCAACGTCGAGGTCGCCCAGGCAAAGGGGCTGCCGGTACGCCTGTTGTCGATGATCTTCATGGCGCTCCTCGGCCTGGCCATCACCATGGCGGTACAGGCAGTCGGCACACTGCTCCTCTTCGCCCTGATCGTCACCCCCGCCGCCACCGCGATCATGTTGACCCCGAGGCCCCCGAAGGCGATGATCATTTCCACGGTGATCAGCGTGGTCTCGGTCTGGCTCGGCGTCGTCATGTCGGCGATGTTCAACCTGCCGCCGAGCTTCGTCATCGTCACGATCGCATGTGGCGTGTGGTTGGCCGTGTGGACCCTCGAGCGTCATGTCCGGCCGCGATCCGTAGCGGCGCAACGGTTATCCACGGACTTCGTGGGGGATCTCAAGCCGGAAGTAGTTGGCGGCGACCACACCCACCGGTGACGGCGGGCGGCTGGCAGGATGAGCCCGTGACGGTTGTCGGGCGGACCCGCCCGCGATTTGCCGGGTCGATGCCACTGCTCTTCGCGGGGCTGATCGGGCTGGCCCTGTTCGCCGGAACGATACGGGCCTTCATGGTGGGTCGTCCCGACCTGGCGAAAGCTGCCACGGTGTTCTGCGGTGTGTTTGTCCAAGCGCTGCCCTTCCTGGCTTTCGGTGTGGTGATCAGCGGCTTGATCGCGACGTACGTGTCCCCGGAACGGCTGGCTCGTTGGCTGCCCCGGCGAACGGGCGTGGCGATCCTGACCGCCGGGGTCGGGGGCGCGGCCTTGCCGGGCTGCGAGTGCGGATCGGTTCCGGTGGCACGCAGGTTGTTCGGCGACGGCCCGTCGAGCGATCGGCAGGGTGCCGCCGCGTTGACGTTCATGCTCGCCGCGCCGGCGATCAATCCGGTGGTCCTGGTGTCGACGGCGGTGGCCTTTCCCGGCGAGCCGGCTATGGTCGGCGCACGGTTCACGGCATCACTGCTCACCGCGGTCGTGATGGGCGCTGCGTGGTCTCGATGGGGTCGCGCCGACTGGATCACCCGGCGGCTACCGCGATCGCCCCATGGCGGGGGGTCGAAGTGGACGGTGTTCAGCGAGGCGGCACGCCACGACTTTCTGCAGGCCGCGTCATACCTGGTCATCGGCGCCGCCACCGCTGCCGCACTGAACGTGTTGATGCCACCGACCGTCTACGAACACCTGGCCGGCCACCTGCTGCTCGGCATCATCACGATGGCGATCCTGGCCTTCGTCCTGGCTCTGTGCTCGGAGGCGGACGCCTTCGTAGCCGCGAGCCTGACCATGTTGCCGCTGCTGCCGCGGCTGGTGTTCCTGGTCGTGGGACCGGCGGTGGACGCCAAGCTGTTCGCGATGCAGGCGGGGGTGTTCGGCCGCGCGTTCGCCGTGAGGTTCGCCCCGGCCACCTTCGTCGTCGCCACGGTGGTTGCCACGGTGGTCGGGCTGATCTTGCTCGGGGGCGCGCGGTGAGCCGCAACACCGAGAACGTGGTCCTGTTCCTCCTGGGTATGTGCACCGCCGCGATCGTCGTCACCGGCACCTTCACCCGCTACGTCAAGCCCACCCTCATGCCGTGGTTGGCGGTGACGGCGGTGCTGCTCGTCGTTTTGGCGCTGTCGGCGGCCATCCGGGATTTCAGAGCTCGCGGAGGCTACGTCGAGGATGCAGATCACCACGACGGCGATATCGAACACACGCACCGGTCTGCGGTGGTGTGGTTGTTGGTGCTGCCCGTCGCACTGCTGGGCTTCGTCGTCCCCCCGGCGCTGGGCGCGCGGGCCGCCGAGCCCACGGTCACCGACCTACCGCGGTTGGTGCTGTTGCGTCCCTTTCCGCCGTTGCCCGCCACTCGTGCCCCGGAACTTCTGCTTCCAGAGGTGGTTGTCCGTGCGAATCGGGACTCGGCCCGCACCCTGGAGAATCGGCTGATCACCGTCACCGGCTTCACCATCAAGAAGGGCGACGAGGTCGATTTGGGTCGGGTCGTCATCATCTGCTGTGCGGCCGATGGACAGTTGGCCCGGCTTCATCTCCGCGGTCCGGCCGCGGCCATCGCGGCCACCTATCCCGAGGAGACCTGGCTGCGGGTGGAGGGCACCGTGGTCCCCAGCCCCTCCGATGTCGCCGGGTTGTCGACCCCGACTCTGACGGTCTCCGCGGTGACGCCCATCGAGGCGCCGCGGGATCCCTACGCGTACTAAGAGGCCTCCGCTAAGGACCTGCGAACGGCAGCAGGGCCATCTCGCGTGCGTTCTTGATCGCCATTGCCACCTGGCGCTGCTGCTGAACGGTCAGCCCGGTAACGCGTCTGGACCTGATCTTGCCGCGCTCGGAGATGAACGTGCGCAGCAGGGCGGTGTCCTTGTAGTCGACCGTCGTGATGCCGAGCTTCGTGAAGGGGTTGGCCTTCTTGCGCAGCGGATCGGCTGCGGGTGGTCGCCGGCCTGGCTTGCTTCTGTCTGCCATCGCCCGTCACCAACTCGACTTGCGAATGCCCGGCAACTCGCCGCGGTGTGCCAGGTCCCGGACGCGGACGCGGGACAGGCCGAACTTGCGCAGATGACCGCGCGGGCGACCGTCGACGACGTCGCGATTGCGCAGTCGAACAGCGCTGGAATCTCGCGGCAACCGCTGCAGCGCCGATTGAGCGGCGACGCGCTCGCCCTCAGTGCTCGATGGGCTGCGGATCACCTCCTTCAGTTCTGCGCGGCGTTCGGCGTAACGCGCCACCATGGCGCGGCGCTGTTCGTTCTTGACGATCTTGGATTTCTTGGCCACCTCAGCGCTCCTCGCGGAAGTCGACATGCCGGCGGATGATCGGGTCGTACTTCTTGAGCACCAGCCGGTCGGGATCGTTGCGCCGGTTCTTGCGGGTGACGTAGGTGTAACCGGTGCCGGCAGTGGAGCGAAGCTTCACGACCGGCCGAATATCTGTGCTGGCCATCAGATCTTCTGCCCCGCGGCGCGCAGCCGGGCAACGACGGCTTCGATTCCGTCGCGGTCGATCACCTTGATGCCCTTGGTGCTGACCCGCAGCGTGATATTGCGCCCCTGTGACGGCAAGAAGTAGGTCTTGCGCTGGATGTTGGGGTTCCAGCGACGCCGGGTTCGGCGATGTGAGTGCGACACCGAGTTGCCGAAACTCGGTGAACGCCCGGTCACCTGACAGTGCGCGGACACGCAGCCTCCTTCACGTTAAGACAAATGACAATCGTTTTCGACAAGTCTCCTGAAGCAGGGTACCGTAGCCGACAACTAGATGAAAATCGTTCCCATTAGAAGGCGGGAAATGCGCACACCAGTAGTCCTCGTCGCCGGCCAGGGCGACACCGACCGAGTGGCGGGCACGCTGATGGCCACCCCGGGCACGGCGATCGTCGGGCACGAATACGACGGGCAGGTGGTGCGGCGCTGGGTCAGCATCATGCGCGACGATGAGTTGTCGACCAGTGAATGGCCGTTGGAGTTGACCAATGGCTGCATCTGCTGCACGACTCGCAACGATCTACTGATACTTCTGCGTAGGCTCCACCGCCGCGCTGACGTGACCCGCATCGCGGTGCTGCTGGCACCGTGGTCCGAACCCGAACCCCTTTGTGTGGCGATCAACGAGGTTCAGGTTCACGTCGGACCCGGCTACATCGACGGCCCGGCCGGAGGTGACGTGGGCGTCGACGCGGTGCTCACCACGGTTGACCCTGGCAATTGGCTCAAGCAGGCGGTCGGTTCCGACGAACTCGACGATGGCCGGACTCTCGCCCAGGTGGTCGTGGGGCAGGCGGAGTTCGCCGATGTGCTGGTCTTGAGCCAGCCCGATGCCGCCACGCTGTCGGTTCTGCGGCGGCTGGCACCACTGGCCCGCATCACCGTGGGTGTGGACCGGGTCGAGCAGGCACTGGCGCATCTCGACCCGCACACGCGGCGCGGTCGGCGACGCGACCCGCACGACCCGTTGCTGGCCGGCCAACCACCGTTGGATCCCGCCGGCGAGATCACGCTGCTGGAGTTCACCGCACGACGGCCCTTTCATCCGCAGCGCCTGCACGCCGCCATCGACATGCTCCTCGACGGAGTGGTCAGGACTCGAGGCCGGGTGTTCGTCGCCAACAGGCTCGACGACGTCATGTGGATCGAGTCAGCCGGCGGCGGTGTCCTCGTCGAGAACGCCGGAAAATGGCTGGCGGCAATGGAACCCAATGAGCGGGCCCGCATCGACCCCGAGCGACGCGCACTGGCGGCGATGGGGTGGGATGACCGATTCGGCGACCGGCACATATCCATGGTGGTGCTGGTCTGCGGTGCCCAGCCGGCCGAGATCGACGGCGCCTTACGGGGCGCGCTCCTCACCGATCGCGAATTGGCCCGGCCCGGTGACTGGTCGCGGTACCCCGACCCGTTCGGGGATGGGCACGCCGATCCCGGCGAGGAGTTGCCCGACGTCCGCGATGAACTCACCGCGCGACCCAACCACCACAGAGAAGAGGAACGATGAAACCGGGCATCCACCCCGACTATCACCCCGTCGTGTTTCAGGACGCCGGCACGGGCAAGGCGTTCCTGACCCGATCGACGATCACCAGCGCACGCACCATCGACTGGGAAACGCCGGAGGGCATCCGCACCTACCCGCTGGTCGTGGTGGACGTGACGGCGGACTCCCATCCGTTCTGGACGGGCACCCACCGCGTGCTCGACGCGGCCGGACAGGTCGAGAAGTTCCGGCGCCGCTACGGGAAGCGGTGATCATGCCAGCCACCACACCGGAGAAGCTGCCGGTCACGGTGTTGTCCGGCTTCCTTGGCGCGGGCAAGACCACCCTGCTCAACCACATCCTGGCCAACCGCGATGGTCGCCGGGTCGCGGTCATCGTCAACGACATGAGCGAGGTGAACATCGACGCCGCTCTCATTGCCGGACAGGGCCACCTCGACCGGACCGAGGAGAAACTGGTCGAGCTGACCAATGGGTGCATCTGCTGCACCCTGCGGGAAGACCTCATCGAAGCGGTGGGTCGGTTGGCCCGGCAGGGCCGATTCGATCATCTGGTCATCGAATCCACCGGGATCTCGGAGCCGATGCCAGTTGCGGCGACCTTCGGCTGGGAGTTCGAGGACGGCTCCAGTCTGGGCGACGTCGCCACCCTCGACACCATGGTGACCTTGGTGGACGCGTCCACCTTCTTGCCCGAATTGGCCAGAGGTGAGGCGTTGGCCGAACGTGAGCTGGCCGCCGCCGACGGTGACTCCCGCAGCATCGCCGATCTGCTGGTAGACCAGGTGGAATTCGCCGACGTGCTGCTGCTCAACAAGACCGACCTGGTCAGCGAGCAAGCCCTCGGCACCGTGGAGACGATGCTGCGCCGGCTCAACCCGACGGCGAAGCTGCTGCGCACGGTACGCGGCGAGGTGGACCTCGCCGAGGTTCTCGACACCGGGAAGTTCAATCCGTTGGCCGCCGAGCAGACACCCGGCTGGGACGAGGAGATCGCTGGGGGCCACATTCCGGAGACCGAGGAGTACGGCATCAGCAGCATGACGTTTCGAGCCGACCGCCCGTTCCATCCGCAGCGGCTGGCCGATGTCCTCGACGAGGTGCGAGGCCTGTTGCGCAGCAAAGGTTTCTGCTGGATCGCCAGCCGTCCGGACATCGCCGCGATCTGGTCACAAGCCGGGCCGAACCTGGTGTTCGAGCCGGCCCAGTACTGGTCGACGACAGAGCTGGAGCCAGGACAGGAAATCGTGTTCATCGGGATTCGTCTCGACCGCGAAAGGGTGCGGCAGTTGCTCCGCTCAGCGTTGCTTGACGACGACGAATATGCAGCAGGAGAACAGGAGTGGCTCGGCTACCGAGATCCGCTGCCCGCGTGGGCGATCGTCCACACCCACTGACCCCGACAGGCGCACGTCACCGCCCGCCCCGCCGGGCGTCAAATGCGTTGTTCCAGCATCATTTCCCTGCCGAGCACTCGGCGCAAAGCCCGAAGATCTCGATCGTGTGGCTGATGTCGGAGAATCCGTTTTCACGCGCGACTTCGGCGGCCCATGCCTCGACTTTGGCGCCCTGCACTTCGACCGTCGCGCCGCATTGCCGGCACACCAGATGGTGATGATGCTGTTGCGAGCACCGTCGATAAACGGACTCGCCGTTCTCCGTTCGGAGCGTGTCGACAAGGCCGGAGGCGGCCATGGACTGCAACCTGCGGTACACCGTGGTCAGTCCGATGCCTTCGCCTCGGCGGCGCAGTTCGTCGTGAAGTTCCTGAGCCGAACGGAACTCGTCGAGGTTCTCCAGCAGATCCCAGACCGCCGCACCCTGTCGTGTCGCCCGGGTGCCAGGAATACTCGGCGGGCCGTAGTCGGCGCCGGCGCCCATCACCGGGCCTCTGTCGAGTGCGCGACTGCGGCCACGACGATATCCGCAAGATGCTTGTCGACCAGGCGATAACGCACTTCGCGCCCGACGCGATCGCCCGCCACCACGCCGGCTGCCTTCAGCACCCGCAAGTGCTGGCTGACCAGGGGCTGTGGAAGACCAAGGTTGCCGACCAGCTCGTGGACACACCGGGGTGACTCGCACAACAGCACGACGATGGCGATTCGCACCGGTGCTGAGAGGGCGCGCAGCAGAGCACTGGAGGTCCTGAGTACGTGATCCGTCGGCATGACGGACGGCATCGGATGCCACTGACGATCGGGGTCCAACGCCGATAGCTCGGCGTCGGAAATGCCGGACTTCAAGCGTCCTCCCAGGGTTATCACCAAGCAACGGGAACCCGAGCTCAAACGAAAACGATTTCCAACTTCGGGCAGAACTGTTTCATGCACAGTCGCGCATGTCAATGCGCCGTGCCGCCCCGCAATCGGTTCCCTTGGAACCGGATCCCTACCGGGCGGCCGCGATTGGTAACCTGAAAACGATTGCCATTACCAGTAGTGTTTTGCGCTGGCGACCACGCTGGCGCTCGACTTGGTGGGGAGAACCATGGGATACACCGCTGACGTCGGCCATGGGTCACACGTATTGATCGGCGTGCCCGCGCGAGTCGCACGTTCGCTCTCCGAGATGCGCACCGGGACTGTCTTGCTCAGCGTTCCGCTCTTGGACGACGTCATACAAGTGGGTACCGCCGGCGCGCCTGCGACCGGAATCATCGACGTCACCAAGACCCCGTCGACGATGGTGGTCCGCCGCACCGACGGCAGACGATTGCAAGCCCGGATCCTCCAGCAGCATGCGGGCGGCTTCGCGTCGAGGACGCCCGTATTCCTCGAACCGGTGCGGTCCCTGCGGCTGCAGTGCGTGCCGCGGGCCGATGCCCCCGAACTGTGGCTTGTATTGCCTGGCGTACAAATCCGCCGGCGGCCCGATCTTTTCCAACTCCTCGAGACGATCACAGCGTTCGGCCTGGCAAAGCAACGCAGACAGCACTGTCTTCCAGCAGCGGCGACGCCGAGGTGATTTCACATGCCGGCGGGTGCCTACACCCCCTAGGTTGTGGTGATCGCGATTCCCATTAGGAAATGAAACTGCGATTGAGACAAACCGCTTGTGAAACGGCGTGGGACAAACTGGAGAAGCGCAGGTCAGAAGACCGCGATATAAAACGGAATTTGAGAACCTACAACACAGGCGCACTGCAGGTCGCAAGTTTGACTGCGGTTGTGCCGCGAGCGTGCGAAAACGACAATGCTTGCCGGCTACCAATCCGGTGTCGCGAGAATCCTGAAGAGCACGCTGTCGGCGAAATTCATTGAGAGCGGTCTTCCGCAAGTTGGCGACCAAGCTAGGGGCCATCCGCGCACCGGCGTCCAATGGCACACCGAACCGATATCGGGGTCGTGGTCGGATATCGGCACAACGATGATCGTTGATTCACCGGAGATGTCGTTGTAGACGGTCGAGGAAATGACATGCACGTCGACTCCGATGTTTGTGGCCCAAAATTGCCCCTGGCGCGCCGTTGTCAACGCTTCGTCAACTCGTCACGGTCGTGGTCGACCCACGCCTCACCGCCCCTCACATCGGGGTGTTCTCGCACCCACTGGTCGTCGGCGTTCAAGCTGAATGCGCCGTCGTGTCCGCCCGCCAGGATGGCGGCTGCTCAGCCGTTACCCGTAAGGTTCTGACGACCCGGACGAGCTGTTGGTACGGTCCACGAAATGACCGCCACAATCGACCCGGCCGAGTTCTTCGGTGATACGGCCATCCAGGATCCGTACCCGCTGTATGCGCGGCTGCGGAGTGAGGGTGGCGTTCATCGTGTCGGAGATTCGGAGTTCTACCTCGCCAGCAGTTGGCAGGCAATCACCGACGTCGTGAACCGGCCCGAGGTCTTCTCGTCGAATCTGACTGCGACCATGACCTTTACCCCCGAGGGCGGGGTCGACGCATTCCCGATGGACGGCGTGGGCGGCCCCACCCACATCCTGGTCACCGCCGACGACCCGGCTCACGCCGCACACCGCAAGTTGATGTTGGGCCAGTTCACCGCCAAGCGGGTGCGGGCGCTGGAGCCGCTGATCAAGAACGTTTTCAAGAATCTCTGGGCTGCGGTAGCGGACGACGGCAGTGTCGAATGGATGGACGCCGTCGCCAACCGGTTGCCGATGATCGTCGTCGCCGACCTGATTGGTGTCCCCGGAGCCGACGCAGACCAGCTGGCGCGATGGGGATATGCCAGCACTCAACTACTCGACGGACTGATGTCGGCCGGCGAGCTGGCGGCGTCGATGGCCGCCATCGGCGAGCTGAGCGCCTATATCGCATCCCGGCTGCGGTTGGCGGCAACCAGCCCGCGCGACGACCTGCTGGGTGCGTTAGCGACGGCCTGTGCGGCCGGCGAGCTCGACCGCTCCACCGCCCAGCTGATCCTCATTTCACTGTTCAGCGCCGGCGGGGAGTCGACAGCATCGCTGCTGGGCACCGCGGTGGCGATCCTGGCCGCCGACGCCACGCTGCAGCGGCAGCTCCGTGACCGGCCGGATCTGCTCGGGGTGTTCATCGAGGAGACACTGCGCCTGGAACCGCCATTCCGCGCGCACTATCGCCATGTCCTGGGTGACACCGCACTAGCGGGTACCACGTTGCCCAAGGACGCCCGGGTGCTGCTGTTGTGGGGGGCCGCCAACCGCGACCCGGCTCATTTCGAGGCCCCGGACGAATTTCGGCTGGACCGTCCGATCAGCAAGGGGCACATGAGCTTTGGCAAGGGCATCCACTTCTGCCTGGGGGCGCCGCTGGCGCGACTGGAAGCCACGACCGTGCTGCGAATGCTCCTGGAACGCACCGGATGGATTGAGACCGCCGACGTCGGTCCATGGTTGCCCAGCGTGCTCGCGCGCCGGCGGGAGTCCCTTCGGTTGACCTTGCGCTA
The DNA here is from genome assembly GCF_900566085.1 of Mycobacterium attenuatum. GTDB lineage: Bacteria > Actinomycetota > Actinomycetes > Mycobacteriales > Mycobacteriaceae > Mycobacterium > Mycobacterium attenuatum. The sequence continues at coordinate 59,474 of NZ_UPHT01000004.1, forward strand.
ACGTCGGTGGGCGGCGTGTGCTGCTGCCGCCGCGCGTCAAGAAACGGTCATCATGACCTTGCCGCATTCGCGGCTACTGGTGAGCAACTCGAGTGCCGCGTCGATGCCGCCGAGCGGGAATCGGTGGGTGATCAGTGCCGAGAGATCCCGGCGAGCCAGCAGGTCGACGGCATCGGCGAAGCGGTCCGGATACTCCATCGAGCCGCGGATGGTCAATTCCTTCATCAAGACATTGAGAAAACTGACCGGTACCGGCGTGTAGTGCAGGGCCACCACGCTGATCCGTGCGCCGGGACCGGCCCGGTCGATGATGTCGGTGAGCACCACATCTGACCCGGACGCCTCGATGAACGCGTCAGTGGCCGGTGCGTGGCCGTAACCCAATGACCGGACTCCGTGCAGATGCCGAAGTTCGCGCCACACCCTGGCCTGGTGCGGGTCGATCGACGCCGAGGCGCCGAGGGTTTCGGCGAGCCGTCGCCGCCGCGCCGAGGGATCGACCCCGACGATCTGGCTCAGTCCGCGGTCGGCAAGGGCGGCGATTGCGGCTAAACCGATTGGGCCGCAACCGAACACCGCCACAGTGTCGCCAGGTGCGACATCGGCCTGCTGGGCGGCGTGCATCCCCACCGCGACCGGCTCGGCCAGGGCCGCGACGTCCATCGGCATGCCGTCGGGCACCCCGATGAGCCGCTCTCCGGCGGCTGCTTCCCGGACCAGCACCACTTCAGCCAGGCCACCGGCGGAACAGCCCCCGCCGATCCGACCCGATACGTCGTTGCCGGGATGGACCACGACCCGCTGGCCAGGTTCCACCCCGGCGACCTCGGCCCCGACCGCCCGTACCACCCCGGAGAACTCGTGCCCGAGTGGCATGGGACCCCCGCCCGGTCCGGCCAGTCCGCCCAGGCGGATGTAGGTGAGGTCACTGCCGCAGATGCCGCAGGCGTGCACCTCGACGAGGGCGTCGCGCGGACCGCAGGGCGGCAGCTCCACGCGATCCAGCGACACCGTCCCGGGCGAATGGACGCGAACTTGCCGGGTGGTGGGAATCAATGGCACCGAGGTCATGTGGCAGCGAGATTATGCGCAACGGCGTTGCCGGGCAAGCTCCGCCGCGCACCGAGGACATTCAACGCACGAGCCGCAGCTGCCGCGCGGCCAGTCGCAGCGTCAGCCGCTGACCCCAGGACATGGCCAACGCATCGCTTTCGATGCCGTCGCCGAACGCCACGAGCCGATCCGACTCCACATCGAGCGTCAGCATCGCGGCGGACAGGTCCCCCTCAACCAGGGATGTTCCCGTGGCGGGCGACGGCCAGGCCTCGCGCACAAACCACGCCAGCCGCGGTTCGGTCGGTCCCGGCAACACGAGACTGCTGTCGCGTTGTTCCCATATCGAGCGACACCATCCGGTTGCGCCGGTTCCAGTGGAGACGATCACCCCGGACGACGCCTGCCGTTCGGCACGGCCGTCAGACAAGGCGAGCGTGTAGTGGGCGGTTTGATGGCTGGCATGGCCGACGAAGATCTCGTTGACGGCCAGTAGTTGCTGCCCGTCATCGGTCACTGCCTCGACCATGGTGCGCGGCTCCACATCGGTGCCGCCCTGCCCCGCGGCCCGGATCAGCGCACCGGCATGGCCGGGGGCGTGCCGCACCAGGACCCCGGCGTTGCGATCCGGTTCCGGATCGACGCCGATCACCGGCTGACCATCAAGGTATTTGGCGGTGTTGGCCACGAGCCCGTCCTGCCCCACCACGATCACGACGTCGCCGGGCTCGAACAGGAATCTGGGAAGGTCGGCCCGCTCGACCCGGCCACGTCGCCAGTCCGTCGGAATCGCGGCGGCGACGGAGGTCAGGGCCGATTGGGTGCGGTCGTGCCGGATCTCGAGTTCGTCGATGCTGCGCCCGCGGCTGGACAGGAAGAACGCCGCCTGCCCGTGGGTACCGTGCCGGGCCAGGGCATCGTCGAGTTCGGTGCGCCGATGCACCACCACCGCCCTGGGTGGAAGCGTCATTGCCCACCGGCCCCCAGTCGGGCCAGCACCGGTGCTAGCAGATCCGGCGTCAACACCAAGTGCTCGATCTTGGGCAGGTTGGCCGCCAGTTCCTTGACCGCCAGGCCCAGCAAGGTGGCCTCAGACAGGTCGCGATAGGCGGTCAGCCGCGCGGACTCGGCGGCCGCCTCGGCGTCGCCGACCAGCCGAGTGGCTTGTGCCCTAGCCTCGGCCAGCTGGACTTCGCGGCGAGCCTGCGCTTGGGTGGCGATCGCGTCAGCTGCCCAGGATTCCTGAGTTTTCAACCGCTCGTTGGCGCCGTTTTGGGCCACCAGCTCCTCTTCGCGGCGCGCCAGTTCGATCTTGGTTTGCAGTTCGTTCTCGCCGATGGCGCGTTCCCGTTCCACGGCCAGTGCCCGGCGCTCGAATGTGGCGCGGTCCGCCTCTTGCTGGACCTGTTCGCGGGCCGGGGTCTGCAGGGCGCGTTCCACCTCCGGCTCGGGGCGAATTGCCACCACGCGAACGCCGATTACCGCGATGCCGGTTTCGGTGAGTCGGGTGTCGGTGGCGAGCCCCTGAGCCATGCGGTCGCGTACCGCGCTGATTCCGTCCACCAGCGCCGTGGCCAACATGGTGCGCGCCAGCAGGTCGAGCCCGTGCTGCTGAGCGGATTGGGTGAGCATTCCGGCCACCTGCTCCAGCGGGGCCGCACGCCAGTAGCCGGTGTTGGTGTCGATGGAAAAGTCGATACGCTGCGCGGCCAGCGCCGGGTCGACGATGCGGTAAGTCACGGTGGCCTGGACGGCCACATCCTGGAAATCGGCCGTCCTGGCGTGGAACAGCAGCGGCAGTTCGCGGTCGTCGAGCGGGATCTCTGACAGGGCCGCGGTGAGCGGCAGAAACCAGAACGCCAGTCCGGGCCCGTCGTGCACAAGCTTGCCCCGGCGCAGCGCCCGGATGTGCGCGGTCGGTTCGACGCGCAGGTGACGTAGCAGTGGATAGTGGTTGATGACGGCCATGGCGGCCACCTCCTTCGGATTATCGTCTTGGTGCCGATAAGGGGGGAAGCGCTTTCCGTCAATCCGACGATTAATCTGCATTGGTGCCGCGTGACGAGCTGAACGACTATCCAGCGGTGGCGGTGACCGTCGACCTCGTGGCCTTGACGATCCGTGACGACTCGTTGTGTGCGTTGGTGGTCCGCCGCGGGCAACCGCCCTATGCCGGCCGCTGGGCACTACCTGGCGGATTCGTTCGCCCCGGCGAGGACCTTGACGAGGCTGCCGCCCGTGAACTGATGGAGGAGACCGGTGTGCCGGTCGATCGGCTACACCTGGAGCAGCTGGCCAGCTATGGTGCGCCGCAACGTGATCCGCGCATGCGGGTGATCACGGTCGCGTATTTGGGCCTGGCGCCAGATCTTCCGCTGCCGGCCGCGGGCGGCGATGCTGCCGGTGCACGCTGGGCACCGGTATCGGAACTGATGACGGCCCGGCTCGCATTCGATCACCGCCAGATCCTGGCCGACGGCGTGGAACGCGCACGCGCAAAGCTCGAGTACACCCCGCTGGCGACCACCTTCTGCGCGGCCGAATTCACCGTTGCCGAACTGCGCCGGGTGTACGAAATCGTCTGGGGCACGGCGTTGGACAGCCGGAACTTTCATCGCAAGGTCACCGGAACCGAAGGATTTCTAATTCCTACCGGGCGAACTACGACCCGTGACGGCGGCCGTCCGGCGCAGCTCTATCGGCCGGGCGAACTGCGATTTCTGCACCCCCCGATGACGCGTGCCAGTATCCCTGAACGCGGCGCGGGCGGCTGAGCATCGCCGGGGCGACAGCAAGCCCGGTTGATGACGCGCCGCGACTTCGAATTCGAATCTGCCGTGGAGCACGCGCCGGTGTCGTTTTCGCGCCAGGGGAAGGGCTGCCGGTTGCCCGCTAACGCGCGCAGACCTGTCGTCCAGGATTGGCGTTTCTCACATGGCGGCACTATTTTACTGGCGTGATGTCAATAGCAGCTGGTGCTGTAGCTCGGTGGATCACCCCTTTTCTAGCGGTTGCGACCGTTGCCGGCCTGGTTTCTGCTGGTTCCGCGCATGTTGGTGCTGCCCGCGAGGTGCGTCTGGCTGATGCGGGAAACCCGCTGGCGGGACAACCCTTCTACGTGGACCCGGCGTCGGCGGCCATGGGCGCCGCGCGTAGCGCCAATCCGCCAAGTCCGCAGCTGGCCGCCATCGCCAACACCCCGCAGGCATACTGGCTTGACCAGGCATTTCCTGCTGGGTCGGTTGGGGGGAGGGTCGCGGCCTACAGCGGCGCGGCGCAGGCAGCCGGCAGCATGCCGATTTTTGCGCTGTACGGGATTCCGCATCGCGACTGCGGTAGTTACGCATCCGGCGGGTTCGCGTCAGGGGCGGACTACCGCCAGTGGATCGACAGTATCGCCTCCGGCCTGGGCGGCTCGCCTGCGGCGATCATCGTCGAACCCGACGCGCTCGACATGGCCGATTGCCTTTCGGCCGACCAGCGCCAGGAACGCTTCGATCTGATCCGCTACGCAGTGGACACGCTGACCCGCGATCCGGCCGCCGCCGTCTATGTCGACGGCGGACACTCGCGCTGGTTGAGCGCCGAGGAGATCGCCGCCAGGCTCAACCAGGCCGGTGTGGGCCACGCGCGGGGTTTCAGCCTCAATGTCTCGAACTTCTTCAGTACCGACGAGGAAACCGGTTACGGCGAGGCGGTTTCGGGGATGACCAACGGTGCGCACTACGTGATCGACACGTCGCGCAACGGCGCCGGCCCTGCGCCCGACTCCGCGCTGAGCTGGTGCAACCCCGGCGGTCGCGCGTTGGGCACCCCGCCCACCACGGCTACTGCGGGCGCGCATGCCGACGCCTATCTGTGGATCAAACGTCCCGGCGAATCCGACGGATCGTGCAACGGGGGCCCCTCGGCGGGTCATTTCGTGAGCCAGTACGCCATCGATCTGGCCCAAAACGCGGGCCAATAGGACCCACACGCGTTGACCCGCCCGTCACGAGGCCGCTCGCACGCGGTCGGCGCCTGACCAGCCGGGTCCCGTGAGCGCGTAACAGCGGCCCATTGGCGCGAGGGCATCGGCGTTGGATTAGCGTGGCCAGGTGCTGGCTACGGTTGCGGTGGAGAATTACCGTTCGTTGCGCCAGGTAGTGGTTTCCCTGGGTCAGCTCACCGTCGTCACCGGTCCCAACGGCAGTGGAAAGTCCAACCTGTATCGGGCTTTGCGGCTGCTCGCCGATTCGGCCCGCAACGGCGCAGTGGCCGCGCTGGCTCGCGAGGGCGGATTGAGCTCGACGATATGGGCCGGCCCGGCAGTGATTGGTAAGTCAGTGCGACAGGGGCGTCATCAGATACAGGGGACGGTGCGCGCGGAGTCGGTCAGCCTGAAACTGGGCTTTGCCGGCGACGATTTCGGCTATGCCCTGGACCTCGGGCTGCCCATTGCCAGCTGTACGGCGTTCGGGCTCGATCCGGAGGTCAAGGTCGAGGCGCTGTGGGTCGGTCCGGTATGGCGCCCCGCCACGGTGATAGCGCAGCGCGGTGGCCCGACCGCCCGGGTGTGCGACGGGGACGGTGGCTGGCATGTGATTGCCGACGTGCTGCGACCTTTCGACTCGATGCTCAGCGAGCTGGCGGATCCGGTGCGAGCACCCGAGCTGATGCAGCTGCGGGAGCGGATGCGCAACTGGCGCTTTTACGATCATCTGCGCACCGACGCCGACGCGCCGGCGCGCCAGCCCCGAATTGGCACGCGCACAACGGTATTGGGTCACGACGGCGCTGACCTGGCCGCGGCTTTGCAAACGATTCGCGAGATCGGCGACGACGGAGCACTCAGTGCAGCCATCGAACGAGCGTTTCCGGGTAGCAGCGTCGATATCCGCAGCACCGGTGGGCGCTTCGAACTCGTGCTGCATCAGCCTGGAATGCTGCGGCCATTGGGCGCGACCGAGTTGTCTGACGGCACCCTGCGATATCTGCTGTGGGCCGCGGCTCTGCTGACGCCTCGTCCACCCCAAATGCTCGTGCTCAACGAACCCGAGACCAGCTTGCATCCCGAGTTGTTGCCCGCTCTGGCAGCGTTGATCGCCACGGCAGCCCAGAACAGCCAAATCATCGTCGTGACCCACTCCGAGCCCCTGGTCGCGACCCTGCAACAGGCCGCAGAGGTACACACCGTGCGTCTGACCAAAGAATTCGGAGAGACGCGTATTGCGGGCCAGCGCCTGCTCGACCGACCGCCATGGCATTGGCCACCACGCTAGGTTTACCCGTTGAGACGTGCGTTCTACCGGCCGGTAGCCCCCGACGCTCCTGTGTTGGCGTGAATGTTTCTGGCGCCCTTGACGTTACGTAGGCCAGAGCAATTCACACAGCCGATGCAGCCGACACAGTCGGTGCAACGCACACAGCCGATACAGGCCACGCACCGGGCGCAGGCGATGCACGCCAGGCATGCCACGCATTCGCGGACACCTACGCACAACACGCTCAGCGCGCTGGCAATCACCGCAATGCTGCCCGCGATCGCCGTCGACCCGGCGACGGCGATGCTGCCCGCGGTCGCGACCGAACCTGCCACTGCAACACTGCCCGCCGTCGCCGCCGACCCGGCGACGGCAACGCTGCCCGCGGTCGCGACGGAGCCCGCGACCGCAACGCTGTCCGTCGAGGCCAACGAACCCACAATGCTGTCGGCATCGGCGGTCACCGTCGCCTCCCATGGAATTGCCATGCACACATCTTCTCAGCCAGCGCGGTGGAGTTCGACCTACACACCGATCAGCATCAACCGGCGCCGTCCATGGTTTCCGGTACGCATGCGGTCTACCGGTGTCCCCCGACGTTGCCAGCCGTATCGTGACCGCCAGCGATCGACTGGGAGAGGTAACCTCCGGAAGTTCTTCGCTGGGCGAAATCGGATGCACGACCACCGCGCTAAGCAGCAGCGCGCGTTCCCGTTCTCGCCGCTCTCACTGCCGTTTGGGGACCGATATCCGCGCCAGATCCTCGGCGATTATCAGGTCGCCGTCGAATACCTCGGCCGCTTCGTCGCGAAAACTTCGGGCGTCGGGGTATCGCTGAGAGAAATGCGTGAGCACCAGCCGCCGCACTCCGCACTCGGCCGCGACCCGCGCCGCTTGCCGTGCGGTCAAATGTCCGTAATGTGCGGCCAGCTCCGAATCCTGGCTGAGAAATGTCGCCTCGATCACCAACAGGTCCACACCCTCGGCCAGAGCATAGACCGCGTCGCACAATCGGGTGTCCATCACGAAGGCGAATCGCTGGCCCCGGCGTGCCTCGCTGACTTCTGACAAATCGACTGTGTGCCCGTCGATTTGGACCGACCCGGCCCGGTGCAACTCGCCTACTGCGGGCCCCGCGATTCCGAAACGCGCCAGCAGCTCGGGCACGAACCTCCGGCCGTCGGGCTCGATCAGCCGGTAGCCGATCGCGTCCACGGAATGATCGAGCCGTCGCGCTTCCAGGACCCCGAACGCTCCCGTCGCCACCGGCCCGTCTACGGAGACCGGCTCCGCGCGCACGTCCGCACGGTCGTGGAAAATGCTGGCGTGGCGCAGGCGCGTGAAGAATTCTCGTCCGGAGGCCGGGAAGTAGGCGTGCACCCGATGTTGGGGCCCGTCCAACGACAACCGTTGCACCACCCCGGGAACACCCAGGCAGTGGTCGCCATGAAAGTGTGTCAGACACAGCCGTGTTACGGCTGTGAGAGGCACCCCGGCCAGCAGCATTTGCCGCTGGGTCCCCTCGCCGGGGTCGAACAGCAGCCGCTCCGCATCCCAGCGCAGCAGGTATCCGTTGTGGTTGCGGTGTCGGGTTGGCACCTGACTAGAGGTACCGAGCACAATCAACTCCCGGACCGACACAGTCCGAGACTACGACCCGCGCTGAAGTCGGTCGCTGGTGATATCCGGCGAATTGGCCTTATCGTCTAGCCGTGACCATCAGCTACGACGATGCGTTACGGGAGCGGATTCAGGCTCACCTGGCTGATCACGACCGCCGCGAGGTCACCGACCCGACCAAGCGGCATGCCGCCGTCGCCGTGGTGCTCGTCGACTCCGAGGTCGGTGAGGACGGGGTGGCTCCGGTGCCGGTGGGCGAGCAGTTCGCCAGCCGGCAGCCGCCCGTGTCAATCGTCGACAGTCGTCTGGTCCACGCCTCGGGCGGCGCTGCTTTTCTGTTGTGCCGCCGGGCATCTCGTCTGACTTCGCATGCCGCGCAGTGGGCGCTGCCCGGTGGCCGGATGGATCAGGGCGAAAGCGCGATCGATGCCGCGCTGCGGGAACTCGACGAAGAGGTCGGCATCCGGTTGGCGGGCACGGCCGTGCTGGGCCTGCTCGACGACTACCCGACGCGGTCCGGCTATGTCATCACGCCGGTGGTGATCTGGGGCGGCGGGCGGCTGCAACCCCGACCAGAGCCCGACGAGGTGGTCGCCGTATACCGGGTGGGACTGCACCAGTTACAGCGCGAGGACTCGCCGCGATTCATTGCAATCCCGGAGAGCCCGCGACCAGTGGTGCAAATTCCGTTGGGTGATCACCTGATTCACGCGCCCACTGGCGCGGTGTTGCTGCAGCTGCGCTGGCTGTGTCTGGAAGGTCGCCACGACCCCGTCGACGAGTTAGAGCAACCGGTATTCGCCTGGAAATAGGCAGGCCTCCGGCGATCGCCGCTTAGTTCGAAATCCATTGGTGGCCCAGGGGCTTCGATGCCGGGTGTGCCTCAGGGCAGCGGTATGACCCCAGCCACACCAAGCATCAAGATGATTCCCGGCAACAGGTTGGTCACCTGGTGTGCGACGATGCTGGCCAACAGGCCGCCGGAGTACAACCGCGCAAGCGCGATCGGGATCGCCACCACTACCAATAGCGGGGCCCGGGTGAACTCCAGATGAGCCAGCGCGAATACCACGGTAGTTACCACCAGCGCAGCCCACCGCCCCCAGCGCCGATCCACCGCTCCCCACAGCAGTCCCCGGAAGATGATCTCTTCGCACAGCGGCCCGACGAACGCCACCAGCGCGAACACGGCGATCGCCCATGGCCAGGAAGCTTGGACACCAGTGAAAACCGTGGCCACAGCGGATTTCACACCCGGCCCGACGAGCGAGGCGTAGATCATCGAAGCGGGCACCGTCACCAACAACCCACCTAACCCGAACGTCAATCCCAGCCGCACCCCTTGCCACGACCAGTGCAACTGCAGATCGGCGCGCGGACCGTTGCCGCGCAGCTTCGTCATGAGCACGGCCAGCCCGGCCGCGACCACGGTCGGGGCTCCCACCGCTAGCGCAAGCATCCCCGCCGATAACCGGCCCCTATCGGCAAGGGCGCCGACGAAGGCGGCAGAGGTCAGTAGGTAGACCAGCCCTACCAGTAAGAAGGCGCCCAGACCCCAGCGGTGCGCAGGTGCGCAATCCGAGACCGGTGTCGGATTCGCTGACGGCCCGGGTGCAGCGGGCTCGTCGGCATGCTCGGTGTCCACGCCGCGACGCTACCGCTTCACGTCGGCGTGGGCATGCGACGGCCCGGCAGGGTGGCCCGGCAACCGCTTGACATCGGCGGCAACCGCTACGCCAAGCACCGCGGAGGGTCGCGCGCGGTGAGTGAGAAGATCGATGGGAGAGTCGAACGCGCCGAAGATTAGTTAGCCGACACGTCCCGCCCCGGCGGCCTGTTCCAGCAGATCGGCCGCCAGGGCGGCGCTTTTGGCGGGAGGAGTCAACTGCGCGGCCAGTTCCCGGGCACGCGCGGTGCACCGCGCAGCAAGTATGGAACGCAAGCCGGCAACCAGCGATGCATGAGTAGTGGCTGAAAACGGCTGCCCGGTGCCAACTCCCAGCTGCTCGACCCCGGCCGCCCAGATCGGCTGGTCGAGCCAGAGCCACAGGATCAATGTCGGTATTCCGGCGCGCATCCCCGCGGCCGTGGTGCCGGCACCACCGTGATGTACCACTGCGCGGCACGCCGGAAGGACGGCCGCATGGTTGACCGCGTCGACCACTTTGATGTGGCCGGTATCCGGAACATCACCGAATTCGTTGGCGCCCAGGCAAATCAACGCTCGCTCGCCCAATTCGGCACAGGCCGCACCGACCTTGGCGATCGTGTCGGCTACCGAGGAGAGCGGTGTACTGCCGAAGCCGAAATAGACCGGTGGTGCGCCCGCGGCGATCCAGCGCAAGACCTCCTGGTCGGCGTCTGTGGGAAGCTCCAGTGTCAGCGTACCGACGAAGGGCCGTCGTTCGGCCGGGTCCACCCACTCGGCCGCCTGTCCGGGCAGGCAGAGCTGGTCATAGGCCTGCATTTCCAAAATCGGTTGTGGTTGGTCGAACTCGGGCAGCCCCAGCGCACTGCGCTGGTTGCCATCGACCTCGGTGGTGATCGCCGCTGCCATACCTCCTGGCGCCCAGATGCGTGCCGGGAAGAAATGCAATGCGGCCGCTGAAATACCGTGATATTCAGCAACATTGGCTGCCAAATGCTGTTCGTTGTAGCTTGCCAGTACCACATCGGCACCATCTGTGAGTGCCGTCAGGGTGGCAGTTTTGTCCCGGTTGACCTTGGTGACATGCTCGATCACGTTGGACAGCAAGCTCATCGGATTGATGCCCCGCGTCGCGACGTCGCGGACGAGATCCATGGCCGGATTCAGCTGCTCACGCGAGTCCGGGCCGTAGGGCACTGCGGTGAGCCCCGTCGATTCGACGAAACCGACCATATTGGGCGGGACGGCCAGAAGTACGTCATGACGCCGGCGCCGTAACTCGCGACCGACGGCGGCGCCGGGCTCGACATCACCTCGGCCTCCGTAGCCGACCACCACAACTTTCAACGCTCTACCGGATGGGCAGACCGGTCAGCGCCCGCGAGATCACCAGCCGCTGAATCTCACTGGTTCCTTCGAAGATCGTGAAGATCTTTGCGTCGCGATGCATCCGTTCAACGGGGTAGTCGCGGGTATAGCCGTTGCCGCCGAGGATCTGGATGGCCTCGTCGGTGACGTACACCGCGGTCTCGCTGGCCACCAGTTTGGCCATCGAGCCTTCCGCCGAGTCAAAATTCTGATTGTTGCGCGCCATCCAGCCAGCCCGCCACACCAGCAGACGGGCCGCGTCGATCCGGCTCTTCATGTCGGCCAACTTAAACGCCACCGCTTGGAACTCACCGATCTTTTGGCCGAATTGTTCCCGCTGACAAGCGTATTCGAGGGCATATTCGTAGGCAGCGCGGGCCACGCCGACGGCCATCGCCCCGACCGTGGGCCGCGTACGCTCGAAGGTCTTCATAGCCGCCTGGCCGCGCACGGAAGCACCGGATTTCGCCCTGGCGATCCGTGCCTCGAATTTCTCCCGGCCGCCCAGGATCATGTCTTCGGGCAGCCTGACGTCGTCAAGCGTCACCTCGGCGGTGTGTGAAGCTCGGATGCCGTGCTTCTTGAACTTCTGCCCCTGGGCTAGGCCCTTGGTGGCGGGCGGGATGATGAAAGTGGCCTGGCCACGGGTGCCCAGCTCGGGATAGACGGATGCCACCACGATATGCACGTTGGCGATTCCGCCGTTCGTGGCCCACGTCTTGGTGCCGTTGAGCACCCATTCACCGGCCGCCTCGTCGTAGCGTGCGCGGGTGCGGATCGCGCCCACGTCAGACCCCGCGTCGGGCTCCGAGGAACAGAACGCGCCGAGCTTGGGATCGTCGGCCGTGCCGAACATTTCGGGCAGCCAGTGGCCCAGCTGTTCCGGAGTTCCGTTGCCCGCCAACGCGGCTGCGGCCAGGCCGGTGCCCATGATCGACAGCGCGATGCCGGCGTCGCCCCAGAACATCTCCTCGAACGCGGTGAGCATCCCCAGACCCGTCGGTTCGGCTGCCTGTTGCCCGAAGAAATCCGGGGAATAGAGGCCGACCTTGGCGGCCTCCTGGATGACCGGCCACGGAGTTTCTTCGCGTTCGTCCCATTCGGCGGCCGCCGGGCGGATCACATCGGCCGCGAACTCGTGCACCCAGTCGCGCACCTGGATCACGTCGTCGCTCAGCTGCAGTGAGAATGTCATGGTTGTACTCCTGAGATTGTCTAGTGCTCAACGGGTATCGGCGTAACGCACGAGGACGCTGACCGTCTGGTTCACCCACGCCTCGAAATAACGAGCGTCCTCGATGTTTCCGGGGGTGCGGCCGGTCAATGCCTGCAGGGTGGCGGCATGGGACAACGACGCGATGGCGACGGCCGCTGCGGCTTCCGGGTCCGGGATTCGGGTACGGCCGGAGCGGTTGGACGCAGCCAATTCGTCGGCGAAGCGCTGGTAGGCGTTGTCGGTAATGACCTGCCATGTCTTCTCGTCGAGATCACCGAGTGCATCGGGTTCGCGCAGCATGACTTTGAGTAAGTCTTCGCTTTGTTTCAAGTTGTTCCAGATCAACTGGCCGGCAGTGCGCACCGCCTGCTCGACACTGTCCGGTTGCCCGGCGTCGTATTGCTCCCGGGCGGCCACGATGCTGGCGATCCGGTGCGTCACCGCGGCCTCGAGCAGTTCTCGCTTGGAGCTGAAGTGCTTGTAGAGCGCACCCGATCCGGGCGCTAGCCCGGACGCGCGCTGGATGTCGGCAACCGACGTGGCCGCATAGCCTTTGGCGGCAAAAAGCTTCAGTGCTGCCGACAGCAGTCGGTCGCGTCCCGATACGGGCATAGTGAGAGAATACTCACTCACCGGGATGCGGGCAAGCGCATGCTTGTGCGACCGCGGCGTGCACACACTGCCGCGGGCAAGGCCGTAGTCGCCCCCGCAGGCACGTCAGAAAAAGAATCCGGCATACGGCGCCTCCGGCACCGCGAACAACCGATCCGCCATGGCGAGTACGGCTGGGTCGTCGGCCCGGGCCAGCCCCGCCGTCGCGAGACTGCGCCAGGTCGTGCCGCCGAGCAGAACCGCGGCGAGCCCGTCGGCGCCCACCAGTAACTGCGGGCGGCGCTGCGTCGGCTCGGCGCCGTCGCCGGTGACAGTGAAGCTGGTCGAATTACCCTGCAAGAGTGGATCATTGACCGCGATGGTGACGGAACCGTCGCCCGCATATCGGCGTACGGAAAGCGCCTGGGAGGCGTCGACAATGCGCAGCCACGTCTCGTCGTATACCCGGGTGACCTTCGCCGCCCGCCGGTCGACGAGCAGCCACGGCAACGGATCGTCGACCGGCAGCATCCAGAACACCAAGCGATCAATGAGATCCAGCCCCAGCAGGAAGCGCAGCAGGCCCAGATAGGCATCCGCGGAAGGGGCGAAGAAATCCTCGACCGCGATGGTGCGCTGTTCGCTGACAAACCAGGTTTCGGTGTCGAGCGGGCGGTAGCGGACAAACCCCGACTCCGCTCCTGGCTCACCATGTACCGCGATATACCTGGGCCCGGGATGCGATTCGGTGCGCAGCTGCAAACCCCGCCACCAAACGTCTGCTCGCTCAACGGTTCCCGGCCGGGACAGCCCATTCGCGGCACAGATTCGGGGCAGGACGTCCCATGCTTGCGCGGTGTCGAGCAATCGCACCGGGCCCCCGGTCCCGACGCCCGGCCGTAGCGCGGCTCGCCGGGTGTCAACTTCGACGCTGTGCGCCGAACTTGCCACGCCGTAGCCAAACCGTTCATAGATCGTCGCCTCAGAAGCGCGCAGTGTCGCGACCACCTCGCCCCGTGCGGCGATGTCGTGCAGCTGATGACGGACGAGTTCGGTCGCGATACCTCGACGGGTGAACGACGGCAGCACGCCGATGTGTGTCACGGCGGCGTGCCGCACCACGGCGCCCCCGGGAAGTGTCAGTCCGCAGGTGACGGCATCAGCCGTGCCGACCAGCTGCCGTCCGGCGAACGCGCCCACCGTACGGCCCGGCTCGAGCAGCGTGGTGATCTGGCCCGGTGCCAGCTCCGGCAGCGGCGGCAACCCGACCATGGCGGCGCGAAACAGCCCGGCCGCCGCGACAAGGTCGTCTTCGCTGTCGAGAACACGGATCTCGATGCCCACACAGCCATCATGGCTGTTGCCCGCGACGACAGCGCGAGCGCCCTGGCTCGACACTAGCGACAACCCGGCCGAGCTGAATCACTTCCGGAGCGACGGTTCGGCCGCGGGCGCCATCTTCAGATAATGGCTGACGTTGAATCGGTCGAAGGCGCGTTTCCGTCGCGGGGCCAGCTGCCCGGCCGCAGCGGCCCCGTCCAGGATCTGCGGGTCGACGGCCTTATACGTTTTTCCGTGGACGCGGATCGTGGCATGCCCCGCCGCCAAGACATTTCGCAGCCAATCGGTGTGTGTGCCGTAGGGCAGCGGAATGATGAAGCCGTCGGTTACTCGTTCCGCCACCACGGGTGTGGCGTACCTCTTGCCAGTGCGACGTCCGGTGTGCTCGATGACGCTGGCGTACCAGTACCTTCGGCCGGCCAGCAGCATCATCGCTGGATTCAGCAGGTGCTTATTGAACACTCGCACGGCATCCAGGACCGCCATGATGAACCTTCTTTCTCGGCGGAGCACCGATTACCGGCGATCGAAATCGTCTCGCGCAGTTCGGTCTTCAGCCCTGCACCAGGGTAGGTCCGTCAAGGCGGCCGACCTAGGGCCGTTGGTCCCCCGGGCGCCTAGCGTGGTGCCGACAATTCTGCTGCCCTGCTTCGCCGATGATGCCCGGCCGACCGAGCCTGAGCCGTCGCTGTATGCGGCGCAGGAGGGTGTCAGCCCTGTGTGGCCGCCAACGCCTCGTTGAACGTCTTACTCGGCCGCATCACCGCCGTGGTTTTCTCCCGGTCCGGCGCATAGTAGCCGCCGATGTCCGCCTCTTCGCCCTGCGCTGCGGCGAGTTCGGTGACGATGGTTTCCTCGTTCTTGGCCAGTGTGCCGGCCAGGGGTGCGAAGTGTTCGCGGAGCTGCTGGTCCTCGTTTTGTGCGGCAAGTTCTTGCGCCCAGTACATGGCGAGGTAGAACTGACTGCCCCGGTTGTCGAGCTCGCCGGTCTTGCGTGACGGGCTCTTGTTGTTGTCCAGCAGCTTGCCGATCGCCGCGTCCAGCGTCTTACCTAGGATCTTGGCCTTCTTGTTGCCCGTCTTGGCGCCCATGTCGTCCAGGCTGGCGCCGATTGCCAAGAACTCGCCCAGCGAATCCCAGCGCAGGTGATTCTCCTCCACGAGTTGGTGGACATGCTTGGGCGCCGAACCGCCGGCCCCCGTCTCATACATGCCGCCACCGGCCATCAGCGGAACGATGGACAGCATCTTGGCGCTGGTGCCCAATTCGAGGATCGGGAACAGGTCGGTGAGGTAGTCACGCAGGATGTTGCCGGTGGCGGCGATGGTGTCCAGCCCGCGGATCAGGCGCTCCAGCGTGTACCGCATGGCGCGCACCTGCGACATGATCTGGATATCCAGGCCGTTGGTGTAGTGGTCCTGCAGATAGAGCTTGACCTTCTTGATCAGCTCGTTCTCGTGCGGACGGTAGGGGTCGAGCCAGAACAGCACCGGCATTCCGGAATTGCGGGCCCGGGTGACCGCCAGCTTGACCCAGTCGCGGATCGCCGCGTCGGTGACCGTGCACATGCGCCAGATGTCACCGGACTCCACGTTCTGGGTCAGCAGCACTTCGCCGGTGTCGAGGTCGACGATGTTGGCGACGCCGTCCTCGGGAATCTCGAATGTCTTGTCGTGCGAGCCGTATTCCTCGGCCTTCTGCGCCATCAGCCCGACGTTGGGCACCGTGCCCATGGTGCGCGGATCGAAGGCCCCGTTGGTCTTACAGAAATTGATCAGCTCCTGGTAGATGCGGGAGAAGGTGGACTCCGGCATCACCGCCTTGGTGTCCTTGGGCCGGCCGTCGGCACCCCACATCTTGCCGCCGGCTCGGATCATCGCCGGCATGGAAGCGTCCACGATCACATCGCTGGGCGAATGGAAGTTCGAGATGCCCTTGGCCGAATCCACCATGGCCAGCTCGGGACGATGTTCGTGGCAGGCGTGCAGATCCCGGATGATCTCATCGTGCAGAGACGCGGGCAGCGACTCGATCTTGTTGTAAAGGTCGACCAACCCGTTGTTGACGTTGACACCCAGCTCGTCGAACAGCTCCTGATGTTTGGCGAAGGCGTCCTTGTAGAAGGTCCGCACCGCGTGGCCGAAGACGATGGGATGCGAAATCTTCATCATCGTCGCCTTGACGTGCAGTGAGAACATCACGCCGGTCTTGCGCGCGTCCTCCATCTGCTCCTCGTAGAACTCGACCAGCGCCTTTTTGCTCATGAACATGCTGTCGATGATGTCGCCTTCGCCCAGCGACACCTTGGGCTTGAGCACCAGCGTCTCGCCGCTCTTGGTCACCAACTCCATCTTCACGTCGCGCGCGCGGTCCAAGGTCATGGACTTCTCGCCGTGGTAGAAGTCGCCGTGCTTCATGGTCGCGACATGGGTGCGCGAGGCCATCGACCACTCGCCCATGCTGTGGGGGTGCTTGCGGGCGTATTCCTTGACCGCCTTGGGTGCGCGACGGTCGGAGTTGCCCTCCCGCAGCACCGGGTTCACCGCGCTGCCCAGGCACTTGGCATAGCGGTTCCGGATGTCTTTTTCCTCGTCGGTCTTGGGATCTGCCGGGTAGTCCGGAAGTTTGTAACCCTTGCCCTGCAGCTCTTTGATGGCCGACACCAGCTGCGGCACCGAGGCGCTGATGTTGGGCAGCTTGATGATGTTGGTCTCCGGTAGCTGCGTCAACCGTCCCAGCTCGCCCAGATCGTCCGGTACGCGCTGCTCTTCGGTCAGGTAGTCGGGAAACTCGGCGAGGATCCGGCTCGCCAGGGAGATGTCACTGCTCTTGACCTTGATGCCTGCCGGCTCGGCGAACGCGCGAAGTATCGGCAGGAAGGCGTAGGTCGCCAGGAGCGGCGCCTCATCGGTCAGGGTGTAGATGATGGTCGGCTGCTCGTCGCTCATCGGTGTGTCTCCCGGCGTCGCTATTGGTCAGATTCGAAGGCTCAGCGTTGGATCGGCGCCTAACCAGTATCGCGGCTCCATTGTGCCGAAAATCATTCGGGCAGTGTTCGCTGCGTCTGCCCCGATTCCATGAGCGCGACGGCACTGGCCACACCAGCCACTCGGTTAACGTGAGCTCTGCTCGGCCGGCGCCGCGGCGGCGTGTGCTCCGGCGCGGCGGCCCGAGAACACACAGTCGGCGAGCGAGAGCCCGCTGACGTACGAATTGGAGCAGATTCCGGCCGCGGTGCGTCCCGCGCTGAACAGCCCCGGAATGGGCTCCCCGGATTCGTTGACCACGGCTCCGCTGCGCTCGTCGACTCGGATACCGCCGAGGGTCAGCATCGGGGTGGGATTGAGCAGGCTTGGCCGCACCGAAATGTTGAGTAGGGTGAACGGCGCCTGGCTGATCCGGCGGACAAACTCGGCGGGTTTGCCGGCGGGGTCCGGTGCGCCGGCGTCGATCGCGGCATTGTGCGCCGCGACCGTGGCTACCAGGCCGTCGGGATCGATACCGGCCGCCTTCGCGACCTCGGGCAGCGACGGCGCCGTCACCGCGTCGGCCAACATCAGCGCCGCAACCTGAGCGCGTTGAAACCACAACGGCTGCGTGATCATTTGACGCCGGGCCTCTCGCATCAATGCGGCATCGGCGAGAAGCCAACCGGCGCCGTCGTGCTGCCGGATTATTGCTTGCCCGACCGCGGCTCCGTAGCGACTTTCGTCGATGACGCGGTGCCCGCCCCGGTCCACGATGACGGCGCCGATGAACGCGCTCGGCGGGGTGATGAAGCGCCAGGCCGAGACATTGTCCATCCGGTCGGTGACCGCTCCGGCGCTCTGCGCGAGCGCGATGCCGCTACCGTCGTCGCCGCTGGTGCCCAGTTGCAAGCCGCCCACGTATTGGGGTGCGAAGCGCTGCACCCACTCGGTGTTCGCGATGAAACCGCCGGCGCAGACGATCACGGCGCGGCGCGCATCGATGCGGACCGGCTGGGCGTAGCGCCGCTCGAGCCTTCGCAGCTGTCCTTCCATCAGCCGGCGAAGCGGCGGGTAGTAGATACCCGGCTTTGTCGAAAGTTTTGCTGCCGCCGCGTAAAGACGCTGAACAGGCGCTGGTGCGAAGCGCATGGTGCGCGCATCGATTCCGGTTACCCGACCGGAGGAATCCTGGATCAGGTTCGTCACCGTGGTCTGGGGCCAGAACCGAACACCAAGGGCCAGTGCGGCTTTGGCTAACGGCTCATACAGCTTCCGGCCCGAAGTGCCGCGGCCCTGCACGCGATGACCGCGCTGGACGGGCGGGGTGTGGCAGCGAAACGCGCCGGCGTTTTCACTACCCGAGTGATACAGGTAGTAGCGGTTGTTCGGAAAAGAGGTCTTGTACGGGCACGATGCGGGGCTGAACGGCACCCCGTAGCTGCTCAGCCAGTCGATCATCTCGGGGCTGGAGCGCACGAACGACTCCAGGGTTTCCTGGCTGACGGCATCACCGACTTCGAGGCGGAGATAGGCCAGCATTTGCTCGGGGCTGTCTTTGACCCCGGCCTGCTGCTGAACTGTGGTGCCGCCGCCGGCGTAGATGATCCCGCCCGCTATCGCCGTTGCGCCACCACCATTGGCGCGGTCCAGCGCGATGACGTCTGCGCCGCGTTCGCGGGCGGCGATGGCCGCGCATTCACCTGCTGCGCCGAACCCGATCACCACGACATCGGCGGATTCGCAGATGCGCGCCGACTTGTCGCCAGCCATGCCAGTCCTTCCGCTCGGGTTGCGCGTTGTGGGGTGCACTGTAACAGGTTCTAATACTGACTCCATCTCGGTCGAGCGCGTCGAATCCGGGGTGCCTGAGGAGGTAGTTCGCAGCCCAGGACGATGGCCGCAGCGGAGTGCGGCAGGGGGCGTTGTCGGCGGCCGAGTCGCCCGATGCGAGACAAGATTTGATCGTTCTCATTTCCCTAGAATCTCGACACCAAGCTCCAAGCCCACGCTGGAATCTCACCGCTTGTTGCTCGGTCGCGTTGAAGACCGGGGAAGGCGGGACATCTGACGTCCTCATACGCTGAGGTACGACTCCACATCAGCAATGGGCCAGAGCCGGCTTGGAGCCGCAAGGTCTCCCACGCGGAAGGACAGCCAGTGGACGGCCCCGCGATTGGCAGGACGACGCGGCCGCATTGGTTGCGCACTGGGTACAAGTTCTTTCCTTATGCTGCACACCAGTCCGGTCAGTGGTGGGTGCTGCGACTCAACCACGGATTCCCGGAGCACGACTTGTACACCCTATTCATCGACGGCAGGGCCGTTGCCGACATCACGGGTGAACTCGACGACCGATCCCCGTTGGTCGCTGCTGTGGCTGTGCTTAAGCCGTACGATCACGAGGCCGCCGAACCGGTGCTTGATGCAGAAGCGGCCGCCGCGGTGGTGAATACCGTCTCGTGCTATGTCAACTACGGCAGCGAATACGACAAGCCATGCAACTATTGCTCCGATAACTACGACGGCATGGCCCAAAGCTAAGCGGGCAGCGCCAAAGCGGAGATTCACACGCTAGCGCTAGATATCAGCTTCTGCGAAGCAGGACTCGTAAAACTAATTTAGTAGGGCTAGCTCGGCTCGTACGCCGCGGCGGGATCATCCGCGACTACGGTTGTAGCCCAATTCTTCGACACCGGCCGAGGCACTCCGTCGCGCAGGTCGATGATGGCTCCCTCTGCCGTATAACCCTCGATCGGCCGCCGGGTGTAGCGATGGGGGAATATTGCCGGTTTGTAGTAGCTTTCGAACAACTCGGTGGCTAGCGCGCGCCGCGCACCAGGCGGCCCGGGCGGGCACCGGTGTCTACGCCGTCACGGCGCGTGACCCTCCCGCTGACGATCGTGGCGGTGTATCCGCTTGCGCCCTGCAATATTCGGTGGCCACCGGCCGGCAGGTCGTAGGCCATTGCCGCGGGGTGCAGGGTGAGTTTGTCCATGTCGATGACATTGAGGTCGGCCTTCTTTCCGGGCGCGATGGTGCCGCGGTCGGTGAGGCCGAACAGCTGCGCCGTGTCGCGGGACTGCTTACGAATCACGTACTCCAGCGGCAGCCGGTCCCCGCGCCGACGATCGCGCGCCCAATGGGTCAGCAGAAACGTGGGATAGGAAGCGTCGCAGATCATCCCGCAGTGGGCGCCGCCGTCGGAAAGCCCCAGCACCCCGGCGGGGTGCAACATCATCTCCCGAATCGCATCGCAGTTGCCGTCGGCGTAGTTGAACAGCGGCAGCATCAACATGGTAGTCGCGTCCGCCTCGAGCATCAGGTCATAGAGGGTTGCCAGCGGGCACTCGCCCCGCGCGGCCGCGATCGCGGCGACCGTGCGGTCGGCCGTGGGCTCGTAGTCGGGCGGATCGCCGAGCGCGTAAAGACGTCCCAGGGCGTGCTGAACGAAGGCGGACATGCCGTCGAACAGCACCGTCGGGTCGATGGGCAGATCTTCTTCGGCGAGAATGGCGGCTTTGACCGCCGGGTCGGCGAGCCGCTGTGCCAGCTCGTCGCGGCCGCATTGCGACTTGATCCGGCGGTAAGTGGGCCGATGGCCGAAGGCGTGGTGTCCGCGAAAGCCGATCATCATGCCGAAGGGGCGCGCCGCGATCTGCGGATGCAGGCGGCTGCCCGCCTGGTGCGCGGCCGCCGACAGGTCCAGCTGCTCGCGCCACAGGTTCGGGTCGGCATCGACCTGGATGAGCGCGAACGACACCGGCCGGTCGATCTCACCACTCAACCGCCGCATCCAATCCAGTTCCCGCTTCGGCCCGACGATGTCCTCGCCCGCTGCCCCCTGCGGGGCCAGCTCGAAGACGGCCTGGCCGCCTGCGGCCATGGCGCGTCCGAGGCCAAACAGCTCGTCTTCGGCGGCGAAGGTGCCGGGCACCGGTTCGCCGTCCATCGCTCGGTGTGCCAGCGTGCGGGATGTCGAAAAGCCCAGCGCGCCGGCTTCGACCGCCTCGGTGACCAGCCGGCTCATCGCCGCGATGTCGTCAGCGGTCGCCGGCTGGTTTCGGGCCCCGCGCTCACCCATCGTGTAAGCGCGCACGGCGCCGTGGGGGAGCTGGCTGCCCACATCGATAGCGAACGTGCGGCTGTCGATCGCGTCGAGGTACTCGGGGTAGCTCTGCCAGCCCCAGGTGATGCCCTCGGTCAGCGCGGTGCCGGGAATGTCCTCGACACCCTCCATCAACGTGATGAGCCAATCCTCCCGGCCCGGACGAACGGGTGCGAACCCCACCCCGCAATTGCCGGTGACCACCGTCGTGACCCCGTGCCCGCTCGCCGGTTCGAGCAAGCCGTCCCAACTCAGCTGACCGTCGTAGTGGGTGTGGATGTCGACGAAGCCGGGGGCCACCAATTGCCCTGTCGCGTAGATGGTTTC
The DNA here is from genome assembly GCF_900566085.1 of Mycobacterium attenuatum. Taxonomy (GTDB): domain Bacteria; phylum Actinomycetota; class Actinomycetes; order Mycobacteriales; family Mycobacteriaceae; genus Mycobacterium; species Mycobacterium attenuatum. The sequence goes on from NZ_UPHT01000004.1 coordinate 80,955, forward strand.
GGCGGCATCAGCCGTCTCCAGGCCGTCCATCGCAGAGTTGTTGGATCCGCGGCGGACAACGTCGACGATCGTGCCGTCCTTGACGCCGATGTCAGCGCGATACCGCTGGGCGCCGGTGCCGTCCACGACGGTGCCGCCGACGATCTTCAGATCGAACATGGCGTCCCTCTGAGTTCTCTTTCCGGTCACCGGCTGCGATGCGCGGCAGGCGGCAAACCCGGATCATTACGCTACGGCACGTAGCGTATGTGTCGACGGTAGGCGTCGCGACCCCTTGAGTCAACGAGGTCAAGCTGCGGGGCCGCGCTGAATTCACTGTCCGGCAAGGCTGCTGAGGGCGCTATCAAGTGTCCGATAGAGGGGGAATACGGAATCGATGCCCATGATTTTGATCGGCCGGCTGGTGGCCGGGCCGTCGGCCACGACCGCGAAGCGGGTGGGGGCCACCACCTGAGCGTTGGCGGTCACGAGGACGGTCATTCCGGCGGAGGCTAGGAAGTCCACTTTGGACAGGTCGACGATCAGGGCCGCGGGGCCGGCGGCCAGCGCGGTCTGTATCGCCTCGGCGAGCTGTGGGGCGGTCAGCATGTCCACTTCGCCCGATACGGCCAGCACAACCGCATGATCTGCCTGGGATTGCTGGATGCCGAAAGCTGTCGGCGTTATCGGGTCGCCAGATTGTTCGATCATGCTGCGTCTCACATCCGTTGCTGGTGCGACATTGCTGGTTCCCAGGTGGGCACGGGGTGGGCCTGGGCAAACCTGGGGCTGTTGTCTCAACCCTGTCGATCCTGCACAGCTGAGCCGCGATGTCACCTTGACAACAGCGGCCGAGGATCAGGGTAGCGATCCTCTTCCCGGGCCGGGATCGACCGAATGCCCATGTTACCTGTGGCGTTCGACGCTGTCGCCGGCCCGGTACGCGGCCCGCCCGGACAAACCTGGACCGGGATGACGGGGACGTTGGTAGGTTCTGGGAATGCTCTTCGCGGCCCTGCGCGACATGCAATGGAGAAAGCGGCGCCTTGTCATCGCGGTCCTCAGTACCGGATTGATCTTCGGGATGACGCTGGTTCTGACCGGACTCGCGAACGGCTTCCGGGTCGAGGCCCAGCACACGGTCGACTCGATGGGCGTGGACCAATTCGTGGTCAAGACCGGCGCGGCGGGGCCGTTTCTGGGTTCGACCCCGTTCCCCGACACTGATCTCGCCCGCGTGGCCGCCGAGCCCGGTGTCACGGCTGCGGCACCCCTGGGGTGTGTCGGAACGATCATGAAAGAGGGCACCTCGACGCGAAATGTCACCGCCTTCGGCGCACCCGAGCGCGGGCCGGGCATGCCGCAGATCTCGGAAGGACGGGCCCCCGCCAAGCCGGACGAGGTGGCGGTTTCGAGCACGCTGAGCCGCCGCCTCGGCGACACCTTGCAGGTCGGTGCGCATACCTTGCGGATCGTTGGCATCGTGCCCAATTCGACCGCATTGGCAAAGATCCCCAACATCTTCCTGACCACCGAGGGGTTACAGCAACTGGCCTACAACGGACAGCCGATGGTCACCTCCATCGGGGTCGACGGATCGCCCCGGCACCTCCCGGACGGATACCAGACCTACGATCGCGCGGGCGCGGTCCACGACTTGGTACGGCCCCTGCGGGTTGCCGTGAATTCGATCTCGATTGTGGCGGTGCTGCTGTGGATCGTGGCGGCGCTGATCGTGGGCTCGGTGGTGTACCTCTCGGCGCTGGAACGGCTGCGCGATTTCGCGGTGTTCAAGGCGATCGGCACGCCGACGCGTTCCATCATGGCGGGGCTCGCATTACAGGCACTGGTCGTCTCCCTGCTCGCCGCAGTGGTGGGCGTTATCCTGTCGAAACTGCTGGCCCCGCTGTTCCCGATGATCGTCGCGGTCCCCGGCTGGGCCTATCTGGCGCTGCCGGTGGTGGCCACCCTGATCGGCCTGCTGGCCAGTCTTGCCGGATTAAAGCGCGTCGTGACCGTTGATCCTGCGCTCGCGTTCGGAGGTCCCTGAGCCATGGGCGATCTCAGCATCCAGAATCTCGTCGTCGAGTACCACAGCGGCGGGTACGCTCTGCGGCCGATCAACGGGTTGAACCTCGACGTGGAGGCCGGGTCGCTGGTGATCCTGCTCGGGCCCAGCGGCTGCGGGAAGACGACATTGCTGTCCTGTCTCGGCGGCATTCTGCGGCCCAAGTCGGGGGCGATCAAGTTCGAAGACGTCGACATCACGACGCTGGAGGGTGCCGCGCTGGCGAAATACCGGCGCGACAAGGTAGGCATCGTCTTCCAGGCGTTCAATCTGGTACCGAGCCTCACCGCCTTGGAAAACGTGATGGTTCCGATGCGAGCGGCCGGGATGTCGCGCGTCGCGTCCCGCAAGCGCGCGGAGGAACTCCTGACGCGCGTCAACCTTGCCGAACGAATGAAGCACCGGCCCGGCGATCTCAGCGGCGGACAGCAGCAACGGGTCGCGGTCGCGCGCGCGATTGCGCTGGATCCGCCGTTGATCCTGGCCGACGAACCCACCGCGCACCTCGACTTCATCCAGGTGGAGGAGGTGTTGCGGCTGATCCGCGAACTGGCCGACGGTGATCGGGTGGTGGTGGTCGCGACCCATGACAGCCGGATGCTGCCCATGGCCGATCGTGTCGTGGAGCTGACCCCGGACTTTACCGACACCAACCGGCCGCCCGAAACGGTGCAACTGAAGGCCGGCGAGGTGCTGTTCGAACAGAGCACGATGGGCGACCTGATCTACGTGGTGTCCGCAGGTGAGTTCGAGATCGTGCACGAATTAGCCGACGGCGGTGAGGAATTGGTGAAAGTGGCCGGGCCCGGCGACTACTTCGGCGAAATGGGTGTGCTGTTTCACCTGCCGCGTTCGGCTACCGTGCGAGCGCGCACCGACGCGACTGCCGTCGGCTACACGGCGCTGGCCTTCCGGGAGCGCCTCGGTGCGGGGGGGTTGCGCGACCTGATCGAGCACCGTGCGCTAGCCAGCGATTGACCCTTCGCGGCGGGTTGAACCGGCTCCGGTCGCGTGTCGTGATTGCGGGAAGGCCCGCGGCCCGAACACTCGCTACCTCTAGTGGTGGTGCCGGCCGAAGAATTGCCAGATCGTCTCGGTCGCATCCAGAGCCGTCGACGGTTCGGGCAGGCCCAGTCGTTCCAGCAGTGGGCTGCGGGTACTGCCGGGCCACTGATGGCCGGCCCCGGTTACCGAGATCAATTCGACAGCCCGTCCGTCGGGGCAGTCGGCGGTTTCGGTCGTCACCAGCCCGGCAGTGCTCGACGACGGTGGTCCGCAGCTGTCGACGCCCCGCCAGGTGGCGTTCACCGAGGGCACCGCAGGACCATCCACACGGGGAGTCCCGTTGGCAGTCAGGGCTTTACCCGGCCCACCGGCATAGGGAACACTTTCGTCGGCGGTTCCGTGGATTTGCAGGACCGACGTCGGCTGTGCGTGTGAGCACTCGGTCAGCAGCGTGCCGGCCACGGGCGCGATCGCGGCGAACATGCCGGTCTGGCAACCCAACCGAAGCGCCATCATGGCCCCGTTCGACATTCCGGCGGCATAGACACGGGTGGGGTCGAGCGGAATCTGTCGTCCGATGTCGGCGACCATCGCCGTGATGAAACCGACGTCGTCAACGTCGGTTTGTTGCGGTATGCCGCAGCACGACCCGGCATTCCAGGCGCGGTTGAGACCGTCGGGGTAGGCCACCAGGAAATGTCCCCGGTCGGCTTCGGCATCCCAATGATAGGCCCGTTCGGCCTGTGCGCCGTTGCCGTAACCGCCGTGCATCATCACCACCAGCGGCACCGCGTCGGGAAGCCCTTGCGGCCGGTAGAGATTGAAGGTCCGGTTGACACCGCCCCATTGGATGCTGTGGCTGGACTGGCCGGTGGGAACGGTCGGGGCTCCGGTCGCGTGCCCGGGGCCTACTAGGACTAAGACTAATTCCAAGCACGCGCCGACTGATATCACCAGCGTGCCAAGCAGAACCATCGTGCGTACCCACAGGTTTCCGGACGGCATGGGCTCTATGGTGACACCACGTCCGCAGAATGACAAGAAGCTTGTCAATAGGTGGGTGGGTGCGACACTGTTCGGTTATGCGACGTCATGTGGATGCCGAATGGGAACCCACCGTGCCGGCCTTGGTGCAATTGGTGGCGGCAACTGGTGTGCCGAGGTTGCGAACGGCATTCGCCGATGCCGGGCTCGACGGGTTGCGTCCGGCGCAGGCGGTGCTGCTGGTGCCCCTGGCCGCCGGGAGCCTGCATGCATCGGATCTGGCGGGGCGCCTTGCCGTTAGCCGCCAAGCGGTGGCTCAGGCCATCGCCGCACTGGAGCGCCACCACTATGTCACCCGGGTCGGCGACCCAGCGGATTCGCGGGCCAGACTGATCCAGCTGACGCCCCGAGGTCGCCAGGCGCTTGGCGTGATGCGTTCCAACGCAGTCGATCTGGAAGAGCGGTGGAGACAGATCCTGGGGCAGCACCGCCTCGCCGAGCTGCGGAAGACCTTGCAATTGCTGCTTGCCGCACGGGACGCCGAAGCGTCCGGCACGCCCTGACAGTAGGCGGGCACCCGTGGGCCGGCGCCGAGGAACCGGACGGGTTTCACTTCGCCGTGACCGCGGGTGCTGAGCGTACGCCCTGCCGCGTTGTGGCCACGGCCCGAGCGAGCACCAGGGCGCCGAGCATGATGGCCACGCAGACAAGTCCGCCGTCTTTGAGGCCCCACTTCACCGCTGCCAGGATCGCTGACCCGGCCACACACAGCAGCACGCCGGCCGCTGTCCCGCGCCAGAGCGAGGCGATGGCGGGCGCACCATCCCAGCCGGGCAGCGGATTGTTCTCCAGGGGACGCAGCACGACAAAGAGCACTGCCATGACGCCGCCCATGAGGAGAAGCTGCTGGAGGCTGATGACGAGAAAACCGGGCTGTCCGGGGTAGCGCGGGTGGCCGACGGTGTCGAAGAGCAGGTGCAGGCCGAGCAGTACCGGCATGTGCCACAAGTACAACGTCATGGCGCCGCTATTGCCGATAGCGGTCAACCACCACACTCGCGGCCGCTGAGCCCATCGAGCGATCCCGGGAGCCACCGCAACGGCCAACGTGCTCAACATGATTGCGTGACCGGCCAGTAGCAGCGACGGCGGGCTCATGTTGGGCAGCCGCTGTCCTGCGATACCGACCAGGCTCAGTTCATACGATCCCCACCGAAGCAGCGCAACGTTGACGCCGAACAGTGCCGCGGCGGTGCCCAGCGCGGGACGGATGCTGAGCAAGCGGCGCCGGTAGGCAACGCCGAACATGGCGGGAATAAGCCAGACCGCGAGGTTGAGATAACCGAGTGACGCGGCTGCGGGCCAGTAAAGCCGAATCGCGTCGATGACCGCGATGAACAAATAGACCGCGGTCACGCCGGTGACCAGGCGGCCCGTCGTGGTGATTCGAGATAGCAGCGGCATCGCGGCCAACACCAGTACGTAGGCACCAAGAAACCACAGCAGCTGAATGCTCACTCCCGCGACGGGCTGGTAAACGTGTTGGGGCAGAACGGGATACAGCATGGTCAGCGCGATCGCCCAAAACCCCAGGTAATAGAGCACCGGGCGAAACAGCCTGGTGCAGCGCTTCATCAACCAGTCGCCCCAATTGATGCCGGCCCGCCACGACGTCACGCACGCCGCGGCCCCCGCGAAGAAGAACAGCGGCATGATCTGGAATATCCAGGTCAGCGCTTGGAACACGGTCGAGGTGGTGAGCAGGTTGTCCCAAATGAGTACGCCGCCGCGGATCACGCTGGTTGCCATCACCGTGTGGCCGACGATGACTCCGAGCAGGGCCGTGATGCGGATGACGTCGATGGCGCGGTCGCGGTCGGCCGGGGTGCGCGCGGCCAGTTCGGTGGGGCCGGGAAAGGATAGGAGCGTTGTCATGCCGGGAGCATCGCCGATCGACGCACCGGCCGACGTGCGTAGTTCTACCCGCATCGGCTGAGTACCGCTACCGGAACATGGTGTCGGCGGCTATCCCGTCGTTTCCGGCATCGGCTCCGGTAGGGCAGCGCGGGCGTGGGCCGACCGACGCGGACTGGAGCCGGGATTCACCATGATGACGCGTGCTGGGTCAACGTCAAGAACAGGTACCCGATGCACAGCAGGAAATTCAATGCCACCAGAGCCAGCCCAACCGATATCAACGCGTGCCGGCAGCAGCGCTGTAGCCGCCGCAATTTGGCGACCCGGTTTTCATGGTTTATCCGGATAGCGATCAAAGCGAAACTGACACTTGTCATCTCGTCGTCTGAGACCGGCATACCGGCCAGCATTTCGCGCAGTCGTGCCGGTGGGATTTCGACTCCTACCCGGGCAAAGCGCCGGCTCAGCCGCCGTGCTTGGTGACGACCGAAAAAGTGATCGCGCATCGGAAGCTGATGCGAGAGTCTCCGTCGTTCGTCGCCCCAAGGGTTCGACGGGGTCGTCACAAAGCGGAATTCTATGCCCGATTTGTACGGCGCCGGCGCTGCCGCGCCAATTTTTTTCAACGCGCCTTTTCCAGGTCGTGATGTGCCCGCAAACCAGCGGGCTTACCTTGCCTTACGCGTTACGCGCGCACCGCCACCGCGGACAGTAGATCGGCGAGGCGATCGGGGCGGTCCAGCATCGAGAACGTCCGGGCGCCTTCGATCAGCTCGAGCCGGGCATTGGGGATGGTCGCCGCCAGGCGTTCGCCGTCCTCTCGCGCAAAGAACTTGTCGTCGGCTGACCAGGCGATCAGCGCTGGCCTGTCGAACTGGGGCAACCGGGCGGCGACGCCGGTGGTCACCTCCGTGCGCAGCGACAGCGAGAAGCGGCGCAGGTCTTCGGCGACTCCGGGATTGGATAGCGCAGGGCGCACCCAGGTCTGGGTGAGGTTGTCGATGTCCGCGTATGACAGGTCGGCGTAGGCGCGCTTGCGTGCCGCCGGGGCGCGCATGGTCTGGATGGCCGCCCGGAACAGTGGCTTGGATTTGGCCGCGAGGATCACCGGTTTGAGGATAGACGGCGGAAAGTGTTCGAACGCATCACAACTGGTGAGCACCAGAGCGCCGACTCGCTCGCGATAGTGCACGGCGACGAGCTGGGTGACCACTCCGCCGGTGTCGTTGCCTACCAGCACCACGTCCTCTAGGCCGAGGGCGGCGAGGAATTCGGCGACGATTCCCGCGACGCCTGTGATGGACTGGTCAGCGCCGGGGCGCAGTGGTTCCGGATGCGCGCCGAGCGGCCAGGTTGGCGCAAGGCACCGCAGACCCAGAACCGCGAGTCGTTCGCTGACTTGCCGCCACAGTTGCCCGCCCATCAGGTACCCGTGCACGAACACGACCGGCCGGCCGCCGGCGGGTCCGGTTGCTTCGTAATGGATGGTCCCGGCACTAATGTCGATCCTCGACATGGATGACTCCTAACCCCGATATACTTACAAACAGGCTGTCTGTTCGTAAGTTACCGACAGGTTGTATGGAAATCAAGAGGCGGACTCAGGAGCAGCGTTCGGCGGCCACGCGCGAGGCGCTGATCTCGGCTGCCCGCACGCTGTGGGGTGCACGGGGTTACGCGGAGGTGGGAACGCCGGAGATCGCCAAGGAGGCGGGAGTCACCCGCGGCGCGATGTATCACCAATTCACCGACAAGGCAGCGCTGTTTCGCGACGTGGTCGAAGCGGTCGAGCAGGATGTGATGGCGCGGATGGCCACCCTGGTCGCTGCGTCCGGAGCGAAAACGCCCGCTGACGCGATCCGTGCCGCGGTCGATGCCTGGCTCGACGTGTCGGGCGATCCCGAGGTGCGGCAGCTGATCTTGCTGGATGCCCCGGCTGTGCTGGGATGGACGGCCTTCCGCGACGTCGCCCAGCGCTACAGCCTGGGTATGACGGAACAATTGCTCACCGAGGCCGTCCGGGCCGGACAGTTGGCGCGCCTGCCGGTGCGCCCGCTGGCCACGGTGATGATCGGCGCCCTCGACGAGGCGGCCATGGCCATCGCCACCGCCGAGGACCAACAGCGTGCCCGCCGCGAGATCGGGCAGGTGCTGCGACGGCTCATCGACGGGTTGCTGGAGGACTAACTTTCGACGGCTGGTGGGGCCAGTTGCGGATAGTGCCGACGGAGGTCGTCGAGATAACGCGGGGACTCTGCCGCCGCGACGTCGAGAAAGCAACGCACCGTGGGTGATTGGTTGGCGGTGCGCCAGGCCAACGCCAGCGGGCGTTGGGGCACCGGTCCGTCGAGCGGGATGAACCGGACGCCCTGCCGGCTGAGGTTGATGAACGACGTTGGTAACAAGGCACTTCCGGCGCCGCATGCCACAAGCGCAAGAATTGTCTGAATCCGCGCTACCTCGTCGACGATCGGCGGCTCGATGCCGTGCATGCGAAACAGCTCCACGACGTCGGCGTATGTGGTGGCCGCGGCGCTTCTGGTCAAGAGGATCATCGGCTGGTCTGCCAGCAATGACGGAGCAAGACGCTGGTGTTCGGCGAGTGGGTGGTCCACGCAGACGACCGCGGCAAGCGGGTCGTCGAGCAGGGTTTGGATGGTGAGCGACGGCTCGTCGACCGGTCCGCGCACAAAGCCGATGTCGATGCGGTGGGCGACCAGCTGTGCCATTTGCTCAGCGGTATCGAGCACGGCGACTTCGAGTTTCACCGCGGGGTAGTTGCGGCGATGTGCGCGCATGAGGTGTGCCAAGACGCCGTCCACCGCTGCCTGCAGCGCACCGATGCGAATGTGGCCGAGTTGTCCTGTGGCGGCTCTGCGTGCCGCGGCAAAGGCCCGCTCGGCGTGGGTGAGCGCCAGGGTGGCCTCTGCGAAAAGGGCGTGACCGGCATCGGTGAGCTCGATCGGACGGCGGGAACGATCGATGAGCTCCACCCCAAGCTGACGCTCCAACTTTTGAATCTGCTGACTCAGCGGCGGCTGGGCGATGTGGAGTCGTTCGGCGGCGCGGCCGAAGTGGCGTTCCTCGGCAACGGTCACGAAGTAGCGCAGCAAGCGCAGCTCCGGATCCGCCATATGTTGAAGATATATTGCCTGACGGAATATGTCTTGGACAGTAAACATGTGGCGGCCCTACGGTGAATCCAAAGGCGACCAGATCCCGAGGAAGGCAACCGCATGACCGCCGTGCTCACCGACGAACGCGACCTCGTCGAGTACTACTTCAACCAGCCCTGGAGCGACGGGTTGCCCGTGGTTCCGCCCACACCCGAGCGGGTCTGTGCGGTGCTCGACATGTTGGGGGGACGGCCTCAGGAACTGGTGGCGCGCATCCCGCCCCGATGGGGCAGCCTGACCCAAGAACTGCTGGCGATCAACATGGTGATGGCCGGATGCAAACCCGAATACGCCCCTGTGGTGCGTGCGGCCGTTCTGGCGTTGACCGATGCGCGGTTCAACCTCAACGGCATTCAGGCCACCACGCACGTCGTATCACCGCTTATCGTGGTCAATGGGCCGATAGCCCGCCGAATCGGAATGAACTCCGGTGGCAACGTATTCGGCTCAGGTAACCGAGCCAATGCCACCATCGGCCGCGCGATTCGCTTGATCATGCTCACCGTCGGCGGCGGGATTCCCGGCGAGCTCGACAAGAGCACCCTGGGCCACCCCGGCAAGTACACGTTCTGTATCGCCGAAAACGAAGCGGCCAGCCCGTGGGCTCCGTATCACGTCGAGCATGGCTACTCCCCGGACGACAGCACGGTACTGATCATCGGCGCCGAAGCGCCGCACAGCGTTACCAACCACATTTCCGATGACCCGCAAGGGATTCTGGATTCCATCGCCTCGGCGATGGGCACCATCGCCCACAACAACGCGGTGCTTGGCGGCTCCTGCGCGGTGGTCATCGGTGTGGAGCACGCGCACACCATCGCCTCGTTCGGCTGGACCCGCGACGACGTCCGTCGCTACCTGTGGCTCAACGGCACCAACGACTGGAACCACGTGAGCTACGGCAACCGGTACGCTCCCCCCGGCGGGCGCACCTACAACCGCAACCTGCCGAAGTGGTATCCGCGCGAGTCGGGCCGGCGGGTGCCGATCGTCTTCACCCCCGACGACATTCACCTGTTTGTCGCGGGCGGATCCGCCGGCCGGTTTTCGGCGTTCCTGCCGGGCTGGAGCACCGCGACGACACCGGTGTTGCGCGCAGTTGCTGACGACATTGCCGGAATCGGTGGCAGCCCACGGGAGCGGGAGTGCTCCGATGGCTCCTGCCGGCTCTGATCGATCCCGCAAAGTCCCAACTCACCAAAGGAATTCCGATGAACGCGATGAGCTATGACCCATGCGGCGTGATCGAGGTGACAGCTGTGCCCATGGCCCCGCGGCCCAACCGGGCCGCGGGGCTTCGCCTGGGTGTGCTGAGCAACACCAAATGGAACGCCGCCAAGCTGCTCCGGGCAACGGTGCGCGAATTGGTCGCTCACAGAGTAAATTTCGCGGCAGTCAACTATTACGACAAGCGTCACTTCTCCTCGGATGCCCACCCCGAGTTGATCAGCCAGATCGCAGCCGAAAATGACATCGCGCTGACGGCGATCGGTGACTGCGGCTCATGCTGTTCGGCATGTGTCAATGACGCGGTGCGGCTAGAGCAGGCGGGGGTGCCGACGGTGGTCATCGTGACGACCGAATTCGAGCGCGAGGCACGCCTGCAGCGGGAGTCACGCGGCATGGCGGGCCTACAACCTGCCATCACCACCCATCCGATCAGCAGCCTGACCCTCGACCAACTCGACAGTCGCGCAGCCGAGATTGCTCCGCAAGCCCCTCGGATCTGGTTCGGTGTTACGCCGGTATCGCGCAGTAACGGCAAGGTGCCAGCGGCGTTCGGGCCGGCGGGACATGACTGACCGGGTTGCGGCACCGCCGCTGTCGTCGGTGCTGGTGGCTGACTTTTCCCGGGTGCTGGCGGGACCGTTCTGCACGATGACTCTCGCTGACCTGGGCGCGCAGATCGTCAAGATCGAACCGCCCGGCGGCGACGACACGCGGGCCTGGGGTCCGCCGTTCATCGGAGACCAAAGCGCGTACTACTTGAGCGTCAACCGCAACAAACGCAGCATCGTGCTGGATCTGCACGATGCCGAGAACCTACGGGTGGCCAGGCTCCTTGCCGAACAGGCCGACGTGCTGGTGGAGAACTTCCGCCCGGGCACCATGGCGCGCTTCGGCCTGGACGAGCCCAGGCTTCGTGCTGCGAACCCTGCTCTGGTGTACTGCAGCATCTCGGGATTCGGGTCCGCAGCGGGACGCGAACTGCCCGGCTACGACCTGCTGGTCCAGGCGCTCGGCGGGTTGATGAGTATCACCGGCGCAGACCCCGACAGCCCGACCAAGGCCGGTTCGGCGCTAGTGGACGTCGTGGCGGGACTCTTTGCCACGGTTGGCATCCTCGCTGCGCTGCGCGAGCGGGACCAGTCCGGGTGCGGCCAGCATGTCGAGGTGAACCTGTTGTCTTCGCTGCTGTGTGCACTGGCCAACCAGTCCACCAGCTACGTTCTGGCCGCGCAGATTCCGCGTGCCCTGGGCAACGGGCACGCCAGTATCGCCCCTTACGACACCTACGCGACCGGGGACGGGCCGATCGTGCTCGCCGTTGGCAACGACAAGCAATTCGGTCGACTCTGCCACGCGCTGGATGTCTCCGGCCTTGCTCGAGATCCGCGATTTGTCACCAACCGATTGCGGGTGCTCAATCGGTCGCGGCTGCGTGAGCTTCTGGAAGGTGCACTGGCAACCAACTCAGCCGCGTACTGGACGAAAACCCTGTCGGCACTTGGAGTTCCGGCAGGCCCCGTCAACAACATCGGCGAAGCCTTTGCTCTTGCCGAGCGGCTGGGCCTGCACCCGATCCGCAATACCGAAGACGGTGACAGGCTCGGTCGGCAGGTGGCCAGCGCCATCAATTTGTCCAGCACGCCCGTGACCTACCGCACCAGGGCGCCGCGGCTGGGCGAGCACAGTAACGACATCCGTTCCTGGGTAGCCCGCCGCATTCCGCGACGCAAGACCGCGTGAATCCGTCACCGCGGCCGGGAGCTGGCAGTCCGCCGGTCAACGTCTTGCGCAGCGTTATCTCACAGTTGCTGAGCAGCTCACTCACAGGCGACTCACGGCGTACTGACACACTCCGGTAACCCGGCATTTCGCGATAGTTACGTTCGATCCGATTTAAAGTCCCGCGGAGGTAATTGGCTGCTCCGGTCGTTGACGGGGTGCCCTCGTCGATAGGGATCGGAGAGTCTGCGCGGTGACATTGCGGGTCGTTCTTGGGACGCCGGTTTGGATGGCCACGCCGCCGGAGGTGCATTCGGCCTTGCTCAGCAGCGGCCCCGGCCCGGGTGCGCTGTATGCGGCCGCCACGGCGTGGACCGCGTTAAGCGCCGAATACTCCTCGGTCGCAGCGGAACTCACCACCATGTTGGACATGGTCGCCCGCGACGCGTGGCAGGGTTTCAGCGGTGAGCGGTGTGTTGACGCCCACCTGCCCTACCTGGCCTGGTTGGTCAAAGCGAGCGCGGACAGTGCGCGGGTGGCTGCCCAGCATGAGGTCACGGCGGCGGCGTATGTCAGCGCCCTGGACGCGATGCCGACGCTGGCCGAGCTGGCCGGCAACCACGCCATGCACGCAGTGCTGGTGGCGACGAATTTCTTTGGCATAAACACGATCCCGATTGCTGTCAACGAAGCCGACTACATGCGGATGTGGATACATGCCGCGACGACGATGTGCGTGTATGAGGCAGTCACCGCGACGGCGCTGGCGTCGGTGCCGCAGCCAGCCCCGGCGCCCGTGGTGGAAAAGCCCGGCGCCGGTTCGGAGCTTGCATCTCAGGCCGGAGCGCTCGTCGGCGCCGGCGGGGTGGGGATCCATTGGAATGTGCTTGTGGAACTGGTCGTGCACCTGCTGTATCTCTGGGAGTTGTGGTCGGCCTGCGTCGACTTTTGCACCTGGGGTATGCACGAGGCGGTCATGTTTCTGGTGCACCCGATCGTGGACGTCCTGCAGAAGATCAACGGTTTCCTGGCCGACCCGTTCACCATCCTGCTGCAATGGGCCCCGCAGATCTATGCGCTGGCCTACCAGGCTTTTCACACGTGGCCGATGCTGGGCGCGGCGCTGGCCACCGCAGCTAGCGGCTCGATGGCGCTGCCGTTCGCGCTGCCGGCCGGCGTGCTGCCGGCCATCGCTTCGCTGGCGGGTATCGGCGCGTTGCCGGCCGGCGGGGCCGTTGCCGCAAGTGTCGAAGCGATGCCGCAACTGGGAGCGCTGGCCGGGGTGCCCGAGGCAAAGCTCGCTTCGCCTGGGGCGGCGGGTTACGTCGGTGCCTCGGTCGCCGCAGTAGACCCGGCTCAGGATGCCGGCGCGCCGGGCTTTGCCGGCGGCGACGCCTTGTCGCGCCCGGCAGGGCTGACCATGGTAATTGGTGACGAGTTCGGAGATAGTGCCCGCGCTCCGATGCTTCCGGCCACGTGGGGCGCGCAGTGCGCCGGCGTGACTGGCCGGTAATTTGCCCGCAACCGCATGTACCGGTTGGCGACAATTGCCTGTGGCGCAGGACTTTACGGGCGCGTGCTGGCTATGGTGTTCGCAGGAATACGTCGTTGAAGGTGACGGTGCGAAGGTTACGCGCGCGGATGATGTCGACCAGCTGTGGGTAGACATGGGTTACCGGCAGGTGATTGAGGTGTCCGATGACGATGGCCTGCGGCGTGAAGTATTGGTCGGCCATCTTAATGATGTATTCCTCGGTGATCAATGTCGAATCCGATAGCGAGCCCGACCACAGCACGGGAACCGCATAACCAAGGTCGGCTGCGACCGCGTCCACTGCCGCATTGTGCTTTGCATACGGCGGACGCCAATACGGTTTCGCGCCAATGCCGTACGTCTTCTTCAGAAATTCGTCGTTATGGGTAAGTTGTTGCGCTATCTCGCTTTTCGACAGCGTCGTCAGATCAGGATGCGACCAAGTGTGGTTGCCGAGCTGAATCTGCCCGGACTCGACCAACGGCCGAAGCAGTGCCAGGTTTTCGGTCCAGGAGTCATATGTGCCGTTGACGAAGAACGTCAGCCGTATGCCGGTGTCCTTGGCGAACTGCGTGTAGGCGCGCACCACCTCGGTGTTGACACCGTCGTCGACCGTCAGCGCAAGCAAGTCACCCTGGCCGGGAAGCTGGCTGAGCACCCCGCCGCCGGGCAACCGGATGCGGGTACTCGGTGGTGGCGGCGGCAATAGGCCGGCGACCGTCGGGCCGGGAGTCGGCGTGGCAGCCGCCGGGGCCGCCTGCGCGAACGTGCGCGGCTGCGGGTCGACCATGCACCGGGCCGCGCCCACACCGACGACGGTTGCGGCGGCGAGCGATCCGAGGAAGCGGCGGCGATTCAGCTCTGACATTCGAGGGTCGCAATCGAACGCCCCGGCGCCGGGGGAGGTGGCGAACCCGGCATACCCGCAACAGGGATGCCGGTTACGAAGGATAGAGCCACCACAGCAGCGAACCGTATCATTACCAGGTCAGATATGTCGTATTGAACGCGGTGGCGTCGGCGTTCTGTTATGCCGGTCATGATCGCGGGCACGCTGCGCAACGACCGCGCAAGTGCAGGTTATGGCGGGTCGGGCGCATCCCAGGCCACGGTGCCGGACACCCAGTGCGTGAGCTTTTTCACCTGGTCGTTGCGGTGCAAGTGCCGCGGCGGCGTCGCATAGGTTGCGTACGGCTTGCAGCGGATGACCACGCGATTTTCGCGTTCACACATCGCTGCCACCGACGGGCGCGCATCCTCCCCGAGGGGCCGCCCCGACATCCGGCCGGCGACCGCCATCATGACGTCGACTGCGAGGGCGCGGTCCCGGTCGAGAGCCGCCTGTGCGTAGACCTGTAGATAGGAAAAAGGCCAGCGTTCATCCAGAACACACAAGCCGACCTTGTTATCGCGTCCGATCACGCGGGCCTTGCCGCGACCGGCCATGGTGGACACCAGCAATTCGTCGTCGTCGGTGGGTATGTAGTAGACGATCGACATGGCCGGGCCGTCGCTGCGACGGCGGTATCCGAAGACACAGGTGCGGTGGGTGCGCACGAATTCGCGGCGCTCGGACGGGAGCATGTCCCGGTCGGTAGGTGCGGTGAACGGATCTGCCGCCCAGGGGAGAAGCATCGTCTCATCACACGCCACGGCGAGCGTGTACGCAACGACTCGGCGGTGTGACCTATACCCGCGGCAAGACCTTGTCCGTCAACAGCTGCAAGCTTGCCCAGCCGGCGTCCAGTGGAAGCCCGCCGACTAGCGGATTCATCACGACTTCCCTTCGGCCGCTGCGAATTTGGTCGATCAATTGTTCCGGTGTGAGGATCTCGACGTTGTTCAGCGCGCGCAGCTCGTCGACCGAGCCGGCCGGCTTCTCATTCGGCCGCGGCACGCCCGCCCGCTTCCAGGCGCTGTATTCGGCGGTCTCGTTCATGATGAAACTGCCATAACGGGACCAGGCCTCGTCTGGGTCAGGGTGCAACAGGGTGACGGTGCTGCCGTTTTCGGGGTGATAGACAAAGCCTTGTTTGCCCTGGTTGCGTAATTCCTGCTGATACACGGCGGCGAGCTCAGGCATCGCCATGGGTGGCGAGAACGGCAGCCCGAAGCGCGCGGCTCGCCGGGCCGCCGCAACCGTCATACCGCCGACGAAGACGATCGGATGGGGTTGGGTATGCGGCTTCGGCGTGACATTGATGAGCGCGCCCTCATGTTCGAACGGCTCGTCGCTCCACGCCTTGAGCATCACTGACAGACAGCGATCCAGCAAAGCACCGCGCTGCGACCAGTCCTTGCCCGCGGCGTGGTATTCCTCAGGCCGGTAACCCATTCCGGCCACCAGGCTGAAGCGGCCCTGGGCAAGGTTGTCCAGCACGGCGATGTCCTCGGCAAGCCGAATCGGATCATAGAGCGGGACGATGAGAGCGTTGATGCTGATGCGCACGCTGCGCGTGCGCCCGGCGACCGCAGCGGCCAGGATCAGCGGTGACGGCAGCCAGCCGGTGTGGGCCAGATGATGCTCTTCGCCGCTGACCGCGGTGAAACCGTGGGCATCGGCGAACTCGGCCATCTCGAGCGCGGCTTGATACCGACCCGTATGGCGGGCCGCAGGGTCGGCGATATTGGTCATGTTCAGCCGTAGCGCGGTGAGCAGAGGCATCACTACCCGCTGACCGATCTGCCGGCACCCGCGAACAGCGTTCCCCGGATCAGTCTCTTTGCTGAGCCCAGTGTTGCTGCGTATGCCTCCGGCGCCAACCGGGCCGCCTGCTCGGACAGGCCGCGGGTCAACGCGCAGATGGCTTCCACCGCTCCGGCCGGGCCCGTATCTGGGGACAACACGCCTTGCCCGTCCGCGTCCGCGACGATCTCGCTGACGACATCTCGCAGTGCCCTGGAGCCGGGATACTTCGGAGCACCGCGTGACAACCGGGCATTGCCTTCGAGACGGACCGCCCGCAAGAACGCGGCCAGGTGCGGGTAGTCGTGAATCAGCCGAGTCGACTCGTCCAGCACCGCATCGAGCCGGTCGACGACGTCGCCGGGCCGGGCCGTGGCAGCGCGCAGCCGGGGCAACACGATTTGCTCGATTTCCTCACCGGTGGCGTGGAGCAGCTCGGACTTGTTGGGAAAATAGTGATAAAGGCTGCCACTGGTCATGCCGGCTGCACGGGCGATTTCGCGGATCGTGGCCTGGGAATAGCCGACTTCGGCCACGCAGCGCATGGCCGCGGCGATGATCCGTTGCCGGGTCTGCTCACCATCTGCGCCCACCGGCCGGCCCAATTGCGACCCCGACGCAGAAGTGCTAGCGGCCATGCCTCGCGGCGACCTCCGTGGTCTGTCGGTTACCCGCCGCCCGCGGGCGCGGACGCTGGAACTGATCGATCAGTCGAATATATTCGACCATGCCGAACCACACCGCCCGCCAAGGGCAGGCAACCCACGTCAGTGAGGAACACGGTCCGCCATGACCCGGGCACAGCTTGGTCGCCCCGTCGGCGCAAGCGGCGAGGAGACCCGTAGGCGCATCATCGTCGCGACGATGCGCTGCGTGGCCGAGGTCGGCTACTCGCAGGCCACAATCCGCGAGATCGCGCGGATGGCTGACATGACCAGTGCCAGCTTGTACAACTACTTCCCCAACAAGTCGGAACTGATTAAAGCGACCATTGCGGCCAGAGCCGAGGCGGCCATGCCGCGGCTGTGGGACGCGGCGCGAGGGCCCGGCGACGTCGTCGAGCGGATCGAAGCAGTGCTCGACGAATGCGGCCAATTGATGCGTGAATACCCGGATTTGGCCGCCTTCGAGTGGGCGATCCGGGCGGGAAACATCGTGAGCTCCGACCCGTCCGCAGCCCCCGAGGTGGAAGACGGCGAATTCACGACGTTCCGCGAAATCATCGAGGGCATCATCGGGGATGCGGGTCAACGCGGCGAACTCGGTGACCACCCAGATCCGCGGGCCACAGTGGAGGCGATTTACGCGCTGATCTATGGCCTGACTGAGCTGGCCGCCACATTGCCCCCGGATGAGTACCACGCGGCGCTAAGTTCGGCCAAGGTATTGGTCAGAGGCGCGCTGTTCGGCTCTACGTCCGCGGCAGACCCGGGCCCGTCATCCTGATTGCCGCAGATGCCTTCTCGCTGGCGTGAGCTGTGGGGGTCGAATGTGAGCGGTGGGGTCGAGCGTGAGTGGTGGGCACCGAGTGTGAGTGGTGGGCGTCGAATGTGAGTGGTGGGCGTCGAGTGTGTCGCCATGGCGGTCTCAACAGCGAATCCCCGCCCTGCGTGCACGCTGAAAGCCGTCACCGCACGCTCGATAGGGCAGCACCGCCGCACGCTCGATACGGCAGCACCGCCGCACGCTGGATACGGCAGCACCGCAGCATTCGACCCGGTCAGCATGTGAGTCGACAGATGACGGCCGTCGCCCGACTCGAGCCGACACAGCTTGGGAGAAGCATCCCACCGGGCGATTACGGCGGGCGCTATCGATAAACCACCGCCTGCCCGTTGGGAAACGCGGGACCGAGCGCGTCTCAGCCAAGGTCGAAATCGATGACTCCGCGGATCAATTCGCCCGCGGCGAGATCGGCGTAGGCGCCGTTGATTTCGGTGAGCGCGTACCGCTTGGTGATCATCTCGTCGAGGAGGAGCTGCCCGGACTCGTACAGCCCGGCCAACAGCGGGATGTCGCTCTTGGGATTGCAGGAGCCGAAGACGGTGCCGCACAACGTCTTATTCATCAGAATGAAATTCTGCAACGTGAGGTCGACCGACGATATGTTCGGTGCGGGCAGGCCGGTGAGCACACATGTGCCGCCCTTGCGGGTGAGCCGCAGTGCCGCTTCGACATCGGCCGGTTCGATCATCGCGGGGGAGACGACAACAGCGTCGGCCATCACGCCTCGGGTTAGTTCGCGCACCAGCTCGAACGCTTCTGGTGCCGTCGCCACCGCATGCGTGGCCCCGAATGTCGGCGCGGACCGGCGCTTGAATTCGGCGGGATCGACGGCGACGACGCGGGCGGCCCCACTGATCCGGGCGCCCTGAATGGCGGCGGTGCCGATGCCGCCGGCGCCGATGACCACCACGGTGTCGCCGCCGCACACCCCGCCCCGACGGGCCGCCGAACCGTATCCGGTCGGAACTGCGCATGCCAGCAGCGCCGCAGGCACCAACGGGAAACCGGGATCGATCTTGACCAGCGAATCGGCCGATACCACGGTGTGTTCGGCAAATGCCCCAATCTTGGATATGTGACCCAGGTTTCGCCCGTCAACGGTGTGGTGGCGAAACGTGCCGTCGGTCGGCATACCGGGCGCGAGTGTCCCGGCCCCGGTATCGCACAGGTATTCCATGCCGGAGGCACACCACCGGCACTGACCGCACACCGCGACGAAAGAGGTCACCACATGATCGCCGGGAGCAAAGCGCCGGACGCCCTCACCGACCTGCACCACGATGCCCGAGCCCTCGTGTCCGCCGATCGTCGGTGACATCTCCGGAAGTCCCAGGGCGCGCAGGGTTTCCGCGGGGGGCGCGAGCCTGCCCTGGCGGATGTGTTCGTCGGAGTGACACAGCCCGGTGGCAGCCAGACGCACCAGCACTTCGCCGGAACGGGGTGGATCCAAGTCGAACTCTTCGACGGTCCACGGGCGGCCGTACTCGTAGAGGATGGCGGCGCGGCTTCTCATGGACCCCTCGCCTCCGTCATCGCTCGCCGGAATAGCCGGACGACATACTATCAATTGATTGATTATTGGGTGATAGCGACACCGGGAGCGTCGGAAACCGATATGATCAAGCGTTTGATTATATAGCTTGGTCGGAGGAACGGCGATGTCCAATGTGGTGGCGGTTCCGCAGCTGCTGTCGTCCGCGGCCGCCGAATTGGCGACCATCGGCCAGGCGGTGAACTCCGCAACTACAGCCGCAGCGCTGCCCACCACCGGAATTCCGGCAGCGGCTCAGGACGAGGTTTCGGCGGCGGTGGCGTCGCTGTTTGCCGCGTACGCCCGGGACTATCAGGCGCTGAGCGCGCGATCCAGCGCGTTTCACCAGCAGTTCGTCGAGTCGTTGACGGCGAGTGCGAGTTCGTATGCGGCCGCGGAATCGGCCAATGCCAATCCGCTGGCGC
>NZ_UPHT01000226.1 GCF_900566085.1 Mycobacterium attenuatum
CTAGTGGTCCGTGTTTGAAGTTGGTTGACGGTTTGCTTTCTTGAGGATTTCGTCGGCGGTCTTGGTCCAGACGAATGGGTGGACGCGTTTGTTCCAGCTGGTGATGTAGGTGCGGATCGCTTGAGTCAGTTCACGTACGTTGCCGAAGCTGCCGCGGTGGATGGCTTGGCGTTCGATGATCCCGAACCAGACCTCGACAAGGTTGAGCCAGGACGCCGAAGTCGAAGTGAAATGCACTTGGATGCGTGGGTTTTGGGCCAGCCAGTCGCGGACCTCGACTCGCTTGTGGGCGGCGTAGTTGTCCATGACCAGGTGCAGTTGCTGGTCGGGGCAAGCGCGGGCCACGTGCTTGAGGAAACGCAGGAACTCCTGATGGGGGTGCCGGTCCTGACAGATCCGCGCGACCTGGCCGGTGGCAACCTCCAACGCGGCGAACAACGTTGTGGTGCTGTGACGAACGTAGTCATGGGTCCGCCGTTCAGGATGGCCCGGTTGCATCGGCGACATCGGCTGGGTGCGATCCAAGGCCTGGATCTGGCTTTTCTCGTCCACGCACAAAACGATCGCGTTCTGCGGTGGATCCAGGTACAGCCCGACCACGTCGGTGACCTTGGCGACCAGCTCAGGATCGGTGGAGAACTTGAATGTCTCGTCCCGCCAGGGCTGGATCCCGTATTCGCGCCAGGCTTTGGCCGCCGCCGAGAAACTGATCCTCAGGTACTTGGCCAACAGCCGTGAACTCCAATGTGTGACACCGAGTTTGGGGGGTGGGGGCGTCAAGGTGGCAGACACGATCTCACCATGATCGAGCGCGCGAGGCCGACCCGGCCGTGCCCGATCCACCAGCCCGGCCAGACCCGATTGCTCATAACGGGCACGCCAACCGATCACGGTCGGCCGCGACACCCCGGCACGAGCGGCGATCTCAGTGTTGGACACCCCATCAGCGGCCAGCGAAACGATCCGTGCCCGCTGCGCAGCGCCGGCGGTGACCGTCGAGGAACGCGTCAACGACACCAATTTCTGCCGATCCCCGTCACGCAGTGCCAACGGCGCAATTCGCATGCATGATTGTCCCCAACCTGCACCGTA
>NZ_UPHT01000027.1 GCF_900566085.1 Mycobacterium attenuatum
GGTGCACGGGGGTGCGCGCTCAGCGTGTTTTGCTGTGAAAGCCGTGGGTGTATGTGCGGTCAACCTAGCCAGGGGCGGCGAAGTTGGCCAGGAGGGTTTGGTCAGCCGCCGGATAGTGGGCGAGACATGACGGTCATTCGGAGTCCGTAGCGGGGTACGACGCCGGCGCGTCCGGTTGCGGCCGAGGGCATTCCGGGTAGGCCGGGCATCGCCGCGGGTGCGGCATCGCTGGTGGGCAGTGTGGTCAGGGGGGTGGCGGCCTGGAATGTCTTGGCGGCGACGGTGGCCTGCGGTGTGGCCCAGGAGGGGGGGACCGACAGTTGCCCGATGGTGCCTGCGCTGCGCGCGGCGGCCGAGACTTGACCGCCCAGGAGGCCACCGGCGCGCATGGTTGCCCCGGATAGCGATTTGGCGATGGCATTGAGTGGGGCCAGCAGTGCCGGAGCGACTTTGGGGACGGTTTCGGCCACTGGTTGTGCCACGCCGGAAATCAAGCCGAGGCTCTTTTCGGTGTTGATGATCCCGTTTGCCATGCCACTGACGCCGGTCACCGAGCCCATGGTGGAATACCAGGCGAACAGGGCATCAAGGGCGGTGAAGTCGTCTTTGAGGATCTTGGGGAGCTTGAGGGTGTTGACGAATACGCCTAATTCGTAGAGGGGCAGCCCGACCTCGGGTAGGCCGACCGCGGTCAACGCCTCTCCGATGTCTTTGAGCAGGTTTCCGATCCAGTTGCCCTTGTTCGAAGGTGTGGGGCCCTTGGTGGCGGCGTGGGTGACTGCGGCGTGTTGGGCGCTGATCCCGCCGGGGTTGGTGTCGGATTTCGGGGAGGCAAACGGGGTCAGCTTCCATGCTGCGGCCGAGGCGAGGGTGTAGTCGTGCATTGCGGTGGCGTCTTGGGCCCACATCTCCATGTATTGGGCTTCGGTAGTGGCGATCGCGGCGGTGTTTTGGCCGAAGAAGTTGGTTGCGATCAGCGCGAGCAGCTGGGCGCGGTTGGCGGCGATCAGCGGCGGCGGAACCGTCATGGCGAAGGCCTGTTCAAAGGCCCTCGCGGCGGCGGTTGCCTGGGCCGCGGTCTGTCCAGCTTCCTCGGCGGTGACGGCCAGCCATTCCACATAGGGAATGACCGCGGCGGCCATCGACATCGACGACGGACCCGTCCACCGCATGCTGGCCAGGTCCATCACCACCGATCGGTACATGCTGGCCGCGGAGCGCAGTTCGGCTGCCAGTAGTTGCCAGCTGGCCGCGGCGGCCCGCAGCGAACTCGATCCCGGACCGGTATACATCCGGGCCGAATTGACCTCTGGCGGTAACA
>NZ_UPHT01000111.1 GCF_900566085.1 Mycobacterium attenuatum
TGCGAGGACGCCCACATCCGGCGGGCCTCGTCCTCAACCGTCTGAGCGTGCGTCTCGAAACGGCCCGCCATCGCGCGCATCGCGTGGGGGTCGGTCATAAAGCGTGTTGCCATGTTGCCTGTCTCCTTGTCAACTGGGCTTATATAGTCAACTGGGCTCTTAGTCGGGAGTTATTTGTGCAGATTGGCTCCTAGTTAGTGCCGACCGCGGTGATACCGAAGTCACCAATCGGTCATGAAGAACGACAGTCACCCCTTTCTCTCAACCGGCCGCCGGAGAATGCGGTACGACCCTGCTGCTACGCGGCGCCTCGAACCGAGGTTCGGCATTGGCCGCCTCCCACTCGTTCCACTCCGCCCACTCGTCCCACTCGTCGGTGCTGGATTCGGCGGGTTCTGGATCCACGGCACCGGGAACGACGGCGACCTCGGCCGCTTCGTCCTCCTTAGCCCAGTGATCATAGTCATCCGGTGGAACGGCCGTACCCCAGCTGAGCGGAACCGACAATCCGCCAAGCATCCCCGACTCACCGCGCTTCGCCGCCACGGCGTCGGGCGGCAAGGGCGGACCGAGAGGCAAAAGCACGCTGTCCCCTTCCAGTGCCGTTTCCCAAAAAACCAACCCTCAATGGCAACCATCAACCATCAAGCACTTCGCATCGTATGACAATCCCGCGGCAATTATCCCCATTTTTCCGATTTCTCTGCATGCCGCAGGCGCCGGGGTGCGCAGGCCCCCAACGCGGGTCGCAGGCTGCGCGATCGCCGTTCGCAACGACCGAACGTGCCGCGTGATCGGCGCCCCCACATACCGCCGCCGCATGGCAGCCGCCAAAGTGTCCAAAGTGAAGGCCTGGCCAGAATTTGCATTCAAAAGCGTTGGCGCTGGCTAGCAGATGCCGCTGGGAATTCCGCGGACCGGCCCGGATTCCTGGACCGGCATCGTCTGCGGATAAGGCACCCGATAGGGAAGGCCTTCGTTGAGAAACCCCAGAACCACGTTGGGCACACAATTGGCAACCTTGGGCAGTTGCCGGGCGGGGTGGTCCAAGTTGGGCCGCGACGGGTCAGGTGGTGCGGCGAAATTGAATGCCGACGTCATATCCCCGGTCACGCCGGCCCGCCAGGCGGTCAGGTTGGGCACCGGAACACCGAACCGTTTGCCGATAAGTTGCAGCTGCGAGGTGTGGTCGAACCGGTCATGGACCATGAGCCCGCCGCGGCTGTAGGGCGAGATAACGAAACACGGCACCCGGTACCCCAAACCGATCGGTCCGCGGATCCCGCCGGAGCCGTCGACCTTGTCGATGTCCACGCTGTTGGGAATCCATTCACCCGGCGTTCCCACCGGCGCGGTGGGCGGCGTGACATGGTCGAAAAACCCGCCGTGTTCGTCGTAGGCGATGATCAGCGCGGTCTTTTCCCACACGGCCGGATTGCGAAGCAACGCCCGGATCAGGTTGACGATCGTGACGGCACCCACGGCGATCGGGAAGGACGGATGCTCGGAGTCGACGGTCAGCGGCACGATCCAGGAGACCTGCGGCAGCCTGTTGTTCATGATGTCGAGGACGAAGTCGGCGGGATAGCTTGGCGCGATCCCGTATCGCGCCAGGTCCGACCGCGGATCTCCGGCCTGCTTGAAACTGCCCACGTAACCGTTGCGGCTCAGGGACGTGTCGTTGAGGCCGCCCAGCAACTTGCTGTTGTAGACCTTCCAACTGATGCCGGCGTCGCAAAGGTTCTGCGGCATGATGCGCCAGGTGAATGTCAGTTTCGGCTGAATGGACGGCTCGACGATTTGCGGGCCCCCCTGGTCACCGTCAGGGTTGACGGTGCCACTGATCCAGTAGAGCCGGTTGGGCATCGTCCCGCCCAGCAGCGAAGAGTGGTAGTGGTCGCAGATGGTGAACGTGTCAGCGAGCAGGTAGTGGATCGGGATGTCAGGGCGCGCGTAGTAGCCCATCACCACCGGCGTATTGGCCGGCGACCGCGTCCTGGCTTGCGCTGCAAGCCAGCCGTCGTTGGCTCCGCCATTCCACGACAAGTGCGCGGCGATCCACTGGTGGTCGGGGTCGTTGACACATTCGCCAACACCGTTGTGCCCCCGGGTCGTGTCGATGCGGTACGGCACCGTAGTGCCGGCCGGGTCAACCGCCTGCGTCTGCGGGTTCCAGCCCCTCTGCGCGAACAGCGGCGTCGGGGTGTCGAACCCGTCTACGCCGGAGAGCGTGCCGAAGTAATGATCGAACGACCGGTTTTCCTGCAGGCACAACACAATGTGTTCGATGTCGGTCAGATGTCCCGAACAAGGGCCGGCCGCATAGGCCTTCTCAATCACCGGAGCGGCCCAGTCCTTGAGAAATGCCGCCGCGCCGACCCCGGTGGCCTTTGCCATGAACGCGCGACGCGACATCCCAGCAAATGCACTGCGGCCCACCGGTCCTCCTCTATCGATCTGAGTCGACCGTATAGGCGTGACCGAAGTCGGACGCGAAACACAAACCGGCGTGTCCGGGCGCATTCAGCATTTTTCGGTCCGCTTTTCCGGTTGAACCGTGAACCGATCGCATCGAGACCGCCGAACCCACGGAAATTCCATGTGCGGTCCCGTTGTCTGGCCCCGGCATATTCGGCAGGAGCGGGCCTGCGTGGAAAGCCTGGGCGCAGAAACTCTTGCCAGGTTGGGATCGCCGTCCGCCGCTGGCAGACACGGCACCTGCCCGCTCGCGCTCGGCTAGCAAAAGCGGTGCCGCGTGACCGAATCGCGGAAGGGTGACGACGGTGACTGCTCCGTTCGATTCAGCAAAGTCCGCTGGGAATGCCACGCATCGGTGACGTTTCCTGGGTGGGCATCATCTGCGGGAATGGCACCCGATAGGGAATTGATGTCTTGGTCGTCGTTCCCAATACCGCATTGGGAACGCACTGCGGCAGTTTGGGAACAGACTTCAGCAGCGGATGGTCCAGGTTGGGCTTCGACGGGTTCGGCGGGACGGCGAAATTGAATGTCGAGGTCATATCGCCCACCACACCATTGCGCCACGCACTGAGATTGGGAACCGGGACTCCAAACCGCGCACTGATCAATTTCAGCGTCGAGGTGTGGTCGAACGTGTCGTGGACCATCAGCGGGCCGCGACTGTAGGGCGAAATGACAATGCAAGGGGTGCGGAACCCCAAGCCGATCGGCCCCCGGATGCCGCCGGAACCCGACACCGCATTGATATCCGGGACGGTGACGTACTCCCCTAGCGTACCCGGCGGCGGCGTCGGCGGTGTCACGTGGTCGAAGAAACCGCCGTTTTCGTCGTAGTTGACGATCACCGCCGTCTTCTCCCATACCGCCGGGTTGGACAGCAAAATCCTCAGCACGTCGACAATTCCGACGGCACCGATGGAAACCGGTAGTGCGGGATGCTCGGACAACAGGAATCCAGGCAGCACCCAGGAGACATTGGGCAACGTGTTGTTCTTAACATCAGCGGCGAAGTCGACGGGATAGGTCGGGGCGATGCCAAAGCGGGCCAGGTTGGATCTCGGGTCGGCGGCTTGCTGGAAATCGTTGATCAGTCCGTTGTAGCCCACCACCGTATTGTTGAGCGGGCCTAGAAATTTGTTCTGGTAGACCTTCCAGCTGATGGCGGCGTCCTCGAGGTTCTGCGGCATGATGCGCCAGCTGAGTTTTTGCTGCGGCTGAATGTTGGGTTCGATCAGAATCGGGCCGCCGTTGGTTCCGTCCGGGTCGATCCAGGCGCTCATCCAATACAGCCGATTCGGCGTGGTCCCGCCCAGCAGCGAGCAGTAGTAGCCGTCGCAAACGGTGAATGTGTCGGCAAGCAGGTAGTGGATCGGCAGGTCGCGGCGGGTGTAGTAACCCATCGTCACCGCTACGTTGCCCTGTAGCGGACTGGACGCGGCCTGCGCCGGCAACCAGCCGTCGTTGGCACCACCGTTCCAGGAGTTATGCATGGCGATCCAGCCGTGATCGGGGTCGTTGACGCATTCACCGTCAAGCAGCGGCCCCCGGGTGGTGTCGAATCGGAACGGAATGGTGGTGCCGGCCGGGTCGACCGCCTGTGTCGCTGGATTCCAGCCTTGTTGCGCGAACGTCGGCGACGGATCGTTGAAGCCACGGGTGCCGGACAAGGTGCCGAAATAGTGATCGAATGACCGGTTCTCCTGCATCAATAGCACGATGTGCTCGATATCGGTCAAATGTCCCGCGCAGGGCCCGACGCCATACGCCTTTTCGATAATCGGAGCGGCTAATGACGTCAGGGCACCGGCGGTGGTGGCGGCGGCGGCTTTAACGAAGAATTGCCGACGAGTCATTCCGTCAATCGGGTGCTCGCTTCCCACACTCCCTCCTCGGCGGCCGCTACGCACATTTCTGATCACGGTATAGTTGTGCGGGCCATCAACATTACTAAGCCAACCGGCGTTTCGAATTCCATTCGCCATCGAATGCTGACGTTTCTATACCGGGCGCAGCAAATCTTTTGGCCGCCGGCCTACCCACCATCTCGGCGCGCCGGTCGTGGTTCAGCAAAGCCCGCTCGGAATCCCGCGAGCGGGGCCACTTTCCTGGGTGGGCATCATTTGCGGGTAAGGCACCCGGTAAGGAATGGACGGCAGCGCGCCGTCCGTCGAACCCAGTATGACGTTGGGAATGCATTGCGGAAGTTTCGGCACGGCCGCCAGCAACGGATGACTTAAATTCGGTTTGGTCGGGTTCGGCGGTGTTGCGAAGTTGAACGCGGAGGTCATATCGCCGACGACGCTGTCGCGCCAGGCAGTCAAATTGGGAATCGGCACGCCGAAGCGAGCGCGAATCAATTTCAACTGCGAGGTGTGGTCGAACGTGTCATGCACCATCAGTCCGCCGCGACTGAACGGAGAAATGATCAAGCACGGAACGCGAAAACCTAAACCCAACGGTCCTCGGATACCACCGGAACCGGACACCGCGTTGATGTCTGGCACCGTGACGTACTCGCCGGGTGTGCCGGGCGGCGCCGTCGGGGGCGTGACGTGGTCGAAGAAGCCACCGCCTTCGTCGTAGCTGATGATCAGCGCGGTTTTCTCCCATACCGCGGGGTTGGACAACAGAATCCGCAACGCAGTCACCATGGCGACCGCGCCGAGCGCGACCGGCAAAGCGGGGTGTTCGGACTGGATGAACGACGGAACCAGCCAGGAAACCTGCGGTAGCCGGTTGGCTTTGACATCGGCCGCGAAATCCACCGGATAACTCGGCGCAATGCCGAAGCGGGCCAAGTTCGAGCGCGGATCCGCGGACTGCGAGAAGGCCTGAACCAGCCCGTTGTTGCTGATGGGCGTATTGATGAACCGTCCGGCGTCCTTGTTCTGGTACACCTTCCAACTGACGCCGGCATCCTCGAGGTTTTGCGGCATGATGCGCCAGTTGTACTGATGCAGGGGCAAGAATCCGGGTTCTACGAGTTGCGGTCCGCCGTTGGTGCCGGCCGGGTCGATATTGGCGCTCAGCCAGTACAACCGGTTGGGCAGGGTGCCGGTCAGCAGTGAACAGTGATAGCCGTCGCAAATTGTGAATGTGTCGGCCAGCAAGTAATGGATCGGTATGTCTTGGCGGGTGTAGTAGCCCATCGTCATAGGGACGAACGGCGTCGTACGAGTGTTCGCCTGCGCCGGCAGCCAGTTGTCGTTTGCCCCACCGTTCCAGGAGAGATGCATAGCGACCCACTGGTGCTCGGGATCATTGACGCACTCGCCGTCCAGGATGGGCCCGCGCGTGGTATCCAGACGGAACGGGATGGTGGTCCCCGCAGGGTCGAGCGCCTGCGTCATCGGGTTCCAGCCCTTTTGCTGGAATACCGGGGACGGGTCGTTGAAACCACGGGTGCTCGAAAGCGTGCCGAAGTAATGGTCGAATGACCGGTTCTCCTGCATCAACAACACGATGTGTTCGATGTCGGTCAAATGCCCGGAGCAGGGGCCCGCGCCGTAAGCCTTTTCGATCACCGGGCCGGCATAGTCCATCAGCAGCGCCGCAGCGCCGGCTCCGGTCAGCTTTGCGAGAAACTCGCGGCGTGACATTCCCCGGAACGGGTTTTGCGTCACGAAATTCGCCTCCCTGCGCACGTGTCAGCCCACGGTATAGTTCCGGCGTCGGTCGATCGCGGCACGCGCCCCGGCGTGTCGTATCCGGGTTTTTCCTCGCAGCAAACGTGCGGCGACTGCTTGCCGCGGATCCGTGCTCGGTTGCGGCGTTTGTGCGGTCGCGAATTTCCGGTTGGTCGAGCCACCCCGCCGAAGCTGCAAAAGCGGCGGCCAGGGCACTGAAACTGGACCGGCGACCCGGTGGGCCGAGGACCAAGACCTGCTCGGCTCACATCGCTGGGCAGCCGCGGCCACGGCTCGGCGATGCAAGCACCTGGTTAAGCCGGCGGGAAGCGATGGCGGCGCTTGGTAGCGGACCGACCGCGATATCGAGGCGAACGATCCGGACTATTGTGCCGCGGCGCCCGCCCGTTTGCGGGCACCACAGTGCCAATCCATCGGACTAAAGGTCTTCAAGACAAAAATTTATTGAATCCCACATTCTTAACCGATCCCTCAGATTGCCATTTCTCGACTCGGTGCCGGCACTGCGATCGCCTCGATCATTGGAGGTCAGCGCCCGCTTTTCTGCCTTCCGCACGTCAGGATTCGGCATCGACACTCTTAGTCTGAGGCCAAGAATGATGCCACCCGTGGGTAACGCGGTCGTGATCGGAAAAACCAATGCCTGAACGGGTTTCGTCCTCGTCACCGTCGTTGTAGCGTCCGTTGCCATGTGGGGTACGGTGCTCGTGCTAGCGCTCGTGGCGACGGCCGACCCGGTGCGGATCGGGATCAGCGTTCTCCTCTCGTCGCGGCCTCGAGCCCTCGGCCAGCTCCTCGCGTTCTGGCTGGGCGGCATTGCTACCAGCGGTGCTCTGGCTACGGGTGTGCTGTTCGGTCTACGAGGTTTCGCACTCGACGTCATGCACCGGGTGGAGGTTGCCACCGCCACTTCCACCGCTGGGCACGTTCAGATCGCGATGGGTGTGACGGCGTTGCTGATCGCCGGGCTGGCCGTCGGCGCCTCACCGGGGCTGCGGGCGCGGCTGGGTATGTCGGGCAGCAATCCGTCGCAGTTGCAGCTGCGGACCTCCACGACGATCTCGAGATTGTCGGCGCGCGCACAGTTTGCGCTGCAGGCCCGCCCGCTACGGGTCGCGTTCGTCCTCGGGGTCGGAATGCTGGTGGATCTGCGGTTTCTGGTAGCGCTCACCGCGATTCTGGCCTCGGGCGCCGCGGTGGCGACTCAGGTCACCGCGGCCGGGGTCTACAGCCTGGTCGCGCTGGCATTCGTCGAGCTGCCACTCGCCAGCCAGTTGGCGGCGCCGGCGAAAACCGGCCAGATCATGTCGGTGCTGCAGCGCTGGGTCAAAGCTCGGCGGCAACAGATCTTCGCGGTCGTGACTGCCCTGCTGGGCGTATTTCTGATGACCACGGGAATAGGCCACATATAGGGCGGCGATAGCGGCCCGACTATTGCGGCCGCGGCACCGTGCCATCACGGCTCCGAGACCACGGCCCGCCGCGGTCCTGTGCGGCTGACATGATGAGGGCGCGGGTAGCACGGGGGTTGGTTGGTGTTACCCGCGCCCTAGGCCTAGGGAGCCGGCTGGTGAGGCCGACTCGGTGCCGGTCAGGCCCGACGGAGCCGCCGGCGGACCCAGTCCTGTTTTTGTGCCGCGCCGCTGAAACCTCGACCGATGTCTTGTGCTCTAACCCACGCCGGTGCGCGGTATCACGCTCGGGCGTGCCTGCACCACATGCGGATTAGCCCCGCCACGGCCCATCATCCCGCCCGGCATCCC
>NZ_UPHT01000017.1 GCF_900566085.1 Mycobacterium attenuatum
GGTGGGGGCTCGGTGGGGATGCCGCCTTCGGGGGCGGTGCCGCGTTTGGTCTGGGTGGTCAAGCCGTTGGTGCGATTGGTGGTCAGGCCGGTGGCGTGGTTGGCGCTCAAGCCGGTGGCGTGATTGGCGGTGGCATCAGCGGCGGCCTGGGTGGTCAGGCCAGTGGCGTGATCGGTGGTCAGGCCAGTGGCGGTCTCGGCGGCAAGCTCGGTGTTGGCGGCCAGGGTGGCATTGGCGGCCAGGCTGGTGGCGCTGTCGGCGGAGCGGCGGGTATTGGAGGTCAGTCGGCCGCAACTGCCGGTGGCGCTATCGCTGGCCAGGCGGGTATCGCTGGTCAGGCCGGTATTGCGAGTCAGGCGGGTATCGCTGGTCAGGCGGGTATCGCTGGTCAGGCGGGTATCGCTGGTCAGGCGGGTATTGCGAGTCAGGCCAGTATTGCCAGTCAGGCGGGCATCGCCAGCCAGGCCGGTCTCGGCATAGGCGGACACGCAGCGTTGAGCGGTGGTGCAGCCGCCTCAGCGGGTGGTGGGATCGCTGGCGTAACCAACGTCAG
Source organism: Mycobacterium attenuatum (assembly GCF_900566085.1). Taxonomy (GTDB): domain Bacteria; phylum Actinomycetota; class Actinomycetes; order Mycobacteriales; family Mycobacteriaceae; genus Mycobacterium; species Mycobacterium attenuatum. Next base: position 554 of record NZ_UPHT01000017.1, read on the forward strand.
CGGACTGCCCGGTATTGGCGGCACCGCATCGTTGGGGGCAACCGGCCAGGCTGGTTTGATCGCCAGCGAAGGCGCTGCCCTGAGCGGTGCTGCTACCCCGCACATCTCCGGTCCGTTGGCCGGCGTCGGCGTAGGCGGTCAAACCGGTGTTACCAGCGGGGTCGGCTTGGGCCTTGGAGCGAGCGGCCGCAGCGACATCCTGACCAGCGAAAGCACCGCACTGGGTGCCCACGCGGCATCTCAATCGGCGGGTCTGGCTCCAGCTGGGACAAGCGCAAGCACCCATACCGTCGCCGGCGGCACAACCACCGGACTCGGCGGCGGCAGCGCTACCGGGCTGGGCGGCGGAACGGTGACCGGGCTGGGCGGCACAGCTGCCGGTGTCGGCGGCGAGACCAGCATCGGTGGTCAAGCCGGAATTGGCGGAACCGCAGCTGGCGGGGCGCATGGCGGCATCCTCGGCCAGGAAGGCGCCGCGCTCGGCGGCGGTGTGAGTAGTACGAGTAGCACGCCAGTTGAGCATGGCCCCACCGTGCCCGCGGCCCACGGTCCGGTCATCCAGGGTGGCGTGGGCGCCGGGGCTGATGGCCAGATGGCGGGTCCCGCGGCTCAAGGTCCGGTCATTCACGACCCGGCGACGGTCGGCCCCACCGGCGTGAACCCGCCGGTGATCAGCGCACCGACGCCGCATGCCCCGATGCCGACGTCGATGCCGTCGCATACTCCTCCGCCGTCGCATACTCCTCCGATTGAGCACGCGCCGGTGATCGCGCCGCAGGAGCATGTGTCGGTCGAGGCGCCAGTCCAGCACGAGCCGCCGAGCCCCTCGGTGTTCGACCATGAGCCGCCGGTGCCGCACACGCCGCCGATCCACACCGAGCCGCCGTCACACGGGCCGATGGGTCCGCACGGGTTCTGATTCGGCGAAACCGGCGCGGAAAAACCGGCGGGGACCTTCGTGGTCCCCGCCGGTTCGTGCGCCTACCGTATTTGCAGGCGATCGAGAAAGTGGGGCAGAGCGGTGACTCAACCCGATGACCCGCGTCGGGTCGGTGTGATCATCGAGCTGATCGATCACACCATCGCGATCGCCGAACTCAACGAACGTGGTGATCTGGCGGGACGGTTGCGGCGCGCCCGCCAGCGGATCACCGACCCGCGCATCCGGGTGGTGATCGCAGGCCAGCTCAAGCAGGGAAAGAGCCAGCTGCTCAACGCGCTACTCAATCTGCCGGTGGCGCGAGTGGGAGACGACGAGGCCACCGTCGTGATCACCGTCGTCAGCTACAGCGCCCAGCCGTCGGCTCGGATCATCCTGGCCGCGGGACCCGCCGGTGAGACCACCGCCGTCGACGTTCCGGTCGACGACATCACCACCGATCTGCGTCGGGCCCCGCAGGCCCACGGCCGCGCCGTACTGCGAGTCGAGATCGGCGCGCCGAGTCCCCTACTGCAGGGCGGGCTGACGTTCATCGACACCCCCGGTGTGGGGGGCCACGGGCAGCCGCATCTGTCGGCAACATTGGGGCTGCTGCCCGACGCCGACGCCTTGCTGATGGTCAGCGACGCCAGCCAGGAATTCACCGAACCGGAGATGTGGTTCTTACGTAAGGCTCACCAGGTTTGTCCGGTTGGGGTGGTGGTGGCCACCAAAACCGACCTGTACCCACATTGGCGCGAGATCGTCAACACCAACGCCGCGCACCTGCAGCGGGCCCGCGTGCCCATGCCGATCATCGGAGTCTCGTCGCTGTTGCGCAGTCACGCCGTCACGCTGAACGACAAGGAACTCAACGAAGAATCCAACTTCCCGGCGATCGTGAAGTTCCTCAGCGAAAAGGTGCTGTCCCGTGAGACCGACCGGGTGCGCGACGAAGTTCTACGTGAAATACATTCGGCGGCAGAGCAATTAGCGATATCCGTCGGTTCGGAATTGTCGGTCATCAACGACCCGGCGATGCGAGACCGGCTGGCTTCCGACTTGGAGGGCCGCAAGCGCGAAGCCCAGGATGCGCTGCTGCAGACCGCGTTGTGGCAGCAGGTGCTCAATGACGGTTTCACCGACCTGAGCACCGACGTGGACCACGACTTGCGGGCACGCTTCCGCGCGGTCACCGAAGACGCTGAGCGGCAAATTGATTCGTGTGACCCGACGCTGCACTGGGCCGAGATCGGCGCCGACGTGGAAAACGCCATCGCCACCGCCGTCGGGGACAACTTCGTCTGGGCATATCATCGCGCCGAAGCGTTGGCGGACGACGTCGCCCGCTCGTTCACCGATGCGGGACTGGATTCGGTGGTGTCCCCGGAGCTCAGCAAGCGCGCCATGGGTGGCGATTTCGGCCAACTCAAGGCGCTGGCCCGGCTGGAATCCAAGCCCGCCGGCAAAGCTCACAAAATGGTCACCGGTTTGCGGGGTTCCTACGGCGGCGTGGTGATGATCGGCATGTTGTCCTCGGTAGCCGGACTCGGGCTATTCAACCCCGTGTCGGTCGGAGCCGGGTTGATCCTCGGACGGATGGCCTATAAGGAGGACAAGGAGAACCGGCTGCTACGGGCCCGCGCCGAGGCCAAGACCAATGTGCGGCGCTTCGTCGACGACGTCTCGTTCGTGGTCGGCAAAGAATCGCGCGACCGGCTCAAGATGATCCAGCGCACGTTGCGCGACCACTACCGCGATATCGCCAATGAGCTCACCCGATCGTTGAACGAATCCCTACAAGCCACCGTCACCGCGGCACACCTGGAAGAAGCCGAGCGCGACAACAGGATTCGCGAACTCGAGCGACAGCTGCACATCCTGAACCAAGTGACCGACAACCTGCGCAAGTTGAAGCCATGCTGACGCCGCTAGGACGAGAGTGAGCACAACCGATCGGGTCCGCGCGATTCTGGGTGGAACCATCGAGGCCTACCGAGGTGAGCCGGCCTACCGGCAGCGGGCAGATGTCTTCTACGAGCTCGAGCGCATCAGGGCGCGGTTGAGCGAACCGATCCGTATCGCGTTGGCCGGCACGCTCAAGGCGGGCAAATCCACTCTGGTCAACGCGCTTGTCGGCGACGACATCGCCCCGACCGATGCCACCGAGGCAACCCGGATCGTGACCTGGTTCCGGCACGGTCCGGCCCCGCGGGTCACCGCAAACCACCGCGGCGGGCGCCGCACGAATGTGCCGATCACCCATCGGGACGGTCTGAGTTTCGACTTGAGCCGGCTCGACCCCGTCGACATCGTCGACCTAGACGTCGAGTGGCCCGCCGAGGAATTGGCGGGCGCCACCATCATCGACACCCCGGGCACGTCGTCGCTGGCGCGCGACGCCTCCGAGCGCACCCTACGGCTCTTGGTGCCCGCAGACGGGGTGCCGCGGGTGGACGCGGTGGTGTTCCTGCTTCGCACGCTCAACGCCGCAGACGTTGCATTGCTCAAACAGATAGGCGGGCTCGTGGGTGGTTCGGCGGGCGCGCTGGGCATCATCGGTGTGGCGTCGCGGGCTGACGAGATCGGCGCGGGGCGCATCGACGCCATGGTGTCAGCCAAAGATGTGGCCAAGCGGTTCACCAGCGAGCTGAGCCGCACCGGCGTCTGTCAGGCGGTGGTACCGGTATCCGGGCTACTCGCCCTGACCGCGCGCACCCTGCGCCAGGCCGAGTTCGTCGCACTGAAGAAACTGGCTGGCGCAGATGCCGCCGAACTCAACAAAGCCCTGCTAAGCGTGGATCGTTTTGTCCGGCCGGATAGTTCGTTACCGGTGGATGCAGGCACGCGTGCGCAGCTGCTCGAGCGGTTCGGCATGTTCGGCATCCGCATTTCGATTGCCCTGCTGGCGGCCGGGATCATCGATTCGTCGGGGCTGGCCACCGAATTGCTGGAGCGCAGCGGGCTGGTGGAGCTTCGCAATATGATCGATCAGCAGTTCGCGCAGCGGGCCGACATGCTCAAGGCGCATACCGCGTTGGTGTCGTTACGGCGGTTCGTGCAGGTGCACCCGGTCATGGCCACTCCGTATGTGATTGCCGACATCGACCCGCTGCTGGCCGACACCCATGCTTTCGAGGAACTCCGAGTGCTCAGTCTGTTGCCTTCGCGGACAACGACATTGAATGCCGATGAACTCGCGTCGTTGCGCCGCATCATCGGTGGCTCCGGTACCAGTCCCGCGGCCCGGCTGGGCCTGAGTCCCGAGAACTGCGTTGACGGTCCGCGCGCTGCGTTGGCCGCGGTGCAACGTTGGCGCCGCCGAGCCGAACATCCGCTCAACGATCCATTCACCACCAGGGTCTGTCGCGCGGCGGTGCGCAGTGCGGAGGCAATGGTGGCCGGATTCGCCGCACGGCGTTAACGGCGCTAGGCCCCCGGTGCCGCGGTGGTCGGTGTGACGGGCGCCGCCGTCGTCGTCGGCGGCTTTTGAGTGGTTGTCGGCGGCGCGGTAGTGGTCGGTGGGGCGGTGGTGGTCGGCTTTGTTGTGGTCGGCTGGGTGGTTGTCGTGGTCGGTGGAGCAGTCGTGGTGGTGGTTGTGATCGTGGAGGGCTGCGTGGTTGTGGTCGTGGTCGCCGTGGTCGTGGTGGTCACCGGCGGGTTGGTTGTCGTGGTGGCCGGCGGCGGCGTTGTGGTGTTCGGTGTTATCACCGTCACCGTGGGGCTGTTGTTCGGCCCGACCACCGTCACCGTCTGCGGTGACGGTGGGGGGACCGGCGATGTGGTGTTGACGGGCTTGCTCTTGCTCGGGCCAAGCGTCAGTCCCAGTACCACCGCGACCAGAATGGCCAGCCCTGCCGCGGCCAGGCTGAAGACCACGGCAGCGCGCTTGTACCACGGCAGAGATTCGGCTTCGGTGGCCGGCGGCTGGCTGCTCTGCTGATCGAAAGCCGTTGCGGTGCGCCCATATTCACCGGTAGCGTCGGGGCCGGTGTAGGGCACCGGTTCGTTGCCGGTGTTGGCGTCCTCAGACCAGGCCAGGGGGACGTATGCCGGTTCGGTGGCGGGCGGGCTAACCCAGGCCGTTGGGGCTGCGTCGGTGGGCGGGACGACAGCGCCGACGATGTGTGTCGGGGCGTCGACGGCGGGTCCGGCACCGGTCGGGGCGCCCGCCGACAATTGTTCCTGGCCAAGTAGACCCGCGCCGATCGCGGCGCCGAACATCGGTTGCGGCGTGGTGAAGACGGGCACCTGCAGGCGTTCCGACAGGCGAGCGGTGACCAGCGGGATCGCGGCGCCGCCACCAACGGTGGCCACAGCGGCCAGCGTCGCCCGGAACCCGTTGCGCTGCAACATGTTTTCGACAAAGCCGCCGAAGCGGTCCAACGGGTCGGTGATCAACTGCTCAAACTCGTTGCGCGACAACCGAACACCCCCGTCAGCGGCGCCCGTCGCAATGGTGGCCGTCGACACAGCCGACAGTTGCTCCTTGGCGGAGCGGCAGCCACCAAGCAGACGCGTCACCGACCCCATGCGGGTTGCGGTCGCCGACACTTCGGTGCTGTCGACATCGGGGGCCACTCTGAGCAGGTGCCCCAGGACGAGCTGATCGATTTCGTCACCGGAGAACTCGCGGTATCGGAATGTGGGACCCAGCTGCTGAAGGTTCGAACCGGCGTCGGCCAAGGTTACGCTCGTGCCACCGGCGCCGAAGTCGCACAGCGCGACGATGCCACTGGTCGGGCATCCGGGCCTGGCATGCAGCGCCGCCAGCGAGGCCGTGGCATCGGAGAGCACCGTCGCTGGCACGCCGTCGGGCGCCAACGCGGGCTGGGTGAGCAGCGCTGCACGCAGCGCGGCGAACTGGCCCTCGGACCAGTACGCCGGAGCCGCGACCGTGACCGGTGTGCCGTAGCCGACGGCGTGCGCCATGGCGTTGAGCGCTTCGGCAGTGAGAGCCTCGCCCTGGTGCCTTGTCCCGTCGGCGGCCACCAGGGGGGCCGGGTCGCCGACCCGCTCGACGAAACCGCGCAGCACCAGTCCGGGCTCGGTAGAGTTCGGATTTTCTTCTGGCAGGCCCACTTCGGATGCCCGATGCTCGAACAGCCGTAACACCGATGCCCGTCGGACCGGAGGGCCATCCACCCGAGCCGCGACCAGGTTGGCCACCCCGATCGACAACCCGAGCGAAACGCTCATCTCGCACCCCCTGTGGTCCATTGCTGTGCCGGCGAGCGGTGGCCGACGGACGTTCCCCACGATAGCCGCCGTCGAATCGGGGGGATCGGCTCAAAGGCCCGGCGGCAAATTGATCACCGTCGGTATGGGCAGCGTGATTTGCGACGGCAGCGCCGGCAGCGCTCCGGCTGGCGGGTTGGCCGTGGGTGTCGTGGTGGTCGTCGTGGGTGCCGTCGTGGTCGTCGGTGTCGTGCTCGTCGTGGGTGTGGTCGTGGTCGTCGGTGTCGTGCTCGTCGGTGTCGTGGTGGTGGTAGTCGTGGGCCGGGTGGTCGTGGTTGGCACCGTTGTGGTGGTCGTCGGCGAAGTGGTGGTGACCGTGACGGTGGTTGTGACCGACGCGGGAGTGGGGCGCCCATGGGCAAGCTGGATGATGCCGTACACGATCAGCGCGATGAGGGCTGCGATCAGTAGGCCCCAGCCGGCCAATGCCAGCGGTTTGCGCCATCCCGGGGTGGGGGGCGTCGGTTGCGGCTGTTGTGCGTATCCGCCTGGGCCGTCGCCGTATCCGCAATTGCCATAGACGGTCGGGTCATCGGTGCCGTAATCGGGCGGGTCGGACCTGGCCACGGCCGCAGATGCTAGCCCGCGAAGCCCACCGGCCTACGACAGCCACGCGGACCGTTACCGATCAGCAGCCTTACGGAAGGTTCGGCGGCAGCGTGATCGGCGACGGCATTCCCGGGATGGTGATCACCGAGGGCAACGGCGGTAGATGCGGGAAGTGCCGCGTGGGGGCCTGCGTCGGCTGCTGAGCCGGCGGCTGGCCTCGCGGAGTGGTGGCCGGCGGAGCCTCCGCGGTCGTCGTGGTCGGTGACTCAGTCGTGGTGGTGGTCGACTCCGCGGTGCTGGTCGTAGTGGGGGTAGTAGTCGTCGTGGTGGTCGGAGCGGGGTTGGTGCCCTGCTGGTCACTGACCAGCTGGGTGATGCCGTAGATGATGAGCGCGATGAGGATCAGGCACAGCAGCGCCCAGCCGATCAAGGTCGCAGGTTTGCGATACCAAGGCTTGGGCTCTTCGCTGACGTCGTGTTGCTCGGGGAGCTCGGGATGGTCGGGCGGGGGTTGATCAGGTGGTGGCCCGTACTGGGCCTGCGGTCCGGGGTGCTGAGCTGGCTGCTGCGGCGGGGGTCGGCCTGCCGGCGGGTATCCGCCCGCTCCGAAGCCGCCATACTGTGTCGGCTGGTTGTGGAAGTCTTCGGGTGGTCCGTAGCGTGCCACAAAACCGATGGTACTGACGCGGCGGCGCTACCCGGCTCAGAAGGTGTTGACGCGGTCGATGCTGACGAACATGCCGTGTCCGGTGCTGTTGTTCTGGAAGCGGGTGCCGTCGGTGGTGGCGGTGATGGTCCAGCCCTGCGCGTCGTAGGTCTTGTAGTCGATGGTGACCGTGGGGATGGCGCCGAGATTGCCGAGGACCCACTGCACCGTGCCCGCGGCGGTGATGTGCACGCCGTTGGCATGCTCGCCGTCTTTGATGGGGGAATTGGTGAACGGTGCCTCGCAGCCGACGCTGTCTTTGTTGATCTGGCAGCGGGTCTGGCCGGATTTGGTCTCGATGAAGACGTAACCGTTCTGGTCGGGCGGCAACGGGATGGCACCGGCCGGCGTAGTCGGGCTGGCCGGCGTTGTCGGCGCCGTGCTGGCCGGCGGCGAGGTGCTTGGCCGCGGGGTCGGAAACGACGGCTCTATCGGCCCTGAACCCGGTTCGGCGATCGGCCTGCCGTCAATGGTGGAATCGCATCCGGCACCGAGCGCACCTGCTGCCAGCAGGACCGCCCCGATCTGCAATAACCGCACGCGCTACTCCCAAGATTCTCAAAGACCAAACTCAGATTACGCAGCAGGTGAGGCAAGTTACCGCAGTGACGCGCCTTCGGCTTCGGTGTGGGTCATTAGTTCTGCGGCCCGGCGCGCCGCCGCGATGATGCCCTGGTAGCCGGTGCATCGGCAGAAGTTGCCGGAGAGAGCTTCGCGTATCTGGTCGGCAGTGGGCTGCGGATTGTCGTTCAGCAACGCGGTGATCGACATGACGAAACCCGGGGTGCAAAAGCCGCATTGCAGTCCATGACACTCGCGCAGGGCCGACTGCACCGGTGACAGCTCACCGCCGGCTGATGCGACACCCTCTACCGTGGTTACCTCCATCCCGTCGGCCTGGACCGCGAACAGCAGGCACGAGCGCACGGCTGCGCCGTCCAGCAACACGGTGCAAGCGCCGCAGGCACCGTGTTCGCACCCGAGATGAGTGCCGGTGAGACCGCATTTGTCACGGAGGAAGTCCGCCAACGTCATCCGCGGTTCGATGCTGGCGGCGACGGTCTTGCCGTTGACCGAGAAAGTGACTGATCGCTCATGCATAAGTGGCTCCGGCGCTTGCTTGTTGGGCTGCCTGGATCCAGGCGCGCGCTGTCATGGCCGCACCCACCCGGCTGCGATACGCCGCCGACCCTTGCAGGTCCGACGGAATGTCGTCGAGTCCCGACATGGCGGCCCGGCCGACCTCTTCCGGTATCACCTCGAACAGTGGCACGCCGGTGACCGCCGTTTCGGCTGCTGTCGCGCGCTTGGGGGTGGCTCCCAGGCCCAACAACCCGATCGCGCAGCGCGATACCCGGCCATGGTCGTCGACCCGGACTGCGATAACCGCACCTGCGATCGCGAAATCACCGTGCCGGCGCGCAAATTCGCGCACGGCGAAGCCGGATCGGCTATCCCACTGGGGAAAACGCACGCCGGTGAGCACTTCGTCCGGCGCCATCGTCGTCTCCCACAGGCCGGCGAAGAAATCCGCGGCGGCGATATCGCGGCGCCCACGCGCCGAGAGCACCTCCAGCACCGCGTCCAGGGCCAGCGCCACCGCCGGGTATTCACCCGCCGCGTCGGCATGCGCGATGGATCCGCCCAAGGTGCCGCGGTTGCGGATCTGGAAGTGACCGACGAATGGTGTCGCCAAGCTCAGCAGCGGAACTGCATGGCGTACGTGTGCATTCGTTCCCACCTCGGTCTCGGTGGTGCCCGCTCCGATCCACAGTTGATCGCCGCGGGCTTGGATGCCTCGCAGCTCGGGCAGCCGGGATATGTCGATGAGATGGTCGAAGTAGGCCAGCCGCATCGACAACATCGGCACCAGACTCTGGCCTCCAGCAAGGATTTTCGCCTCATCGCCGAGTTCGGCCAACAGTCCCACCGCTTCTTCGACGGTGCCGGGACGGTGGTAGTCGAAGGCTGCGGGCTTCATCGTGATGCCTCTTCCAGCAGCGAGACGATCGACGCCGGACTGGCCGGCAGCCGGGTTACGGTCACGCCCAGCGGCGCCAGGGCGTCGTTGATCGCGTTGATCACTGCGGGCACCGAGCCGATGGCCCCGCCTTCGCCCACACCTTTGTATCCGCCCGGGCCCGGACCCGGTATCTCGACGTGGCCGTATTCGATCAGCGGGACGTCGGTGGCGGTGGGCACCAGGTAGTCGACGAATGTGGTGGCCAGCGGGTTGCCGTCGTCGTCGTAGACGAGGTTTTCCAGCAATGCGCCACCGATACCCTGGACCGTTCCGCCGGCGATCTGGCCCTCCACGATCGCCGGGTTGATCATGGGCCCGACGTCTTCGCTGACTATGTAGCGCAGCAGTGTGACCCTGCCGGTCGCGGTGTCCACTTCGCAGGTGCAGGCGTGCGTCGCGTTGGCCCAGTGAATTGGGTTGGGCGAGTAGAACCGAGCGGTTGCTTCCAAAGTGGGCGACATTCCCGCAGGCAACTGCTGCGGTGAGTAGTAGGCCATGTCTGCCAGTTCGCCGAAAGTCACCTGTCTGGATGGATCGCCGCGTACGGCGGCGCGCGAATGTGCCAGTTCCACTTCGGATTCGGTTACCTTCAGGTGGTGTGCGGCGAGCTTGAGAACCTTCTCCCGCAGCGTGCCCCCCGCCTCGCTGACGGCTCCGGCGGTCATCGGCCCGCTACGGCTGCCCTGGGTTCCGGCCCCGTACGGGGTGGTGGCGGTATCGCCCTGGATGGTGCCCACGTCGTCGAAATCCGCGCCCATTACGTCAGCGGTCAGCTGAATAACGGTGGTTTCCAAGCTGTTTCCGCTCGATCCGCCATTGACGTAGACGGTGATCTTGCCAGTCGGTTCCATGCGGATGGTGGCGCCTTCGGTAGCCATGTGACCGGTGGCGGCTCCCGTGGCCTCGATGTAGGCCGAGAAACCCAGGCCTAGGTAGCGCCCGTGCGCCAGAGCTTCCCGCTGTTCCTTACGGAAACCCTCGTGGTCCACGATTTTTACGGCCTGCTCGAACGTTTCGATCGGAGCGACGTGGTCATACGGCATTCCGTTGGGGTTGAAGTAGGGCGTCTCGTCGCGGCGCAGCAGGTTGCGCCGGCGCAGCTCGACGGGATCGATGTTCATCTTGCGCGCGGCGATGTCGAGAAGTACTTCGCGCGCCAGGCTTTCGAACTGCCATGGACCGCGGTAGGCCGCCAGACCAGCGGTGTTGGAGAAGACCGTCTTGTAGTTGAAGCTGGCCTTGGGCACGCGGTACGGCCCGGGGAAGAACATGCCGATGGCGGCCGTGGTGAACACGGGGTATGGCGTCGGATAAGCCCCGATGTCCTGTACGAAGTTGATGTCCGCCGCTGCGATGTCGCCCTGGTCATCGAACGCCATCCTGGCCCGGCCGTCGACGTGGCGCGCCTGCCCGGCCGACATCAGGTTCTCGCGTCTGTCCTCGATCCACTTCAGAGCCGCGGGCACCTTACGGGCGGCCAGCATGATGCACATGTCTTCGCGCATCGGGACGACCTTCTGGCCGAAGCCGCCGCCGGTATCGCGTGCGATCACCCGAACCCGTTGTGCGGCAATGCCTAACAGACGCGCACAGAATGCTCGCAATTCGTGTGGTGTCTGGGTCGACGCCCAGATGGTCAGTTCGCCGGAAGCCGCCGCCCATTCGACGACCAGCCCGCGAGTCTCGATCGGCACCGGCAGATAGATCTGCTGGGAGAAATGCTCGTCTACCACGTATGGCGAGGCGACGAAAAGGCTTTCGTCCGGCGGCGCCCCCATCCCCCCGGCGACATTGGTCGGGTAGCTGTCGTGTACCAGCACATCCGCGGATGGGGCTTGGGTGAAGTCGACGATCGCCGGGAGGGGCTCGTAGTCGACGTCGACCAATTCGACCGCATCCTCGGCCAGATAGCGGGACTCGGCGATGACCAGGGCGACCGGGTCGCCGACGAACTTGGCCTGACCTTCGGCCAGCGGGGGCCGCGGCGTGTCCGGGACGTCCTTACCGGCGACGGCGTGCCAGGACTCGCGCACCTGGGGGTTGAGATCTTCGGCGGTGAACACCGCGTGGACGCCGGGCAGTGCCAGCGCCGCTGAGGAGTCGATGCGGTCGATCCGGGCGCGGGCGAACGGGCTGCGTACGAAGCAGGCGTGCAGCATCCCGGGCCGCGAGATGTCGTCGACGAAGCTGCCGTGTCCGGTCAACAGCCGGGCGTCTTCGACGCGCTGCACGCGGGTACCGGCGTAGCGGGGCGCCGGGGTAGCGCTGGTCCCCTGCAAATCCTGAGTCATGACGCTCCATCCGATGCCTGGCGCTAGGCACAGCGCGGTCACCGACCAACGAGAAGAACACTGTCATAATATGAGAGCGTGATTACCGGCGTCGATAGGCAACCGCCGTTTCGGGCGTCCTCGAAGGCAGGCGCCAGGCCGGCTCGCGACACGTTGGGAGGCACCCGGCTGCGCCGCTGCCGGGTTGACGAAGGCGTGGTGTCACCGCTGCGCTCGTCGTGCCCTCGACCAAGCCGGGGTGCCGCGCCGACGTACGAGCGATTCATGAAAAGTGCGATGACATCATGAGAGAGTGCAGCTCTCGCGGTGGGTTGTGACGGCGACGCGAAGCGCCGGCTGTGCGTAACCGCGTTGTCGGAGTCCTGCTGGCCGCGGGGGCCGGACGGCGGTACGGAAAGCCGAAAGTCCTGGTAACAGACTGGTTGGAAGCGGCAGTAACCGCACTGCTGGGCGGTGGATGCGCCGACGTCATTCTGGTGCTGGGCGCTGCCCAGGTCGCGGCCCCGCATGGCGTCACCGCGGTTACCGCCGCGGATTGGCAACAGGGCGTGAGCGCGTCGGTGCGCGCCGGCCTCGCTCAGGCTGATCGCATGCGCGCGGACTTCGCCGTCTTGCACGTCGTCGATACACCCGATGTCGGCGCATCGGTGGTAAAGCGCGTCATCACGCGGGCGTTGAGCTCCCGCGGTGGCCTGGCGCGGGCCTACTTCGGGAAGCGGCCCGGCCATCCTGTGGTGATCGCACGCAGCCACTGGCCTGCGGTTCTGGCTGCGATGTCGGGCGATCAGGGAGCGGCAGCCTACTTGCGCCTCACACCCGATGTCGAGGTCGTCGAATGCGGCGACCTGGCCACCGGCATCGACATCGATGAGCCGTCAGCCGGTTGACGTCGATTCGACGGTGTGCCGGGCAATGGCCAGGACACGGTGTCGTACCGCAAACCAGCCGCCGATGAGCGCGGGGATTCCCACGACCATCGCGCCGAGCATCCAGGGACCGTGCTCTTTGTCGAACATCATCAGGACCAGGACGCCGACCAGGAAAGCGAGCGTGAGATAGCCGCTGTAAGGGGCCAGCGGCATCCGGAAGCTGGGCCGTTGCAGCTGCCCCGCGTTCGCCAGTCGGTGCAGCCGCAGCTGGCAGGCCACGATCGTCGCCCAGGCCACGATGACGCCGGTCGCGGCGATGTGCAATACGATTTCGAACGCTTGGCTCGGTTTTATGGCATTGAGCAGGATGCCGAACAGCCCAATACCGGCGGTGAGCAAGATTCCGCCATATGGCACACCGTTTTTCGACATCGGCGCGGTGAACTTTGGACCGCTGCCGTTGATTGCCATCGACCGCAGAATACGCCCGGTGGAATACAGTCCGGCATTCAGGCTCGAGAGAGCCGCGGTGAGCACCACAATATTCATCAGGCTGCCGCCTCCGGAAAAACCGATCTTGGAAAAAAACGTCACGAACGGACTCACGTGATTTCGGTAGGCGGTGTAAGGCAACAGCAGCGCCAGCAAAATCGTCGACCCGATGTAGAAGACCGCGATACGGAACACCACCGAGTTGATCGCGCGGGGCATTACTTTTTCCGGCTCGGCGGCTTCCCCAGCCGCGATTCCGACCAATTCGACTGCGGCATAGGCGAAGACCACACCCGACGTCACAAGAACCAGCGGCAGCAGACCCGCCGGAATGAGTCCGCCGTGGCTGTGCCACAGCGATATCCCGGTCTGCTGACCGTCGACCTTGAAACGGCCTGCCAAGAAAATTGTGCCCACAAAGAGGAAGGTCACCAGGGCCAGCACCTTGATCAGCGCGGCCCAGAACTCCAATTCTCCGAAAAGTCGCACCGAGATCAGATTCATTGACAGCACCACCACCAGCGCGGCTAAGGCGAGTGCCCATTGCGGGATGATGTGGAAACCCGTCCAGTAATGGAAGTAATGCGCGATCGCGGTGGTGTCGACGATTCCCGTCATAGCCCAGTTCAGGAAATACATCCAGCCCGCTACGAAGGCCACTTTCTCGCCGAAGAATTCGCGAGCATAGGACACGAATGATCCCGACGACGGGCGATGGAGCACCAATTCGCCCAAGGCGCGCAAAATAAAGAAGACAAAGATGCCGCAGACCCCGTAGACCAAAAACAACCCCGGTCCGGCCGACGCGAGCCGGCCACCGGCGCCGAGGAAAAGGCCGGTGCCGATGGCGCCACCGAGCGCGATCATCTGCAGCTGACGGTTTTTGAGGTCCTTGTGATAACCCGTGTCTTCCCGGGTGAGCATGCTGGGAGGCGGTGCCATCAAATTCCTTATCGGCGTGGCGTGCGGGGGAACACCGCGAGATTGGCTGTCAGGCTATCCCACCGGTGCCAGGTAACGCATGACCCCTGGGAAACTAAGCTGCGCGCGGATTTGCGGTGTGGTTGGCGGCGTCGAGTTTGTGGTGTGAGCGTCGAGTATCTGTGGGCGTCGAGTGTGTGGTGGGGACGTCGAGTGTGTGCTGGGGGTGGGCCGAACCCGGCGACTTCAACCGCCAGTGCACGGTCGAAACCCTCAACACACACTCAGGGCCGCCATCTCACGCTCGCCGATGGGCGTTCGGCGCCGCGGCGTCATTGACGCGGCCACGTCACGCTCGTCGAGCATTTTGATAGATGAGGCCTCATGGGTCGACGCCATAGCGCGGGCACCAGGAGCTTTTCCAGCCGCATGGGCTGCAATTCGTTGGCACACCGAGTGCTCCGGTACGGCTCGTGAACAGCCCGACTCCGCGACAGCCCGACGGCTACTCCGCGGCAACCTGACGGCTTGCCTCCGGGAGGCTCAGACGAATCCCGCCAATTAGTGGAGTAGGCAACCGGGTGTCAGACCCCGGGGAACAAGACGGCGGCACGTACCGTTAACATGACCGACAAGTTGAGTGATCCAGACTCAACCCTGGTTGACAGTAAGGCCCCGTGAGAGCAGGCTTGAGCGGGGTTCACTCAGCATAGTGCAGTACCGAAGCTCTACATACTCAGGAGGAATCACCATGGCTCGTGCGGTCGGAATCGACCTCGGGACCACCAACTCCGTCGTCTGCGTGCTGGAGGGCGGTGACCCAGTCGTGGTCGCCAACTCCGAGGGCTCGCGGACCACTCCCTCTGTCGTCGCGTTTGCCCGTAACGGCGAGGTGCTGGTTGGGCAGCCCGCGAAAAACCAGGCGGTGACCAACGTCGACCGCACCATCCGTTCCGTCAAGCGGCACATGGGCAGCGATTGGTCCATCGAGATCGACAGTAAGAAATACACCGCTCCGGAAATCAGCGCACGCGTGCTGATGAAGCTGAAGCGGGACGCGGAGGCCTACCTCGGTGAGGACATCACCGACGCGGTGATCACCGTGCCGGCCTACTTCAACGACGCTCAGCGCCAGGCCACCAAGGACGCCGGTCAGATCGCCGGCCTCAACGTGTTGCGGATCGTCAACGAGCCGACCGCCGCGGCGCTGGCCTACGGTCTGGACAAAGGCGAGAAGGAACAGACAATCCTCGTCTTCGACCTTGGCGGTGGCACGTTTGACGTGTCGCTGCTCGAGATCGGCGAGGGCGTCGTCGAGGTCCGAGCCACCAGCGGTGACAACCACCTCGGTGGCGACGACTGGGACGACCGCATCGTTAGCTGGTTGGTGGATAAGTTCAAGGGCACCAGCGGCATCGACCTGACCAAGGACAAGATGGCGATGCAGCGGCTGCGTGAGGCCGCCGAAAAGGCCAAGATCGAGCTCAGTTCGAGCCAGTCAACCTCGATCAACCTGCCCTACATCACCGTCGACGCCGACAAGAACCCGTTGTTCTTGGACGAGCAGTTGACTCGGGCAGAGTTCCAGCGGATCACCCAAGACCTGCTGGACCGTACCCGCAAGCCGTTCCAGTCGGTGATCGCTGACACCGGCATCTCGGTGTCCCAGATCGACCACGTCGTACTGGTGGGCGGTTCCACCCGGATGCCCGCGGTGACCGACCTGGTCAAGGAGCTCACCGGCGGTAAGGAGCCCAACAAGGGCGTCAACCCCGACGAAGTTGTCGCGATCGGCGCGGCTCTGCAAGCGGGCGTCCTTAAGGGTGAGGTGAAAGACGTTCTGCTGCTTGATGTTACGCCGCTGAGCCTGGGTATCGAGACCAAGGGCGGCGTGATGACCAAGCTGATCGAGCGCAACACCACGATTCCGACCAAGCGGTCGGAGACCTTCACCACCGCCGACGACAACCAGCCGTCTGTGCAGATCCAGGTGTACCAGGGTGAGCGTGAGATCGCTGCGCACAACAAGCTGCTGGGCTCCTTCGAGCTGACCGGCATCCCGCCGGCGCCGCGCGGTGTCCCGCAGATCGAGGTCACATTCGACATCGACGCCAACGGCATCGTGCACGTCACCGCCAAGGACAAGGGCACCGGCAAGGAGAACACCATCCGGATCCAGGAAGGCTCTGGCCTGTCCAAGGAAGAGATCGACCGCATGATCAAGGACGCCGAGGCGCACGCCGAGGAGGACCGCAAGCGCCGCGAGGAGGCCGACGTTCGCAACCAGGCCGAGACGCTGGTCTACCAGACCGAGAAATTTGTCAAGGAGCAACGCGAGGCCGAAGGCGGGTCCAAGGTGCCCGAGGAGACGCTGGCCAAGGTCGAAGCGGCGGTAACAGAGGCCAAGACGGCACTGGGTGGGTCCGACATTGCCGCAATCAAGTCGGCGATGGAAAAACTCGGCCACGAATCGCAGGCGCTCGGGCAGGCAATTTACGAGGCCACTCAGGCAGCGGCTGACACCGCCGGTGCGGCCCAGCCTGGCGACAGCCAGACCGGGTCAGCCGACGACGTGGTGGACGCGGAGGTGGTCGACGACGACCGGGAGGCCAAGTGACCGGCGGAAATTCAGAAGGCAACCCGCAGGAACATGTGACGGTCACCGACAAGCGGCGCATAGATCCCGAGACGGGTGAGGTGCGGCACGTCCCTCCCGGCGATACGCCGGGAGGGACGGCACCCGCGGGGAGCGACAAGTGGGCGGACAAGGTTGCCGAGCTGACGGCTGACCTGCAACGGGTGCAAGCCGACTTCGCCAACTACCGCAAGCGCGCGCTGCGTGACCAGCAGGCCGCCGCCGACCGGGCCAAGGCCGCCGTCGTCAGCCAATTGCTGCACGTTCTCGACGATTTGGAACGCGCGCGTAAACACGGTGACCTGGATTCAGGCCCGCTGAAGGCGGTCGCCGACAAGCTGATGAGTGCGTTGACCGGACTGGGCCTGAAGCCATTCGGCGCCGAGGGCGAGGACTTCGACCCGGTACTCCACGAGGCCGTGCAGCACGAGGGCAACGGCGGGGAGGGGTCCAAGCCGGTCATCGGGACCGTCATGCGCCAGGGCTACCAGCTCGGTGAGCACGTCCTGCGTAATGCGCTGGTCGCCGTCGTCGACACCGTTGCCGACGGCACGGCCGACTCGGATACGCCGCCCCCGGCCGACGGGCACGTCGAAACCGAGGAGCCCGACACGAGCGATAACGCCGACGCGCCCGGTGAATAGGGCCGAGAATCACAGACGAAAACAACACAACAGAGACGAAGGTAAGGAGGTGACGCAGAATGGCCCAACGAGAATGGGTCGAGAAAGACTTCTATAAGGAGCTGGGCGTCTCCTCTGACGCCACCGCCGAAGAAATCAAGCGGGTGGCTCGCAAGCTGCTCGCCGAGAATCATCCGGACCGAAATCCGGGCAACAAGGCGGCCGAGGATCGCTACAAGGCGGTCTCTGAAGCGAAGGAAGTGCTCACCGATCCCGCCAAGCGCAAGGAGTACGACGAAACGCGCCGGCTTTTCGCCGGCGGCGGGTTCGGCGGCCGTAGGTTCGATTCCGGTGGCTTCGGAGGCTTCGGCGGAGGCAGCTATGGCTCCGATGGCGCCGAGTTCAACCTCAATGATTTGTTCGACGCCGCCAGCCGCTCGGGCGGGACCAATATCGGCGACTTGTTCGGCGGGTTGTTCGGCCGGGGCGGCAGCGCTCGTCCCAGTCGGCCGCGACGCGGTAACGACCTGGAGACCGAGACCGAGCTTGATTTCGTGGAGGCCGCCAAGGGCGTAGCGATGCCGCTGCGGCTGACCAGCCCCGCGCCGTGCACCAACTGCCATGGCAGCGGAGCGCGCCCGGGCACCAGCCCTAAGGTGTGCGCGACCTGTAACGGTGCCGGTGTCATCAACCGGAACCAGGGTGCATTCGGTTTCTCGGAGCCCTGCACCGATTGCCGGGGTAGCGGCTCGATCATCGAGCACCCATGTGAGGAGTGCAAAGGCACTGGCGTGACGACGCGCACTCGCACTATCAACGTGCGGATCCCGCCCGGTGTTGAAGACGGGCAGCGGATCAGGCTACCCGGTCAAGGTGAAGCGGGGTTACGCGGTGCGCCGTCGGGAGACCTCTATGTAACGGTGCACGTTCGGCCGCATCCCGTGTTCGGGCGTGACGGTGATGACCTGACCGTGACCGTTCCGGTCAGCTTCGCCGAACTAGCTTTGGGGTCAACACTTTCCGTACCGACGCTGGACGGGACCGTGGGTGTCCGGGTGCCCAAGGGCACCGCCGACGGTCGCATCCTGCGGGTGCGCGGACGTGGCGTGCCCAAGCGCAGCGGCGGGAGCGGCGACCTGCTTGTCACCGTGAAGGTGGCCGTTCCGCCGAACTTGGAAGGCGCCGCCGAAGAGGCGCTTCAGGCCTATGCGGCGGCTGAGCGGTCCAGTGGCTTCAACCCCAGGGCCGGTTGGGCGGGTAATCGCTGATGGCTAAAAAGGACGACTCGCGGACGTTTCTGATCTCGGTGGCAGCCGAGCTGGCGGGCATGCACGCGCAGACGCTGCGTAACTATGACCGGCTGGGTTTGGTCAGCCCGAGGCGCACCTCGGGTGGCGGGCGCCGCTATTCGCAGCGCGACGTCGACCTGCTGCGCCAGGTGCAGCAACTCTCGCAGGAAGAGGGTGTCAACCTCGCCGGCATCAAGCGCATCATCGAGCTGACGAATCAGGTGGAGGCGCTCCAGGCGAGGATCAAGGAGATGGCCGAGGAGTTGGCGGTTCTGCGCGCCAATCAACGTCGTGAGCTGGCGGTGTTGCCCAAGAGCACGGCCCTCGTTCTCTGGCAGCCGCGCCGGTGAGCCGCGCCGGTGAGCGGAGCCCGCGTGAGCGGGTGAGCGAACGGCGCCGTTAGCGGGAGCCGGTGAGCGGAGCCCGCGTGAGCGGGTGAGCGAACGGCGCCGTTAGCGGGAGCCGGTGAGCGGAGCCCGCGTGAGCGGGTGAGCGAACGGCGCCGTTAGCGGGGTCTTGATGAGGCCCTGGGTATCGGGTCGGCGGCGATGGGTGCTTGGTTAGCGGCCTCGATTGTCAACATTCGAAAGCAGCGGGTTGTGTGCTGATTTCTCGATGTCCCAAGGTGTTTGGGTGTGATGCGGTGCCGGTGGCTGGTCCGGGTAGCCGCGTTAGTGGGGTGTTGGTGGTGGTTGGGGTTGGAAGGGTTGATACCACCACCAGTGGGCGCGTTCGCCGGTGGGTCCGGGGCAGGGTGCGACCGTGGGTGGGGGT